>JADHUI010000036.1 GCA_016784605.1 Fidelibacterota bacterium | reverse complement strand
TGTCATTCTGATCGAAAAACCCCTATGAATAAATATTCAACAAAGTAAACCGAGAGAAGAATCTTCATAACCATTACTGGAGAACTTATCCATTGAAATACTTTAGGATTTACTAATGGAGATTCCTCGTTGGCTAGACCTTTATTTATTTAAATAATTGAGTCTCTCACTCGGAATGACTTTTGTTGTTTCGTTCCGTATTTCATGCCTCGTAATGACTATTCTTTCTTTAAAAATTACTGCGAGTCCTGCGAAAAGCGAGACGGGACAATCTCCTTGAATGGGTCCGGATTTAACCTAGGAACCGAGGAGATTACCGCGTCGCAGGCTCATCATAATGCGTTTCATTTTTTAAAGAAGAACAACATCAATTATTGTAATTTCTCCCATGCGACTTTTGTCTAGATATTTTATTAAGGAACTTGTCCTGCCGTTTATTTTTTCTTTAGGCATGATAACCTTTATCCTATTTGTCAATTTTCTCCTCCGAGCCGTGGATAGATTTTTAGGAAAAGGACTCGATGTTTTAACTATTCTCGAATATCTATTTCTCAATCTTGCTTGGATTTTAGCCCTTGCCGTTCCAATGGCGGTTCTGTTAGCAACCCTTATGACATTCGGACGACTTTCGGAAGATAATGAAATTAATGCAATGCGTGCTTCCGGCATAAGCTATCTCGCCATTCTTCGACCTGCACTCACGTTCGGACTCACAGTCGGGTTAATTTTGATTTATTTCAATAATTTCATTTTACCGGATATGAATTTTAAAGCTCGCCTTCTTTCTGGAGATATATATCGAAAACGCCCGGATATGAATATAGAACCAGGGTTTTTCCTAGATGTTCTTCCAGACTATAGCATGATTATTGGTGGAAAAAATGGAGAAATGATGGAAGATGTGCGCATTTTCTCCAAAAAAGGGAAAGAGTCCCAAACAAGTATTCATGCAAAAGAAGGAAAACTTGATGTCATATCTAATGCGTTCGTTTTAACACTTTATAATGGTGAAATCCATGAATTAGAATTGAAAGATTTTTCCCATTATAGACGCATTGCTTTTGAAAAACATATTATTACCATTGCCGCAGATGATTTACTTTTAAACCGCCGTGATTCATCCAGCCGAACGGATCGGGAAATGACTGTTCCCATGATGCTCAAAAAACGACAAAGTTATGAAAAAAGAATTCAAGTGGTTGAAAAACGTATTGCTGGTTCTTTTTTTCGTGTACTCGAAGATTCTATTTCTCCCGTTAGTTTAGAACAAGGAATTCTTTTTGTGGACACGGCTCGCGATTCTATTTTGAAAGATACTACCTTAACAAAAGGAAGCCTCAACAAGAAAAAAAGGAAACTCAAAACACTTGAGCGCCAATTGAATAATGAATTCAACCTCATTACCAGTTATGTAAAAAGCAGAAATAAATATACAGTTGAAATGCATAAGAAGTTTTCTCTCCCCTTCGCTTGTATTTTATTTGTACTCCTTGGGGCAGCATTGGGAACAATGGCTAAACGAGGCGGATTTGCCGTAAGTACAAGTTTGAGTTTTGGCTTTTTTCTCGTTTATTACATTTTTCTCATTGGAGGGGAAGAATTAGCCGATCGGAATATTGTTAATCCTGTCGTCGGTATGTGGACCCCAAATGTGATATTTTTAGTTATATCTCTCTATTTAACTTTGCATACTGTTCGAGAAAAGGCACCCATACAATTCACACTATTTAATAAAAAGGAAAACACATGATACCCGCAGAAATTATTGCACAAAAAAGAGACGGAAACCCTCTATCCAGAGAAAACATGAAATGGTTTGTAGAATCATTTACATCCGGAGAACTACCGGAATCCCAAATGGCATCTATGCTTATGGCGATATATTTTAATGGATTAACAGAGGATGAAACATTTGCACTCGTAGAAGTCATGATTGCATCAGGAGAAAAGTTAGACTTTTCGCAAACAACAACACCGGTTGTGGATAAACATAGTACGGGCGGAATCGGAGATAAAATTTCTCTCATTCTTGCTCCACTCCTTGCATCTGCCGGCTTAACGCTTCCCATGATAGCGGGGCGAAGTTTGGGGCATACCGGTGGCACCATTGATAAACTTGAAGCCATTCCGGGATTTCAAGCTGAAGTTCCCTTACCAAAATTTAAATCATGGGTCGATCAAATTGGTTGCGCCATTATTGGGCAAACGGGTGAAATTTGTACCGCAGATAAAAAAATGTATGCCCTACGAGATGTGACGGCTACGGTCCAATCGATTCCCTTAATCTGTGGATCAATTATGAGTAAAAAAATAGCCGAAGGAATCAATGGTTTAGTTCTAGATGTAAAAACAGGTTCAGGGGCCTTTATGAAAACAATGGAACAAGCTGAACAATTAGGCGCTTGGATGAAAAAAATTGGAACGGCTTTTGACGTTGAAACGGATATTGTTTTTACAAGCATGAATCAACCATTAGGACAATATGCCGGCGTATGGTGTGAAGTCCAAGAATCTGTCGATTGCTTGAAAGACCGTGGCCCAAAAGATACCATGGATGTTACTTTAGCATTAGCATCCAAATTAATGATTCAATCTAAAAAAGCCGTCGATGAAAAGGAGGCTATTGCGCAATTAAACCGTCTTATCTCCAATGGAAAAGCATTCGATAAATTTGTTGAAATGGTTGAAATCCAAGGTGGTGATTCATCCATACTTGAAGGAAACCCATGCCCACCATCTGACACAATAAACTTTTATGCATCGAAAGAGGGCATTATTCAATCTATGGATACAGAAAAAATTGGTTGGGGAATGGTTGAAATGGGCTGTGGACGAAAGAATCCAAATGATTTAATTGATTTTACAGCGGGTGTAGAATTCTATCACAAAATTGGGAGTGAAGTAAAAAAAGACGAACCAATAGCCCGACTCTTTAATTCCAATAAAAGTGGGATTGAAAAAGCGTTAATTCAATTCAATGATGCAATTGTGCTTGGAGACGAACCACAAGATAATAAATTAATTCTCGGTTCTTTATAACTTAAAGAGTTTTAATACGTTTTATGAATCTTGCACTTACGTGTTGGTTCGGTTCCTTTTTTAAATATTTCCGTTTCTAAAGGACAGTTGGGCTGTGGAGATGCTTTCGAAACAGCGCAAATTTCAAAATCAATAATTTTATCTGGACGTTCAAATTTATCATGTGAAAACCCCAACTCTTTATGAGCATCTCGCATAAATCGTGCCCAAGCCGGCAAGGCAGCTCGACTGCCATCTTGACCTTTTCCGAGACTCACTTTATAATCATCAACACCAAACCAAGCACCCGCTGCAATATTTGGGGTAAAACCGACAAACCATGCATCACTCCACCCCTGAGTTGTACCCGTTTTTCCTGCAGCTGGATGATTAAATAAATATTTCCATCTGGCGCTTCCACCCGTACCGCGGTTCATAACTGTTTGCATAAGATCCGTCATTAAATAGGCCGTTTCAGCGCTTAATACTTCTTCTCGTTCTGGACCAAATTCTTTTAATACATTCCCATAACGATCTTCAATGCGAAGAATACCAAACGGTTTAGAATAAACACCTTTATTGGCTAAGGCCGAATATGCTGCAACCATTTCAATGGGAATCACTTCGGATGTGCCAAGAGCAATAGCATCAACGGCGCGAATATTAGTGGTAATTCCCATTCGTTTTGCCGTCTTTTTTACTTGTTCAGCCGGAGCAAGTCCTTGCTGAACCATTCGAACCGAAATAAGATTCATCGATTTTCTTAATCCTTCTCGAAGCGTGGTAAGACCCCCTGTACTTAAATCATAATTTTGCGGTTTCCATTTCACCCACGATCCATCGACATTTTGAACATTTAACACTACGGGTTGATTCAGTAATTGCTCCGTCACAGGATAACCATTATCCAATGTTGTGGTATAAACAAATGGTTTAAAAACAGAACCGGGTTGCCGCCTCAACTGAACCGATCGATTAAATTGATCGTGATAATCTGGGCGTCCTCCCACCATCGCTAAAATGGCACCATTTTTAGGGTTAAGAGCAACAAAAGCACTTTGAACTAATAATTTATTTCGTAAATCTTTATAAAGTTCTAATTCCCCGTCCAACATCATTTTAACAGAATCTTCCGGGAAAATGGTTAAATAAGATAATCGCTCAAATTCTTCACGATCATTGTATAGGCGCTTATTCAATTTTTTCTGGTTATACTCGATTGATTTTAAAACGGCTGATTCAGCAATGGATTGTAACCTCGAGTCCAAGGTTGTATAAATCTTTAATCCGTCCCGATAAATATTGACCCCTAATGCTTCATCTTCTTTTTCTAAAATACGCCGTACATATTCTGTAAAGTATGGAGCCATACCTCTTTTTGGATCTTCGTGAACGCTATCTAAGTTTTGAGCCTTAGCTTCTTGATAATCAGCTAATCGTAAATACCCTTGCTCCCTCATTAACCTCAAAACGGTATTTCTTCTTCGTAAGGCACGCTCGGGATGGCGAATGGGAGAGTAACTTGCCGGTGAAGGTAAAACACCCACTAAAATGGCTGCTTCAGCAATGGTTAAATCTTTTGATTCTTTGGCGAAAAACCGTTTCGTGGCTGCTTCTACGCCATAAGTACCATGCCCAAAATGAACCGTATTAAGATACATTTCCAATATTTCATTTTTGGTGTATGTGCGTTCTATCTGAATTGCTGTTATAATTTCTTTTATTTTTCGAGTATAACTATTAGCAAAACCGATGGTTTTATATAAACTGCGTGCCAATTGTTGTGTAAGGCTACTAAACCCTTGAGCATAGGGATCAAAAGAAACAACATTTACAACAACAGCTCGAAGAACACTGCGAAGAGAAATTCCCCAATGATCGTAAAAGCGCTTATCTTCAGAAGCAATAACTGCATGGCGCATATAAACAGGAATATCTTTAAGCTCTACAAAAACCCGTTTCTGTATAAAAAGCTCATCCAATACTTCTCCGTCAGATGAATAGATACGTGTGACTAAATCTGGATCATAATTTTCCAACTGCTCTATGGAAGGTAAATCTTGTGCAAGGAATAAGATAAACCCAAGAATAGCAACGCCCCCAATAAGGATTACCGCTAAACTTCGAAGAAAGATTTTTGCTGTGTCTAATTTTGGCTTTTCATTTGCCATTATAGAATTTAACCCATTCCTTTTTTTGAGTATAATGTGAAATGGGTATTATAAGAAATAATCAGACTTAAGTTCCAAGCAGGATTAATCTTTTTTTCGTGGATAAATCATTTTTTCGGGTTGAACAACCCGATCAAATTCTTCTCCGGAAAGGTACCCCAATTCAATAATCGTTTCTCGCAATGTTTGCTTTTTAGCATAAGCAGTTTTTGCAACCTTTGCAGCTTTATCATATCCAATATGTGGATTTAAAGCTGTGACTAACATGAGTGAATTATATAAATTGTAATCAATTCGCTCATTATTTGCTTCAATCCCTTTTACGGCATTTGTATTAAATGAATCTGACACATCTGCAAGCAAACGAATGGATTGTAAAATATTATGAGCAATCACAGGCCGGAAAACATTTAATTCAAAATTTCCACTTGCTCCTGCTATTGAAATCGTCGCATCATTTCCCATCACTTGCGTACAGACCATGGTCATGGCTTCACATTGAGTGGGATTAATTTTCCCGGGCATAATTGAAGAGCCGGGTTCATTCGCGGGTAAAATAATTTCACCAATTCCTGATCGCGGACCACTGGCCAACCAACGAATATCATTGGCAATTTTAAATAAACTTCCAGCCAATACTTTTAATGCGCCGGATAATTCCACCATACTATCTTGCGCTCCCAATGCTTCAAATTTATTTGTGGCTGTGCGGAATGGAAGATTGGTTAAACTTGAAATCGCTTCAGCAGACATTTCACCAAATCCTTCAACGGAATTGATGCCTGTCCCTACAGCTGTACCGCCCATGGCTAATTCGTAACAATGGTCTAATGTATTTTCAACACGTTTAATCCCATGATCTATCATAGAGACATAACCGGAAAATTCTTGCCCTAAACTGAGGGGTGTCGCATCTTGCAAATGCGTTCTTCCTAGTTTTATAATATCAGCAAATTCATCTACTTTTTCTTGCAAGCCATCTCTGAGACGACCTAAAGCCGGTAATAAATGCGATGTAACAGATTCAACGGCAGCAATATTGATGGCTGAAGGAAATGTATCATTGGTCGATTGCGCCATATTCACATGATCATTCGGGTGAACCGGTGTTTTGGATCCCAATTCTCCCCCCATCATTTCAATAGCACGATTAGCAATGACTTCATTGAAATTCATATTCGTTTGGGTGCCGCTTCCTGTTTGCCAAACAACCAATGGGAAATGAGTGTCTAATTTTCCTTCAATAACTTCATCAGCTGCATTTTGAATAGACACCATCAATGTTTCATCTAGATTGCCCAGCTTATGATTAACTGTTGCGGCGGCTTTTTTTAAAATACCATAAGCACGTATAAATTCTCTTGAAAAATGTTCGTCGCCTATTTTGAAATTGTTAAATGATCTTTGAGTCTGAGCGCCAAAATATTTATCAGAAGGTACTTCTACAGGCCCCAAACTATCGTGTTCGGTTCGTGTTGACATGGTTTACTCCACAACCCAGGTATCACCTGAGTTTAATAGTTTTTCTAAATCTCCTGGTCCAATATTGTCGATGGTGGTTTCGATTTGCTTATCAACCTGTTCATTATAAGTTGGTTTATTAATAGCATAAATAACACCAATTGGTTCAGGAAGGATTGGGTGACTTGTCCAATTTGAAATAATATTGGCTAAATCTAGATTCGTTTCGTCATGCACCAATAAATCATCAAGACTAAATTCGTCCATAGATACAACTTTAGGTGTAAAACCATCTAATTTGATTCCTTTGGTTCCTTTCGCAAAAACCATCGGTTCGCCATGTTTAAGTTCTATAACATTTTCTAACTTATCTGCCCCCGTATAGGATTCAAAGGCATTATCATTAAAAATAAGACAATTTTGATATACTTCAATAAAGGAACCACCGCTATGATGATAGGCTCTTTCCATCATGGAGGCTAAATGCGATTGCCAACGATCAATTGTGCGAGCAACAAAAGTCGCTTGGGACCCTAACGCCACTGCGGGTGGATTTAATGGATAATCCAAAGAACCAAAAGGAGAAGCTTTGGTTATTTTCCCTACTTCTGATGTGGGTGAATATTGGCCTTTTGTTAATCCATAAATACGATTATTGAAAAGTAAAATATTTAAATCCATGTTACGACGTAACGTATGGAGAAAATGATTTCCCCCAATAGATAGTGCATCACCGTCTCCCGTCACAACCCAAACAGATAAATCAGGATTAGCCAGTTTTACCCCAGATGCGATGGGCAATGCTCGTCCATGAATAGAATGGAATCCGTATGT
Organism: Fidelibacterota bacterium; assembly: GCA_016784605.1. Lineage (GTDB taxonomy): Bacteria > Fidelibacterota > Marinisomatia > Marinisomatales > UBA1611 > JABHGY01. The sequence continues at coordinate 10,964 of JADHUI010000036.1, read as the reverse complement.
ATTCATATAATAGGGAAAACGGCTTGAACATCCAATTCCGGATACAAATACGAAATCTTCTTTTTTACGTCCAAAGGTTGGCATATTTTTTTGTGTTTGAGCTAAAATGGCATAATCACCACAACCTGGACACCATCTCACCGCTTGATCAGAAACAAAGTCTTTTTTCGTTAATGGAGCAAATTCTATTTTTTCAGTCATAATATTATCCTAACCATTCTTTTGCTTTTTCAATAAGTAAACTAGCGCGAAGTGGTTTTCCCCGAACCACATTATATCCAACTGCATCAATAAGATATTCAGCTCGAATTATTTTTATGAGTTGGCCATTATTAATTTCGGGAATAAGTACTTTTTTAAATTGTTTCAAAATATCCTTTAAATCGCTCGGCAATGGATTAATCCATCTTAAATTAACATGAGATACAGCAAATCCTTCTTCTTGTAATTGCTCTGTGGCTGATCGAGCTGTACCAGATGCGCCACCCCAGCTTAAGATTAATAAATCACCACTCGTTTCTCCAATGATACGAGTAGGAGCAATTTCTTGAACAACCTTATTAACTTTTTCTTGTCGAATGACGGTCATTTGATGGTGGTTATCTGGCTCATAACAAACATTGCCGGAACCATCTTTCTTTTCTAAGCCACCAATACGGTGTTCTAAACCAGCGACGCTTGGAATGGCCCACGGTCTGCCAAAAGTCTCTGCGTCACGTTGGTAGGATAAAAATGATTCTTCACCATCTGGTAAAGCGTCAATAAGATTCGTTTCAATGTCGGGAAGTTTATCTAATGATGGGATCTTCCATGGTTCAGAACCATTCGCTAAATAACCATCAGTCAGCAGAAAGACGGGTGTCATATATTTAAGAGCTACGCGTGCGGCTTCATAAGCAGCAAAAAAACAATCCCCAGGAGTTGCTGCTGCAATTATGGGCATGGGCGCTTCTCCGTTTCTTCCATACATTGCCTGTAATAAATCCGATTGTTCTGTCTTTGTAGGCAAACCAGTACTCGGGCCTCCGCGCTGTACATTAATAATCAGTAGAGGTAATTCAGTAATAATCGCTAAACCTAACGCTTCTGATTTCAATGCAACGCCCGGACCAGAAGTGGCTGTCACTGCAAAATTCCCAGCAAAAGCTGCACCAATAGTTGATGCAATACCTGCAATTTCATCTTCAGCTTGGAATGTTTTAACCCCGAATTGTTTCCAAGAGGACATGGCATGTAATATATCACTAGCCGGTGTTATGGGATACCCACCATAAAATACCTTTAAATTAGCTTTTTCTGCGGCTGCAAGTACACCTAATGCTGTAGCATAATTTCCATTAATATTTCGATATGTTCCTGATGGGAGTGTTGCTTTTTCAATTTTATAGCGTGTGGTAAATATTTCCGCTGTATTTCCGTAATTATATCCAGCATTTAAAGCACGCTTATTCGCTTCGGCTATTTCAGGTTTTTTTGCGAACTTTGTTTCGAGCCAATTTTCAGTTGGTTCTAGTGGACGATCATACATCCAATAAAGAATTCCGAGTGCAAATAAATTTCGTGTACGAAGAACAATTTTAGCGGGTAAATCCATTCCCTTACATGCATGGGTAACCATTTTATTCATTTCAACAGAATAAACAATATATTCATCATCTAGAGAACCATCTTCCAAAGGATTTGTCTCGAACCCTGCAAAGGTTAAATTTTTCTTCGAGAATGCATCTGCATTGACAATAATTGTTCCGCCCCGAATTAATTCAGGCAAATGTACTTTCAATGCCGCAGGATTCATGGCAACCAATACACCAGGCGTATCTCCAGGGGTATGGATTTCTTTTGAGCTAAATTGAATTTGGAAGGCGCTAACCCCAGCAAGGGATCCGGCAGGTGCACGAATTTCTGCTGGATAATCTGGTAATGTGCTAATATCATTTCCAACAACCGCAGCTGTATCCGTAAAGCGTCCGCCTGTTAATTGCATTCCATCACCGGAATCTCCGGCAAATCGTATAACAGCAAGGTCTAGAGTTTTTGTAGTTTTTGGCATAAGGGTTGGGGTTTAGAGGGGTTCAATAAAAAAAGGTTTCTCGGGTGAGTGTAGTTTTGTTCCCATTTGTATATTCAAACTAGCGTCAAATTTACCTAGAGATTATTACGAGGGTAAAGACATTATTTTAACTTCTAAAGAAATTTGTTTGTTTTCCTTTTTGAATTATGGATAAATCGTTTCAAAATTAGGACGTAAAAAGGCTTATAAACATGAATCATAATTCACCCTACCCATTAAACCAACGAATTCGTTATCGTATTGATAACTTTATGGCCAAAGGCAGTGCATCTATTTTCTTGGCATTACTTGCTTTATTTATTGGCGGATTTCTCCTAATTGTAACATTACGAATAGCCGCAAACTTGTTTGTCCCAGATGATACTTTAAGCGGTTGGATGGAAATACCTTGGAGGGTTTATGTAGCTGTTATGGAAGGGTCAGCTGCTGAGACTGACGGCGACAGTAATGGACTCGCTAAATTAACTTCTATTATCGGTGTTCTGGTTGGATTGGTTCTGTTCTCCAGCATGGTTGCTTTTATAACCAGCGTATTTGAATCTAAATTGGCAGAACTTAGACGCGGGCGTAGCACTGTGCTTGAAAATGACCATACCCTTGTATTGGGTTTTGGTGACCGTATTATGGAAGTTATACCAGAATTAGTTGAAGCCAATGAATCGGAACCCGACGCCGCGATTGTTATATTAGCTGAAAATGATAAAGAAGATATGGATAATCTTATTCGGGATCAAAATTTTGATTTTAAAACGACGCGCGTCATTACTCGATCCGGTGTTGTCACTAATATTAATAATCTTAAAAAAGTACAAGCCCACCGAGCAAAATCAATTATTATTATGAATAGTGCTGCCAGTTGGCAATCAAAAGAAGATCGAAAACTTGCGGATGCGCTCGTATTAAAATCGATCATGTCCATTATTGCTGCGTGTCACGGAAATGAACATCCGCCCATTGTTTGTGAAATTCATTCTGATCGCGATCGTGAATTAGCCGAAAACATTACATCTGGAACCGTTAAAGCGCTCAATGAAGTAAGTGTATTGTCTCGCATGATTGCCCAATTAGCTTTAAGCCGTAATGGGCTATCCGTTGTTTATAGTGATATGGTTGGATTTGATGGAAACGAATTTTACTTTTATCAACCTGATAATGGTTGGGAAGATTCCCTTACGTTTGGCGAAAGCATTCATCGATTTAAAAGAAGTGTCCCTTTAGGTATTCATTCTTCAAATGGCAAAATATTCTTAAATCCTCCCATGGATACACCCATTAAAAACGAAGATGAATTAATTGTTTTTGCAGAAGATGATTCAACTATTTTCTATTATAATGAGTCCGTCTATAATTCAAAATCAATTGAAATTCCCAAAATTGAATCCCAATTACGCACACAAAAAATCGCTTTATTGAATTGGACACCAAAAACCGAAATTATCATGGAACGTCTCTGTACTTATTTACCACCCGAATCTGAGATATTGACATACACACCAGAACCAAAAGAATCTTTTCGCCCATTTCTTGAAAGGTTAAAACAAAAATTTCCTTCTATTCATATTTCAATTGACCAAATTGATTTAAACGATTTAACCGCTTTAAATCGAATTGATCCTGAATCTTTCGATAGTTTACTCATCCTGTCTCCCGGTGGACATACTATTGAAGAAATGGATGCCTATGTTATTTCATTATTAATCCGCATTAGACAAATTTTACGTGAGTCTGGAAAATCTCAATGGCCCAAATTAATCACTGAGGTTATGGACAGTGAAAATATCGATATTATTTTGAATAGCGGTGTTGAAGATTTTATGGTTTCTAATCAATTTGTTTCTCAAATCATGGCCCAAGTTTCGGAAGAACCTTTGGCGTTAGATGTTTACGACGATCTTTTCCAAGCTGAAGGAAGCGAATTATATATTAAACCTGCAACATACTATTTTTCATTCGACGGAAAAGAATCCATTACATTCCCCTATGGAGAATGTACACATGCGGCTTTATTAAGACATGAAGTGTGCATGGGTATCCAATTTCATGCTGACCAAGGAAATAAGGATAAATCTTTTGGTGTTTCTCTTATTCCAGATAAAGAGAAAAATATCACAATAACACCTCAAGATGGTTTAATCACCTTGGCGTCAGACGCATCTTAATTTCCAATATTCAGTTAATTATTTTTTAAATTCACCCTATGACAAATAAAGAAAAAATAAGACTCACTACTATGAGTCATGGGTCAGGTTGAGCCTGCAAAATAGGTCCTAAAGACCTCGCCCAAGTTTTGGGCGATATTGCACTACCAACTGACGATTCCGTTGTTGTGGGCTTTGATGGCGCAGACGATGCCGCCGCTGTACGTCTGGATGATGGGAAAATCCTTGTACAATCGGTGGACTTTTTTACACCCGTTGTTGACGATCCATATTTATTTGGACAAATTGCTGCAGCAAATGCATTGTCTGATATTTATGCCATGGGCGCAAAACCGTTATTTGCCTTAAATATCGTTGGATTTCCTATAAATGATCTCCCTAAAAAAATGTTATCCACTATTTTACAAGGAGGGGCTGATAAAGCAACGGAAGCAGGTATCTCTATTGTAGGCGGACATTCCATCGATGATAAAGAGCCAAAATATGGCATGGTTGTTACGGGAGAAGTTGATGAAGAAAATATGTGGAAAAATTCTACAGCTAAACCTGGCAATATTCTCATCTTAACGAAACCACTTGGAACTGGAATCATTTCAACCGCAGTAAAAAAAGGATTAGCCAGCGAAGAGAGTGAGCAAGCAGCAGCCCAATCAATGGCAACTCTTAACAAGAATGCAGCTGATGCATTATCCAAGTTAACCGTTCATGCTGTAACGGATGTAACCGGGTTTGGATTATTAGGTCATTTAAAAGAAATGTGCGAAGCAAGCGAAGTTTCAGCTAAAATACAATTCAATCAACTCCACTTTTTACCCGGTGTACGTGCACTAGCCGAATCGGGTATCGTTCCGGGTGGAACAAAACGTAATTTAGACTATGTATCAGATTTCGTATTCTTCGCAGAAACGTTGACTAAAGCAGAAAAATGGATGATTGCCGACGCCCAAACTTCTGGCGGATTACTCATTTCACTCCCCAAATCGGATGCGGATACTTTTTTAACTAATTTCCCAAATAATGCCGTAAATATCGGGGAAATAGTGACAAGTCAAAACGCACTTATTTCTGTTTTTTAATTATTGATATTTTAAATCCGACTAAAATAGTCCTAATTAATATATAGGTTCAATTCATATCTATTTGTAGTATTCAAGACCAAATAGGTCGTATTTATGTTAAAAATAACTCGAAAAGTAGAATATGCTCTTATTGCCTTAAGCCAAATGCAAATGAAAAGGCACACAGCATTAACATCCGTGAAAGAAATTTCCACCCAAAATGACATTCCATATGAGATTCTTGCCAAAACAATGCAGCTACTTGCAAGAGCCGACATTGTTGAAGCGGTCAAAGGGCCTCGTGGAGGTTATCGACTTATAATTGACCCATCACAAATAAAAATGACTACATTTTTTGAAATTATTGAAGGCCCCATGGGATTCATGGATTGTTCCTTTGATTCTGATTGCGAGCAAATTCAATCTTGCGCGATTCGGACGCCTATTCAACGAATCAATGATTCTATCCGAGATATGTTTAATAATATTTCTTTACAAGATATAACGAGGTTATCATGAGTGACACTTTAAAACCAAAAATAATTGATGTATTAAAACAATGTTTTGACCCTGAAATTCCAGTGGATCTTTGGAATTTAGGCCTCATATATAGCATCGATATTATAGATGGGAATGACGATAAATCAGATATTTCAATTACAATGAGCTTAACAACGCCTGGCTGTAGTATGGGACATCACATGTCTCAAGACATTGAAAACAAAGTGGGAGCCATGGAAGAAACGGGGCAAGTAAACGTAAATGTGACTTTTGACCCGCCTTGGCGACCCGAAATGATGACAGATGATGCACGAACAAAATTAGGATTCCCACCTACTGAAACTGCACCAAAACCTAAAGATAACGAGGAGTGGGAATAATGAGTGACTCAAAAGAACAAGTACCCTTTATGGATGGATCAATTATTGTAACACCAAAAGCATCTAAAAAATTGAAAGGCGTTATGTCTGAAGAAGGAAAAGATGGATTTGCTCTTAGAATGGGCGTGGAAGGTGGCGGCTGCTCCGGGATGACATATAAAATGTCTTTTGAAAAGGCACAGGGTGAATTTGATAAGGTTTTTGAAAGTAATGGATTAACAATCTATTGTGATTTAAAAAGTTGGCTTTATGTTAAAGATATAACAGTCGATTTTTCTGACGATATGCTCAATGGTGGTTTTAAAATAAAAAATCCAAATGCAGAACGAACCTGCGGATGTGGAACCAGTTTTTCTGTTTAAAATTTATTTATTACTATTCCCATGACAGGCATAATTGAAAAAACAATTGAGCAGGACTATAAATATGGTTTTGTGACCAATATTGAGCAGGATACGATTCCCCCAGGGTTAAATGAAGATGTAATTCGGACTATTTCTTCACGTAAAAATGAGCCTACGTGGTTATTAGATTGGCGGTTAAAGGCATATAAACATTGGCTGGATATGACAGAGCCGAATTGGGCAAAAGTGGATTATGAGCCTATCGATTACCAAGAAATCAGCTATTTCTCTGCTCCAAAAAAGAAAGAACTTAAAAGCCTAGACGAAGTGGACCCGGAATTATTACGAACATATGATAAATTGGGTATTCCGCTAGAAGAACAAAAATTATTATCCGGTGTTGCTGTAGATGCTGTTTTTGATAGTGTTTCCATTGCTACAACTTTCAAGGAAGAATTAAAAAAACATGGTGTCATTTTTACGCCTTTTTCTAAAGCTGTCCATACTCATCCTGAACTAATTAAAAAATATTTAGGCTCCGTTGTTCCTTATACCGATAATTATTTTGCTGCTTTGAATTCAGCCGTATTCAGTGATGGCTCTTTTGTTTACATCCCAAAAGGTGTTCGATGCCCAATGGAACTCTCCACTTACTTTAGAATTAATGCAAAAAATACAGGTCAGTTTGAGCGCACTCTAATTGTAGCAGATGATGATAGCTATGTGAGTTATTTAGAAGGATGTACGGCTCCTCAACGAGATGAAAATCAGCTTCATGCAGCTGTAGTCGAATTAGTGGCTCACAAAAATGCGTCCATCAAATATTCAACCGTTCAAAATTGGTACCCAGGTGATCCAAAAACGGGGAAAGGCGGCATTTATAACTTTGTAACTAAGCGCGGAATTTGCAAAGGGGACCATGCTAAAATATCTTGGACGCAAGTTGAAACAGGTTCAGCTGTAACATGGAAATACCCGAGTTGTATCTTAAAGGGAGATAACACAATTGGTGAATTTTATTCAGTTGCTATGGCCAACCATCATCAACAAGCAGATACGGGAACAAAAATGATTCACTTGGGGAAAAACACCAAAAGCACCATTATTTCAAAAGGCATTTCAGCGGGTAAAGGTCAAAATACTTATCGTGGAGAAGTTAAAATAATGAAAGGTGCCGATAATGCTCGAAATTTTTCTCAATGTGATTCTATCTTAATTGGCGATCAATGTGGCGCACATACATTTCCCTATATAGACGTTAGAAATCCTTCTGCCCAAATGGAACATGAAGCAACAACATCCAATATAGGCGAAGACCAATTATTCTATTGTAATCAAAGAGGCATTTCAACAGAGGATGCTGTATCCATGATTGTAAATGGATTTTGCAAAGATGTTTTCGCAGAATTGCCTATGGAATTTGCAATGGAAGCACAAAAATTAATGGAAATAAGTTTAGAAGGAAGCGTTGGATAAACCATGTTAAATATTAATAATCTTAAAGCCAGTATTGATGGCAAATCTATTTTAAAAGGAATAAACCTAAATATTAAACCGGGTGAAATGCATGCCATCATGGGTTTAAATGGATCGGGTAAAAGCACATTGGCCAATATCATTTCTGGACGTGATTCCTATACAATTACCGAAGGTAATGTGATCTACAAAGGGGAATCTCTCCTAGACAAAAGTCCTGAGTTACGCGCATTAAAAGGTATTTTTATGTCTTTCCAATATCCCGTTGTAATTCCTGGTGTTAATTTGACTTACTTTTTAAAAGCAGCCTTAAATGCACATCGCAAACATCGTGGCGAAGACGAACTCGACGCCATGCACTTTTTAAAATTAATTCGCGAAAAAATTAAACAAGTAGATATTGATGAAAAATATCTAAAACGTGCTGTAAATGAAGGTTTTTCAGGCGGTGAGAAAAAACGTAATGAAATATTACAAATGATTACTTTGGAACCTTCATTATCTATTTTGGATGAAACGGATTCTGGGCTTGATATTGATGCTTTAAAAATTGTCGCCAATGGCGTGAATCAATATCGTACATCCGAAAATGCGTTTCTTGTCATCACGCATTATCAAAGACTTTTAAACTACTTAAAACCGGATTATGTGCATGTACTTATTGATGGGAAAATAGTTAAATCTGGCGATATGTCTTTAGCGTTAGAATTAGAAGAAAAAGGGTATGGTTGGTTGGAAAAATGACCTTATCTCACTTCCAAATCGAATTTGAAAAAATGATCAATCGAGATTATTTTTCAGATAAAATTCACCCAATGAGAAAAGAAGCCTTTTCTAAATTTATTCAAAATGGATTGCCGACAAAGAAGTGGGAAGATTGGCGTTTTACGAATTTGGCATCCATAACTACAAAAGAATTTCATCTTTCAGAAGTCAAAGATTCCCCCAAAGGAACGATTGATTTGTCTCCCTATCAAATTGAGGACGTGGATACAATTGTTATTTATAATGGACATTATCTAGAATCCCTTTCTTCTACGCCCCCTGGCCTTAAATTATTGTCTGGATTAGAATATCTTAGCTCTAAAAAAGGAACATTTGAGAATAGCGATAACTCTCCTTTTGATTTATTAAATACAGCCTTTATGGATAGTGGAATAGCCATTATTGTTGAGCCAAATACGAATATAAAGAAGCCTCTTCGTCTTTTATTTATTTCTTCGGGTAAAAACCATCTTATGGTTTCACCACGGGTTCATATTGACGTTGAGGAATCCAGCTCATTATTCTTTATCGAACAACACGTAAGCCAAAATTCTGAATCATATTTTCAAAATGAATCTGTCTTTATTTCAGTAGAAAATAATTCGCAATTAGATCATATTCGCATTCAATCCAATTCGGAATCCACAACAAATATGGCAAACCTGCATGTGAAACAACAAGCAGATAGTCAATATTCTTTTTTTCAATTTGCGGATGGATGCACATTGGGTCGCCTGAATATTTATGCCAAACTAAAAGGTGAAGGAGCAGATTGCGCTCTAAATGGAATCGCCCTATCGACGGGGAATCAACATTTAGGCCACCATATTATTATAGATCATAAAGTACCCAATTGCACGAGTTCACAAAATTTTAAATCCATTTTGCAGGATCAATCATCCGGTGTATATAGCGGTAGAACGATTGTGAGAAAAGATGCTCAAAAAACAAATTCAACTCAATCAAACAAAAATTTACTCTTGTCAAAAGATGCGCTTATGCATTCTATTCCACAATTAGAAATTGATGCAGATGATGTTAAGTGTGCACATGGGTCATCCACCGGTGCTCTAGATGATGAAGCTCTATTTTATTTGAGATCGCGTGGTTTAGATATACTTTCGGCTAAAAAATTATTAGTCCATGGTTTTGTGAGTGAAATGATTGAAACAATAAAACACGAGCCAACAAAAAATTCGATTCATTCTCAATTACAAAACTGGTTAATCCATTATTCATGACAACTCTTCCAATAGCGCACCTACTCCAGGACATTCAAGATTTATTTAATTTTTTCGATGATCCCAAAGATAAATACGCTCAATTAATTGATTTTGGTAAAAAATCACCTGGACTCGATGAGATTGATTTGGTTGATACAAACCGTATTTATGGGTGCGCTTCAAACGCTTGGGTTAAAATTAGCCAAAACAATGACCATACTTACACAATACAAACGGATTCCGATGCGATGATTGTTAAGGGATTACTAAGCCTATTAGAAAAAATATTTGAGAATCAACCCAAGTCTGAAATCATGTCAATAAAAGGAAGTGATTTATTGAATTCTATTGGGTTGGGGGGTTCTATTAGCGGTCAAAGAAGCAATGGATTCACCAATGCTGTAGAAAAAATACAAATGGAAATATCCAAATGACACATCCAACAGATTCCATAAAATTAACTCGAGATGTTGAAGCAAATTTGGTACCATCCGGCGACCCTATCACATTAATCAAGGGTGAATTAGTTCGAATTACCCAAGCGCTTGGAGGAAACTACACTGTATTAGTCAGTGGAAATATGGCGCAAATTCGCGATGAAAATGCAGATGCTCTTGGAATAATATCGCCCAAAGATTCTTCGACAGGAATAAAAGACCAACCCTTCAGCAAACAGATGGTTTGGGAACAGATGAAAACATGTTATGATCCTGAAATTCCAGTAAATGTCGTTGATCTTGGGCTTATTTATGGATGTGAAATTTCTAATATGGATGATGGGAAATTAGTGGCGATCCAAATGACACTAACAGCTCCCGGTTGTGGGATGGGACATATTATAGCCGATGAAGTGAAACGAAAAGTAAATGGCATTCAGGGTGTTGAAGATGTTAGCGTGGAGTTGGTTTGGGAACCACAATGGAATCGCGATATGATGACGGAAGAAGCTCGTCTTGAATTAGGATTATATTAATTTGATGTCATCCT
>JADHUI010000009.1 GCA_016784605.1 Fidelibacterota bacterium | reverse complement strand
AGTTTAATGAGCGAGATGTTTTTACACCTAGAGCCTTACCAAACATGTTTAATCAAGTTATGGATAGGAGCCTTCATTGGTACGCAGAATCCAATGGAGCTTTTGATATTACTGTTATGCCATTGGTTAATGAGTGGGGTTTTGGCACAAAAGAAAAAATACAATTCACACCACAAAAAAATAAAATTGAATCAATTCTTACATTTGTAGGTAGCGATAAACTGTTGTTGGAAAATAATTCTCTGTCAAAAACTAATCCAAATGTACAAATTGATTTAGGTGCAGTTGCAAAAGGGTTTGCTGTAGATGCTATTGGAATCATATTAACTAAACACAATATTAATAATTATTACATTGAAATTGGCGGAGAAATAAAATGCAAAGGTGTAAATGCTGAAGGGAAAATTTGGACAATTGGGATTCAATTACCAGATAGAAACGTCCAAAATCAATTAATTGAAACAGTTAGTCTCAATAATAAAGCTATAGCAACTTCAGGTGATTATAAAAATTTTATAGAATTAAATGGTCAGTATTATTCACATTCAATTGATCCGAAAACTGGATATCCAGTTAATAATAATATTGCATCGGTTTCAGTGATTGCACCAAACTGTATGGATGCTGATGCCATCGCAACAGCCCTAATGATTAAATCTATAAATGAAGGGACTATCTGGGTGAATTCGTTAAAATCAATTGAAGCTATGTGGGTGATAAGAGAAAAAAATGGAATATATTCAACGCATTCATCAGATGGCTTTTTAAATAATTAATCTAAAGGATATCAATTCTTTCTGGATGACTGTTTTCGCATTTGTTTGAATTTCCTTGGCAGGTTGAACAGGAGCCATCTGCATTTCCACCGCATGAGCCAGACAATGATTTATCATTAAAAATAACCCCTAAGGATAAACCAAATACAGCTAGTCCTATAACTATTAAACCAAGCAATAATTCCATATATAAATTTACAGCAATTCCTGTTTTTAGTTCATCAATAAAAATAGGAGTGTATTTTCAAATAGCTTTATTGGCTTGAGTGAGAATGAGTAAATTAGATGCTTGGATAAAAAAGGAAAATATTCATAATGGTACGATCAAAATTAACAAAAATATTAATAGCTATAATTTCTCAAGGAATGCTACTCGCATCTTCGAGCGGGCATGAAGCGCCACATCTTGACGGGACATTACTTTCTGGGTTTTGGATTATTCCATTTGTAGGAATATTATTGTCTATAGCACTATTACCGTTAATTGCTCCATCTTTTTGGCACCACAATTTTGGTAAAATATCTGCTATGTGGGCGGTTGGCTTGCTTATCCCATTTCTGTTAAATGAGCATATTGGCTTTTCAACAACTTTGTATTCTTTAATTCATACTGGATTATTAGAATATATTCCATTTATTATCCTTCTATTGGCCTTATTTACTATTTCTGGAGGTGTTCAGCTTACCGGATCACTTGTGGGGACGCCAGTTGTGAATACTGGTATTATTCTTATTGGTACTATTTTAGCGAGTTGGATGGGAACAACGGGTGCAGCCATGTTGTTGATCCGTCCATTAATTCGTGCGAACAAGAATCGTAAAAATAAAGTGCATATTATTGTATTTTTCATTTTTCTTGTTGCCAATATAGGAGGTTCATTAACGCCGCTGGGCGATCCGCCGTTATTTCTTGGTTTTCTTAAGGGGGTAGATTTCTTTTGGACAACAACCCAAATGATTTTACCGATGACATTCATGGCTGTTATGTTAATAACCATCTTTTTTATAGTCGATTCATTTTATTATAAAAAAGAGAATCTTTCAGCTATTGATGAAATCAGTCATAAAATAGCATTAAAAGGATCTTTTAATTTATTATTAATTCTTGGAGTCATTGGCGCAGTGTTGATAAGTGGCTTTTGGAAACCTCACATTCATTTTACACTTTATTATGTTGATGTAGAATTGCAAAATATAACGCGAGATGTATTATTACTTATTTTAACATGGTTGAGTTGGACAAAAACATCAAAATCTATTCGTGAAGAAAATGAATTCACATGGTTTCCCATTGTTGAAGTAGCAAAACTTTTTGCTGGCATATTCATTACTATAATTCCCGCAATTGAGATGTTGCGTGCTGGATCAAATGGTGCGTTAAAAGTGGTTGTAGAATCTGTCACACACGATGGAGAGCCCATTAATCGTATGTATTTTTGGCTTACTGGAATATTATCGAGCTTTTTGGATAATGCCCCAACTTATCTGGTATTTTTTAATACGGCGGGTGGAGTCGCTCAAGAGCCAGCTCAGTATTTAATGAACCAAATCCCTAATACTTTATTGGCAATTTCAGCCGGAGCAGTATTTTTTGGTGCTGTTACCTACATTGGTAATGCACCAAATTTTATGGTTAAATCCATTTCAGAAGCATCCGATATTCCAATGCCAAGTTTCTTTGGTTATTTTTTCAAATATGCGCTTCCAATTTTATTCCCCCTATACTACTTAACATCCATTATCTTTTTCTAAAATGCGCATTACAAAAATAACAACAAAAGTTGGAGATAAGGGGATGACTTCTTTGGGAGATGGAACCAAAGTCCCAAAAAATAGTTTACGAATAATTGCAATAGGATTACTAGACGAAGTAAACGCTCGGGTGGGATTCGCAAAAGTAAAATCTCCAAATAAGATGGTAGAAAAATGGCTGATAGAAGTTCAAAATAACCTTTTTAATTTGGGTGGCGAATTAGCCCTTGGAGAAAATGCGAAACCTATCTTCCCAGTTAAGAAAGTAGCAGAAATTGAATTATCGATTGAAAAATTAAATAGCCAATTACCACATCTTAAAGATTTTATCTTACCTGGCGGAGATGAATTTTGCTCAAGACTTCATTTAGCACGAACTGCAATAAGACAGGCTGAAATTGCTATAATTACATTAAAAGAAAATGCATCGATTCGTGATTGTTTACAAATATACTTAAACAGGTTATCCGATTATTTTTTTGTATTAGCCCGGTTTCATTCATTAGAAAATAAATTACCAGAATTTGAATGGGAGCATCAAAAATCATGATCGAGGGTAACACGAAAATGGAATGGGAAGAAGTAGGAAAAAAGATTTCAGGTGCAAAAAGAATATTAATATCTACCCATGAAAACCCAGATGGCGACGGGCTAGGAAGTGAATTAGCAATGGCTCAATATCTAAAAAGAAGTTCGGTTGATTTTAAAATCATTAATACATCTCCACTTCCGCAGGAATATTTATTTTTAGATAAAGACGGTTTGTTCGAAACATATAATAAAGAAGATCATTCTGCGTGGATCAAATCTGCTGATTTAGCAATAATATTTGACGTTGGTAATTTTGTGAGATGTCGAAAAGTTTTTGAAGAAATCACTGAAAATAATATAGATACAATCAATATAGATCATCACCCGCATCCTGAGAATCACCCATTTACACTAAATATTGTTGATTTAAATGCAGCCGCAACAGGGTGTATGGTTTTCGATTTTTTGAAACATAATATGAGTGTACCGTTAAATAAACAAATGCTTATAGGCATATATACAGCAGTCATGACAGACACAGGATGTTTTAGGCATAGTAACACAGATGAGAAATGCCATTTGATTGCAATAGAAACATTAAATGTTGGTGTGGATACCAATGCCATTTATCAACGCGTTTATGAAAATAGCACAAAAACTCGAATTGCTTTATTGGGACGAATATTAACAGATATTCATTATGAATTGGATGGAACTTTAGCGTGGTTTCAAATCACAAAAAAAATGTTGATAGATGCTAAAGCAACAAAATCAGATGTCGATGGTTTTACTGATTTTGTTCGTTCTATAAATGGCGTTCAAGTTGCTTTAATGATTTTTGAACAATTAGATGGAACCTGTAGAATCAACCTGAGAGGTAAAGGGAAATATAGTGTGAATGGGATTGCAAATACATTGGGTGGCGGCGGACATCGATTGGCTGCGGGTGCCATTGTTAATGGCAGCTTACCTCATGTAAAAGAAAATGTGATCAATATGGCCATTCAATCAATTCAAGAAGAGCAATCGTTGGTATGAAAATAATCCTAGCAAAAGATGCAGGCTATTGTTTTGGTGTTCGCGATGCAGTAAATATAGCCTATCGTGAAGCTAAAGAGCATGGGGAAGTTTATATGCTGGGCCATATTGTTCATAATGAAAATGTTGTAGCAAACCTTGAAAAAACAGGTACAAAAGTTGTTGCATCTTTAGATGATGTGCCAAAAGATAAACCTGTTTTATTCCGGGCGCATGGCACTGCCCCCGATGTGTGGGATTCTGCTCATAATAAAAAATTGAATATTGTGGATGCAACATGCCCGTTAGTAACTGAAATTCATAATGAAATAAAAGAACTGGATAAAGAAGGTCGGCGAACTATTATTATCGGAGATCATGGCCATGATGAAGTCATTGGAATTGCATCACAAGTAAAAAATCCAATTATCCTTTCATCGATTGATGAAGCAAAAAATTTAAAAAAAATGAAAACTGCAGGTGTGGTAACACAGTCCACTCAAATGATAGAAAATGTTCAAGGAATTATTAATATTCTCATGACAAAAGTATTTGATTTAAGATTTGTAAATACGATTTGCTACCCAACAAGACGTAATCATGAACAAATAAAGACGTTAGCAGAAAAATGTGAGTTAATGATTGTAATTGGTTCTTTTACAAGTGCAAATTCAAAACGATTAACCCAGCTTGCACTTGAAAGAAATCCAAATTCATATCAGGTGACGTGCGGAAACGATATTAAAGAGAAATGGTTTGAAGGTGTAAAAGTTGTGGGCATTTCTGCCGGCGCGTCAACACCTGATTCCATCATTACTGAAGTAACAGATAAAATTAGAAAAATAGGAAATGTTCTTAAGGAGGAACTTGTATATGACGAAAGGTGAATTTGATGTAAAAATCGGATTAGCAGAAATGTTAAAAGGGGGTGTCATTATGGATGTGACATCAGCAGATCAGGCTAAAATTGCGGAGGACGCTGGAGCGTGTGCTGTCATGGCTTTGGAAAGAATCCCAGCAGATATTAGAGAAGATGGTGGCATTGCACGTATGAGTGACCCAGCTATGATAAAAGAAATTCAAGAAACGGTGTCAATTCCCGTAATGGCAAAATGTCGAATAGGTCATTTTGCTGAAGCGCAAATATTGGAAACACTTGAGGTCGACTTTATTGACGAAAGTGAAGTACTAACACCCGCAGACGAGAAAAACCATATTTGGAAACATGATTTCAAAATACCTTTTGTTTGTGGAGCTAGAAATTTAGGAGAAGCTCTTCGACGGATTGGTGAGGGTGCAGCTATGATTCGGACCAAAGGTGAAGCAGGAAGTGGAAATATTGTTGAAGCTGTTCGGCACATGCGTACAATTCAAGCTGAAATGAAAAAGTTAACTACGTTAGATCAAGATGAAATGATGGCATTTGCAAGAGAAATGGGAGCTCCTTTTTCATTGGTTCAGGAAGTAGCTGAACTGGGAAAACTACCTGTCCCTAATTTTGCGGCTGGCGGTATTGCAACTCCGGCTGATGCATCATTGATGATGCAACTAGGAGCTGAAACTGTTTTTGTTGGGTCAGGCATATTTAAAAGTGATGATCCAGAAACGCGAGCAAAAGCCGTTGTTGAAGCAACAACACATTTTCTGGACGCAAAGAAAGTAGCAGAAGCTTCTACGGGGCTAAAAAATGCTATGAAAGGGTTGGAAATGTCTGAAATCCCAGAAGGCGAAAGATTACAGGAGCGTGGCTGGTAGTGATTATTGGCGTTTTAGAACTCCAGGGTGATTTCGCAAAGCATCATCAAATATTGGCTAAATTGGGAATTGAGTCAGTCCCAATTAAATCATATCACGATCTTGAAAAAGTGGAAGGATGTATTATACCAGGTGGAGAATCAACAACATTATCCATTTTGATGGAAAGATACAAAATGATAAATCCAATTAAGTCTTTTGGTGAGTCTTTCCCAATATTGGGCACATGTGCGGGTCTTATTATGATGGCAAAATCTGTATTAGATAACCGCATTCTCCCATTAGGTTTGTTAGATATTCGAGTAAATCGAAATGCCTATGGGCGCCAAATTCATTCTGGAACAAAAACGATCCAAATGCATTGGAAAGGATCTATTTTTTCAATACCAGCAACGATGATTCGTGCACCAAAAATTCTAGAGGTTGGGAATAATGTGAAAATATTGTCTGATTGGAAAGGATCTCCAATTGCAGTCATGGATGGGCATCATATTGGCATTAATTTCCATCCAGAATTAAATAATGTTTCATTATTTCACGAAATACTATTTCAACCAAAAAGTAAAAACTATTACAAACCTAATCAGGAAAAAAATGTCAGTTAAACATTTACCCAACATTCAGTCTCCAAAAGATATAAAAGAATTTAGTATAGAAGAGCTTCATGATTTATGTGATGAATTGAGGCACCATATAATTAAAACCATAACTGAAACTGGAGGTCATCTTGCACCCACTTTAGGTGTGATTGAATTGACGGTAGCTCTTCATTATATCTATGATACGCCAACAGATAAAATTATTTGGGATGTTGGGCATCAAGCATATGCTCATAAACTTCTTACAGGAAGATATGAGGAATTTTCAACTATTCGCCAATTCAAAGGGATAAGTGGTTTTTTAAAGCGAGCTGAAAGTGAATATGATGTATTTGGTGCTGGGCATGCGTCCACCTCTATTTCCGCCGGCCTTGGTGTTGCAGCAGGTCGGGATCATAATGGTGATGATTTTAGAGTCGCATCTATTATTGGTGATGGATCTATGTCAGGTGGTTTAGCATTCGAAGGGATTAATAATGCGGGGCATCTCCGAAAACAATTGCTTGTAATATTGAACGATAATGAAATGTCGATTTCCCCGAATGTGGGAGCATTACACCATTATTTAACCCGGATTGTTACAAACCCGATTTATAATCGAATTCGAGATGAAATTTGGGATATTACCGGGAAACTCCCTTATGGTAAGAAATTATCTAGAACCTTCATCAAAAAAATAGAAGAAAGTATTAAGAGTTTATTAGTGCCAGGTATTCTATTCGATGAACTTGGGTTTCGTTATATGGGGCCAATAAATGGGCACGACTTAGATGAAGTGGTTCATACGCTTAATAATATTAAAGATATTAAAACCCCGATTTTGTTGCATGTGTTAACAAAAAAAGGGAAAGGGATGAATCAGGCTGAAAATGATCCAATTAACTATCATGGGGTTAAGCCAAATGGGAAAAAACAACCAACTGCAGATAAAAATGAAGTTGCAGCGCCTTCTTTTCAATCTGTTTTTGGCTCATTAGCCATTGAAGTGGCACGAAACCACAATGAAACTGTCTGTATTACGGCAGCAATGCGGGAAGGAACAGGACTTGTTCCCTATGCAAAAGAATTCCCAGATCGCTATTATGATGTTGGGATTGCCGAAGGACATGGAGTAACATTTGCGGGCGGTCTTGCGACTGAAAAAACGCGGCCCATTCTGGCTATTTATTCTACATTTTTACAAAGAGCTTTTGATCATATTGTGCATGATATTGCCATTCAGAAATTACCATTAATCTTCTGCTTAGATCGGTCAGGTGTTGCTGGCGAAGATGGACCAACTCATCACGGGGCATTAGATATTCCTTATATGAGATGCATCCAAGGTATGGTAGTAACAGCTCCAAAAAATGGGAATGAATTCAGACATTTATTATATACGGCCTTGAATCAATCTACAAAACCATTTTCAATTCGATATCCGAAAGCAAGTTCAGTAGAATTTGACGAAAAAGGGCAAGCTGAATTATTGCCATTGGGTTCGTGGGAAGTAATGAAAAATGGTTCAGATGTGGCGTTACTCTCTGTCGGTCCATTGGTATATACTGCTTTAGATGTTGCAGATGAATTATCTCAAGATGGAATCAAATGTGAAGTTGTAAATTGCCGATTTATTAAACCTATGGATACACAATATCTAGAATCGCTCGTCAAAAACTTTAGTACCGTTATTACACTTGAAGAAGGGAATATTACAGGTGGTTTTGGAGACGGAGTTTCTTCATGGCTTTTAGAAAATGGCTATAAAGGATCGTTAAAACGTATTGGGCTCCCAGATGCATTTGTTGAACATGGGACAAGAGAAGAATTGTTGGAACTTGTTGGCCTTACGCAATCTCATATAACGAATACTGTTAGAAATCAGTTTCAAAAACAGGTGGTTGACTCACCTATTTAATCAATGAATTCAGTCTACTTAGCCGGTTTTGGACTAGGACTCTTTTTCCTCGGTTACCGTTTTTATTCAAAATATTTATCGGAAAAAATATATGACTTACAGTCCTTTACAGGTTTAACTCCTGCCCATGAATTCCAAGATGATATTGATTTTGTTCCAACAAAAAAACCAATATTATTTGGGCACCATTTTACTTCAATAGCTGGCGCAGCTCCAATCATTGGACCATGTATTGCCGCTTATTGGGGATGGTTACCTGCTTTATTATGGATTGTAGTGGGGACGATTTTTATGGGTGCGGTACATGATTTTGGTGCTTTAGTAGTGAGTGTACGGGAAAAAGGAAAAACGATTGCTGATATTACTGGAAAAGTGATAAGTCATCGAGCAAAAATAATGTTTCTCTTTTTTATATTAATGCTGACATGGCTTGTGTTAGCCGTTTTTGCAATGGCAATTGCAGGATTATTTAATGCTGTACCCACATCTGTTTTACCTATTAATATTGAAATAATTATCGCTATCATTATTGGGTATTTTATTTATAAGAAAAATATATCTGTAGCAATTCCATCTGCCATAGCATTAGCTATTTTATATATTTTTGTTTGGGTTGGGACTAAAAACCCCATCAGTTTAATTAGCTTAGGGATAGCACCAGAAAACACGCAGACTATTTGGATCATCTTCCTTTTTATTTATTCGGGAATCGCTGGCCTTTTACCTGTTTGGCTTTTACTTCAACCGCGAGATTATATTAATAGTCATCAATTAATAGTAGGGTTAGGATTAATTTTCCTTGGATTATTTATTGCACAACCTGTTGTTGATGCACCCATGATTAGGGCAAATATTGGAACGGATGGACCTCCAATTTTCCCATTACTCTTTGTAACAATTGCCTGCGGAGCCATAAGTGGATTTCATGGATTAGTCTCTTCTGGAACGACATCTAAACAAGTTAATCATATTCAAGATACACGATTGATTGGTTATGGGAGTATGATTGGGGAGGGAGCATTAGCTTTAGCTTCTACAATCGCTGCTGTTGCTGGGATTGCCTTAGTCACAACATGCAATTTGCCATCTGTGGGTGTTGTCGCGGACTTAAACTGGCATGTGTATTATGATAATTGGGCAAATGCTTCAGCGAATAAAGCCACTGCTTTTGTTTTAGGCGGAGGCGCATTGTTACAACAAATCGGTTTTGAAGCTGAATTAGCCAAAACATTAATGGCTGTGTTAGTGATTTCATTTGCAGCTACAACATTAGATACAGCTACAAGAATCCAACGGTTTATTATTGGAGAATTAGGGGATGCAATACAAAAGCCTATTTTAAAAAATAGAGTTATAGGCACTTTAGGCGCAATACTGCCCGCCTTTGCATTAACGATGTGGTCTATCCCCGATCCATTGACGGGACAAATTAAAGAAACAGCTTGGGTTATTTGGCCAATATTTGGTGCGAGCAATCAAATGTTAGCTGCGCTTACATTAATGGTTATTGCACTATATTTTTGGAAATTAAAAAAACCAATTATTTCATTAGTTATTCCTTTCATATTAATTACAGTTACAACGATTATTGCTCTCACCATTAATGCTCAAACATTTATTCATAGTAACTTGCTTTTATTTGGAGTTGATATTATGTTATTAGGTTTAGTATTCTGGATGTTATATGAAGGGTGGGTAGTATTCAAAAAAATGGGAAAAAATCATGAATAAGCTAAATTCAAACCAAATTAATATTTTCGAAGATGATAAAAAACAATGGGAAGAAAATGTTAACCGCACCTCCGAAAGGGATTCGGATTTTGATACATTGAGTGGTGAAAAAGTAGATGTATGCTATTTCCCGGAAAATCCTGAAAAATCTTATGTTGAGGACATTGGTTTCCCAGGACAATTTCCCTATACTCGTGGTGTTCACCCGAATTTGTATCGAGGGCGACTTTGGACAATGCGTCAATTTGCTGGGTTTGGTACACCTGAGGACACAAATAATCGATATCATTTATTATTGAGTAAGGGACAAACTGGTTTATCCGTTGCATTCGATATGCCAACATTAATGGGATATGACCCAAACCATCCTTTTTCTGAAGGAGAAGTAGGAAAATGTGGCGTAAATGTTTCATCATTAAAAGATATGGAATCCCTTTTTGAAGGTATAAATCTGGGGGAAATTTCAATATCACAAACCATTAACGGCCCTGCAATCATTTTATTGGCATTCTATATTGCCACTGCTGAGAAACAAAATGTTCCCCTGAATCAACTTCGAGGAACATTGCAAAATGATATATTGAAGGAATTTATTGCACAGAAGGAATGGATTTTCCCACCCAAGCCTTCCATGCGAATCATTACAGATATGTTATCATTTTGTACGAAGAAAATGCCACTATTCAACACGATATCAATAAGTGGTTATCATATTCGTGAAGCAGGGTCTACCGCGGCACAAGAATTGGCTTTTACACTTGCAGATGGATTTGCGTATGTAGAGCACGGAATTGCAGCTGGGTTAAATGTAGATGATTTTGCACCTCGGTTGTCTTTTTTCTTTAATTCGCATTTAGATTTCTTTGAAGAAATTTCAAAATTTAGAGCAGCACGGAGAATTTGGGCGCGACACATGAAAAACAAATATGGTGCTAAAAATGAACGGTCGTGGAAATTGCGTTTTCATACGCAAACAGCTGGGTGCAGCCTCACGGCACAGCAACCTGAAATAAATATTGCTAGAACGGGCTTTCAAGGGCTGGCTGCTGTTTTGGGTGGAACGCAAAGTTTGCATACTAATTCGATGGATGAAACATTAGCATTACCAAGTGAAAAAGCGGCAGAAATTGCTCTAAGGACTCAACAGCTCATTGCCTATGAAACAGGTGTTGCTAATGTAGTCGATCCATTAGGCGGGTCGTGGTTTGTGGAAGAATTAACGGATAAAATAGAGGAACAAGCAGAAAACTATTTTATTCAAATTGATGAATTAGGCGGTGTAATTTCTGCTATTGAAAAAGGCTTTTTTCAAAGAGAGATCGCGAAAGCAGCTTCAGATTATCAGGGGAAAATAGATCAAAAGAAACGTATTGTGGTTGGGGTTAATAAATTTGTCAATGATGGAGAAGAAATAGATATTCCTATTTTACAGATTGGATCTGAAGCAGAACAAAAACAATGTAATGATTTAGAAAAGATGAAACAGAATCGTAATACAGATAAGGTTAAAAAATCATTAGAAAAAATTCAAGTTGCCTGTGGGGGGACCGAGAATCTTGTTCCGCTTATTGTACAGGCTGCTAAAGAAAAGGCAACACTCGGCGAAATTGTCGAAGCAATGAAAAAAGAATTTGGAGAATGGCAAGAAACAGCTGTTTTCTGATAAATAGAGAATAAGAGAGGAATATATGAATTCAAAAAATAAATTTATCTTCGCAGTATCGGGAATAATACTCGTTTTTGTCGTTTGGGTTTATTGGGTGTCAACTTCACCTGGTGAAGGAGCAAAATCAATGGTTGAATTTATTTCAATCGAAGATTTAGAGGATGACTATGAAAATGAGCGTGTGCGATTAGGTGGCTTAATTCAAGATGGCTCAATTCAAATATCTGAATCAAATTTGTTAGATGTTCACTTTATGTTAGACCAAGATGATGAAAGCGTAAAAGTACATTACACAAAAACTAGGCCTGATTTGTTTAAGGATGGAGCTGAGGTGATTGTGGAAGGTGTTTATAATGCAGGCATTTTTCAAGCAGATATGCTTCAAACAAAATGCGCATCACGATATGAAGGTGATTTACGAGATGAATCAGATTATAACATGGACGAAGTAGAAATATGATACCTGTAGCCGGAGCCGTTTCCTTAAACTTATCATTAGCGTTTGGGATTCTAACATTATTCTCAATTGGATTTTATATCCGCAACAATGATTTTCGCTTATTCCTTACAGGGCAAAGATTATCACTTGCTTCTTCGGGATTAAGTTTAATTGCAACGATTATACTGACCAATGAACTCATTATTGGTAATTTTGATTTAGATTATGTTGCTCATTATACGAGTAATGAAACACCAATAATCTATAAAATTACTGCTTTATGGGCTGGACAAGCTGGATCCATGTTATTTTGGTTGGCAATATTATCGCTATATGCTATTGTCGTTGTACTGCAAAATAAAAGA
The DNA here is from genome assembly GCA_016784605.1 of Fidelibacterota bacterium. Classification (GTDB taxonomy): domain Bacteria; phylum Fidelibacterota; class Marinisomatia; order Marinisomatales; family UBA1611; genus JABHGY01. The sequence continues at coordinate 61,717 of JADHUI010000009.1, read as the reverse complement.
GAACATATTACACTCATGCCTTGGGTAATTATTGTTATAACAATTGTTCAATTGTTTTTTCTTGGCATGACTAATTTTGTTACAAATCCTTTTGAACCAACAAATGCCGATTTTATTGTTATGAATGGAAATGGTTTAAATCCATTACTTCAAAATCCAACTATGGCCATACATCCGCCGATGCTTTATTTAGGTTATGTAGGGTTTACAATTCCATTTGCTTTTGCAATCGCAGCTCTTATTAAAAAGGATGCGAGTTCTCTGTGGGTAAAAACGATTAGACGTTGGACATTAGTAACATGGCTATTCCTGGGAATAGGAATTATTCTTGGCGGTTGGTGGGCTTATCTTGAATTAGGTTGGGGCGGATATTGGGCATGGGATCCGGTAGAGAATGCCTCCTTTATGCCTTGGTTAACAGGGACTGCTTTCGTTCATTCAATCATTATTCAAGAAAAGAAAAATATGCTCAAAATTTGGAATATGATTTTGATTATTTTGACATTTACTTTGTGCATTTTTGGCACTTTTCTTACTCGAAGTGGAATCATGTCTTCAGTTCATTCATTTACAGCAAGTGGATTAGGACCATTATTTTTTGGATTTGTCATTTTGATTCTTATTGTGAGTTATGGTTTGCTCTACGTGAGAAGAGATCATTTCCAAACAGAGAAAAGATTAGAATCATTTACATCTAGAGAAAGTGGATTTTTATTTAATAATGTAATATTTGTTGTTATGTGTTTTGCTGTTTTTTGGGGAACCATATTTCCCGTTATATCGGAAGCAGTCCGAGGAACTAAAATTACAGTTGGCGCTCCATTTTTTAATCAAATTAACATTCCAATTGGACTTATTCTACTATTTTTAACAGGTGTAGGTCCATTATTAGCATGGAGGAATACGTCGAAGGAAAGTTTAATAAAGAATTTTACCCTTCCATTAATTGTAGCTTTTTTATCTGCTGGAGTTCTATTGGCATTAAATGTGAGAGGTAACGCTATGATGACGTTAGCCTTATCTAGTTTTGTTTTTACTTCGATTGCTATTGAATTTTGGCGAGGGATTCGTGCGCGGACAAGAAAGTTTGATGAATCCATCCTATCTGCATTATTTCAGTTAATTCGAAAAAATAGAAGTCGATATGGAGGCTACATTAGTCACTTAGGTATTGTGCTTATGTTTGTTGGTTTTAGCGGACATGCATTTGATATTGAAAATGAATGGGGATTACAAATTGGTTCAAAAGAAACTGTGGGTAATTATGAAGTTGAATTAGCTGCGTTGAGCGAAGTAGAACGCCCCAATCATTATGCTTATATTGCTGATTTAAATGTGTATACAACTGCTGGGGAATTTGTCACAGAACTGCATCCAGAAAAAAGAATATATTTCCACAGGGACCCGAATCCAGATAAAAGACAGCCTCATAGTGAATTAGATATTTATTCTACTTTGGTGAGAGACATTTATTCTATATTTACGGGTGTTGATCCAAAAAATAAAGTAGGATATTTTAAAATTATGATTAATCCATTGGTGCAATGGGTTTGGATTGGCAGTTACTTTTTAATCATAGGCACGGTGATAGCCATGTGGCCTGTCAGGAGGAAGAAATATGAACTGGAATGATGCTATATTAATCTTTATAATTTTTATTTCCACTGTTTGGTATGTGATTCAACCTATGATGAATCCTCCTATTTCCAATCCATTCGATGATGATAATATTGATGCACATACAAGACAAAAAATGATTTTAATGGATCAAATAAAAGAATTAGAAATGGATTATGAAATAGGAACGTTGAATAAGGATGATTTTATTCAACAAAGAAATCAATTAAAGCGTGATATATCTACCTTATTACAAAAAATAAAAAGTCAAACGTCTTAATAATATTTTATAGCAGTGTTATCTGTTAATCACATTCGGAAGGCTTATTTTCATCGGTCGGTTCTTAAATCTATTTCATTTGAAATTCAACCCGGTGAAGTAGTTGGTATTCTAGGAAAAAATGGTGCTGGAAAATCCACTTTGCTTCGAATGATTTCGGGTATTTCATCGCTAGATAAAGGTTCAATTTCTCTATTTGATACACTCATCGAAAGTGGAAATATCGATCCACGAAAATCTTTATTTTATATTGGGCATGCTCCCGGGCTTTACCCAAACTTATCTGCTGTTGAAAATATTAGTTTAGCTCTATCTTTAAGAAATATATCATCAAATGAAGATGACATATTGGAAACTTTAAAAAGTGTTCAGTTAGCCAAACAAGTTTATGAACCTATAAAGGTGTATTCACAAGGGATGCTCCAACGTCTTAAGTTAGCCTTATGTGAATTGATACCGTGGGAGATATTACTAATTGACGAACCCTTTACTGGGTTGGATACACAAGGGAGAGTCTTAACGGAAAAAAGAATTCAGGATTGGGTTTCACCTGATAAATCTATTTTAATGGTGGTGCATGATATGGATTGGGCTATATCTCACTGTAGCCGAATTTTAGTGATCCATAAAGGTATGATTGGATTGGATGAAAAAACTGAATCGCATTCAGATCAAATCCGAAATTATTATCAAGGACTCATGGCCTAATGTTTATCACACTTTTAAAAAAAGATTTACTTCTAGAGCTTCGCTCAAAAGAAATTATTATTTCTATGCTTACTTTCGGAGTGACTGTTATTTTAACATTTGCATTCTCTTTTAACGTATCGCCGGACATTATGAGCACCTTTGCACCGGGCCTATTTTGGATTATGATTTTATTTATTTCAGTTCTAGGGCTACAACGTTCGTTTGCTTATGAAAAAGAATTTGATGCCTATAGCTTGATGCTTACATCGCCTGTTGATCGCGGTTTTATTTTTTTATCAAAGTGGATGAGTGGCACATTATTTCTCATTATAACTGAATGTGCGGTTGCATTACCTTTTGTCTTATTTCTACAATTAAATATTGATGTTGATTTAATCCAATTATTTGGCGTCATAGTATTAGGTGATTTAGGCATTATGGTAGGAGGTAGCCTTGTATCAGGTCTGGCAATGCGTGCAAAAATGAGTGCTGTTTTGTTACCAATTCTTATGTTTCCGATAGTTTCTCCTGTATTAATTGCAGCTGTAAAATCTACAGTCGGATTATTGAACCATGATCCTTTTGTAGATTGGCAATTATGGATTCGGATTATGGGATCATTCACTGTAATTTTCGCGCTAATTGGTTACACACTTTATGATCATATATCGGAAGAATAATGTCTTTTTTTAGTCATACAAAAAATCAAATCTGGCTGGGCTTAGTTTCAATGCTCATGATGGTTGATTTATATTTAATTCTATTTGTTACACCTATTCACCCGGACCAACAATGGGCGCAACGAATATTTTATTTCCATGTCCCATCAGCTTGGACAGGATTTCTTGCGTATTTTCTTGTTATGATAGGTGGAATACTCTTTCTATGGAAGAAAGATCAGAAATGGGATAACTTCGGGTTAGCGTCAGCGGAAATTGGCACTTTATTTACATCGTTAGTTTTAGTTACGGGTCCCATTTGGGCTAAACCTATTTGGGGTCAAGCGTGGACTTGGGAGCCTCGATTAACGACAACTTTGATTCTTTTTCTCATTTTTGTAGGCTATTTTATGTTACGAGCCTATGGAGGTCATCCAGAACGTGTTTCACGTTATGCGGCAGCATTGGGTATTATTGCCTTTGCAGATGTTCCCATAATTTTTATTTCTGTAAAATTTTGGTTACCTGAATTTCAATCCCATCCACAAGTTGAAATGAATAAGCAGGCGCCGGAGTATTTATACCCTTTCTTATTCAGTTTATTTGTTTTTACGATGATTTACCTGTTAATGCTTCGATATAGAATGCATATTTTAAATCTTAAAAATAAGGCATTATCAGAATGACATTTCAATTTTTAAATTATTTTTTATCAGCCTATATTATAGTGCTTGGTGCAATTATTGGATGGTTTATTTATATGTTCAATCAAGAAAAGCATTGGATTAGAGTATCGGCATCTAAGGAAGATTAAGGAGTTACGTTGTGGAAAGAAAAATAGTTCATATTATTGGAACTGGGACGATTGGTGAACCCTTAATTGGATTGCTGACAGATTATAAAGATCAGCTAGGTATTGATGAAGTAACTTTCCACAAAAATACTCCGCTGGTAAGTGACAGATCTAAAGTGATTGATCTCATTAGGCGTGGCGCAAGATTGTCTGTTGATGAAGAATTGATGAAGGATTTCAAAAAATTAAATATGGATCCTGATCTTGACACGGAAGAAGCCATAAAAAGATCATCGGTAGTTATTGATTGTACACCTCGTGGCATCGGTCATGCAAATAAAGCCAAATATTATGAAAAATTTTCAGATTCAGTCCGTGGGTTTTTGGCTCAAGGATCAGAAGATGGCTTTGGCAAAAAATATGCTCGCGGGATTAATGATTCTGCTTTAAAGCCAACAGATAAATTTTTACAAATTGTTTCCTGCAATACGCACAATATTGCCTGTGTAACAAAAACAATTTCTTTACATGATGATCCTGAAAACCTCGTTTCTGGAAAGTATGTGTGTGTTAGAAGAGCCAATGATATTAGTCAGACTGGTAGTTTTATTCCGGCGCCTCAAGTTGGCACTCATCCACATGAGTATCATGGTTCTCACCATGCTGAAGATGCAGCAGATTTATTCAAAACAATGGGAATGGAATTAGATTTATTTTCATCTGCCATGAAAGTAAATAGCCAATATATGCATGTCCTATGGTTTAATCTTCAGGTTAAAGAGCCAATAACGCTTGACCAATTAAAAGAAAAATTACATAATAACCCATTTGTTGCTATGACAACAAAAGATATGACAAGTACCGTATTCTCATTTGGAAGAGATCATGGCCATTATGGGCGAATAATGAATCAAACTGTAGTTGTAGAACAATCATTAATGGTTCGTAAAGATCATGAGATTTCAGGTTTTTGTTTTACACCCCAAGATGGTAATTCTATTTTTAGCAGTATTTCTGCAGCAGAATGGTTACTGTACCCCCATTCGTATGAAGATAAAATTCAATGTTTATCTCACTTATTTTTTAATATCATTTGACCGTCCACGTACTACCCATTGTTACGGGACCATTTCAAGAAAATGCATATCTTGCATGGATGGATTCCAACAAAACTTGTATCATTATTGATCCCGGCGATGACCCTGAACGCATTATATCTGAAATAGGTTCTCAAAAATTAAATCCTAAGGCAATAGTAAATACTCATGCTCACTTAGATCACATAGGAGCAGTAGATCCATTAAAGGATTATTATAACATTCCCTTTTATTTACACAAAGATGAAGCCATGATATTGGATAATTATGAATCTTCTTTAACCTATTTTGGCCTATCACCTAAGCCGGCACCTAAAGTTGATGTCTGGTTTGAAAAAGAAGATAAACTATTTATAGATGATTTTAAAATCGAATTATATAAAACACCAGGGCATACTCCAGGAGGCACTTGTTTAATCATTGAAGATAATGTCTTTACAGGAGATACGTTATTTAAAGGATCCATTGGTAGAACTGATTTGCCAGGGGGAGACTTTGAACTTTTATCTTCTTCGTTGAAAAGAATGATTGACGAAATTCCCGATACACATTACATTTATCCCGGACATGGACCCGCAACAACTTTGGCTATTGAAAAAGTAGAAAACCCCTATTTGAATTGAATGAAAGTGTAAATTAATCATTATGAAAGTAATCGAATATTTAGAAAAAGCGAATAAAACTCTTTTCAGTTATGAAATATTACCTTTGAAACGGGGTGGACGTATTGATGATATATTTTCATTGGTAGATGAACTTGCACCATTTGAACCTCCTTTTATTGATTTAACGAGTCGATCTGCAGAAGTATATTATGATGAATATAATGATGGCTCTTTAAAAAGGCATATTCGTCGAAAAAGGCCTGGAACCATTGGTTTAAGCGCAGCAATAAAGAATAGATATAACATTGAAACAGTTCCTCACATTTTATGTAATGGATTTACCAAAGAAGAAACAGAAGATGCTCTCATTGAGTTGAATTATTTGGGTATTGATAACATTTTAGCCGTTCGTGGCGATGATTTAAGAAAAATCCCCAAACAAGATACACGTCCACGAAATGCATACGCATCTGATTTGGTGGAACAAATACAAACAATGAATCAAGGTGTATATTTAGAAGAATTACAAGATGCTCATGCTACTAATTTTTGTGTAGGTGTATCAGGCTATCCAGAAAAACATTTCGAATCTCCTAATCTAGCAACTGACATTGACTATCTTAAACAAAAAGTAGATAAAGGTGCTGATTATATTGTTACGCAAATGTTCTATGATAATAGTGCATTCTTTGCCTTTGTTGATCAATGTAGAGCGGCAGGAATTACAATACCCATTATACCTGGACTAAAAATATTAACAAGAGAATTTCACCTAAGAACTATCCCATCTAATTTTTTTGTTGATATTCCTGTTGCATTAGCTGAAAGAATAAAAGGATTGCCGAAGGAAGAAATTGCTAAAATTGGAAGAGATTGGGCACTGCAACAATGTCAAGAATTGGTTGAAGCTAATGTACCATGCATTCATTTCTATATTATGTCGTCTGCAAAGGAAGTCACGGAAGTTGTTTCGGAATTTTAATTGAAAAATGTCTATCGATTTATTAGAGAAATGCCGATCTGATTTTATTTCATCAGAATATAATTTAGAGAATTCCCATATTTTAGTGGCCGTTTCTGGTGGTGTAGATTCGATGGTTCTATTGCACATATTCAATTCATTGAAATATGACTTAAATATAACTCTCACATGTGCGCACATTAATCACAATCTTCGTTCGGATTCAATTGAAGATCAATTTTTGGTTGAGTCAACGTGTCAAGAATATGGTATTCCTTTACTGTCTTGTGCATTAAATCCATCCGAAATTGAGCAAGGGGAAAGCATTGAAGAATGGGGAAGAAATTATCGATATTCATTTTTAAAACAATCTTTAAAAGAAATCAATGCAAATTATATTGTCACCGCACATCATGCCAATGATCAAGCAGAAACATTATTAATGCATTTAAGTGAAGGAGCCGGACCATTAGGCTTAGGTGGCATTGCTAAAAAAAGTGGAAATATTGTTCGTCCTTTTTTGCATGCAACAAAAAATATGATTTATGAATATGCCACCAAACATCATATCATCTTCAGAGAAGATTTAACCAATTTGAATCTAAATCACCCAAGAAATTATATACGATCAGAAGTACTAAAGCCAATGGAAACAGGTTTCCCAAAAACAATAGAACAATTTCAGTCATCGGCAGACCTATTCTCAAAATACAATCAAATGTTGAACTTTTTCATTCAAACCGCAATTGACGAATTGGGATTACAAACAAAAGATAAAATAACGATTATCAAAAAAGATTATTTAAAAAAATATCCATTATTGGCACAATCTATGATTGTGAAAAAAATAAGCAAAAACGAAGATAAGTCCTGGAGAAAGCATCATTGGGTAGAATTGGAATCATTTTTAAAATCAAATAAAACAGGTGCTATCCATTATTTCCCAAATCATTATGAATTATTAAATGATCGTGAGACTTTTAAAATTCGAAAGAGAGAAACATACGTTAAGGAAGAAGAGTCTATCTCAATCGGAAAAACTTATGAAAATGAATTATTTTCTATTCTTTTAAAAGAAACAGGTTCGATGACGCTTTTCCCCGATAGTAAGAATGAAACTATTGACGCTTATTCTGTCGCAGGAAAAAAATTACTGGTTAGGCCTTGGACTTCGAGTGATTACTTCCAGCCATTAGGGATGGATGGAACTCAAAAGGTAAGTGATTTTTTAATCAATCGAAAAATTGATCGTTTTGAAAAAGAAAAACAATTTGTTTTAACAGCAGATGGTGAAATAATGTGGGTATGCGGGAAACAAATCAGCCATAAAGCACGAATCAAACCAACAACTAAAAAAGCAGTTAACCTGATTTTTAATTGGAAAGGATAAATGGAATTTCAAGGACATAAATTAACGGAGCTTGTATCTCATGAGGATATACAAAAAAGAATAGACATTATTGGTGAAGAAATATCAAAAAAATTCGAAGGGGAAATTCCCATATTTATTGGAGTTTTAAATGGGAGTTTTATTTTCTTGGCGGACTTAGTTCGAGCTCTCTCTATAGATTGTGAAATTGATTTTATCAAAGTATCCAGTTATTCTGGTATAAAATCAACAGGATCTGTTCATTTATTAAAAGATTTATCGGCTGATATTTCGGGACGTCATGTTGTTTTAGTAGAAGATATTGTTGACTCTGGAATAACCATTAAATTTATACGAGATCGGTTTTTAGTATCCTCCCCAGCATCACTTTCGGTTGTTTCATTATTATTCAAACCAGAAATTGCGAAAATAGATTTTGAAATAGATTTTGTTGGGTTTGAAATTCCGCCTGAATTCGTCGTAGGCTATGGGTTAGATAACGATCAAAAAATTAGACATTTGAAAGGGATTTATCGTTTGGAACAATAAAATGTTCAAACTGTACATATTATTTATGAATAAAAAACAATTATCGCCAAAGAATAAACAAAAAAATAAAAAACCTTCTAACAAAAAGGGGAAAAAGCCTCAGGATCAATTTCAATGGCAAAGAGCTGGAAAAACATCCTTAATCTGGATGGGAATATTAGCTGTTGCTCTTTTTCTTTCTGGGCAGTTTTCAGATCCTGCTAGGGGAGAAATAGAGATAGGTTATTTCCAATATCGAGAAATGGTCACTAATGGGGATATTGCAAAAGCAACAATCATTGGTAATAGCTTTCATGCTGAACTGAAGACCCCTCAATCCATTCAAACAAAAGCAGGTATGTTGCAAAATATATCTCGTGTTGTATTGACACTTCCTTTCATTGACAGGGATGTAATGGATGAATGGGATAAAACAGATATGGAATATAGTTTCAGAGAAGAAACTTTAGACTGGACCGGTTATTTGCTCAACATGTTCCCATGGCTTTTGCTGATTGGTTTTTGGGTATTTATGTTAAGACGAATGCAAGGTGGAGCCGGAGGAGGTGTAAAAGGGATTTTTAATTTTGGTAAGAGCAGAGCCTCTTTGTGGACAACCGAAAAGAGACGAGTAACTTTCAAAGATGTGGCTGGGTGTGTAGAAGCAAAAGAAGAATTAAAAGAAGTAATTGATTTTCTAAAAAGCCCAAAACGTTTTCAGAAATTAGGAGCTAAAGTTCCGAAAGGTGCATTATTAGTTGGACCTCCTGGGACAGGAAAAACATTATTAGCGCGTGCAATAGCAGGTGAAGCAAGTGTTCCTTTTTATAGTTTAAGCGGAGCAGATTTTGTAGAAATGTTTGTTGGGGTTGGAGCTTCACGTGTGAGGGACTTGTTTGAGCAAGCTAAAAAAACTGAACCATGTATTATCTTTATTGACGAATTAGATGCTGTGGGTCGTCAGCGTGGTGCAGGGATTGGTGGAGGTCATGATGAACGAGAACAAACACTCAATGCATTACTCGTTGAAATGGATGGATTCGATAATGATCAAAATGTAATTGTCATTGCTGCAACGAATAGGCCTGATGTACTAGACTCAGCTTTGTTACGTCCAGGCAGATTTGATCGACAGATTGTTGTTGATGCACCAGATTTACAAGGACGTATAGGAATTCTCAAAGTTCACTTGAAAAAAATTGTTGTCAACAGGAGAAAAGTAAATCTTGAAACTTTAGCTAAGGGTACGCCTGGTATGGTTGGGGCAGATCTTGAAAATATTGTAAATGAAGCCGCCCTTCTCGCAGCAAGGAAAAAGAAAAAATCTGTTGATATGGATGATTTTGAAGAGGCAAAAGATAAAGTCATGATGGGTGTGCAGAGAAGAAGTATGATTTTAAGTGATGAAGAAAAAGAAGTAACGGCATACCATGAAGCTGGGCATGCTCTCTTGGCGGCAAAAACAAAAGGAGCGGACCCCGTTCATAAAGTTACAATTATACCAAGAGGTCGCGCTTTAGGAGTAACTATGCAAATACCCATCGATGAAAGACATGGCTATACCAAAGAATATATTGAAGGTCGATTGGGAGTATTAATGGGGGGACGTAGTGCCGAATTATTAATCTTCAATCAAATGACAACGGGTGCTGGTAATGACATTGAACAATCAACAAATATTGCTCGGAAAATGGTTACTGAATGGGGTATGAGTGATTTATTAGGTCCCATGTCATTTGGAAAAAAGAGCGAAGAAATATTTTTGGGAAGAGAAATTCAATCGCATCGTGATTATAGTGAAGTTACAGCACGCATGATTGATGAAGAGGTAGCCCGAATTGTTAGGAAAGCCCAAAATCATGCCCAAACTGTTCTTAAAGACAATATTGAATTATTACAGAGGATGGCAAAAGAATTATTGAAACATGAGACTCTTAACGGTGAAGATATTCAAAAAATTCTAGATGGAAAACAACTATCAAAAAAGTCAAATGGTTCGGTCGCTAATCAAAAACAGCATAGAAAACCTAAGAGACAAAGGACAAACCAAAAGAGACCAAAACCTCATCAACAAATACCAAAAAAGGATGTTACTCCTGAATCAAAAAAATGATTTATAATAAAATCAATCCATTCTCAAATTGGTACAATTCGCCAGATCGATCTCCATTAATTATGGGAATTGTGAATGTAACACCCGATTCTTTTAGCGATGGGGGGAAGCTTCATTCAACATCACAAGCATTAAAGTATGCATTAAAATTAGTAAATGACGGAGCGGATATTTTGGATATTGGCGGTGAAAGTACCAGGCCAAATGCAGACTATGTATCATTAGAAAATGAATTAGAAAGAACAATTCCTGTGATTGGTGCAATTAGGAAAGAAACAGGTACTCTCATTTCTATTGATACGACAAAAGCAGAAGTGGCCAAGCAAGCACTGATTGCGGGTGCCAATATTGTTAATGATATTAGCGGATTAACATTTGATTCTAAAATGATTGAAAATATTTCAAACTATGGCGCTTATGTTGTTATTATGCACATAAAGGGAACACCGAAGACCATGCAGGATAATCCGCAATATAATAATATCATGGAAGACATTAGTCATTTTTTAAGAAAACGAATTGACGCAGCAATTTCTGGTGGCATTTCCAAAAATAAAATAATTCTAGATCCAGGTATTGGGTTTGGAAAATCACTTCAAGATAATTTTACATTATTAGGTCAACTCAATAAAATATGTGAATTGGGTTTTCCCGTTTTAGTTGGTCCAAGCCGTAAATCATTTATTGGTGAAACATTGGGGTTGCCCCCAAATGAAAGAGAAGAAGGAACGGCAGCTGCTGTTACAGCTTCTATATTAAATGGAGCTAGAATTCTTCGAGTTCATGATGTCAAAGCAATGAAACGTGTAGCAATTATTTCAGAAAAAATATCAGGAGCTGCATAAAATGACTCTATTTAAAATCGGATTCTTATCAGTCACCGTTATTGATGTCATTGATTTAGTCCTTGTTAGTTGGATATTTTTTAAAGTGTATCAATACTTCAAAGACACACGTGCAGGTCAAATGTTGATTGGATTAATTATATTATTAATTTCATCATTTGTGTTTAATACATTTGGACTTAGCGCCATGTCTTGGTTAGTGAACCAATTTCAAACAGTTTGGGTGGTTGCATTTGTCATATTATTTCAACCAGAAATAAGACGATTGTTAATTTATGTTGGGCAAACACGTTTTTTCCGGACCATCTTCCGCGTGGGATCGCCTCGTTCATTAGAGGCCATCGTTGAAGCTTGTACGCAACTAGTTGATCGTAAATGGGGCGCCCTTATTGTGATTCAGCGAGAAACAGGTTTAAGAGCTTACAAAGAATCTGGCACATTAATGAAGGCAGAGGTTTCGGCACCATTATTAGTCAGTATCTTTAACCCTTCATCGCCTCTACATGATGGTGCAATCATTATTAGAAACACATTAATTGAATCTGCTGGAAGTATTTTGCCATTAACCGAAAGTACGATGATAGACCCGGAAATGGGAACGCGTCATAGAGCTGCTCTTGGATTAACAGAAGAATCAGATGCTCTTGTTTTAGTTGTTTCAGAAGAGCGAGGAAAAATTTCTGCGTCAGAGAATGGCCGATTTATCCATTTAGATATGGATGAAATGGCATTAAGGCGATATTTAAACGATCGATTATTTATTTCATCTGGCGAATAAACTTTAGTAAAAACTCCGTTTATTCGACATCAACCTTTTCCTAAATTAGCAGATGGATATTAATGATTTAAAAGACCAGTTCCAAATCTCCGAAACAAAATATAAGGAATTGCGGAGGTATCTTTGACCTGGACTCTAGTCAAATAAAATTAGAGTCACTCAGAAAAACATCTGTAGATCCCAATTTTTGGGAAGACAGTCAAAGAGCAACATCCGTATTAAAGAAAATTTCCCGAATAGAAAAAGAAATTAATCTATGGTCAGATATGGAGCGTCGCCATAGTGATGTGGAAATATTGTTTGAATTTGCTAACGAAGGTGAAGCAAGTATAGATGAAATTAAAACGGAATTATTCGCCTACCAGGAGATTGTCAATGATATTGAATTAAAGATGATTCTTGGGCGAAAAGAAGATGAGCAAAATGCCATACTAACTATACATCCAGGTGCTGGCGGTACAGAGAGCCAAGATTGGGCAGAAATGCTTTATCGGATGTATTCACGATGGATAGAAAAAAAAGGATTTAAAATAGAAGTATTAGATGTTCAACCCGGTGATGAAGCGGGCATCAAAGATGTTACTTTTGAAATCAAAGGAGATTATGCCTACGGTATGGCTAAAGCAGAAGCGGGTGTTCATCGGATGGTTCGAATTTCGCCGTTTGATTCAAATAGTAGACGGCACACATCCTTCGCCTCGGTTTTTGTTTACCCATCTGTTGATGATGAAATTGAAATAGAAATTAATCCACAAGATTTACGAATCGACACATACAGAGCAAGTGGCGCAGGCGGACAGCATGTTAATAAAACGGATTCTGCTGTTAGAATTACGCATAATCCAACTGGGATTGTTGTTCAATGTCAAAATCAGCGATCTCAACATAAAAATAAAAATCAAGCAATGAAAATTTTAAAAGCGCGTATCTATCAGCATGAATTAGAGATTGAAAAAGAAAAGAATAAAGAATTAGAAGACCAAAAAATGGATATCGGATGGGGAAGCCAAATCCGTTCATATGTTTTTCATCCGTATAATATGGTCAAAGATCATCGAACAAAAGAAGAAACAGGCAATGTACAGGCAGTAATGGATGGTTATATTGACCCCTTCATTCGAGCCTATTTATTAAGTAATATAAAACCAAATAGTATAAAGGTTAATTAACCCCTATGTCAGATCAACAAAAAAGTTTACAACAAATTATAGATTTTCGTATTGAAAAACTTCATAAATTAAAAGAAGCGGGAGTAGATCCTTATCCGCATTATTTTAAACCAACCCATTCTAGTACTGAGATTTTAGATCATTTTGATGATCTTGAGAATAAAACAGTCGTTGTAGCTGGGCGAATTATGGCGTTACGTAAAATGGGAAAAGCATCCTTTACACATATTATGGATGGAGCTGGCCGCATCCAAGCATATGTCCGACGAGATGATGTTGGCGAAGATTCTTATTCACATTTCAAATTAATGGATATTGGTGATTTTGTTGGAATTGAAGGATATGTGTTCAAAACAAAAATGGGAGAAACATCTATCCATGCAGAAAAATTTACGGTTTTGTCAAAAAGTATTCGGCCCTTACCTGTTGTAAAAGAAAAAGATGGTGAAACATTTGACGCATTTTCCGATAAAGAACAAAGATATAGAAATCGACATTTAGATTTGATTGTTAATCCGGGTGTTAGGGAAACTTTTATAAAAAGAACAAAAATAATAAATGCTTTAAGATCATATTTAGATAATAGAGACTTTTTAGAAGTGGAAACACCTGTATTGCAACCATTATATGGTGGGGCGAATGCACGCCCATTTGTTACTCATCATAATGCGTTGGATCAAGAGTTTTATCTCCGTATTGCTGATGAGCTTTATTTAAAACGCCTCATAATTGGTGGTTTTGAAAAGGTATATGAAATCGCAAAAGACTTCCGTAATGAAGGAATGGATCGAAGCCATAATCCTGAATTCACCATGTTAGAATATTATGAAGCTTATGCTGACTATGAAGATACAATGGCATTAGTTGAAGATATGATTAGAACCGCTTCCAAAGTTGTGGATGCTGAACAGATTGTTTGGGGAGAAATGAATATCGACTTATCCAAACCATTTCATAAAAAGGCTTATTTTGACCTTCTTAAAAATGTAACTGGCCATGATTTATCCAAAGCGGGGCTTGAAGAGCTTATTTCTGTATTTAATGAAATGAATATTGATCTTCCTGAAAATGCCAATATATCTCAACTATTGGGTATATTAATGGATGATCTAGTTGAGCCCACACTCATTCATCCAACCTTTATCATCGATTATCCTAAGGAAGTATCGCCATTAGCTAAATTACACCGAAATGGTGACGAATCATTGGTAGAGCGATTTGAGCTTATTATTGGTGGATCTGAATTCGCAAATTCATTTTCAGAGTTAAATGATCCTATCGATCAACGTAAACGATTAGAAGCGCAAGCAGCTTTGCGGGAAGCGGGTGATGAAGAAGCTCAGCCAGTTGATGAAAATTTTCTACAAGCAATGGAATGTGGTATGCCCCCCACTGGAGGAGTAGGGTTGGGTGTTGATAGACTCGTCATGCTTCTTACTGGAAATCGTTGGATTCGAGACGTTTTATTGTTTCCTGCATTACGATCGGAATAATAAATGATCCTCAGTACGCGTATTGCCCTTCGCTATCTGAAATCTTCCCATAAGGGCAGTTTCTCGTCTTACGCAAGTCGTCTTGCTGTCATTGGACTCGCAATTGGAATCGCTTCTCTGGTTATGACTCTAAGTATAATGGCAGGTTTTGAGAAAACGGTTTCAGAGAAAATTGCCACCTTTGATTCACATATTCGTATTTCACATTTTATGAATCGTTCGATTTCTTACCCGGACAAAACATTAGATTCCTTGTTTACTGAAGCACCGGTTAAATTAAACAAAAGTGTTTATATCCAAAATCCTGCCTTAATTAGAAAAAAACAGAAAGCAGAAGGCGTTATTGTTGAAGGAGTTGAATGGATACCTAATTCTTTTGCGATCAATCGTTCTAATAGTACGGGAAATTCCATTGAATTAATGCCTAATGATATTTGGCTCGGAAGTGATTTAGCTGAAATGCTAGGAGTAACTGTTGGTGAAAAAATTGCTCTAGCAGATTTACAATCATTAAATCATTCAGCATCTAGGCGAATTATAAAATCATTGACCGTTGCAGGAATATTTCATTCTGGTTTGCAAGAGTACGATAAAACTTTAGTTTTTATTTCAATTGAAGATGCCCAGCAATTATTTGATATGTCAAATAAAATTACTGGCTATAAAATAGAATCAAATGAACAATCCTATTCTACCCTTATTTCTTATATTCGAAACAATACATCTTACCCTTACTATGTTGTAACATGGAAAGAAAAACACCAAGTATTATTTGACTGGATTGATATCCAAAAATGGCCAATTTTAATTAATTTTGGTTTAATTGCTTTAGTAGGTGTTGTGAATATTTTATCAGCATTAGCCATGATTATTATAGAAAAATCAGGACAAGTTGGCATTTTATTATCTCAAGGAATGAGCCGAAGGGATATAAAAACCATCTTTTGTATTCAAGGCGCAGTCATCGGCCTAAGTGGAGCAATTTTGGGTGTTTTAATAGCAGGTATAATTATGGGTATGCAAATAAAAACGCATTTTATTTCTTTACCTGAAAATATTTATTTTATGGACCACATTCCTATTTCGATTGAAATAGTTCCCATACTATTCATGAGTATAATTTCTGTTATAATTTCGTTTATAGCCTCTTATTGGCCCGCGGGTAAAGTGAGTAGTATTAATCCAGCAAAAGTGCTATCCTACGAATGAGATTTACAACCATTTTAGCTAAAAAATTCCTTAAAGGCAGGACGGGGCCTGGAAAATTTACAGGAATAATTTCCATGATTGGCATGGCTGTTGGTAGCTTTGCAATGATTGTATCCATTGCAGTTATGAATGGCTTTGAGTCGCGGGTATCAGAACGCTTAAGGGGTTTTGATGGAGATATACGAATATCGGGTTTTATTACACAAAAAGTAATCGATCAAATTTCAGAATTAGAAGGAATTGAGTCTTTCATTCCATTCATAGAACGAAAAGGTATTTTATCTTCTAAATCGTCTCAACATGTCATTATTTATAAAGCATTAAACATGGATGATATGGGTCAAGTGTATAATATCAATATGGATTTTGATAAATCAAATCCCAAAGGGATCATTATTGGAAAATCTTTATCCTATCGCATGAATCTTTCTCACGAAAATAGTGTGGAAATATTTAGTCCACTCGATATGTCATATGGATTTGGGTATCCTCCAATGATTAAGAGTTATGTTAGTGGCATCTTTCAATCACAGGTCTTGGATTATGATGAACGGATAGTATTTATTCCAATTGAAATTGGTAAAAAAATATTTAAGAAGGTAAAAGGATTTACGGGGATAGATATTCGTTGTCACAAAGATGAGAATATTGATATAATTTCACAAGAATTAACTCAGGTTATTGGGAATAAATTCAAAATAGAAACTTGGAAAGAACAACATTCATCCTTAGTTCAAGCGATGGAACTAGAGAGATTAATGGCGTTGATTGTATTAAGTTTAATAATAGTCGTTGCGGGTTTTAATCTTGCATCAACTTTGAGTTTAGTAACAATACAAAGGATTAATGAAATTGGTATATTACAGGCGATTGGAGCACCTAAAAGTGCGCTAAGAAAAATGTTATTCATCCAAGGGTTTATATTAGGTGGAAAAGGAACGATGATAGGCGTCATCTTGGGGGGTATTGTTGTTATAGTCCAAAACCAGTTTGGGCTTATACCATTGCCGTCTGATATTTATTTTATTCAGACCTTACCTATGGAATTAACTGGGGGGAATTTGATTATTATTCCAAGTATTTCATGTGTGATTATTTTTATATCATCCTATATTGCAAGTCGTAAAGCAAGCAGTATTGAACCAAAATTAGCTTTAACATGGAATAAATGATTTTAGACGCAAAAAATATAATAAAATCCTATAAAAATGGACAAAATTCTCTTGTTGTGTTGGATCAATGCAATTTATCTGTCGACACGGGTGAAATTATTACAATTATGGGCGAATCGGGGTCTGGGAAATCAACTTTGCTCAATATTCTTGGTACTCTAGATAAACCAGATTCTGGAGAAATTCTTTTAAAAAACAAAAATGTGACTCATTTATCTGAAGATGACATTGCAAAGGTAAGAAATAAACATATAGGATTTATTTTTCAGTTTCATCATTTATTACCTGAGTTTACAGCTATGGAAAATATTCTAATGCCAACTATGATTTCAGGTGAAGAAGAAAATAAAATGGATGAAGCAGCAGCTTTGATGGCATTTGTTGGATTAACATCAAGGGAAAACCATTTACCTTCACAGTTATCCGGTGGTGAAAGGTTAAGAGTTGCCGTATTAAGATCAATGATTAATAAGCCTGAAATCATTTTAGCAGATGAACCAACAGGAAATTTAGATGAAAAAAATGCCAGAAAAATGATTGACCTTTTCAATAAAATTAATCGAGATTATCAGCAGTCAATTGTGATTACAACGCATAGTCTTGAAGTAGCTTCAATTGGCCATCGCCAATTCATTTTTAAAAGGGGTAAGTTGGAAGAGAAAATTTAGGTAAAGGTATTATGAAGGAAAATTATTCAAAACGGGTACAAAATATTATGAAAGTGGCCAAGGAAGAAGCGATTCGCCTTGGACATAGTTATGTGGGCAGTGAACACTTATTGCTCGGGCTATTAGTTGAAGAAACGGGTTTGTCCGCAAAAATATTAGATATTTATGATTGCGACCCAGATGAAATGATTGCAATGGTAGAAGATATGATTAAGTCCTCGGGCGGGACGATGACCTTAGGCCATTTGCCTTTAACAAGAAGAGCAGAACGTATTCTGAGAGGAGCGTTTAATGAAGCTACAGGAATTGGTAGCCCTTATGCGGATGATGAACATTTATTAATTGCCATGTTGAAGGAAACGGATGGAATCGCGTATCATGTCCTCCATACTTTTGGGCTGGATCCAGATACAGTAGGAGAATTATTATCATCATCTGAACTAGATTCAGGGAAAGAAGCATCCACATCTGAGAAAAAAAATTCAAAAAGTCAGACTCCAACATTAGACCACTTTTCGAGAGATATTACTGAAATGGCACGAAAGGGGAAACTTGACCCAGTCATAGGTAGAGAAAGTGAAATCGAACGCGTAGCGCAAATTTTGACACGTCGCAAAAAGAATAATCCTGTTCTTATTGGAGAACCGGGTGTAGGAAAGACGGCAATTATTGAAGGGTTAGCTCAAAGGATCATTCGTAAAACGGTACCACGTGTGTTGCATAACCAACGTATTCTTTCTTTAGATTTGGCATCTCTTGTTGCTGGGACCAAATATAGAGGACAGTTTGAAGAACGAATGAAAAATATAATGCAAGAGATGGAATCGAGTGACCAATTAATCGTTTTCATAGATGAACTTCATACAATTGTAGGTGCAGGAGGTGCTTCAGGATCTCTTGACGCATCTAATATGTTTAAACCGGCATTAGCTCGTGGAGATATACATTGCATTGGGGCAACAACTTTAGATGAATACCGCAAACATATTGAAAAAGATGGTGCATTGGATCGGCGTTTTCAAAAGATAACAATTATTCCACCTTCCATTGAGGAATCCAAAGAAATTTTGTTTGGTTTAAAACCGTCCTACGAGGAGCATCATCAGGTGATGTATTCTGATGAAGCTATTGATGCATGTGTTTTATTATCGGACAGGTATATTTCGGATAAATTCTTGCCAGATAAAGCCATTGATGTCATGGATGAGTCGGGCGCACGAATGCATATGTTTAATATGAAAGTGCCTGATGTTATTATTGATATAGAAAAATCCTTAGAAAAAGTTCGCGAAAAAAAGGACGACAAGGTAGCATCGCAATTATTTGAAGAAGCAGCATTATTACGCGATCAAGAGCGCAAACTTATTCAGAAATTATCTAATGCTCAGAAAAAATGGCAGGAAAATGAAGGCGATAATAAAGTTGTTATTACAGATGAACATATTGCAGATGTTGTATCTATGATTACAGGAATTCCGGTTCAAAAAGTTGCCCAATCAGAAAGTCACAAATTATTAAATATGAGTAAAGAACTCAAAAAATTCATCTTAGGGCAAGATGAAGCCGTCTCATCAGTTACGCGATCAATACAAAGAGCCCGGACAGGGTTAAAAAGTCCAACACGGCCTATTGGAGTGTTCTTATTCTTGGGACCTACGGGAGTTGGTAAAACAGAATGTGCAAAAGTGCTAGCGAAATATCTTTTTCCTCAAAATAATGCTTTAATTAAGGTGGACATGTCAGAATATTCAGAACGATTTTCATTATCGCGTCTAATTGGTGCACCACCGGGGTACGTGGGGTATGATGAAGGTGGCGAATTAACTGAAAAAGTTCGTAGAAGTCCCTATTCTGTTGTTTTATTAGATGAAGTCGAAAAGGCTCATCCTGACTTATTTAATATTTTACTACAGGTATTTGACGAAGGTGTTTTGACGGATAGTTTTGGGAGAAAGATAGATTTTAAAAATACTATCATCATTATGACATCCAATATGGGTTCGAGAGAGTATAAAGGATCAGGTTTTGGATTTGGAGAAATAAATAAGAAAAAAGATTATAATATTGTTAAAAATCGAGTAATGAAAAAAGTACTTCATACTTTTTCTCCAGAGTTAATTAATCGTATTGATGAAACGGTTATATTTAAACCTTTAGATGAAAAAAGTATTTTAAAAATTATTGATTTACAAATTGCTGATTTAGTCACAAATTTAGCTTCACAGAATATTCAACTTAAAATGACAGCTATTGCCAAAAAACTGTTAGTTAAAAAAGGATATGATGAAAATTATGGCGTAAGGCCTCTAAGAAGAGAAATTCAAATATCTCTTGAAGATAAAATATCAGAATTATTGCTTGAAGATAAAATTCAAAGTGGCGATATAATTAAAATCGCAACGTCATCTAATGATTTTACTTTTAATATAGTTAATCCACCTAAAAAGAAAAAAACAACGACAGAAAAGAAAAACCAGATTGTCTAACTGGGTAATTCTGTCATATAGGGCATATAAATTCTCCAGTCTGCCATATAGGTAGATATCATATAATGGTATGTTCCTTGCTTCAAAGGGATAGATTTATTTTAAATTGAAATCAAAAATTAATTTTAGGAGAAAAAAATGGGTAAAATTATTGGAATAGACCTTGGAACAACCAACTCTTGCGTTGCTGTTTTAGAAGGGGGTGAGCCAACCGTTATTACTAATACTGAAGGGGGAAGGACTACCCCTTCGATTGTTGCATTTACAAAAGATGATGAACGACTTGTAGGGCAAGCTGCAAAGCGTCAAGCAGTGACAAATCCGGAAAATACTATTTTTTCTATCAAGAGATTCATGGGGCGTATGTTTGATGAAGTTGGGACAGAAATTGGAGAAGCACCCTTTAAAGTAAAAAAGAATTCTAAAGGTGCTGTTGTTGTTGAAGCTTCAGGTAAAGATTATACACCGCCTGAAATAAGTGCGATGGTATTGCAAAAATTAAAACAAATGGCTGAAGAACATTTGGGGACCACCGTTACAGATGCGGTAATCACCGTTCCTGCCTATTTTAACGATTCTCAAAGACAGGCGACGAAGGATGCAGGTAAAATTGCAGGGTTAAATGTTCGTCGAATCGTAAATGAACCAACCGCTGCGGCATTAGCATATGGATTAGATAAAAAGAAAGATGAAATGATTGCCGTTTTTGATTTAGGTGGTGGAACATTTGATATTTCTGTACTGGAGCTAGGTGATGGTGTCTTTGATGTAAAAGCATCGAATGGAGACGGCCATCTTGGCGGAGATGATTTTGATCAAAAAGTCATTAATTGGATTGCTGACGAATTTCAAAAAAGTGATGGTATTGAATTGAAAAAAGATCCAATGGCGCTTCAAAGATTAAAAGAAGCTGCAGAAACAGCAAAAAAAGAATTATCAAGTTCAAAACAAACTGAAATTAATTTACCATTTGTAACAGCCGATGCATCTGGTCCCAAACATCTTAATATGACTTTAACGAGAGCAAAATTTGAAGAGTTGGTTGCAGATCTTGTTCAAAGAACGATAAAACCTTGTACTGATGCCTTAAAAGATGCGGGTTTATCTCCGAGTGATATAGATGAGGTAATCTTAGTTGGTGGTTCTTCTCGAATTCCGAAAATTCAAGAAAAAGTTAAAGAAATATTTGGCAAAGAGCCCAACAAAAGTGTAAACCCAGACGAAGTTGTAGCCATTGGTGCTTCCATTCAGGGTGGGGTGTTAGCTGGCGATGTTGATGACATTTTATTATTAGATGTGACGCCACTTTCATTAGGAATTGAAACACTTGGTTCAGTTTCAACCAAATTGATTGAACGAAACACTACAATCCCGACTAAAAAGTCTCAAGTTTTTAGTACTGCGGCTGATAACCAAACAACAGTTGAAATTCATGTGTTGCAGGGTGAAAGAGAAATGGCATCGGATAATAAAACTATAGGCCGTTTCCATTTAGCAGATATCCCACCGTCACCTCGCGGAGTACCGCAAATTGAGGTTACCTTTGATATTGATGCTAATGGGATTTTAAATGTAGGTGCCAAAGACAAAGCCACAGGCAAAGAGCAAAGTATACGTATCGAAGCATCTAGTGGCCTTTCAGATTCAGAAATTGAAAACATGGTTACGGATGCAAAATCGCATGAAGCAGAAGACAAAGAAAAACGTGAAGCAATTGATGTGATGAATCAGGCTGAACATTTAATCTATGAAACTGAAAAAAATATCAAAGAACATGATGATAAAATAACAGATGATGATAAAAAAGATTTGACCGAAAAAATGGAAGCGCTTACAAAAGCTAAAGAATCTGGAAATGCTGAAGATATTAAAGCGGCCATGGAAAAACTAAATGCTTCTTGGCACCAAGTAGCATCAAAGATGTATGAGTCAACTAAAGAGACTGATGACCCAACTCAACAAGCAAACTCTGGAGCATCATCTAGTGGGAAAAAAGATGATAGCGAAATTGAGGATGCTGATTTTGAAGTTGTCGATGACTAAGAATTAGTCAATAACAAGAAAAAGCGCTTTTATTAGCGCTTTTTTTGTTTATGGAACAGTCTTCATTTATTCTCGTTAATTTCTTATGAAGAATTTGACTCATGTATTTAAAAAATAAAATTAACTACATTTTTATATTTGTGGCCATACTTACGATTATTTCGTTGGGGCTCCGACCATCCTTTTTTCACCGAGTAATTGAAAATAATGTAAACCAGAGATGGGCAAATCCTAGAGGGTGGACTTTTAGTGTTGAGAAAATGAATGGGCATTTTCTAAAATCATTTACGATGAATAATATCGGTTTTTCAAAAGAAAATGGGAATAAAATTGCTTTTACATCCATCTCATTTAATTTGAATATTGCATCGATTCTATCTGGAAATATTGAGTTTGATGCCGTAAAGATAAATGGTGCCGAAATTGTTTTAAATACAGATTCTGGGAAAACAATAGTTTCCACAAATTCTTTTAATCTCCGGCCAGTACCGATTGCCATTCATGAATTAGTTTTCAATGGTGAAATTCCGATAATTGTTAATGAACAAAACGATAAAATTAATTTAACTCTGAATGCAGAATTAGGCTATTTAGACGATGCTACAAGTTTAAAGGTTGATAAACTCATCATTGAAGAATCCAGTATTTTAGGTTTTCCAATCGGGTTAGTTAATACAACAATTAATTTATATTCTGATAAAATTGAATTGGTAAATATGATGGGGAATGTGGGCTTCATCCCTTTGAGTGGGAATGCAACATGGGATCCTAGTATTCCTTCTTTTAAGGGGACATTGTCTATTGATTCATTAGTTGTTCCTGATAAAATATTTGAAAAATCTCCACTAAATCCAGAATTTTCAAAATTAAATGCAACAATATCCTTGGCATCGAATATCAAGGAATCGATTGGTTCACTAACCATTTCCAATGACCAGGGTTTGAATATGTCTGGAAATTTGAATATTAAAAATCAAAAAGGAAATTGGAGATTGGAATCCTTATCTTTGTTTGATGGATATTCCAAACTAAATGCAACAGGTGGTTTAGAAAAAAATGGGAGAGTCTATTCTCAATTCACATTGGAAAAACTCGATTTAAGCCAGTGGCTTAATAATACCCCAAAAACAAATATTACAGGTTTAGCTTTTTGGGATGGAGAACTTATCGAAGGCATACTCAATAATGTTTCATTATCAATGGAAATATTAGAAACGGATATATTCCCTGATAAAGATATTTCATTTCATGGAACCGTTACCTTGCAAGACAGTTTATTTATTTCTGATGATCCGGTTAATATTTCAATAGGGGATGGAAGTTTAAGCGTCTCGGGAATGGGAGATTTTGATTCAAAAGTGATGGATATTACTGTTGAATTAATGGATGCTGACGTGTCATTGATTAACAATTTCTGGCCAGATATATTTGAATCTGGTACAGCAACAGGGTCCATGAAAATTCAGGGACCTTTTTATGAACCAGGTGTCATAGCCGATTTAAATTTTCTAGATTTTAAATATGGAGACTTTACTCTAAACCAATTAACAATGAGAGCTGAATTCGATAATAAAGAAAAAGTATCCAATGGTGCATTATCGGTAACATTTGGTGAAGGTGTCTGGCGAAATGAAAAGTTTGAAAATGGAACGCTAGATATTAGTATGGAAAATAATATCATTATTTTGGAAAATTGTCATTTCCAGAATGGTGATGATTTTTTGCAAATTTCAGGTTCTAGGTCATCTCAAAAGCAATATTCATTAGACCGTGTCCAGATGTCTTTATACGGTCATTATTTAGTGAACACTCATCCACTGATAATTGCTATAAAGGACTCGTCTGCAGAAATTCAACCATTTGAACTTCATATTGATGATGGTGTCTTGGAAGGTGTGGCTTCGATTGGGAAAGTAGTAGATGGTCATGTGAAAATGTCCAATTTTGACGCTGAAATAATTTCATTATTTATTAAAGATGAGCGTTGGCAGGCAAGTGGAATTGTATTCGGTGAAGTTGGTTTTCAATTTGGGAACGGTAAAAAAGATATTGATATAGATATTTCGCTAAAAAAGGGAAAATATTTAAATGAACCCTTCGAACAAATGGCTTTATCCTTTTTTATGAAAAACGGTTTTCTTCATGCCGACGAAATTTCTATGACGGGTCTAAATCAGTTAGGTTTTCAAATGAATGGTATTCTGCCATTGAATCGTGAAGTGGACTTAAGAGCTCCCATCTTTCTCAATACCACATTTACTAGTCTAAATATGGAAATGGTTACAAAATTTATCCCAGGATTTTTTGATTTGGGTGGACAAGCAACTGGAAATATTCAAATGGAAGGGTCGTCGCAAAAATCTTTTATTCATTTTGACGTTCATATTCAAGAATCGCGATTTGAGAAAATTCATTTAGGAGCCACCTATGCAAAAGGTCATTATGATGGCGAAAGAGTCATATTTGATTCATTATCAGCCGATACAAAATTCGATCATATGGTCGCTCATGGATCATTACCGGTTGATTTAAATTATGGTTCTCATCGTCTGGGAGCTTTCTTTCCCAATGAAATGTTAGACTTTCATGCTGTGGGGGATTTACAGACAATGGACTTTTTATCGATCTATTTGTCGGAAGTTGACTCTATTCAGGGGAATATTAATTTAAATCTATCTTTAGTTGGTACGGATGAGCGTATCATTAGGAAGGGTAAAATTTCTATTTCAGATGGAGCAGTCTATACATTGCTTGTTAAAGAGCCTATCGTGAATATTTCTGGCAATGGAAGAATAGACGATAATATGCTGACACTTGACTCATTCAATGGTTCTGCGGTAAAAAGGGTAAAAGGAATTACAAATACATCAGTTTCGAATATATCAGTCACTGGTCAAATCAATTTTGAATCGTTTTTTGAACCGAAATTCGCGTTAAATATCCAAGGGTCGGATGTATATTTTGAAACGTTGCCTTTTGATATTAAAGGATTAGGAAATGTGGATGTATCTATTTCTGGGCGAGACACAATTAACATCGCAGGAACCGTTGAAGTATTAGAAGGCCAAATATTTCAAGAATTTATTTATGCCGATATTGGAGACGCCACTCCCGTATTAGCGGATGAAATTTTAATGGATTATAAGTTGAACTTTCCAATTAAAGGAGAAGTCTTATTTCAAAATAGTCAAATTGATGCTCTCGTCACAGGAGAAATAAGTTTATCACAATTTGCGGAGTATGATATTGATTTTGGTGGTGAAGTATTTGTTAATGAAGGTTCATTCTTTTATTACCGAGATGAATTTAAAGGTCTAAAGGGTCAGGTCCTTTTTGACAATAAAGGGTTCAACCCCTTTTTAGATTTATCCGCTTATCGATTAATTGATAATGAACGAATTGATATCCGGTTAGGCGGATTGATTGATGATATTGAATTGTCACTCGAGTCATCGAGCGGGTATTCAGAAAGCGATATATTAGAATTATTAACTTGGGGGAAACGGTTCGAAGACCAAGAATTCACTTCTACCGGTTTTGGAAATCAAGCTTATTCTTTATTAGGGTCAATATTGGAAGGTCAATTAGAAAAGAATTTGAAAGAAATGAGCGGTGTTTCAAAACTTGGGATTGTTGATGATATTGATATTTCGGGTGCAGCGGGATTAATAAACCCCGGACTTCGTGAAGATTTTGAAGTAACCGCAAAAAGAAAATTAACTGAAAAAACATCTCTAAATGTATCATATAAGAGATCTTTTTCTCTCTCAAATCCAAACCAATCTAAAGTAGGGGTTGAATATAAATTAAATCGATATTTTTCTGTCGTTGGGAATATGGATGAAGACGGTAAATTACATTTGAAATATCGCTATCGTTACGCATATTAAGTAGCTACCAATGATTAGAAAAATTATTATCTTCGGATTTATTATCTGCTTCGGCTTAGTTTACGCGCAAAGCGAAAACCTGGTTATATCAGATATTGATATAACTGGCAATATGGCTGTTAGTGAAGGTGAAATCTTTTTTCTCGTTCGGCAAAAGCCACCTAACTTTTTAATTAAGGCACCAAAATTTGATCCGAGGCTTCTTAAACTAGATGCATTAACGATTAAAAACTATTATCAATCACTCGGGTTTCTTGATGTAAAAATAATCGATGAATTCTCGATTGAGGATAATGAAGTTTATATATTGTATAAAATAGTAGAAGGGAAGCAATATGGACTTCGGTCAGTAACTATTCAGGGGGCGAATCAATTATCAAAATCTTTGATTAAGCGATCCTTAGGTTTGAAAATAAAAGATGCATACAACCCTGTGAAATTGAATGCGGGGTTGCCCATTCTTCATGAATCGTATCAAGAAATTGGAAAACTTTTTGCTGAAATCAATATTGGCGAATCTGTGGATGATTCTGTATCCATTGTTGTTGATATTGTTGAAGGCCCAGATGTTGTTATTCTAAAACCAGTCATTAATGGTTTGACTCATTATGATTCAACAATCGTATTGAGAGAATTAATGTTTTCTCATCATGAATTATATCAAAAATCTTCTATCGATTTAACCGTTAAGCGTCTTCGTGAAACGGGTGTTTTCTCACTCGTAAATCTTGAACCAGTTCGCCTTGAAAATTCTGATTCGTTAGTAAATATTTTAATTAAAACAAAAGAATATAAAAGGAGACAATGGGTATCTGAGGGCGGGTATGAACCCATTCAATTTGCAGAAGGGGCAGAACTTATTTCTGCTGTTGGTGCGCAAGTGGAATGGAAAAACAGGTCCATATTTAAAACAACTACTCATTTTTCAACACGTTTATTATTTGGCATTCCCGTCGAAGAAGAATTTATTATCCCGCGAATTAGAGCAGACATAAACTTGGGGAATAACTGGCTTTTTAATACACGAATTCCTACTGAATTGACTGGTTACTATGAAACATTTATCATTTATCAAAAAGATGAGAATGAATTTATTGAGCGCTTTGGTATTACTTTTGCCAATTTATATCGGTTTGAAAAAAGATCTCAATTTGAAAGTAAATTTATTTGGGAACAGTTTTCAGATAATAATGATGAAAATTTACAAGAGAGATCCTGGAAAGCAACTTTATTGATCGATCGTAAAAATGATCCCATAATACCTACTGAAGGACACTTTATTAGCCTCGGAGCAAAAGTAGCCGGTTTTTGGTTTGGAGGAGGCCGAGATTATTTAAAACTTGATGCGGGATGGCAACAATATTTTTCTGTTTCAGACAAAAGTGTTATTGCTTATAGATTGAAAATGGGGAAAATGTGGGGTTGGGATACAACCTTTACGGATTATAGTTATGAACAGTTTTATCTTGGTGGTACAACCAGTTTACGCGGGTGGGATATTTTAAGATTTAAAGTAGATGAAGATGGATATCCCGTTGGCCATACAACGCGTATAATGGCCAATATAGAATGGCGGTTTCATGTTTATAAAATATTAGGGGGGATAATATTTTTTGATGGAGGCATTTTAGAAGATGATTTAGATCAAATAACCTTTAATGCAATCAAGTGGGACTACGGAATGGGTTTATCTATTGATACTCCTTTAGGTCCTGCTAGGCTTGATTATGCTATACAACTGGATGACCCCACTCAGTCAAAAATACAACTAGGAGTTCAGTACATATTTTAGCGGGAACTATTTTTTTAATCATCGGTTTATCCTATGTTAAATCTATGGAAATCGATTCGCCTATGCCTTAATTTCGGCGGCTTTTAAACATAAAGAAAGACTATGAAATACACACAAATACTCATTTTATCTGCGTTTTTATTTACAGTTGGTTGTGAAAAATCTGCAGAAACATATTTTGACCTATCAGACAAAGCTTTAGCTGACAATCAAATCGATGAATCTATTGCTCATTTAACAGACTTATTGTCTGACCATGAAAATGATTCATTATCGTCAAAAGCACAATATAAACTTTCAGTTATTTATTTAAATTGGAAGAATGATTTGAATGCAGGGTTAAATGCGCTACAACAAACGATTGAAAAATATCCAAATTCTAAACATGCAGTTCAGGCGAAGAAAGAAATTGAAAATTTTCCTGCCTGGGTTTTCAATAAAGCAGAATCACTTAGAAGAAGAAAAGATATTAAAGAATCCATTTCTAATTGTTCATACTTGGTTGAAAATTATGCAGATCATCCGCTGTCAGCGAAGGCGCAATATCTCATTGGAGATATTTATATGAATGATTTAAGAGATTTTGATACTGCGATTAATGAATATCGGAAGGTGTTAAATCAATTTTCCGGTTCAGGACAAGAAGCTCATGCACAGTTTATGATTGGATATATTTATGCTAACATTTTAAAGAATACCGATAAAGCAAAAGACGAGTATCAATTATTTCTCACACGTTTCCCTAAACATGATTTATCGCCGTCTGTTAGATTTGAGTTGGATTTCTTAGGTAAAGACATAAACGAAATCCCTGCCTTAAAGCACATCACTTCCTGAGAATATAATATGAGTGACTTTAGCCTTACCGAAATCAACGAAAAGATTTCTGCATCATCTCAGTTTGTAGATGATTTAAAGAAACAGCTCAATCTTGTCATTCTTGGCCAGGATGAATTGTTGGAAAAAATTATTATTAGTTTACTATCTAATGGTCACATTCTATTAGAAGGTGTTCCTGGACTTGCCAAAACATTAATGGTTAAAACATTAGCAAATTCTATTGACACGCAATTTCAACGAATTCAATTTACGCCAGATATGCTCCCAGCAGATTTATTGGGAACATTAATCTACAACCAAAAAACAGGTGAATTTGACACAAGGAAAGGTCCTTTATTCTCTAATATTATATTAGCTGATGAAATAAACCGGTCGCCGGCAAAAGTTCAAAGTGCCTTGTTAGAAGCGATGCAAGAACGACAAGTAACCATTGGTGAAAATACATTTGAGTTAGATAACCCTTTTTTGGTCATGGCTACGCAAAATCCAATTGAGCAGGAAGGGACTTATCCATTACCTGAAGCACAAGTAGATCGATTTATGTTTAAACTTTTAGTCGATTATCCTTCTAAAGATGCGGAAAAACGGATTCTCAGAACTCAGACACAACCGGGTGCTAATTCTCAAATATTAAATCCGGTTGTTCATTCCGATACTATTATAAATGCACAAAATATTATTAATGAAATATATGTAGATGAAAAAGTAGAGGAATACGTATTGAATCTCGTTTTTGCTACACGAAATCCGAAAGAATCTGGCTTAACAGATTTAGATGGTTTGATTGATTTCGGTGCATCTCCACGGGCAACCATAAATTTGGTGCGAGCAGCTAAAGCAAGAGCCTTCATGCAGCATCGAGGATATATAACACCTGAAGATGTCCGATTCATTGGCGCTGATGTATTGCGTCATCGTGTTATTTTAACTTATGAAGCAGAAGCAGAAGAAATAACATCAGAAGATGTTATAAAGCGGTTATTCGAGGCTGTCGAAGTTCCTTGATCCCGTTTCCATGATCCCAAGAGAAATCCTTAAAAAAGTTAAACAAATTGAAATTCGTACGCGCGGATTAGTCAATGATTTGTTTGGTGGTGAATATCATTCTGTTTTCAAAGGGCGTGGAATGACTTTTTCTGAAGTACGTGAATATCAACCAGGAGATGACATTCGCCTCATCGACTGGAATGTGACCGCTCGAACGGGTTCTCCATTTATAAAAATATTTGAAGAAGAGCGAGAATTGACAGTCTATCTTTTGGTGGATGTGAGTAGTTCGGGATTATTCAGTTCGACTAAATCATTAAAAAAAGATATTAATGCAGAAATTGCTGCTGTACTTGGGTTCTCCGCTATAAAAAATAATGATAAAGTAGGGCTTATTCTCTTTAGTGACGAAGTTGAAAAGTATATTGTCCCTAAAAAAGGTAAATCCCACGTATTGCGAGTCGTAAGAGAATTATTATACTTTAAACCGAAAAATAAAAAAACATCCTTAAAGAATGCATTAGACTTTCTGTTGAAAGTTTCTAAGCGAAAAAGTGTTGTATTTATTTTGTCCGATTTTATGGATGAAGGGTATTGGTCAGCTCTTAGAGTGGCAAATCGAAAACACGATATTATTGGGTTACACATTCATGATGAAGCAGAAACAGAATTCCCAGATGTAGGATTATTGAAAATTTCAGATTCCGAGACGGGTGAAAATATTTGGATTGATACATCGTCAGAATATGATCGGTTAACCTTCACTAAAACAGCCAACGATGAAATGAATTCTCTTCATAAACAAGCTCGAAAAATTGGGTTTGACTTGGTTCCTATTCAAACAAATGAAGATTTTGTAGAGCCACTCATGTCTTTTTTTAGACTCAGGGAAAAACGATACTAATGTTTAGAAAATCGTTACTTTTTTTGGGTTTAGCTTGGATGTATTTGGCTTGCAGTCCAGAAAAAAGTCAACCGAAGTCATCACTTTCAGTTATTGCAACAGTTGATACAACAAAAGTTCGAATTGGTGAAAAAATCCAATTTAAAGTATCTACGGTTGGAAGTGTTGGTATGACTATTCAATATCCGACTTTAGAACTCCTGTCTGACTCGGTTCAATATCATGACTTTAACTATATCCAAAATCAAAATGGTATTGTGGGTATTTCATGTGAAATATCGTATTGGGACACAGGAACATATTGGACCCCTGCGTATGAAATTCAAGTCTTAAATAAAGATAGTACTTATAATTATTCCCTTTCTGCAGATCCAATTCAAATTGATGTTATCTCCAGTATTATACTGGGAGGGCAAACAACTATAAGACCTATAAAAGGGCCAGTACCTGTAAGTGGATTATTTCCAATGAAACTCAGTATTATGGTTGGATTATTATTATTTTTGATTGGGACAATGATTTGGATTTGGAAAAAAAGAATTCATATTTCTCCTGAGGTGAATAGGAAGGAAATAATTAAAAAAGATCCATTTGAAGAAGCCATTTCCCGTTTGAATCAGTTAGAACATGAAACAAATGTTAAACTATTTTATGTGGAATTATCCTATTTATTACGCGAACTTGTTGAACGAGTATTTTATATACGAACATTAGAAATGACTACACTAGAAATTTCTGAAAATGGTCACTTATTTCAGTTGGATAAATCCATATTTAAAAATTGGGTTTCCCAATTGGAAAAAGCAGATTTAGTCAAATATGCCAAATATGTGCCCAATTTGGATTCCTGCGGGCAAGATAGGCGTTGGGCTTCACAATTCATACATGAAATAAAGGTATTATCTGAAATTTGAAGTCATTTATGTATGATGTAACTTTCACGTTCAATTTAAGGAAGGATTTCATGGCTACTACTGCAGATATTAAGAATGGCGCGGTCATTCTACATAAAAACAAACGAATGAAAGTTGTTGAGTTTCAACATGTAAAACCCGGAAAGGGGGGTGCTTTTGTTCGAACGAAACTTAAAGATATTATTTCAGGGAAGATTATTGATCATACATTCAATGCAGGTGCTCGCATAGAATACATTCGTGTAGATGCAAAGAAAATGCAATATTTATATCATGATGATATGGCGTTTATTTTCATGGACGAAGATAATTTTGAACAGCTTAATGTTTCATTTGATATTGTAGGTGATCAGAAAAATTTTCTTGTTGGTGGTATGAATGCAGATCTTCTATTTGATGGCGATGAAATTTTAGATATTCGGATTCCGCCACATGTTATACTTGAAGTAGAAGATACCGAGCCCGGATTTAAAGGAAATACAGCTCAAGGTGCTACTAAACCTGCTACGGTAGAAACTGGGTATGAATTAAATGTCCCACTATTTATCAATATTGGGGATAAACTCAGAATTGATACTCGAACAGGTGATTATGTAGAACGATCTAAGGGATAATTAATATGAAAAAGTGGCAAGACAAATTAAAAGAGATCATTTACATTTTAGAACAAAGTGAGGTGAATGAGATAGAAGTTAAATTTTGGGGGCGGTCTTTCCGAGTGTCAAAATCTCCGGGAATCGTTTCATCCGTTACATCATCAGCACCTGTAGTCGCTCCTGAGGTGCCGAGCACTTCAGTTTCTCAAGAAGTCTCAAAATCCGAATCGGTTGAACCTGAAGGCGAATCCGTATTATCACCTATGCCTGGAACATTTTATATTGCACCCTCCCCAGACGATCCGCCTTTCGTAAAGGTTGGCGATTCGGTTAAAAAAGGGCAAACACTTTGTATTATAGAAGCGATGAAAATAATGAATGAAATTGAATCCGAACTTGACGGAGTTATTACTAAAATTTTAGTAGATGATTCTGGAGCTGTAGAATTTAATCAACCATTATTTATCATTAATCCAGCCTAGACCATCATGTTTAAAAAAGTTCTCATTGCCAATCGGGGTGAAATTGCCCTAAGAATTATCCGTGCCTGTCATGAATTAGGCATTAAAACGGTCGCTGTTTATTCAACAGCAGATGAATATTCACTCCATGTTAAATTTGCAGATGAAGCTGTTTGCATCGGACCTCCAGCTGGGAAAGACAGTTATTTGAATATTCCCCGACTCATTGCAGCGGGGGAAATCACCAATGCAGACGCGGTGCATCCCGGTTATGGGTTTTTGGCAGAATCAGCTCAATTTTCACGAATTTGTGCAGAAAATGATTTTACGTTTATTGGTCCAACACCTGAAATCATTGATGCTATGGGAAATAAAAGCCAAGCTAAAAAGACCATGAAAGAAGCAGGTGTTCCAGTTGTCCCCGGTGGAGAAGGCATATTGTCAGGTCCTGAAGAAGCACAAAAATTGGCAGACGAAATGGGATATCCTGTTATGTTGAAAGCATCTGCCGGTGGAGGCGGACGTGGTATGCGTTTCGTTGATTCCCCGGATGGTGTTGAACATGCTTACAATACTGCCTTCCAAGAAGCATTATCCGGTTTTGGTAATGGGGATATGTATATTGAAAAATTTATAGAAAAACCAAGACACATCGAAGTTCAGATTTTGGGCGATATGCATGGAAATGTAGTCCATTTGGGAGAGCGAGAATGTTCGATTCAACGTCGTCACCAAAAATTAATAGAAGAATCCCCATCTCCTGTTGTGGACGAAGCATTACGAGAAAAATTAGGCGCGGCAGCGGTCGCGGGCGGAAAATCAGTAAATTATATTGGGGTCGGAACAATAGAGTTTTTGTTAGATAAAAATAATAATTTCTACTTCATGGAAATGAATACCCGTATTCAAGTAGAACATCCTATTACAGAAATGGTAACGGGTGCAGATCTCATAAAACAGCAAATCCTCATGCATGCCGGAGAAAAAATACCTGAAAACTTGTATAATATTGAATTACAAGGGCATTCGATTGAATGCAGAATTAATGCGGAAGATCCGGCTAAGGGATTTATACCGAGTCCATTAAAAATTGAAAGTTATCATATGCCTGGCGGAAAAGGTGTAAGAATTGATAGCCATGCATATGCGGGATATCAAATTCCCACACATTACGATTCTTTAATTGGGAAACTCATTGTGCACGCTAAAAACCGGAATCGAGCCATCAATCGTATGCAACGTGCTTTGGAAGAAACCATTATAGAAGGACCAAAAACGACTATTCCATATCATCAAGCCATTATGGCCAATGATCAATTTAAATCGGGGGATTTTGATACGAGCTTTTTAGAATCCTTCGAATTCAATCCTAATGAAGGAGATGAAGAATGAATTTTCCAGACAAATTATTTTATTCCAAAGATCATGAATGGGTAGACTTTTCTGGAGAATCGGTTAAAATTGGTATTACAGATTTTGCCCAAGAGCAGCTTGGGGATATTGTTTTTGTCGAGTTTCCAGAGATTGGGCAAGAATTATCTCAAGGAGATCCATTTGGTGAAGTGGAAGCCGTAAAAACAGTTTCAGATTTAATTGCACCCATTAACGGAATCGTGATGGCTATAAATGAATCATTGGAAGATTCACCCGATCATATTAATCAAGACCCATACGGTCAAGGGTGGCTTATTGAAGTAAAAGTGGACGATTCTGCCGGAAAAGATGAATTACTTTCTGCAGAAGCATATCAAGGTATCATCACTTAGATTTAGATATGAAATCAGACATTTATCAATCATTATTAAATACTCGTACCCAAAAAGGCGCCGGATATATTGTCCTCATTGATCCCGACTACAAAAATGACTCAACGATAGAAGCACATGTAAATGCAGCAAATGAAGCGGGTGTTGATGCCCTTTTTGTGGGGGGAAGTTTAATGATGGATAGCAAATGCCATGAAAGAGTAGAACGCATTAAAGCAGCGTCAACGATTCCGGTCATTTCCTTTCCCGGTGGGCTTAATCAATTAAATAATCATTATGATGCAATGTTATTTATGTCTGTAATTTCGGGTAGGAATCCTCATTATCTTATTGGAGAACAAGTTTTAGCTGCCCCTATGGTTAAGGATTTAGGCATTGAAACAATTCCTACAGGATATATGTTATTCGATGGTGGCGCTAATTCTACAGTTGAATTTATGAGCCATACAAAACCGATTCCCATGAATCGTTCGGATATTGCAGTAGCCCATGGACTTGCGGGCCAATATTTAGGATTGAAAATGTTATATCTTGAAGCTGGAAGTGGCGCAAAAACAGCCGTTCCAACTCAAGTTATTACTGCTATGGCTAAGGCCATTGAATGCCCTTTAATTGTTGGAGGTGGAATACGGTCTCCAGATGCAGCTCAGGAACGTGTTAAGGCAGGTGCATCTTTTATTGTAACGGGGACGATTATCGAAAATCATGGTTCAGCTATAATGAAAGAATTTGCTGACGCGATTCATCAATAATGCCATGTCGGATCAATCTTTTATACAGGCGAAGATTTTAGATAGTGCATCTGTCAAAACATTCATGTTGGATCATTGCTTATCTGACATAGACAAGGCTGCTTCTTTGATGAAATCTGCTTTCCATTCTGGTAAAAAATTTCTTTGGTGTGGAAATGGAGGCAGTGCGGCAGATGCCCAACATTTATCAACAGAATTATTAGGTGGATTAATGGACCATAATCGTCAAGCTATACCATCCATTGCTCTAACAACTGATTCGTCTTTTTTAACTGCATGGGCGAATGATACAGATTTTAATTCAATCTTTTCGAGACAAATAGAAGCATTAGGATCTGCAGGTGATATATTAATAGGTATTACAACGAGTGGTAATTCAAATAATATTATACAAGCTATTCATCAAGCTCAGGTTCAAAACATGCAAACGATTGTATTGACGGGTGCATCGGGCGGAGAAATTAACGGAAAGGCAGATGTAACTATTCAGATTCCAAGTGACGACACGCAACGAATTCAAGAGGGTCATATTCTTGTTGGGCATATTTTATGTGAATTGATTGAAAATTCAGTACTGGGAAAATAGATTCATGGAAACATATCTTCATGAATACTTAACCATGCTTCGGGTAGAGAAAAATTTAGCCACAAATACAATTGAAGCATATGAACGGGACCTAAATGTTTACTTAGCATTTATTGTTGAAGAAGGATCGCTAGCATCTATAAAAGATATTTCACAGGAAGAAATTCGTTTTTTTATTCGTTCATTATCTCAAATGGATTTAGCTCCCGCTAGTGTTGCGCGCATATTTTCTTCGATTCGATCTTATCATGCTTTTATCTCTGATGAAGGGTATTGCAATGAAAATCCTTCTCTTCAATTAGTTGCTCCAAAAATGCCCAAAAAACTTCCGGATATTTTATCGGTTGAAGAAATGAATCGAATTATTCAATCTGTTGAGACAAAAACATCAGTCGGAAAACGAGATCAAGCTATCCTAGAAATGCTTTATTCTTGCGGACTTCGCGTTTCAGAATTATGTGACTTGTCCGTAAGTGAACTATTTTTTGATGAAGAACTCATACGGGTAACGGGGAAGGGCAATAAACAAAGAATTGTCCCTCTAGGAAAAAATATTAAAGAAATATTAAATCAATATTTGATTCATGCTCGTCCAACATTAGCAAAAAACGCATCGATTGGAAATGTATTTTTAAGCCAAAACGGAAAATCGCTCACTCGAATGTCGATTTATAATATTGTTAAAAAATGGGTTAATATTGCTGAAATCCATAAACCGGTTAGCCCACATACTTTTCGCCATTCCTTTGCAACGCATATGCTTGAAGGCGGAGCCGATTTAAGATTTGTTCAAGTCATGTTAGGCCATAGCGATATTACAACCACTCAGATTTATACTCATTTAGATAAAACGACACTGTCCGAAATTCATCGGCAGTATCACCCACGGAGTTAAAATGTTATTTCGTATGCCTCTGGAAGCACTTGTGCTCTTAATTCCAGCTCTTTTCTTTGCATTAAGTTTTCATGAGTTTGCTCACGCTTGGATGGCAAACCGATTAGGGGATTCTACAGCAACTCGTATGGGGCGACTTTCTTTAAATCCATTTGATCATTTAGACCCCATGGGAACAATCATGATCCTATTTGTTGGCTTTGGTTGGGCAAAGCCTGTACCCGTAAATGCAAGTAATTTACGCCATCCAAGATCGGATATGATGAAAATTGCATTCGCAGGGCCAGCGTCTAATTTGTTTCTATCCTTTTTAGCAGGAATGACAATTCGTTTTTTAAATGGGTCCCCTTTTTTTTCTGATACTCTTTTTCTATTTCTCATTTATTTTGCTCATATTAATACTGCTTTGGCCGTTTTCAACATGTTGCCTATTCCTCCTTTGGATGGATCGCAAATATTCTCAGGGATAATGGTCCGACGCAATCCTGAATTAGTTATGAAAATGCAAATGTATGGCCCACAAGTTTTATTCGGACTTATTTTAATTGGTTTTTTAACAAAAGTCTCAATTCTTTGGATGGTTATGGGACCTTTTGTAAACTTTTTTATGTCTATTTTTGCTGGAATTGCATTATGAGTGAACATGAAAATTATTTTCGCAGAATTATTGAAAGACGTACATCTAGACAACGTCCATATTGGTGGACTATTGGAATGGTTCTTTTTGTCCTTTGGCTCATCATCTATTTACGAAACGTAGCCTTGTCAGGGTAATTAAATGAATCGATTAATTGAATGTGTCCCCAACTTTTCAGAAGGTCGGGACTCTAAAAAAATTGAAAATATTGTTAACCAAATGGCACAAGTGCCAGGAATAACTGTTTTGGATGTTGATCCAGGCATAGATACAAATCGGACCGTTGTAACCATCGTTGGTGAACCGGAAGCCATTGAAGAAGCGTCTTTTCGTGGCATTAAACATGCTTCAGAAATTTTAGATATGAGTCAGCATTCGGGAACGCATCCTCGAATGGGGGCTACAGACGTTTGTCCATTTATCCCAATTAGTGATGTATCGATAGAAGAATGTATTGAAGTCTCAAAAAGAGTCGGTGCGCGTGTGGGAGCTGAATTAAATATTCCTGTTTATTTATATGAAAAATCTGCTCAACATGCTGAACGAGAGAAATTACCCCATATTCGAAAGGGGGAATATGAAGGATTAGTTAAAAAGTTATCAGATAAGAATTGGAAACCGGATTTTGGGCCTAATAAGATTCATATAAAAGCGGGAGCAACCGTCATGGGATGCAGGGAATTTCTCATTGCGTATAATATCAATTTAAATACACGCGATCATCGTTTAGCTACAGATATTGCCTTTGAGTTACGAGAAGCAGGAAGAAGCAAGCGTATTCCAAATCTAAAATCTAAAAATCTATTGGATGGAGAGATTGTTAGAAATGAAGATGGAAGTCCGATAAAAACCCCCGGTATGTTTAAAGATGTAAAAGGAATTGGTTGGTATGTTGAAAGCTTTAATCGTGCTCAAATTTCAATTAATTTTAATAATTATAAAAAATCCACAATACATGATGTGTTTGACGCAGCGTGTCAGTTAGCAGAAAAGCGTGGCGTCCGAGTAACGGGAAGCGAATTAGTTGGCCTGATTCCATTAGACGCTTTACTGATGGCAGGAAAACATTATTTAAAAAAACAAAATCGATCCATGGGCGTCCCGACAGAGGATATTATCGAATGCGCCATCCAATCTTTAGGATTGAATGATGTGACCCCATTTGATCCGAGTGAAAAAATAATAGACTATGCCGTTGCAATTGAAAAGCACTCATTGATGAAATTATCCAGTGAAGAATTTGTGAATGAATGTTCTAAAAATAGTCCGGCACCAGGTGGTGGCAGTGTTTCCGCATTAGTCGGCTCTTTAGGTGCTGCATTATCTTCTATGGTGGCTGCATTAACACATGAAAAAAAGGAATGGCTCGATTTTAAACCAGAAATGGATATTATTGGAATTGAGGCTCAATCCTTGAAAGATAGACTTTCAATTTTAGTGGATGAAGATACAAAAGCTTTTAACCAAGTTATGAGTGCGAATCGATTATCATCTTCAAATAATAATGAAAGAATAGCCAAGGAAAAGGCGATAGAATTAGCCAATCAATATGCAATTGAAATTCCGTTGGAAACTGCTGAAAAATGTTTTCGAGTATTGGAACTTGCTGCACAATTAGTGGATAAAGGGAATCCGAATTCAGTGTCGGATGCAGGTGTAGCAGCGGAAGTGGCTCTTGCAGGCGTTCGAGGTGCATGCATGAATGTTGTTATAAATTTGCCAGGTGTTAAGGATTCTGAATTTAAATTTGCTAAGAAAGAATTGGCGGATTCTATAGTGACTAAAGCAGAAGAATTGCATAAAATTGTTTATCAAAAAACGATCGACAAGATATAAACAATCAAATTTTAAGTTAATAATGATGATACAACCTTTATCAGAAGATTTAAGAAATAAAATTTCCGCAGGAGAAGTGGTAGAACGCCCGGCTTCCGTTGTAAAAGAATGTGTCGAGAATAGTCTTGATGCGGGTGCGACAGATATTACGGTTATCATCAAAAAGGGAGGACATCATCTCATACAAGTCAGCGACAACGGTGCTGGTATGTCTCAAGAAGATTTAGGCGCATCCGTATTACGATATCATACAAGTAAAATTGAATCAATAGATGATTTATTTTCAATTGATACATTGGGTTTTCGTGGCGAAGCTTTAGCTAGTATCGCATC
This sequence comes from Fidelibacterota bacterium, assembly GCA_016784605.1. Classification (GTDB taxonomy): domain Bacteria; phylum Fidelibacterota; class Marinisomatia; order Marinisomatales; family UBA1611; genus JABHGY01. The sequence goes on along the minus strand of JADHUI010000009.1, from coordinate 21,953 downwards.
CGTGGCTGAAATGAAAATCGTTTCGAGCAATATGAACCACCAAGGGGCAGAAATTATCGTGAAAAATGGGATTGCGAGTTCTGTTGCTCCAGCTCCAGAAATTGGCGGTACCGAAATAACAATCCGAAACTTATTTTCAAATACACCCGCACGAAAGAAATTTTTAAAAACGCCTCGAACCGAAATGCGAAAAGTGGTTGATGTGATTCGACGTTTTGGGTTGGCTTATCCGGAAGTAGCCTTTAAAATTATATCGGATGAAAAAGAAATATTATCTGTTTTACCCGAATCTTTAGAAGAGCGGATTGACGCATTATTTGATCCAACGTATAGTGACAATTTGCGCCCTGTTAATTTTTCAAAAGGAGATTTTGTCTTTACAGGGTTTGTTGGCAATTTAAATTTGGTTCGTTCTCGGCCAAGTGAACAGTTTCTATTTTTAAATCGGCGGTTTATAAAAGATCGACTGCTGAATTCGGCAGTTTATTCCGCCTATGAAGCATTAGTTAAACGCGGCGAATACCCATTTTTTGTTATAAATCTAATTATACCAGCGGATCAGGTGGATGTTAATGTGCATCCAATGAAAACCGAAGTAAGATTCCAAGATGAATGGCGGGTTTATCACGTTTTGAAATCAGGGGTAAAGGATGCGCTACAAGATTTGTTAGATACCTTACCATCATTTGATAAACCATTTGATTCATTTTTTCAACGACCCTCTAGTTATGACGGTGATCCGGGACAGAGCTCTATACAATTTTCAGGTGCCCCGATGAGTCAAAATGAAAAGGAATATCAAACATTACAGCGAGCTAAATCATATGCATCTCAATTAGCCGAAGGGCGAGAAAATTCACCCACCACAATTCCGACAGAAAATATTTGGCAAATTCATCATAAATATATTTTATCAGAAATTAGTAGTGGGTTAGTCATGATTGACCAGCATGTGGCTCATGAACGCGTTTTATTTGAAGAAGCACTGATTGCTTTTGAATCTACATCGATGGCATCTCAAACATTGTTATTCCCAGAACAACTCGATTTTTCACCCGATGAATTTGATGCCCTTTTGGATGTGTTACCCTATTTGGAAAAAATTGGTTTTAAAGTGAAGAAACAAGGTGACTCATCAATCCGAGTAGAAGCCATACCTTCTGAAATGGGTTGGGGAATGGAAAAATCTGTCATACGAGATATCATAGATCATTTTTTAAATAACCGAAAAGAATACAGTTCGTTTCAAGAAGGTTTAGCTGCATCTTTTGCATGCAAGGCGGCCATAAAAGCAGGTGACTCATTAACAAAAGAAGAAATGCAAGAATTAGTCAATCGATTATTTGCAACAAACCATCCTTATTATTGTCCCCACGGTCGTCCAATTATTGTTCAAATGAGTTTGGAAGAGTTAGATAAGCGATTTGAGCGGCATTGATCATGGGCTCAAAAGCGATTCATACTTTATTTTAAAATGTTAAAGGGTATAAATAATGGTTTTTAGGTCTATATTTAAATTATATTTACATTCAATTATCTATTGGTAATTTCGATACAAGCATTGGTAATCGTTTCATCAAATTGCACAAATTCATAACCTTACCAAAATTATTATTAAGTCAGGAGTAAAAATATGTCTCTAACGGATAAAGTCGTTTTTGAACAATCAGATATTGAGTTACTAATGGATCGTCACGGATTAAATGACGAAACTATAAAAGTAATTATCGAAGAAAATTTAGTTCCGACAACCTTACTTAATAGGCTCCATAATAGTTTTCCACAACATTCTATTTTAAAGCCAGAGTCTAATGGGATGTTTACCAACTCTAAAAATAAATATTCGGCTCTATCGGGATTTAAGCAAGTATGTGAAATTTTAAAAAATAATGGTATCGTCCTATCTCATCTTAGAGAGCGTGAATTATTCGTTGAAGTATATGCATTTCTTGCCACTAAACATATTCTTGGCACTATTGATTGGAGCGATTATCATAATGATCCCATTTTTCAACTCACTTTTCCACAACCGGGAATGATTGATGAGAAAGTTGTCGATGAATATAAACGTATTGACGACGCGGACAAAAGAACACAAATGGTGGTTAAATATCGAGACCAAACTAATCCTCATGATGGAAAGCAAATATTGAATCGCCCTTCATTTTATTCGACTGAAGGAGAGTTTGAAGCGGTTGACGGTGGCCAGCATAAATATCCTCAAGTTTTTCTCCTATTTGATAAAACAACTCAAGGGTGTTTTGCCTATTGCACTTATTGTTTCCGCCATGCTCAGGTTCGAGGCGATGAAGATATGTTTATTCAAGACAATGTTTCGCAAGTTCACGCCTATTTGAGAAAACACAAAGAAATAACGGATATACTTATTACTGGAGGGGACGCAGGGTATATGCCTACGTCAAGATTAAGTGAATATTTACGTCCTCTAATGGATGATCCTGAATTGATGCATATTCGAAATATTCGCATAGCTTCCCGCGCACTTACTTACGAACCACAAGTTGTTCTCGACCCCAAGTACGATGGCACATTAAAGTTGTTTGGAGAATTAATTGATAGTGGAATACAAATTTTATGGATGGGGCATTTCTCTACGCCAAAAGAATTTCTAAATATTCACACAATTGCCGCTATTCGTAGACTTAGAGCAAATCGAATCAATATACGAAGTCAGAGTCCTATGATGAACCATATCAGTTTATTCATGAAGGAAGATGGAAGCGTAGATATTGATAAATCTGCTCAAAATTGGATTGACTTAGCTCACATTCTCATGATGCTGGGAATGTCATTTCACTCAATATATTGTGCGAGACCCACAGGGGAACACGGTTATTTCACAGCACCTCTTGCAGATATGAACAAAATTTTCAGCAAGATTTTCCGCTCACTTCCATCAGAAGGAAGACCATCAAGATATATAACTATGACTTCTTCTGCAGGTAAAATCTCCCTTTTGGGGACAGTTGAAATTAATGGTGAAACAGCCTTTGCGTTAAAATTCAATGAAGCAAGGAATATGAAATGGTTAGACAAAACGTTTCTTGCGAAATATGATGAGAAAGAGAACACCATTGAAAAGCTTATTCCTTATGATACGGATGAGTATTTCTTCGAAGAAGAGTTAAATGAAATTGAAAATACACTTCAAGATGAATTTGATAAAGCCATGTCCTCACAGCAACTAAAAGCGATATAACCTTGATAAATAAAATTATTCAATCAGATAAAGAATCTGTATCTGATATTTTTAATGGCGCCATAGTTATGATTGGAGGCTTTGGAGAAGCAGGAAGCCCAGTTGAGCTCATTCACCGATTAATAGACCTAGGCAGTAAAGATCTTACGATAGTAAGCAATAATACCGGCAGTGGAAATGTTGGAATTGCTGCATTAATTGCAAATAGGCAGGTCAAGAAAATGATCTGTTCTTTTCCACGATCAACGAATTCTGTAGTTTTTCCAGAGCTCTATCGTAATGGAGAGATTGAACTAGAACTAGTTCCACAAGGGACTTTAGCGGAACGAATTCGAGCAGGTGGAGCAGGCATTCCAGCTTTTTATACACCATCATCCGTAAATACACCATTGGCGGATGGGAAGGAAATCAGAGAATTTGATGGACAATCCTATGTCATGGAATATGGAATTAGGGCTGATTTCAGCTTAGTGAAATGTCACACAGCCGATCGTTACGGTAATTTAACATATAATAAAACGGCTCGAAATTTCAGTCCAATTATGTGTACGGCAGCCGAAATAACGATTGTTCAGACCAAACATCTTGTTGAACCTGGAGATATTGATCCTGAAGTGGTGATTACTCCAGGGATTTTTGTCAATCGAGTTGTGGAGATTTCTAACCCAGAATATGAATCCGTTCTTGTTGCCAATAACGAAAGGTATCCGAAATGAATGGAAAATTGCAAATAGGTTGGAACCGAAATGAAATGGCACAAAAAGTGGCTCAGGATTTGCCTGATGGTTCTTATGTAAATCTCGGTATTGGAATTCCAGAATTAGTAGCAGATCATGTTCCTGAAGGAATTGAAATAATTTATCATACTGAAAATGGACTATTAGGAATGGGACCTGTTCCAGAAAAGGGACAGGAAGATATTGAACTTATTAATGCAGGGAAAAAATATATTACTGCAATTACGGGGGCAAGTTATTTTCACCATGCAGATAGTTTTACAATGATTCGTGGTGGCCATCTTGATATTTCTGTTTTAGGTGCATTACAAATTTCTAAAGAGGGCAACCTTGCCAATTGGTCAACAGGGAAACCCGGTGCAATTCCAGCTGTAGGTGGCGCTATGGATTTGGTTGCAGGTGTTAAGAATGTTTGGGTTATTACGCAACATGTGACCAAAGATGATCATTTCAAACTGGTGAATGATTGTACATTTCCGCTGACAGGTAAGGGAATTGTTGACCGGATTTATACAAATCTTGCTATGATAAATGTGACAGAAAAGGGGCTCCAAGTTCGCGAGCTCGCTCCGGGTATCAGTTTTGACTATTTGCAGAAACGTACCGAACCCACGCTTATTCAATAAAAACCCTATCCAAAACGGGATTAGAATGAAAACTTTCAAAAATACGAATGCAAGCATCTATGCTGATGCAGTGCAAGTTCTTCCTGGCGGTGTTAGCAGAAATACCATTTTTCATAAACCTCACCCTCATTATGTTACTGGTGCAAAAGGATGTATCGTTACAGACATTGATGGGGTAGAACGTATTGATTTTGCTAATAATATGGCTTCGCTTATTCATGGACATGCCTATCCAAAAATTGTGGATGCTGTAACAAAACAACTGCGCAAAGGAACCGCTTATACTTTAGCCACAGAAATTGAAGTTCGGTACGCCGAACATTTATGTAGCCGTTCTCCTGGATTTGAAAAAATTCGATTCGTGAATTCAGGGACCGAAGCAGTTATGTCCATGATAAAAACTGCCAGAGCATTTACAGGAAAACCCAAGATTGCTCGAGCAGAAGGTTCTTACAATGGTTCTTATGATTACGTGGAAGTTAGTCAGGTTTCCGACCCTGATAATTGGGGCGATATTGCTAAACCTAACCGTATCCCTTTAGCATACGGAACACCTCAAGGGGTTTTGGATGATGTGATTATTTATCCATTCAATGACTTAGAACGAACCATCCATCTCTTGGATGAAGATGCAGAAAATATTGCATGTGTCCTTATTGACCCAATACCGCATCGCGTTGGTTTGTTTGAAGCTTCGCATGAATTTGTTGAAGGTATTTATGCTTGGACTCAAAAAAATAATGCACTCTTGGTCTTCGATGAAGTTATTACTTATAGAACAAATTATGGCGGGACACAGGAAAATTACAAAATAAAACCAGATATTACTGCATTAGGGAAAATGATTGGGGGCGGTTTTCCCGTTGGTGCATTTGCAGGTCGACACGATGTGATGAAAGTAATGGACCCGAATGAAAGCCCATTACTTTTACCCCACTCTGGTACTTTTTCAGCTAATCCTATCACCATGACGGCCGGGTTTGAAGCCATGAAAGATTTTGATAAAAATGCAGTTTTATCCTTAAATAAACTTACATCAAAGGCTGTAGCGCAAATCAATGAAGCAATTTTAGAAGCGGATGTTCCTATGTCCATTTCGGGGTCGGGTTCCATGTTTCGGTTGCATCCAAGGAAACATACGCCATCCTCTTATAGAAAAGCATATCAATGGCCTGAAGAAAAAGCCGTTATGATGAAATTATTGGACCACCTTTTTTATAAAGGAAATATCATCATGGTTAATACAGGGACTTGTATGTTTTCAACGGTTATGACACAAAAGGAAGTGGATCACCTATCTCAAAGTTTGCTCAATGCATTTATTTCAATCAAACCGGATTTGGATGTGGTTTGGAATAAATATCATGAGAAACATCTTAAACCGGATTTGGAAAAAAATTAATGAAAAATGCCTACATTTGCGACGCTATTAGAACGCCGATCGGTTCCTATGGAGGATCTTTATCAACTGTTCGTACAGATGATTTAGCTGCAATTCCATTAATCGCATTGAAAGATCGCAATCCAAATATTCCTTGGGATAGAGTGGATGATGTGATTTTAGGTGATGCAAATCAAGCCGGGGAAGATAATCGGAATGTAGCTCGGATGGCTTTATTATTGGCGGGCTACTCTGAAGCCATTTCCGGTGTAACAATAAATCGTTTATGTGGCTCTGGGATGGATGCAGTTGGCACAGCGGCTCGTGCAATTAGAGCGGGCGAAGCAGATATTATCATTGCTGGCGGTGTAGAGAGTATGTCGCGTTCCCCTTATGTGATGGCAAAACCCGGGCAGTCATTTTCTCGGTCACCCGAATTAGTAGATTCCACTATTGGATGGCGATTTGTTAATGAAAATATGGAAAAACTGGGCGTAACGGAATCGCTGATCCAAACAGCTGAAAATATTGCCCAAGAAGAAATAATTAGTCGAGAAGACCAGGATAAATTTGCATATTGGAGTCAAATCAAAGCTAAACAAGCTCAAGAAAATGGAATGCTTTCACACGAAATTGTGCCAGGAACTATCCCACGTCGTAAGCTAGAGCCTCTTGTGTTTGACAAAGATGAATATTTGCGTTTGTCATCTCTGGAAAAATTAGCCACTCTACGGTCTATTTTGGGTGAAAATACAAGCATATCAGCTGGGAATGCGTCCGGGATTAATGATGGATCGGCTGCATTGCTCGTCGCCTCAGAAGAAGCAGTCAAAAAATATAATCTGACACCAAAAGCAAAAATATTGGGAATGAAAACTGCTGGAGTTCCTGCTCGAATTATGGGAATGGGACCTGTTCCCGCAACACAGAAATTATTAAAATATCTGAATTTAACTTTAGATGAAATGGATATTATTGAGCTCAACGAGGCTTTTGCGGCTCAATCGTTGGGGTGCACACGAAAGTTGGGGTTGGCAGATAATGATCCTCGAATTAATCCCTGGGGTGGCGCTATTGCATTAGGACATCCACTCGGAATGAGCGGAGCTCGCCTACTCACGACAGCCATGCATCAGTTAGTTCAAACAAATGCCAAAAAAGCTTTGTGTACGATGTGTATTGGTGTAGGGCAAGGAATTGCCATTGCCATTGAAAAAGTTTAAAAATTAATTCAACAATTATACCATAATCATTTTTACCGTGCCGGACTTCTAGGGCTAATAGGAAATATGAAGGATGAACGCCTAGGTAAATGATTGTTTCCTGGAATTGGGTTTATGTAACTTTAATTGCGTTATGAAAAAAACTCTTACAATTATCGGGCCTACCGCCAGTGGAAAAACATCTCTATGTGTTGATTTAGCTCAAAAATTGAATGGAGAAGTGATCGGTCTCGATTCGAGACAAATTTACAAAGGAATGCCTATTGGTACAGCGCAACCCACACATACTGAAATGAAAGGTATTCCACATCATTTATTTGGGTTTCAAGATCCATCGAAACCTATTTCAGCAGGCCAGTATGCTGATCAGGTAATAGAAAAATGTCAACAAATTTTATCCGTTGGGAAAACACCTATCCTTTGTGGGGGTGCCGGTCTTTATTTTCGTGCGTTAACACAAGGCATTTTTGCGGGAAGCGTTTCAAACCTTCATCTACGGGGTAGGCTAGAACAAGCGTACGAAGATGATCCTGTCTCATTATATGAACGTCTTCAAACTATTGACCCGGATTATTGTAAAATTGTTCATATCAATAATAAAAAACGATTAGTCAGAGCTTTAGAAATATTTGAAGCAACGGGCATTTCGCCTAGTGAACATTTCCGAAATCAGAAAAATCAATCATTAAATATCCTTCCTGTCTTTTCTTTTTTACTTAATTATGATAGGTCTAAGCTCGTTAATCGTATCGAAAAACGGACTAAAGAAATGTTTGCGAAGGGTTGGATAGCAGAAGTTGAATATTTATTAAAGCAACAAAATGAATCAGGGCAATTATTTCCAGCTCTTAATTCCATAGGTTATAGACAAATTAAATCTTATTTAGATGGGGCAATGTCTTATCAGGAAATGGAAGAAGATATTGTCATTCGAACTCGTCAATATGCCCGTAGACAAATGCAATGGTTTCGCAAAGAATCCATTGATATTAATGTAGTCTTGGATCACTTAGAAATATCCACGTTGCCAGAAATAGTTCATGATATATTTAGCCATTGTCAGTAACTTGGCTCGCTTAACAACCCTTTAAAACGATCCTGTGAGATTGAAAAGGGCAGACGCCTAACCTTCGTGCAAGTTTTAGATGCTGCCCGGAGGTTTTTTTCATTAAGGAGATAAATAGATGAATCAAAAACAACTGTTAGATGAAAAGCGTCTAGGGCAAACAATCATTCGCCTCAGCCACGAAATTATTGAAAAAAATACAACACCCGGAGACATTGCATTGATTGGGATTCATCGTCGTGGTGTGCCATTGGCAAAACGTATCCAAAATCAATTAAAATCTATCGCACAAATTGATGTACCTTTAGGAACAGTAGATATTACTTTCCATCGAGATGATTTCAGGGAACGGTTAGTTATGCCTCAAATTAAAGGAACTGAAATACCGTTTTCTTTAGACGGAAAAATTGTAATTTTAATTGATGATGTCTTATTCACGGGGCGAACCATTCGAGCGGCCATGGATGTTTTAAATGCTTTTGGTCGAGCAGCATCAATCCAATTAGCTGTATTAGTCGATAGGGGGCATCGAGAAATGCCTATTCGAGCAGATTTTGTAGGGAAAAATATTCCCACACACGAAGGAGAACATGTATCCGTGCTTATTCAAGAAGTAGATAAAAAAGACGCAGTTATTTTAACGTGGGATGGTGAATAAAATGCTGACACACAAACATTTGCTGGGGTTGGAAAATTATCCATCAAAAGATATTCAAGCCATCATTGATACGGCATTCCAATTTAGAGAAGTGTTGGATCGGCCCATTAAAAAAGTACCGTCTTTACAAGGGGTAACAATTGTGAACCTCTTTTTCGAGAATTCGACGCGAACTCGAATCAGTTTTGAATTAGCCCAAAAACGATTGAGTGCTGATACTGTGAATTTTTCCGCATCATCAAGTAGCCTTAAAAAAGGTGAAAGTTTTAAAGATACAGCTCAAAATATTGAAGCAATGAAAATTGATGCTGTTGTCATGCGCCATCCTGCTCCGGGAGCCCCTTTGCATTTGACCCAATTCATTGATGCTGTCGTAATAAATGCTGGCGATGGGACCCATGAACACCCGACTCAGGCTATTTTAGATATGATGTCGCTTCAAGAAAAATTTGGAAAATTAGCCGGGCTGAAAATTGCCATTGTGGGCGATATTCTTCATAGTCGAGTGGCACTGAGTAATATTCATGGTCTTCAATCAATGGGTGCAGAAGTCACTTTATGTGGTCCAACTAATTTAATACCTTCTTTTGTAGAAGATTTAGGTGTAACAGTTAATTCCAATTTAGATGAAGTGATGGAATGGGCGGATGCATTAAATGTGTTGCGAATACAGAGGGAACGAATGGGATCCGCTTTGTTGCCATCCGTAAGGGAATACAGATCTTTATTTGGTATTACAGAAGAACGATTGGCAAATCATAAAAAAGAAATTGTTATCATGCATCCAGGTCCTATGAATCGAGGTGTTGAAATTGATAGCCAAGTCGCAGACGGTGGTCAAGCCATCATTCTAGATCAAGTTTTGAATGGTGTTGCTTCTCGCATGGCCATTTTATACCTCCTATGTGGGGAAAAACCAGAGGATGGGAACGCATAATGAATATTAAAACTTTACCACAAAAAGTACTCTTAGAAGGTGGCAAAATCTATAATCCTGTATCGAATAAATTGGAGAAAGGAAATCTTTTTATCGTAAATGGGAAGATAGCCAGTGAAGATAAAAGCCAGACATTCGATGCTCAAGCCATCGATTGTAAGGGGAAAATAGTCACTCATGGTTTTTGCGATATACATGTTCATTTTAGAGAACCTGGACGAGAAGATAAGGAAACGTTGGAAACGGGAGCACTCGCTGCACTTGCAGGTGGATTTACACGTGTTTGTGTCATGCCCAATACAAACCCACCTTTAGACACGCCCGAATCAATTAGATTTATTATAGAGAAAGGGGAGTCGGTGCCAGTCCATATTCACCCGATTGGTGCAATTACACGTCAACAGGCTGGAAAGGATATTACCGAAATGGGTTTAATGAAAAATGAAGGTGCCGTAGCCTTTAGCGATGATGGGTTACCCGTTCAGGATGGCTCAGTCATGCGGCGGGCATTGGAATATGGATCTATGTTTGATATACCCATCATTAATCATGCAGAGGATAAGTGCATGAGAGAAGATGGCGTTATGAATGAAGGTCCCATGTCTACTCGATTGGGTTTAAGCGGGAATCCTACCATTGCTGAGTCTTCTATGGTTCATCGTGATTTGGCATTAGGTGAAATGACAGGTGGTCGAGTGCATGTTCCTCATGTAAGTACCGCTCAAGCAGCAGATCACATTAAAGAAATGAAAAAAACGAATAATAAGGTTACGGCTGAAGTGGCGCCTCACCATATTTATTTTAATGAGGCAGCTATTGAGCATTTTGATACAAATTTAAAAGTGGCGCCTCCTATCAGAAGTGAATTTGACCGAAAAGCATTAATCGAAGCGGTGAAAAAGGGTGTTTTTGATTGCATTGCCACAGATCATGCACCTCATACAATTGAGGAAAAAGAAGCTTCTTTTGATTTAGCAGCTTTTGGAATGATTGGGCTTGAGAGTTGTTTTGGGGCTGTAAATAAAGTTTTGGTGAAGGAGAATGGGCTGGCATTATCAACCCTTATACAAATGCTAACCATTAACCCCAGACGCATAATGGGTTTTGAAAGTGATTTGTTTCAAACGGGCATTCAAGCTGAAATTGTTGTCTTAGATCCGGATGAAGAATGGTTATTTTCAAAAACAAATATTCACTCTAGGTCTAAAAATTCACCATTTATCAATGAAACATTGATAGGTCGCCCCGTCATAACAATCTCCAAAAATAAGATAATAAATAACGAATAAAATCTAATTTCAAAATGTTGCGAATTATCGTTGACATTGTTTAATAGTAACTTCTAATTTCACGGGCTTTATTCTGAATGAAAATGAAAACAAAAACATTAAAACTAAACGAAATTAATAAAGACTGGTGGATCGCAGATGCCGAGGGGCAGACTTTAGGTCGATTTGCTAGTAAGATTGCGCAAGTATTACGTGGGAAGCATAAACCCGAATTTTCTCCCCACTTAGACATGGGCGATTGTGTCATTGTTATTAACGCTGATAAGATCAAAGTATCTGGTAAAAAAGAAACGAAAAAAACCTATTTTCGTCATAGCGGATATCCTGGTGGCGATAGAGAAACAAGCTTACAGGAACTCCGTCAAAAATTCCCAGAACGGATCATTGAAAATGCTGTGAAGGGTATGCTCCCTCATAATCGGTTAGGACGTGCTATTTATGGCCACCTGAAAGTTTATGTTGGCGATAAACATCCTCATAGCGCTCAGCAGCCGAAAGAATTGGAAGTATAAATGTCGAAAGCTATTTATTATGGAACAGGGCGTAGAAAAAGTTCGATTGCTCGTGTATATGTTTCACCCGGTAAAGGCAATATTACCATTAATGGTAAACCTTACTTGGATCACATTTGTCGTGATTCTTTGGGAATTGTCATTAAACAACCACTTGTTGCGATTGAAGGCGAATCTGCCTATGATATAAAAGTAACGGTGCGTGGTGGAGGCTTAACGGGACAAGCCGGTGCGATTCGCTTGGGCATATCTAGAGCTTTGCTCCATGTGAACGATGACTTTCGTAGTACGTTAAAGGAAAAAGGGTATCTAACTCGTGATGCACGGAAAGTGGAACGGAAAAAACCTGGTCAACCTGGCGCACGTAAAAAATTCCAATTCTCTAAACGATAGAAAAATATGGCTGAATTAAAATTTGAAGATTTATTAGGTACAGGTGCTCATTTTGGGCATGTGACTCGTAAGTGGAACCCTAAATTTGCACCTTACATTTTAATGGAAAAAAATGGTGTTCACATTATTGACCTTGAGCAAACGCTTAAGGCCATTGATACTGCCAGCAAATTCCTAAATAAAGTTGTAAGTAAAAATGGGGAAGTCCTTTTTGTTGGTACAAAAAAACAAGCTCGTGATATTGTTCAACAAGAAGCTGACCGTTGCGGAATGTTTTATATTGTTGAACGGTGGCTTGGCGGAACATTAACAAATTTTACCACCATTAAGAAAAGTATTAAACGATTAAAAATGCTGGAAAAAGAAGGCTCAAATCTTTATGATAATTTGACGAAAAAAGAGACCCAAATGTTAAATCGTGAACGGGTTAAACTTTCTGATCAACATCGTGGTATTAAAGATATGAGACGTTTACCTGAAGCCGTGATTCTTGTTGATGCTCAATATGAAGAAATTGCCATTCAAGAAGCTACACGATTAGAAATCCCAGTCATTGCGATCGTCGATTCGAACACCGATCCAACAAAAGTTGATTATCCAATTCCGGCTAATGACGATTCTATTCGTTCGATTCAATTAATTCTAAGCTCATTGGCTGATGCGATTAATGAAACAAGAGGCGGTGTACCTGAAGAAAAAGTTACTGAACCTGTTGTTAAAGCTGATAAAGTAGAAGAAGAAGTGCCCGTTGTTAAAGAAATTCAAGCGGATACACCAGAAGAAACGGTAGTCGCCGAAGAAGTCTCTGATGAAGAAGCCACAGACACAGATGCATCTGGAGAGGAAGAATAAACGAATGAGTATTGACGCAAAACAGGTTAAAACATTGAGAGATAAAACGGGTGCCGGTATGATGGATTGCAAAAAGGCATTACTCGAAACAAATGGCGATGTGGAACAAGCTGTTGATTATTTACGGAAATCCGGTGCTGCTAAAGCTGAGAAAAAAGGCGCACGGGCAACCAAAGAAGGTATGGTTTACTCTTACATCCATGCTGGTGGTCGATTAGGTGTTTTAGTTGAGTTAAATTGCGAAACCGATTTTGTTGCAAAGACTGAAGGTTTCAACGAATTAGCGCATAATATTGCCATGCAAATTGCAGCCACTAACCCAATTTCTTTATCCAAAGATAATGTACCGCAAGATATTGTGGATAGAGAAAGAAATATTTATATAGATCAAGCAAAAGATTCAGGTAAGCCAGAAAATATCATTGAAAAGATGGTTGATGGCCGTATGAAAAAATATTTTTCTGAAAACTGTCTGTTAGAACAAGTATTTATAAAAGACCCAGACAAACATGTCGGCGATTTACTGACAGAAACAGTTGCTACACTGGGAGAAAATATTTCTATAAATCGTTTTGTTCGATTTGCAATTGGTGAATCAGACGGATCTAACGGTCAAGCTTAAACTTACTTTATAATGTCCACTCCCATCTATCGCCGTGTGCTTCTCAAGTTAAGCGGTGAAGTTCTTGCTGGTGAACAGGGATTCGGTATTGATCCAGCTCGGGCAGATTATCTTGCCGAAGAAATTAAATCCATTTACGACCTGGGGATTGGTATAGGTATTATTATTGGTGCAGGAAACATATTCCGTGGTTTACAAGCAGCCAGTAAAGGAATGGATAGAGTTACAGGGGATTATTTAGGCATGATGGCAACTATTATGAATGCCTTATCCGTCCAAGATGCTCTAGAGAAAAAAGGATGTGATACACGCACACTTTCAGCAATTCGTATTGATCAAATTGCTGAACCTTATATACGCCGAAGAGCCATTCGTCATTTAGAAAAAGGTCGCGCTGTCATTGTTGCTGGAGGGACAGGAAATCCTTATTTTACCACTGATACTGCCGCAGCACTGCGCGCAACGGAGTTAGGGGCGGAAATTGTTTTAAAAGGGACTAAAGTTGATGGTGTATACGATAAAGATCCCATGCTGCATTCGGATGCAGTTCGATATGATACTGTCTCTTATGATAACGTTTTACGAGATGATTTACGCGTGATGGATTTAACAGCTATCACTTTATGCAAAGAAAATAAATTACCCATTAAAGTTTTTAGCATTAATAACCAAGGAGACTTGAAAAATGTAATCCTTGGCAGTAAAATTGGCACATTGGTATCGGAGTAAGATTATGCTAGATGAAATAAAACAAGACGCAGAACATAGAATGGATCAAGCTGTGATTCATACACAAGTTGAGCTTAATAAAGTTAGAACTGGCCGGGCAAACCCTGAAATGTTTAACTCTCTTCAGGTAGATTATTACGGTGTTATGTCACCCTTAAATCAAGTTGCGACAATTTCTGTTCCTGAACCGAGATTAATTACATTGCAACCTTTTGAAAAATCGCTCATTCCAGAAATTGAAAAAGCTATTACTAATGCTAATATGGGTTTTACCCCCGGGAATAATGGAAATGTGGTTATGATTCCAATTCCAGCCTTATCAGAAGAACGTCGTAAAGATTTAGTCAAATATGTTCATCAGTTGGTTGAAGAAGGACGGGTTGCTATTCGAAATGTTAGACGTGATGCATTACATCATTTTCATGAATATGGAAAAGAAGAACATATTTCAGAAGATGAAATTCGTCGACGGGATGATAATATGCAGAAATTGACCGATGAACACATTAAAAAATTAAGTATTATGCAAGAAAGTAAAGAAAGCGAAATTTTAGAAGTTTAACGAATTTCGTTTATGTGAATTAAAATAAAAAAAGCCCTTCAATGAAGGGCTTTTTTTATAATGAATGATATTTTAGGATTATTCACATTTAGACCAGCCGCAATTACGACATGTTCTACATCCGCCTTCTTCCACCACACTGGGGGAGTGACATTCTCCACACATTGTTATTCCATCAGCCAATCCTTCAGATTTGAAAGTCTTTTCAGATTCATCATTTTGAGCCAAAGTGAAACGAACAGCCTCTTTGCTTTCTAAGTCGGACACTGATGTATCATTACGTTCAATGAGATAATCATCTAATGATTTTCCTATAGCATCAGGTGTAGATAAAATTAGACGTCCATCTTCCCAGGTTGGGTTTGGACCACTAATCCCTTTTAATTGGCGTACAATAGCATTTGGGTCAATCCCTGATCGTAGAGCTAGAGAAATGAGCCGGCTAATTGCTTCAGACTGTGCAGCTGCATGCCCGCCAGCCTTACCGATGGTAGTAAACACTTCACATAAGCCATTTTCATCTTCATTAATGGTTATATAAAGTGTCCCTTCTCCCGTACGGATTCGACGCGTGACACCTTGAGTTTGCACCGGTCGTAAACGGGGTGCTTTATCCACTTGTGTTTCAGAAGCAACTTCATTATTGGTGGCTGTTACTTTTTTCTTTTTAGGCTCATCAGAAATGAGAATTCCTTCTCGGCTTCCTTCTCTGTAAACTGTGATTCCCTTTAAGCCAGATTTGTAGGCTTCCATATAAATATCGCCGACCGCATCTTTTGAAATATCTTCTGGAAGATTGACAGTTGATGAAATGGATGAATCAATGAATTCTTGAATTTTACCCTGCATTTTTATTCGAAAGGACGCATCAACATTATGAGCTGTTTTGACATAATCTGGTAAATTAGCATCATCCCCAAATAGTTTTTCAATGATAGGATGATATACTTTATACTCATCAAAAGCATTTCCGTAGCCATCATTTTTCTTAACACGCCGTTTATAGGAAGTGGCAAAAATAGGTTCAATGCCTGATGTAACTCGAGCTACAATTGCGCCACTACCTGTTGGAGCAACAGTGGTAATTGTTGCATTACGAATGCCATGTTCTTTAATTTTTGATTGAAGTGATTTTGGTAATTTTTTTACGAATTTACTTTTACTATATCCCTTCCAATCGTAGTGTTTGAAAGCACCTTTTTCCTGTCCAATTTCGATACTAGTTGCATAAGCAGTATCACGGAAAATTTGCATAATCTGGCTTACTGTTTGTAAAGCATCCTCACTATCATATTGAATGCCCATACGGACCAACATATCACCTAAACCTAGAATACCCAATCCAACACGGCGATCATTTAATGCATTTTGTTTTTGATCTTCTAATGCATGTCGATCCAAATTATAATCAATCACATTATCTAAAAATCGAATACCAGTCGAAACGGTATCTTTAAATTGATCTATGAGAAAACTTCCATCTTTATCGACAAATCGTTCAAGATTTACAGCACCAAGATTACAACAGCCACCATCGGGTAACGGCTGTTCAGCGCAAGGGTTTGTTGAAATTAGTGGGCTACAATATTCAGCATTATGGTAATCTTTCATGGTGTCCCAAAAGAGAAGACCCGGTTCCGCGCTCTCATGAGCATGATTGATAATTTTATTCCATAAATCTTTGGCGGGAAGTGTTTTATATATTTCGCCTCCCCAACGCAAATTGAAATCACTATCTGATTGCACAGCTTCCATGAATTCATGCGTGAGTAAAACAGAAATATTTGAATATTTAACCATATCCACATTGCCGGTTTTAATTTCAATGAATTTTTCAACATCTGGATGATCAATACTAATAGTTTGCATATTTGCCCCACGACGACCATGTTGGGCGATTGTATTTGTATTTTCGCTAAATAGATTCATGAATCCTGTTGGACCACATGAACTGCCACCCGTACCATTAATGGCATCGCCTGAAGGGCGAAGTATGGATAAATCATGTCCACAACCACCGCCATATTTGTAGGTCATTGCCTCATTGATGATTGTTTCATAAATGGATGAAATGGAATCATCTTTTATCGCGACAACGTAACAATTATTAAGTGTAGTTGTAATATCGTCTCGACCAGCGCCGTGCATAATTCGTCCACCAGGAACAAATTTAAAATCTTCTAATATAGAGTAAAATTTCTTTTCCCATTCTGCGCGTGTAGCTTTTGTTTTTTCTACCGATGATATGGCAACTGCTTGCCGTTCCCATAATTGAAAAGGATGCTCTTCATAAGGAGCGAGATATTTATTGGTTAATACATTTGCGCCAAGATCATCATTTTTATAATACTCAGCTTTAGAATATGGATTCGTTTCTGTTTGATCTTCCACAGTTGGCTTTAAATCTAAAAAGGCCTGTGGAACAGATGATTTCCCTGGTTCGGACCCTGATTCCGAAATGGTTAAGTCTAATTCCATAGCTTCTGCCATAGACAAAATTCCTAATTAATAATTGGTTTAATACCGTTTTAAAAACATCCCAAAAGAATGCTGACAAATAAAAAGATAATGAATCGTACGGTTGGCGGTGATGAATATATAAACCGTCATTTTAATCATCCAACAACTAAAATGAGAAAACCTGTATTGTCGTCGAGAAAAATGTTACAAAATCCTTTCCCCTTTTTCCATAAATGAGTCAATAAAATATGACATAAATATCATCAATTCGTCTAACTGCCGTGGATACGAAACATAAGAGAATCTGGTTACCAATCGGGTTTAAGGTTTAAAAAATATAAAAATTATTGAAACGAAAATAAAACGAATTTGTAAATTAAGGGTCTCATGCGGGCGTCGTATAATGGCTATTACCCTAGCTTCCCAAGCTAGAGACGTGAGTTCGATTCTCATCGCCCGCTCAATCATTATTCTGATTATGCGTTTTATACCTCTGTTCATATCATGGATTGTCATTTCCGCTCATTTTTTCCGTCAAGGTGCAATTGAAATCTCATTTGCATGTTTGGTTCTACCCTTCTTTATTTTCCTTCATAAGCCCGTTATTATGAAAGGAATTCAGTGGATCACATTTGCATTGGTCTTTTTATGGATGAAAGTTGGGGTAGATTTAATCACAATTCGATTAAATCTGGGAATGGATTATTTTCGATTAATGGGTATCATAATGGGCATTCTGATTTTTACTCTATGGTCAGGAATGCTCTTAGACGAAGAAAGAAGTCGTTGACGAAAAACGATATCAACCCTTCGTGGTTGGTGAAGTCCACATTAAATTCCTGACTATATTTAATCAACATTATGCAAAAGAAACCTACATTCCGCATGAGTCCTTGTGTGGCTCACCATACCAAAGATTGGAAACAATCAGCTCATTTTTATAAAGATGTTATGGGTTTAGATGTCTGTGAAAAGGATTCTCATTTGGAAATTAAAAATGATCCAATTCTTATGTATGTTCAACCCAACCCAGGTGTTGAAGGGATGGTTATGGAATATGTGGTAGAAGATGTGGAATTAGCTAAAAATTATTTATTATCTCATGGATGTGAAATCATCAAATGGGAAGGGAAGGGAAAAGATTGTTATATGAAAGATCCATTCGGATTCACCTTTAATCTTTGGGAAGAAAAAAAATGAATGCTCCTCTTATTGCAATAGTCGGTAGACCTAATGTGGGGAAATCAACTTTTTTTAACCGAGTTTTGAGTGAGCGTCAGGCTATTGTTGATGCTCAGGAAGGCATCACGCGTGATCGTCTTTATGGTACGATGGATTGGACAGGTTATTTCCTTCGTTTTGTGGATACCGGTGGATATATCCCGGAAGATGTGGATATTTTCAATGCGGCGGTACGGGAACAAGCAGAATTGGCTCTCGGGGAAGCCGATATGGTTTTATTTATGGTTGATGGTCATGAGAGTCCCACAGCAAGTGATATTACATTGGCTCAATTTATTCGTGAAACAGGGAAACCTTGTTTAGTTGCAGTCAATAAATGCGATAGTTTGAAAGATGATCCCAATCGAAATGCCTTTTTTGAATTGGGTTTTGATAATCTCATGCCATTGTCTGCATTAAATGGGCGATTGACAGGTGATTTACTCGATGAAATAGTTGATATATTGGGATTAAAAGAATCGGATCGATTTGAAGATGAAAGTAAAACGGTTCGTCTGGCTGTTGTTGGTATGCCTAATGTAGGTAAATCATCTTTAACCAACGCACTCCTGAAAAGAGAGCAATCAATTGTAACGCCCATTGCGGGTACAACAAGAGATTCAATTGATTCGCATCTGAAATGGCATGGAAAAGATTTTACTTTAGTGGATACGGCTGGATTAAGAAAATTATCTAAAGTCACCGATAAAATTGAATTTTATAGTACCGTTCGTTCTCAGAAGGCGATTGACCAGTGTGATGTCGCCTTAGTTCTTGTGGATGCTGATAAAGGATTTGGAAAACAAGATAAAGCAATTGTGGATCATGTAATTGAAAAAGGTAAAGGATTGATTCTCATTGTAAATAAATGGGATTTAATCTCAAAAAAAACCAATACTATGAAAGAATTTGCCGATGAAATTCGGTATCAGTTTAGAGCATTGAATCATTACCCCATTATATTCATTTCTGCCGATACACATCAACGCATTCACAAGGTGCTTGAAGTTGCGGACCAAGTCTTTGAACGATCAAGGCAAATTCTTTCGGCGAGGGAGTTAAACGATTATTTAAGGCAGTTTATTCGACGAAGTCCTCCTCCAGCAGAAAAAGGAAAAGTAATAAAGTTAAAATATTTAGCTCAAGTCCATCGGGCTCCTGCCGTTTTTGCATTCTACACAAATTACCCACGATTAATTAAAACACATTATAAACGTCATATAGAAAATTCGTTAAGAGCTGCCTTTGATTTAGAAGGAATTCCAACAAGAATTTCATTTAGAAAAAGTTGAAATATACAATTCAGAAAAAAGGGACATCGGTTTATAAAGAGAAGCAATCTGAATTTATTGGGCATATTTTCGCCATTTCAAACACCACCCAATTCAGAAGCGATTTAAAAGACTTAAAAAAAGAGTATTATAATGCACGGCATTTTTGTTGGGGATATCGCATTCTAAATACTCATGAAATTGAAGAAAATGCTTCCGACGCAGGCGAACCAAACGGGTCCGCTGGATTACCCATTTTAAATCAGTTAAAACAATATGAATTAGTCAATGTGGGATTAGTTGTAATTCGGTATTTTGGTGGAACAAAATTAGGGAAACGTGGATTAATCGAATCTTATGGACAATCCGCATCTGATACAATTCAATCCGTTAATCGTGTTCCATTTCAGGATGTTGTTATTTACAAACTTACCGCTCCCATGGATTTCTATGGATCCATTGCATCCCACTTATCTCAATTAGACAGTAAAATTTTAGAAGATCAATCTGCAGGAACGATTGTGTGGAAAATTGAATGCCCTCGAACTAAAGTGAATGCGTGTATAAAATCTGTAAAAGATTTAACACATGGGCATGGATTTCTAGAGCCTTGGAATGAATAAAAAAAGGAGCAGGCGAATCCAAACCAAGGAGGTAATCAAGGAGGGTAGTTTAGGGTAACACGCCTGCCCCACATCTCTTAATACGTAATAAAGGAAGAAAGGTTTCAAATATGTTTATTTTAAATCATCGCCGTTGGATTCGAATATTTTCACCATTTGTATTGATGGTTTCTTTGCTGGCAGGGAAAGAGCATTCATCCTTAAAAGTTGGCTTTTGGAATGTTGAAAATTTATTTGACGAACATAATGATAAAGGGGTGAATGATGATGAATTTGCCTTAGGTGGAAAAAAGGAAATGAAACCTGATGTGATGATATTGAAACTTAAAAACCTTTCTGAAGTATTGACCAAAATAAATCCGGATATATTTGGACTTTGTGAAATAGAGAATAAAGATATGCTCGAAAGATGGAATCAATTTTGCGATGTAAGAGATTATTCCATTGTGCATTATGATTCACCTGACAATCGTGGAATTGATGTGGCCCTTTATTATGATGCTTCAAAGGTGCAAATTCTATCGTCTAAACCCATTCATCTTTCATTACCCACAGGTGGAAAAACGAGAGATATTCTGTTCGTAAAATTGGAATCTGATGGACATTCATTTTATGTATTTGTGAATCATTGGCCTTCGAAATATGGCGGTGTTAAAAAAACCATTCCATTAAGGGCTGCGGCAGGAAAAACACTTAGAATTGAAATTGAAAAAATCCTTAACAAAGATCCATCTGCGGATATTATTGTTATGGGAGATTTGAATGATGAACCGACAGACCCATCTGTGAATAAACATCTTGGTGCAAGTATGAATCTTTCAGACTTAGGTCGCGGAAAAAGTATATTATGGAATGTGATGAAACCATTTCACCGAAATCCTAATGGAAGTACGTATAAATACGGTGGAAAAGATATGGTGTATGACCATTTAATTGTGAGCCGTGGATTGATGGATGATAGAGGTTGGGGCTTGGTTTCAAATTCTGTTTCTGTCTTTGATGGAGAAAAGTATAGACAACATGGTGGGAAGTATGATGGATTCCCGTTTCGGTTTTGGGCAGGAAGTCGCCTTCTAGGTGGTTATTCGGATCATATGCCCATTTTTCTTGAAATTGAAATAAAGTAGTCTTGTGTAAGCGTAATAAATCCTCTAATTTTCGCGGCACTTTTTGATCTGCTTTTGCATTTTAATGAGTCATTTTTTACCAGAATAACAATCAAATGATCGCGGGGTGGAGCAGTCTGGTAGCTCGTCGGGCTCATAACCCGAAGGTCGTAGGTTCAAATCCTACCCCCGCTACGAACGAAGAACCCTGATTTCTCGAGAAGAAATTGGGGTTTTTCATTTTCGTGTAGTTCAGTTTTATGCATACCCGCTTCGTTAAGAGTGTTTTTTTAATAAAAAAATAATTAAAATTCAGTAGGATGAATTTCGTAAAAAATATTATTTCATATGGATTAGTTGTCCTATTTGTCTTGGGATCTGTCCATGTGAATTTCCATCATAGTCAACAACCTGACGGGTATAGTATATGTGATGTTGAGTGTAAAGATGAAAGTCATCATTATA
>JADHUI010000035.1 GCA_016784605.1 Fidelibacterota bacterium | reverse complement strand
AAAGCGATTGGGATATTTTCAAAGACATTGCAGAAGCATTTTCTAAAGTATCGGAAAAACATTTCCCGGAACAAATGGAAGATGTGGTTACGCTTGCTTTGGCGCATGATACATCCGCAGAAATTGCCCAAAAAGAAATCAAAGATTGGATTGACGGTGAAGTGGAAGCTATCCCAGGTAAAACCATGCCTGAAATTAAGGTGGTGAAACGGGATTTCAAAAATGTTTATAAACGCTATATTTCTTACGGTCCGAATGTGCCTGCGAATGGTCTCGGTGCGCATGGAACTCATTATGATGTGAAAGACGAATATGAACGCTTAATGGTTGAATGCCCCACAGAAACATGGGATGGTAAAACTTATCCATCTTTGAAAGAAGCAAAGGATGTGTGTAATACGGTTTTGGAATTGGCGTCTGTAACCAATGGTGAGTTGGCCTATCGTTCCTATAAAAATATGGAAGAAAAAACGGGACTTGTTTTAGCCGATTTAGCGGAAAAGAATCGCGGTGTTCGGATGAGCTATGACGATTTATGCGCTCAGCCACGGCGACTTCATAATACACCCATGTGGTCAGGATTGTTAGAAAATGGTCGAGCTTATTCGCCCTTTACCTATAATGTAGAGAGATTGGTTCCTTGGCGGACATTGACCGGTCGTCAGCATTTTTATTTGGACCATCCCGGATATATTCAATATGGTGAGCATCTTCCAACGTATAAACCGAAGCCTACGCCAACGCAATATGCTGAACTTGAAACGAGTGAAAACGAACATAAGACAAAAGTTTTTAATTACCTCACACCTCACGGGAAATGGCATATTCATTCCACATATGGCGATAATCACCGTATGTCCACATTGAGTCGTGGTGTTGAACCCTTTTGGATTAATGACAAAGATGCGGAAGAATTGGGTATTGTGGATAATGATTGGGTAGAAGTCTATAATGATAATGGTGTTGTGGTGACGCGAGCGAATGTGAGTGTGCGGATTCCCCGTGGAATTGTGATTATTTATCATGCAACAGAAAGAACATTATCTGTGCCTAAATCACCATTACGTGGAAATAAACGTGCCGGAATGAATAATAGCTTAACTCGCGCAAGATTAAAACCAAATCTTATGGTGGGTGGCTATGGTCAATTTACTTATCACTTTAATTACTGGGGTCCGACGGGTGCAAACCGGGATACCTTCATCATGGTGCGCAAATTGCCCATCTTGAACTGGTAAAGGGAAAAATCAAAATGGATATCAGAAGTCAAATTTCAATGGTGTTTCACCTGGACAAATGTATCGGTTGTCATACATGCAGTATTGCCTGTAAAAATATCTGGACAGACCGAAAAGGCACCGAATACATGTGGTGGAATAATGTGGAAACAAAGCCTGGAACAGGTTTCCCCACTCGATGGGAAGATCAAGAAAAATATAAAGGTGGATGGGAAGTTGTTGATGGAGAATTAAAACTTCGTTCAACAAGCAAGGCAAGTACGATTACAAATATTTTCCATAATCCCAATATGCCAACTTTAGATGATTATTATGAACCTTGGACTTATAAATATAAAGATTTATTTGACGCTCCTGAAGGTGATGATCAGCCTACCGCTCGTCCTATTTCAATGATTACAGGTGAAGAAATGGATATTGAAGCAGGTCCGAATTGGGATGATGATTTAGGCGGATCTCCTATTTATGCAGAAAATGATATAAATCTTGAAGGATTATCGGAAGAGCAACGAGAGCAAATGTTTGCCATAGAACGATTAATGATGTTCTATTTCCCTCGAATTTGTAACCATTGTGTTAATCCGTCTTGTGTTGCATCTTGTCCGTCTGGAGCATTATATAAACGGGGTGAAGATGGAATTGTATTACTTGACCAAGAACGATGCCGTGCGTGGCGCTCATGCATTTCCGCATGTCCTTATAAGAAAACCTATTACAATTGGAATACCGGAAAATCTGAAAAATGTATTTTATGTTTTCCACGAGTAGAAACGGGGCAAGCACCTGCATGCTTTCACTCTTGCGTTGGACGAATTCGATATTTGGGCGTTTTACTTTATGATGCAGATAAAATTGAAGAAACCGCTAAGCGGCCAGATCATGAATTAGTGGATGCACAAAGAGAAATGATTCTAGATCCGTTTGATGAAACAGTCATAAAAGAAGCAAAGAAAAACGGCATTGCAGATTCAACCATTAAAGCTGCGCAAGAATCACCCGTTTACAAATTTGTAAAAGAGTGGGGTATTGCTTTGCCACCGCATGTAGAGTATCGGACACTTCCAATGTTATTTTATGTTCCGCCTATGTTGCCAGTGATGAGTTCGCAAGAAGGGGATTCTGTTAGAAGTATTAATGATGAATTTTTCCCTGATTTTGATAAGGCACGTGCTCCAATTAAATATTTAGCGAAAATGTTTGGTGGTGGGAATGAAAGTCATTTACGTTATGTATTGAAAAAACAATCGGCTATTCGAACTTATCGTCGTGCCGAAACGGTGGGAGATATTGATAAAATTGATGCTGAGAAATTATTGATAGAAGCAGATTGTAATCCAAACGAAGCGAATGATATTTACGAATTGACATCACTTTGCACATTTGAAGATAGATTTGTCATTCCGGCAGCTCATCGTGAAGAAGCTATCGAAATGATGAAAGATCCTTTGGAGCATAAACAAGAAGCGGGATTTGGTTTTAAAGAAGCACCTGCTAGAGGCTGGTAAATATGAATCAAACAAACTATATGGATTTAGTTCCATTAATATCATACCCTAAAATGGATATTCGTTCAGGAATGGAATCTCTTGATCCAGCTCTTTTAGAAATTGATCGTTCAAATTTTCAAATATTTGAAAATCATGTTAATAACACTGAATTAACAAAATTGCAGGAAGAATTCACCCAACTTTTTGATTTTACGCCAAACACATGTTTGGATTTAGGTTGGCACTTGCATGGCGAAAATTATGAACGAGGCATTTTTATGGTACGAGTTCGGGAAATGCTTCGTGAATATAATATTCCTGAATCATCCGAATTACCTGACCATTTAACACATATTTTATCTGTTCTCCCCTTTATGGAAAGTGATGATAGAAATGAATTCATTCAGACGCGCGTTTTACCTGCAACCGAAAAGATTCTAAAAGGGTTTGGAGAAACAGAAACACCTTACAAAAACTTAATTCAATTCATTTATAATGTTCTTAAGCATCAATCAAATGACCAGGAGGGTCAGGCCTAATGGATATGTTACAAGATTATTTAGATACATTTTTCTTTCAACTTTTTCCTTATGTAACGCTATTTACCTTTTTCGTTGTCACAATTCAAAGGTATCGTTCGAAAGCCTTTACATACTCGAGTCTATCATCGCAATTTTTAGAGAATCGCCAACACTTTTGGGGTTTAGTTCCATTTCATTACGGAATTATTGCCGTTTTGACAGCGCACTTTGTATGGTTTTTAGTTCCCGAAACAGTTCTTTGGTGGAACAGTGTTCCAGCCCGGTTATATGTTATGGAAATTGCCATGTTTATTTTTGGCCTCATGACGTTAGTCGGTCTTATCAATATGGTTTCCAGGAGAAATTCCAATGCAAGGGCTAAATTTGTAACATCATCCGCCGATTGGATGGTGTTGGGTATTTTGGCGTTTCAAGTATTAACAGGAATTTACACAGCATATTTTCATCGTTGGGGCTCTAGTTGGTTTGCAGCCTCATTAGCACCCTATTTATGGTCAGTCATGAAATTAAGCCCTGATTTATCTTATGTGGTTTCACTTCCAATAACGATTAAACTTCATATTATTGGAGCATTCTCTATCCTTTTATTATTCCCTTATACTAGACTGGTTCACATTTTAGTTTTACCCAATCCATACTTATGGCGTAAACCGCAAGTGGTTCGTTGGAATTGGAACCGAAAAACAATTAGAACGCCCAAATAATACAATTATTAAAAAAGGAAATAATCATGCCTAACGGACATAATCGAAAAATCCCTGAATTATTGGATTTTAGCAAAGAAAGAATCAGAACACTCCATTTCACATGGGTTGCTTTTTTCATCACTTTTTATGTTTGGTTTAATATGGCGCCATTGGCGACAACCATGCTTAAAAGTGTTAATTGGCTAACAAAAGAACATTTAAAAGTATTAGCCATCAGTAACGTTGCCCTCACTATACCAGCTCGAATTATTATTGGAGCATTAATTGATCGTTATGGCCCGAGAATTGTATTTTCCGGTTTAATGGTATTAATGGCTATCCCAGCTTGGTTATTTGCTTTAGGAGATACATTTACACAATTATTAGTTTCTAGATTAGTTCTAGGTTCCATTGGAGCAGGCTTTGTTGTTGGAATTAAAATGGTAGCAAACTGGTTTCCGCCAAAAATGATTGGTCGTGCTGAAGGATTTTATGCTGGTTGGGGAAATTTTGGTTCTGCTTGGGCAGCGATGACATTACCATGGATTGCAATTTCTGTTTTCCAAGATACATTTGGGTTTGGTGAAAATGCTTGGAGATACGCAATGATTGTAAATGCGGCTGTTTCATTTATTTATGGAATAATGTATTACTTCCTTGTGACAGATCACCCTGAAGACAAACCAGTAGCTAAAACAAAAAAAGCAGAACCTATGATGGTAACATCCTACGGCGACTTAGTCCAATACCTCGTCTGGTCTTTCCCATTAGTTGGAGCTATGGGTGTATTGGCTTGGAGAATTGGGGGGATTAAAGTGAATGGTCTCGCATTAATTTCTCAGGATATTTTAACAATGGTTTATGGTATCCTTGCCCTAGTATATGTTGCCCATGTTATAAAAACATTACAAATCAATCTGCCTTATTTAAAGGCGGGTGTTCCGGAAGGAGATAAATACAAATGGTCAAGTGTCGCTGCATTAAATAGTACCTATTTTGCAAATTTTGGATCAGAATTGGCTGTTGTCTCTATGTTGCCAATGTTTTTTGAAATGACATTTGCAAACCTAATGGGAAGTGATGGGAATTATATAATGACAGCAACCATGGCTGGTATTATTGCTTCATCTTTTGCCTTTGTAAATTTATTTGCCCGTCCATTGGGCGGACTATTATCGGATACCATGAAAAATCGAAAAAAGACTATGTTGATTTATATGATTGGTATCGCATTTGGGTTTTTAGGAATGGCGCATATTGGAGAATGGGGTCCGATTGTTAATGGTGTCCAAACGGTTGTCCCAATGTTTGATGGGACAAGCTGGCTTGTTGTATCAATTGTTATTACTATTTTGGCTTCAATATTCGTTCAGGGAGCAGAAGGAGCAACTTTTGCTGTTATCCCAATGATCAATAAAAAAATGACTGGACAAATAGCGGGTATGGCAGGAGCATATGGAAACGTTGGCGCAGTTATTTACCTTGTGATTTATTCATTGGTAGATGCAAAAACATTCTTTTTCATTATTGCAGGTGGTGCATTTTTGAGCTTTTTCTACTGTTGGGCATTTTTAGAAGAACCAAAAGGGTCTTTTGCAGAAGAATAAAATTAAATACAGAAGGGATTATTAAATGAACAATCAAGATATAAAACAGTGGGATGTAGAAAATCAGGAATTTTGGGATTCAACTGGAAAAGAAATAGCTACGAGAAATTTATGGATTTCCATTCCAAGCTTATTGGTAGGTTTTTCTGTATGGCTCATGTGGGGAATTATTACTGTTCAAATGAAAAATTTAGGTTTTACATTTGGAAAATCCCCAGAAGAAGCAATGGGGTTATTATTTATGTTGCCTGCAATTGCGGGCCTAACAGGGGCAACACTTAGAATTCCAAGTTCCTTTTTTATTCGTTTAGCTGGTGGAAGAAATACCATATTCTTTACTACCGCATTATTAATGATTCCTGCTTTCGGAACAGCGATGGGTCTTCAGGATCCAACAACATCATTTAACTTTTTTATTGTTATGGCCTTTTTATCTGGCTTTGGAGGGGGAAACTTTGCTTCTTCGATGAGTAATATTTCTTTTTTCTATCCTAAAAAAGAACAAGGATATGCATTGGGGATGAATGCTGGCCTTGGAAATTTTGGTGTTACTACGATGCAAATATTAATTCCACTTGCAATGACGGTACCTTTTTTAGGGGCTTTAAGTGGTGACCCATTAACACTTTCTAGTACATCTGGTACAATTTTTAAACGCATTGCAGCTGGATCAGAAACTTGGCTTGCTAATGCTGGTTGGGTTTGGATGTTGTGGCTAATTCCTTTGGCTTATTTTGGTTGGACACGATTAAATAATATTAGAACAGAAGCTGTTTCTCCAAATATTAAAGGGCCGATTGCATCCTTTGGCCGAATTGCTTTTCTTTTAGCAATTGGCTTTTTTACAGCTGCGGTAGGTCTATACTTTATTCTAACCTTTAAAGCGTTGACTTGGGTAAAATGGATTGTCCTTCCAATTGTAATTGCTTCTACAGTCGTTTTGATGAAGTCTTTATCACCAGGTGAAATAAAAGACAATTTAGAACGTCAATTTTCAATCTTTGATAATAAGCATACATGGGTGATGACTATTATTTATACCATGACTTTTGGTTCGTTTATTGGTTTTGCAGCAGCTGTTGGTTTAGCCATTAAATTTATTTTTGGTGTTAAGCATATCTTAGGTGCGGATGGCGTTTGGCAACATGTGGCTAATCCGGAAGGGCCAGCTACATTTATGTATGTTTGGGTAGGTGCTTTTGTGGGTGCCTTAATTCGCCCAATTGGTGGAAAAATGGCAGATAAATTAGGTGGAGCAATTATTACACAAGTCGTTTCAATTGTGATGGTAGTTTGTTCAATTGGTGTGGGATATTATGCTCATCTTGCCTATCAATCAGCAACACCGCAAGAATATTTTATGCCATTTTTTGTGCTCATTGTTATATTATTTGCAGCAACGGGAATTGGGAATGGGTCAACTTTTAGAACCATCTCTATGGTATTCAATCAAGAACAAGCCGGACCTGTGCTAGGTTGGACTTCCGCCGTTGCAGCCTATGGCGCATTTTTGATTCCTAAAATCATCGGTGAAAATATGAAATCCGGAACACCGGAACTTGCCATGTATGGTTTTGCTGTATTTTACGCTGTATGTGCTCTTTTGAATTATTGGTACTATCTCGGGCCAAAAGCAGAATATAAAAATCCTTAATTAATAAATTGGAATAAAATAAAATGTTTAATGATAAAACGGTCGGTGAAATTGTTACAGATGATATTCGCATGGCGAATGTATTTAAAAAACACGGTTTAGATTTTTGTTGCGGTGGCGGAATCTCAGTTAAAGCTGCTTGTGAAAATAGCGGAATTGATTTGTCAAAAGTTTTGCATGATTTAGAAGCTGTCATTGGAGATTCTGATACAGACAAAAATTTTAAAACAATGGCTTTGGATGACTTGGTTGAACATATTTATAATTCACATCATACTTATATTTATGAGAATGGTCCTATTACGGCAGAATTTATTAATAAAGTAGCCCATGTTCATGGTAGTCGCCACCCAGAAACAGTAGAAATAGCGAAACTATTTAATGATTTAATGCAAGATTTGCATCAACATATGATGAAAGAAGAGCGAATTTTGTTCCCTTACATTAAGCAAATGGCAGAGCGGTCCCAAAGCAATGGTGCGTTTGTGAATGGTCCCATTTCTGTGATGATGGCAGAACATGATACGGCTGGTGATATTCTTAAAAAAATGAGCGCATTATCTAATGGATATGAGCCACCATCTGATGGTTGCAATACATATCGTGCGGCTTATGCAAATCTAAAAGCATTGGAAGATGATATCCATTATCATATTCATCTAGAAAATAATATTCTATTTCCTAGATCCATTGAGCTAGAAGAACAACTTTTGGATTTATAAAACATTATGCAGAGACAACTTAAACTTGTTACGCTCCTAATCTTTGCGGTGGGATTATTGGTTGTTTTAAGTAACAGCACTTTTCGTATGCCAGGCAATCAACAGAATTATGAGCCAATTCAACCGATAGAATTTTCTCATCGTTTGCATGCTGGAGAAATGGATATACCTTGTCAATATTGCCATTATGGTGCTTCCCAAAGTCGTCATGCAGGCATTCCAGCCACAAGTGTATGTATGAATTGTCATAAATATGTTTCTGCCACAAAAGAAGATTTTCAATTGGAAGAACAAGAAGCCGTTTCTGATGGAAGAGAAATGGAATCGATTACATCGATTGAAATTTCAAAAATTTATGAAGCTATGGGATATGATTCTCTAGGAAAACCTATCGATGGTAAAGAAGGAAAGTCTGTTGAATGGATTAAGGTACATAATATTCCAGACTATGTCTTTTTTAGCCACAAGCCCCATATCACGGCTGGAGTGGATTGCGCAGATTGCCATGGTGATGTAACATCTATGGAACGAATAAAACAAACTGAAGACTTATCCATGGGTTGGTGTTTGGATTGTCATCGTAAAGATCATGAATCGCTGGAAGCTGCTCCGGAAAGAACCCAACTATTATTGGATTGTGCAACATGCCACTATTAAAAATTAATTTTGTCACAGAACCCACAGAGAGACACAGAGAAAAAAAAGAGTGTTCCTTTGCGAAAGCTTTAAGCTTCCGCAAAGTTCAATTATTCAAGAGCCCAAAAATTTAAAAAAGTATGAGTAAAGATAAAAAATATTGGATGAGCAAAAATGAGATTTCGGCAGATGAAGTTGTTGCCGGTCCTGCAGATTTGCAAACAACATCGACAGACTGGAATCGAAGAGATTTCTTGAAAACAGCGGGATTTTCGCTTGCGGCATTTATGACAGCCTGTTCAAAAACGCCAGTCAATAAAGCAATTCCTTTTTTGATTCAACCAGAAGAAGTGATTCCCGGCAAAGCTTATTGGTATGCGTCCACGAGTCATGCATGTGGTTCTGGGTGTGGTGTATTGGTGAAGAATCGAGATAGTCGCCCTATCAAATTAGAAGGAAATCCCGATCATCCAGTGAGCCAAGGCGGTTTATGTCCTGTATGTCAGGCGAGTGTCATCGAATTATATGATTCTAAGAGATTATTTAACCCAATGATTTCTGAAGAAAATGTGACTTGGGATAGATTAAATACAAATGTTGTACAAGGATTTAGAAAATCACGAAAAAATGGGCAGCGCATTGTTATACTAACAGAAACAATTACAAGTCCCTCAACGAAATATTATATTCAAAAATTTCTAAAGAAATATTCAAATGCTAAACACATCGAATATGACCCAATTTCTTATTCATCCATATTGGATGCCCACGAAGTCAGTTATGGAAAAAGGATTTTGCCGCAATATCATTTTGATAAAGCCGATATGATTTTAAGTCTGGATGCGGACTTTTTGGGTACCTGGATTTCACCGACACAGTATACTAAAGATTATCGGAAGAACCGGAGCTTGGATGCAGACCACATCTCTAAACATGTTCAAATTGAATCTAGAGTGTCGATAACTGGGGCAAAAGCGGATAAGCGCTATGCGAAGTCAGTCTCGGAAATATTTCAATTGGCTCAGGATATCGAGCATGCGCTACAATCGAATAAGGCGCACGGTTTAGGTTCAGAATTAGCAACCGAGTTAAAACAACACAAAGGCAAAAGTTTAGTTATTTCTGGGATAAATGATTTATCCATTCAAATTCTTGTCAATAGAATCAATAATGCACTTGAAAATATTAATAAGACGGTTAATCATCGTAGCCCAAGTAAACAAAAAAACGGGAGCGACTTAGCTGTCGCTCAATTACTCAGTGATATGAAATCTGGTCAAGTTGGCGCTTTAATCATTGATGGTGTAAACCCTGTATATGATTTACCTGAAGGAGAACAATTCTCACGATTGATGGAATCAATCCCCATTACAATTGCATTTTCACAAAAAGAAACGGAAACATCTAGCCAATGTAATACTATTTGTCCATCTCCACATTATTTAGAGTCATGGTCTGATGATGAATTTACTTCTGGGATATTGTCAATGACGCAGCCCACAATCCAAGGATTGGGCAATACGCGAACATTGCGAAAATCCATTGCAAGTTGGGCGGGGATCGAAAATGATGAGCGAATTTTAGTTCGTAATTATTGGAAAAAGAATTATTCAACTCGGAAAAAAGGAAGCCAGTCGTTTAATCGATGGTGGGATAATTTAGTTCATGATGGATTTGTAACCATTAAACCATTTCCCCTTACTATGGGTATATTTAGACAGGGGACTTTGCCCAAATCAGATTTCAAAAAAGGATTAACTCTTGTGGCCTATCCATCCTTACAGATGTTAGACGGTCGCCATTCAGAAAATCCATGGTTACAAGAAATGCCTGACCCAATTATGAAATTAACGTGGGATAATGTGGCATGCATATCACAAATAAAAGCCGATGAGCTCAATCTAAATCAAGGCGATATTATTCAATTATCTTCGAATAACACATCTGTTGAACTACCAATATATATTCAAGAAGGTCAACATAATGATGTTGTTGCTGTAGCATTAGGATATGGGCGAGAAGGCACTCAAAGATTTAAAAACATAGGACCTGATTGGATTCAAAAAAAGGATACGCTTGGTGAAAATGAATTAGTGGGTGAACGAATCACACATTTATTATCACGCCAGGAAGGTAATATCGTATTTTCAGGTATTCCCGTTTCAATGACTCCAACTGGAAAGAAAGCAGATCTTGCTTTAACACAAACCTATAATACATTGGCAAATCCGGAAAACACGGCGCCCCCATCCATGAAGGTACGCCCATTTATTCAAGAAACAACCTTTGATGAATATAAAAAAGATCCATCATCTGGAGCGCATCATGGGCACCAAGTTGTAACTCTTTGGAAAGATGATCACCCTTATGAAAAACATCACTGGGGGATGGCCATAGATTTAGGTGCTTGTACAGGATGTTCAGCATGTGTGATTAGTTGTCAGGTGGAAAATAATGTCCCCGTGGTTGGAAAGGATGAAGTTTATCGTCGTCGAGATATGGCTTGGATGCGGATTGATCGATATTATTCAGGTGAAGGGGATGATATTGATGTGGCGTTTCAGCCTATGATGTGTCAACATTGTGATAATTCTCCCTGTGAGCCAGTCTGTCCTGTTTTAGCGACAGTACACAGCTCTGAAGGATTGAATCAACAAGTTTATAATCGATGTGTTGGAACGCGATTTTGTGCCAATAATTGTCCTTACAAAGTTCGCCGATTTAATTGGTTTGATTACGCCCACAATGATGAATTGGAAAACATGGTTTTGAATCCGGATGTAACGGTGCGGAGCCGAGGTGTTATGGAAAAATGTTCCATGTGTATTCAGCGAATTCAAGAAGCGAAAATTGAAGCAAAAGCGAAGGGACTTCCATTAGCAGATGGCGATATTAAATTAGCGTGTCAGCAATCCTGCCCCGCAGATGCAATTACTTTTGGTGATTTGAATGATCCGGAAAGTGATATTTCAAAATTAGTGGAAGACCCACGTCATTATCATGTTTTGGAAGAATTAAATGCTAGACCAACAGTTGGATATTTGACTATGGTAAGAAATCGCGAAGAAGAAAAGGGGGGGAATCATCATGGCTAATCATGTTGAATCAATTCGAGAACCCCTGGTTCATGGAAATAAAAATTTAAAAACAATTACGAATGATGTTCTTGGAATCATGGATAAGAAACCTACTCGTTTATGGTGGATTGGTTTTTTACTAGCCTTAAGTGCATTAACACTTGGGATTGTAGCTGTTTCATATCAAATCATGACGGGTATTGGTACTTGGGGGCTCAATAAAACAGTTGGTTGGGCATTTGATATTACCAATTTTGTTTTTTGGGTTGGCATTGGTCATGCTGGTACATTGATTTCGGCTATTTTATTTTTATTTAGGCAGAAATGGCGTACATCCATAAATCGGTCTGCAGAAGCAATGACAATTTTTGCCGTTATGTGTGCTGGAATGTTTCCCATTATTCATATGGGACGACCTTGGATGGCATATTGGATGTTCCCATATCCGAACACTCGGGGTCCTCTGTGGATTAATTTCCGTTCTCCATTAGCCTGGGATGTATTTGCAATTAGTACATATCTGATTATTTCAGCCGTTTTTTGGTATATTGGTATGATTCCAGATTTAGCCACCGTTAGAGATCGTGCAAAAACAAGAGTTAAAAAAGCCATTTTTGGGTTTTTAAGTTTTGGATGGTCTGGCTCTTTTAAAACATGGCATCGATATGAAACTGTTTATGGGTTATTAGCGGGATTAGCAGCTCCGTTAGTTGTTTCTGTGCATACAATTGTGAGTTTTGATTTTGCAACATCAGCTATACCAGGCTGGCATACGACAACATTCCCACCCTATTTTGTTGCAGGAGCTGTTTTTTCAGGATTTGCAATGGTATTAACACTGCTCTTAATTGCGCGTAAAACACTTCGACTGGAAGACTACATCACGGTCAAACATATTGAGAATATGACAAAAGTGATTATTCTCACAGGGGGTATTGTTACTTTATCCTATGCGACTGAATTTTTCATGGCTTGGTATTCTGGTAATGGCTATGAGCAATTTGTATTTCTAAATCGCGCCATGGGACCTTTTGCTTGGGCATATTGGATTATGGTTGGCTGTAATTTGATTACACCTCAGTTCTTTTGGTTTAAGAAAATTAGAACGAATATGCTCATGGTTTTCATATTAACAATCTTTATCAATATTGGTATGTGGTTTGAGCGATTTGTTATTATTGTTACATCACTTCATCGAGACTTTCTCCCATCTTCGTGGGCAATGTATAAACCATCCTATGTTGAAATTGCCACACTGATTGGTAGTTTTGGATTATTTTTCACCCTCTTTATGCTTTTCATTCGATATATGCCCATTATCTCAATTGGTGAAGTAAAAAGTGTTCTCCAGTTTAAAGGAAGAAGCGGAGGTAAAAAATGAAGAAATATTTTGTCGTTTCATTTGACAATGAATATGATTTGGTTGACGCCACACAAGATTTTCGTGATAATGGGTTTAATATACTAGATGCTTTTACCCCATATGCCGTTCATGGCTTGGATAAAGCAATGGGACTAAAACCATCTCGCCTTGGAAAAATATGTTTTGGGTTTGCTCTGATTGGCCTCACGATTGGATTGTATGGGCAATATTGGATTTCCGCAGTGAATTGGCCAATTAATATTGGAGGAAAACCATGGAACTCTATGCCAGGGTTTCTACCCATAGCCTTTGAAACAACGGTTTTATTTGCAGGATTGGGAACGGTGTTTACACTATTATGGCGAACAGGTGTATTACCTGGAAGACAACCCATATCATTTGCTCCAGATGTAACGGACGACCGTTTTGTTGTCGTATTAACAGAAGAGCTAAGTAGCTTTAAAAGCAAAAAAGCTGAAGCCATTTCTATGTCTCACCATGCAGTTGAATGGCACGAAAAATTGGAATCAGAATAATGGATATGAAATCAATCATTAAACTGGGAATTGTCATAGTTTTATTAATGGGCTTACAAAAATGTCTGTATAATAATCCTCGTGATTTAAATGTAGAATTTGTTCCTGAAATGGTTCATTCTGTCGCTTTTGATGCATATGCGTATAACCCGAATTATGCTGATGGAAAAACATTAAAAATGCCTGTGAAGGGTACGATTGCACGAGGTTTTTTACCGGAATATTCTGAAGGTGAATTGACAGAAGATATTGCAAGAAAAGTTTTATTAAATCCTTTAGAGATAACAGATAAAAATCTCGCTCGCGGTGAATGGATTTATCGCACCCATTGTCAAGTATGTCATGGCATGACAGGATTAGGTGACGGACCCGTTACGAAACGGGGTGTTCCGTCTCCGCCATCTTTACTTTCAGATAATGTTAAGAATATGAAAGATGGACAAATATATTTTATTATTTCTAACGGTAAAGGGAATATGGCATCCTATCGCTCGCAAGTGCAAAGAGAAGACAGATGGAAAGTAATTCAATATTTAAGGACTATGGGGAATTAAAATGGTAATAAATAAAATATCCATATCAAACACCCAAAAATTATGGATGCAATCCATGATGGTTCTTGGAGTTTTAGCATTTTTTTTAGGATTGTATTTGGATCCTACCCGTACATGGTCGAACGTTTTATTGTCAGGATACTTTCTAACGGGAATTGGTTTTTGTGGAATAATGATGGTCGCGATTCATTATGTATCTAATGCTGGTTGGGATGTAGCCATTCGGCGCGTACCGGAAGCAATGTATTCGGTTCTACCAATAGGGTTTGGTGTCATGGCATTATTGTATTTTGGGATGCACGATATTTATGAATGGTCTCATGCCGATGTGGTTGCGGAAGACCCAATTCTCTCAGGGAAATCTGCATGGTTGAATCCAACGGGATTCATGTTTCGAATGGCTATCTATTTTGTTTTTTGGATTTGGGTTGGGGGAAAAATCATTACAAAATCCCAAGCGATGGATTTAGGTGAAAATCCTGCACAAACATCATCACCAACAGGTTTGTCTGCCTTTTGGCTTTATATTGGGGGAATCATGTTCGTTTTTTCCAGCTTTGATTGGATTATGTCATTGGAGCCTCATTGGTATAGCACAATTTTTGGTTTATATAATTTTTCGGGCATGTTTACAAGTGGATTAGCCTTTATAATGATTGTCCTTATCCTACTTAGACGTAATGGCCTTTTTAAAGAAACCGTTAAAATTGATCATTTATATGAACTCGCTCGATATCTTTTTGGGTTTACAACCTTCTGGGTCTATATCTGGTTTTCACAACATATGTTAATTTGGTATGCAAATATACCAGAAGAAACAGTTTATTATATTAAACGTCATGTAGGAGTTTTTGGGTCCTTAACGGTGGTAAATATATTGCTAAACTGGTTTGTCCCATTCAGCATATTATTATTTAGAAAAACAAAACGAAATGAAAAAAGTTTATTAATTGTAGCATCTTTAGTTCTAGTGGGACGCTGGGTAGATTTATATATGATGATTTTTCCTTCCAATTTTGAAACACCCGTATTTGGGATTATCGAAATAATTATCTTTGTTGGGTCTTTATCTGCAATGGTATGGGTTTTTATAAAAGCTTTCAATAGGAAGAACCCAATCCCTCAAAATGACCCATATTTAAGTGAAAGTTTACATCTTCATACCTAATCAGGTTGAGGAAAAATTAATTAAAATACCTTGATACACATTTTCTGTATTGAGTAAATTAAACAACGGATAAACAGGTCTGAATATCTTAAGGAGATAATCATGAAAATAAAAAATATCATTATATTAGTTGGATTAACCGGAATAGTTTTTGCTGAAACCAGTCCATTAAAGTTTTCAGGGCAAATTCGCCAACGATACGAAATGGTTGATAAAGATTTTAGCGACTCAACCGGATTTAATAACAATAATTATTTGCGAACGCGTTTTGCTGTTGCTTATGATGAAGGCGATGTAAGCACATTTGTGCAACTCCAAGATTCCAGAATTTTTGGAACGGAAACAAATACACTGAAAGATGGAACTGCAGACGCACTGGATGTTCATCAAGCTTATTTTAAAATCAGTAATTTATTTGGGTTAGGACTTAATGCAAAAGTCGGACGGTTTGAAGCTGCCTACGGACCACAGCGGCTCTTAGGTGCTGTTGGCTGGCATAATATTGGGCGAAGTTTTGATGGCGTTATTTTTAATTATGCCAATTCTTTTGCAGATATCGATTTTTTCAATTTCAAACAAATTGAAGTAAGCGCAATTGATGATGAAGGTGATTTTAACGTACGTGGTGCTTATGCAAAATTGAATATTATGGATGGGCATGCTACGCAAGCTTTTGCCATACAAGATAATGAACGAATGACATTCGGCGGATATGGTAAAGGCACCTTTTCTGGACTGAATTATGAATTAGAATTTGCCATGCAAAATGGATCAGAGTCCGATGAAGTGAATTACGGCGGAATGATGTATGGTTTAAATGTAGGTTATAAACTATCAGGTATAACAATATCAGGTGGAATCGATTTTGTATCTGGAGATGATACAACCACAACAGATGTAAATGAATCGTTCAACACATTATATGCCACGAATCATAAATATTATGGATATATGGACTATTTTTTAAATCTTCCTGTTCATACAGGCGGATTAGGGCTCCAAGACATTCATGTAAAAATGTCCGGTCTTAAAGTGGCGGGTCATGTGGTAAATGTTGCCTATCATATGTTTAACGCTGATCAAAGTTCTGACTCATTTGGAAATGAATTAGATATTACCCTTGTTAAAAAATATGCTGACAATGTAAAAATTGTTGCTGGGTATTCCATCTTTATGCCTGGGAAACTGAAATTAGAAAATGGGGCGAATGGTAGTTTCGCTTATTTAATGACTATTGTAAATTTCTAAACCAAATTGGATAAAAAACTCCGAATAAAAGGATTAAACAATGAAAAATATTAAAATTACTCTCAACTTTATAATTGGAATTTCTTTAGTGACTTCTTTTGGTCTGGCGAAAGAAATTCTTCCGAATGAATTATCTGAAGAATCAATTGAATGTTTGGAATGCCATAAATCTGACGATGTGAGCTTATACCAGCAATGGGGAAATAGTAAACATTATGGCGCAAATGTCGGTTGTTATGAATGCCATAAAGCTGAAGAAGGCGATGCAGATGCATTCGAGCATAATGATTATTTAATTTCAATTATTGTTAGTCCAAATGATTGTGCTCGCTGTCATGAAAAAGAAGTAGATGAATTTGTTAATTCTCATCACTCAAAGGCTGGACAAATTATGGGTTCGCTGGATAACGTATTAGCAGAAGTAGTTGAAGGGAATCGTGGTTTTATAACTCCCGGTTTTCCACACGGGAATTCTGCGGCAGCTGTTAATGGATGTTGGCAATGTCATGGTTCTCAAGTAAAAGTTTTAGAAGATGGAACACTTGATCCCGCTACTTGGCCAAATTCCGGTATTGGGCGTATTAATCCCGATGGATCTGCCGGTTCCTGTTCAGCATGTCACCAAAGACATGAATTCTCTATTGCCCAAGCCAGACGTCCAGAAAATTGTGGAAAATGCCATTTAGGCCCTGATCATCCACAAAAAGAAATTTATGATGAATCAAAACATGGTATCAATTTTTACGCAAATGTAGATAAAATGAATTTGGAATCATCCAAATGGGTTGTAGGTGAAGATTATACCGCAGCTCCTACCTGTGCAACATGCCACATGTCTGCTACACCAAATCAAGATATATCACATAATATTGGCTTAAGAATTAAATGGAATAACCGTCCGATCCATTCAAAATTATCTCACGAAACTGATGCAAAGTGGGGATTGGCATCAGCATCAATTCATGCAGATACTCGTCGTGAAAACATGGAAGATGTATGCGCTGGTTGTCATAATGATAACTTTACGGATAATTTTTTCATACAATATGAAGGATTAATTGACCTGTATGATCAAAAATTTGCAACACCAGGTGAACAATTATATAATGCAGCTTTACCTTTGTTGCGAAAAGATAGTGATGGCAACCATATTAAATTTTCCGACCCCATAGATTTTACATGGTTTGAACTATGGCACCATGAAGGTCGTCGGGCACGCCATGGTGCATCTATGATGGCTCCAGATTATACTCATTGGCACGGAACGTATGATTTAGGAAAACATTTCTATTCTAAATTTATCCCTGAAATTGAAGAAATAATTGCTCATGGATTAAAGTCTGACGATAGAAAAGATAAAAAAGCTGCCAAGAAACTCCAAAAATTATTAACCGAAATATTGAACACTGAGAACCATCAATGGTTCTTAGGTAAAATGGATCCAGCGGAAAAAGCACGCCGAAAGAAGGCATCGGACGAGTTTAAAGCACGCTATAAATAATTAAATATGCATTCAATAATGGTTTATTAAAGGATTTGGTCTAAGAATAGTATAACATTATTTTAAACCCATCTCAGAGCTGAAAAGCCTACGTTTCGTTAAATGAAATATGGTTTAAAGCCGGTACGGTGATTTTAGAAATGAAATCATCAGCTCCCGTGATTGGAAAGAGAATGGAAACAAAACAAAAGAAATACAACTCATTAAGAGGTGCGTCAACATTGCTGGCGCACACTCCCATCAAAGACCTGTTCGGTCGCACATTCAATTATCTCCGTATTGCACTCAACGAGCAATGTAATCTTCGTTGTATGTATTGTATGCCTGAAGAAGGGATTGATTTTCGCAGTGAAGACAAGCTCCTTTCCAACCAAGAAATCCTCCGACTCATTGAATTAACTGCCCAGATGGGTGTGTCAAAAATACGCTTTACAGGTGGTGAACCTTTATTACGAAAAGATTTATCTGAACTAATTCAATTTGCAAATAATTATAAACACATCGATTCTGTGCATTTAACCACGAATGGTCTTCTTCTCGAAAAACGAATCGATGAATTGATTAAGTCCGGTTTGTTGGGAGTTAATATTAGTCTTGATACACTGAACTCAGAAAAATTCAAAAAAATCACACGTCGCGACGGTTTGGATATGGTTTTGAGCGGACTTAAAAAAGCCATGGGGTCTTCAATTCAATCTATCAAATTAAATGTAGTTGCCATGCGTGATTTTAATGATAATGAATTCATTGATTTTATAGGTCTAACAAAAGAGAACGATATAACAGTTCGCTTTATTGAGCTCATGCCATTCGATTCGCATCAGATTTGGAAGACGGGGAAATTTTATGGGGCTGATCATATTATTGCAGACATAAAGAATCAAGTAGATGAATTGAATCCTATTGATGGTTCTAGGACAGAACATCATATTTTTCGAGTGAATGATTATAAGGGTAAAGTGGCTGTGATTCCGGCCTATTCGCGGAGTTTGTGTGGCGAGTGTAATCGACTTCGGATTACAGCAGATGGGAAATTATTAAATTGTCTTTATAGCCAAAATGAAACCAACCTCCGTGATGCTATGCGTGACGGAAAAAATAATACTGAAATTGAAGATATGATTCGAAATACCATGAAGAAAAAATATATAGATGGTTGGGAAGCTCAAAACCAAGGTAATGATAATAGAGAATCCATGACTCAAATAGGAGGATAATATGAATGATTTTACACATTTAGATCAATCAGGAAATGTTAAAATGGTTGATGTAACAGATAAATTGGCAACCGTAAGAATGGCAAAGGCTGAAGGGCAAATATCGATGCTTCCCGAGACGATTTTAACGATTCAGGAAGATGCACTTCCAAAAGGGAATGTGCTCACAACAGCCAAAATTGCTGGGATTCAATCTGCGAAAAAAACAGCAGAAATGATTCCCATGTGTCATCAATTGAACTTGTCATTTGTGGATATTGACTTTGAAATTGTGTCCGATGCTATTTTGATAAAATCAACCGTCAAAACAAAAGAAGCAACAGG
>JADHUI010000034.1 GCA_016784605.1 Fidelibacterota bacterium | reverse complement strand
TATCAATCGCATGGCTGACACCTTGAAATCTCTATCATATGTCTTTCTTATTCGTCTATTATCCATTTTGCTTCCTTTCAACTTATTCAAGTTAAAAAGTTGCTTAACTACATGTACACTTTTTTATACTAGGTCCAGTTAGTAAATTGTACCAATTCATTGGTAAGTCAGATGCATTATTTTTACTATCTTTTTCAATCGCTACTACAATTAATTTATTTCCATCCTTATCGCAAAATATATAGGAAGTATCAAAATCTGAATTACAATATTTACAATAGTGTCTTATTTCTTTTTGCTTTAATTGAAAACCGCAATTTTTACAAAATGTTGCGCCATCATTGTTAATTTTAGTTTTGCAGTTAGGACATTTTGAGAGATCGTAGGATGGATAATCTGTTAGAGCAATACAAAGATCAGAAAACTTTCTGCTTTTATTATAATATTTACATATAAAGTAATTATTTACAGGGAAGCCGAATAACTTTTTTTAATAGATAGATAATGACAATCTTTGCA
Organism: Fidelibacterota bacterium; assembly: GCA_016784605.1. Classification (GTDB taxonomy): domain Bacteria; phylum Fidelibacterota; class Marinisomatia; order Marinisomatales; family UBA1611; genus JABHGY01. The sequence continues at coordinate 19,114 of JADHUI010000034.1, read as the reverse complement.
CGTTAAAGGAAATACAGACTTTTGTTCGATATTATCTTTACTTTTTTTCATTTTGATTTCCTTTTTTACTTCAATAATACCATTTTCTTAACCTGTCTAAAGTCTCCAGCACTAATCTCATACAGATAAAGTCCTGCTGAGACAGGATATCCATTAGAATCATCACCAGCCCACTTAACTGCCTTGTATCCTGCAGTTTCTTGGGACTTGACAAGCGTATTAACCAATCGTCCATTCGGGTCGGGAAAGGCCGTTCCACCATCATAGGCTACACTATCAATCGTGTTCCCGTATGGATCAATTAAAATAATTTCATCCGCACCATTCGCAAGCGTAAACCCATCATACTGATAGTCGACTGTTAAACCGCCATTAGTATTACTATCTGAATTTCTTCCTAATACGGCATGGGAATGGCGAGAAATATGGCTTTTTGGATTGACATTACCGGTACCTGCAAATAAAGGCAGAAATAAAATTATAATTAAATAAAAATATGGAATACTTTTTTTCATAATACCATCCATTGGAAATTGTGTTTATTCTTCACTAAATCCAGCAGTGAATATACACACTATTTTTTTATAGTATTGGATGGGGGTTTCTCGTCGAGTATCCAGAGCCAGACTCCCCGCATGCGCCGTCGCTCCGGCGGACAGGGAACCGGCACGCCGGTTCTACCAAAAATAAAAAACCCCGCATTAGCGGGGTTTAATAGTACCCGGGGCCGGACTCGAACCGGCACGCCATTACTGGCAATGGATTTTAAGTCCATAGTGTCTACCAATTCCACCACCCGGGCATTTAAAATCTTTCGAGGCGTCGGCCGGATTCGAACCGGCGAATAACGGTTTTGCAAACCGGCCCCTTAGACCGCTTGGGTACGACGCCAATAATAATTTGTCGAAAAAAGCTGCGAAATTTACATTGCACCTTTCGATGGATCAATTGCTCCTTTTGCTATTTTAATTTTTTTCCGTTTTTTATAACACTTCGAATCAAACTTTGATTAACATTATACGGTATTTCAACCGGGTCTTCCACATTCCATACAACTATATCAGCTTTTTTTCCTTCTTCGATAGAACCAACTGTTTTTTCTAACCCCAATGCTTTTGCACCCATAATTGTACTCGCCTTGAAGGCATCCAATATGTCCATTTTCAAATAAATACATGCCAATGCAAGCATAAAGGGCATGGATTGTATATAACAACTTCCAGGATTAAAATCTGTCGCAAGTGCAATATTTACACCAGCCAATTTCAATTTTTTATACGGAGCATAAGTCGATTTCCCTAAAAAGAATGTTGTTCCTGGTAATAAGGTAGCGACAACATGATTTTCTTTGAGCGATTGAATGCCATTATCACTAATCGCCATTAAATGGTCCGCTGAACAGGCATTCAATTCTCCAGCTAATTCTGCAGCGCCTGAATCCACAAATTCATCCGCATGAAGGCGAATTTTTAATCCATATTGCTTGGCTGTTACTAATATTTTTCTGGATTGTTCCACAGAGAAATAGCCTTTTTCACAGAAAACATCGCAATATTCTGCTATCCCCTGCTTTGCTATTTTCGGTAACATGTTTTGGCAAATGTATTCGATATATCCATCTTTGTTTTTTGCAAATTCTGGCGGAAATGCATGTGCACCCATAAATGTGGAATGAATATCAATTTCATGGTGTTGATTCACTTTATCTAAGACAGATAATGACTTTAATTCGGACTCCACATCCAATCCATAACCACTTTTTGCTTCAATAGTTGTTGTGCCTAAAGATAAAAATGTATCCATTCTATCTCGCACTTTATGTATCAATTCGTCTTCCGTGGCTTCACGGACACCCTTAATACTGGATACAATTCCACCTCCCGCAAGGGCAATTTCTTCATAAGTGGCTCCCTGAAGGCGCATTTGAAATTCTTCTTCACGACCATGCATAAAAACAGGATGCGTGTGGGAATCAACAAATCCTGGAGATACCATTTTACCATGACAATCAATGATGTAATCTGCCTCGCCCAAATCTGGACCTATTTTTATAATGCGTCCATCTTCAATCATAATATCAGATTCTGTATCAATAATCATACTTTGGCGGTCTGAATGCCATGTAATTATTTTACCAATATGAGTTAATAGAGTTGTCATTATTATTTGGGATTCATGGGAATATCTATCCCCCAATCATTTGCATTTTGAATTGCATTTTCATACCCTGCATCCGCATGGCGAATCACGCCAGAACCGGGATCATTTGTTAATACTCGTTTAAGGCGAAGTTCCATTTCAGGTGTTCCATCCGCGACAATCACTTGTCCGGCATGAATGGCATATCCCATTCCAACACCGCCTCCGTGATGAATCGAAACCCACGATGCGCCACTGGCCGTGTTCATTAAAGCATTGAGTAAAGGCCAATCGGCCACAGCATCAGTTCCATCTTTCATCGATTCTGTTTCACGATAAGGTGAAGCAACCGAACCCGTGTCTAAATGATCTCGTCCAATCACAATTGGAGCAGAAATTTCACCCGTAGCAACCAATTGATTAATGGCAACACCTAATTTGGCTCTGTCGCCATAACCTAACCAACAAATTCGAGATGGGAGTCCCTGAAATTGGACCATTTCTTGAGCCATATTTATCCAATTATGTAATGGTTTATCCTTTGGAAATAAGTCTAAAACCAATCGATCTGTTCTATAAATATCTTCCGGATTTCCCGATAATGCAACCCACCGAAAGGGACCTTTTCCTTCACAAAATAAAGGACGAATATATGCGGGTACAAATCCAGGATAATCGTAAGCATTTTTCACACCGGCTTTTTCAGCTTGGGCGCGTAAATTATTTCCATAATCAAATGCAATCGCTCCCTTTTCTTTGAGATCGAGAATTCCTTTAACGTGTTCTCCCATGGCGCGAATACTTTCCTGAACATACTTTTTCGAATCGGAACGCCTTAAAGCTAATGCTTCATCCAATGTCATTTGATTAGGCACATATCCATCCAATTCATCATGGGCGGAAGTTTGGTCTGTTACCATGTCGGGAATAAACCCTTTTTCCGCGAATAAAGGTATAATATCGGCTGCATTACCCAATAAGCCAATACTGAGTGCATCTTTGTTCATAACAGCTGTTTGTGCCCATTGAATAGCTTCATTAATAGATTTGGTTGTTTTATCTAAATAGTTCGTTTCTAATCGTCGCTGAATACGATGAGGATCCACTTCTACATTAATGGACACGCCTCCCGCCATTTTTACGGACAATGGTTGTGCGCCACCCATTCCACCTAAGCCCGCGGTTAAAACCAATTTCCCAGACAAATCTTCCTGATTAAAATGTGTTTTTGCGGCGGCAATAAATGTTTCATACGTTCCTTGGAGAATGCCCTGTGTACCAATATAAATCCAACTCCCAGCTGTCATTTGGCCATACATCATAAGTCCGCGTTTTTCAAGATCGTTGAAATGGTCCCAATTTGCCCAATTTGGTACCAAATTCGAGTTAGCCAATAAAACTCTCGGACTCCATTCATGCGTTTGAATGACTCCCACAGGTTTCCCTGATTGAATTAATAATGTTTCGTCCGGGTTTAATCGTTTAAGTGTATCCAGGATAGCATGGTAACATTCCCAATTACGAGCCGCTTTTCCCTTGCCACCATATACAATTAATTCATCGGGATTTTCTGCAACATCAGAATCCAAATTATTTTGAATCATGCGAAAGGCAGCTTCAATTTGCCAGTTTTTACATGTTAATTGCGTACCCGTTGGAGCATGAATCGATTTATGAGACATAATTGCATTGCCTTTCAATAGTGATTATGGGACGATGTGATTTTTTATCCGATTGAAATACCCAGTAGTATCTCTAAATACATTATAAGAGAATAAACATATACCATTAAATCCACTCTCTTTTGTGAATTGAATTTTTTCCGCCACTTGTTGGGTATCTTGATTATAGGTGGCTAGTCCCATTATAATTTTAGAACGATGTTTTTGCGGAAGATTATCATCAATCACATTGATATTCGTTGAAAATATATCTAGCTCGGGTAAATAATTCATCGGAATGACCCAATCTAAATAACCGGCCAACAACCATACATCCCATTCTTGTCCATAATCATTTCTTGCCGAATACAGATTTGGTTTCACAGCAGCAGATAAAATACAATCATTGCGATTAGCCTTTATAACATTGGATATTCCTTTTACTAATTTTGTAACCGATTTTCGCCGGAATGAACCCCAAATAGGATCTTGAATAATTTGCGTTGAAAGAAAGGGTAGTTCAGATTCTCCACGGTATTTCTTATAAAAGGAAAGTCCCACCGGATTCAGACCATAATGTTCATTGTAATATCGAACATAATCTAAATGAATCCCATCAACATCATAGTTTTGCACAACTTCTTCCACAACTTCAATCAAATGCCTGGATACTTCAGGATGAGTTGGAGCGAGGAATAATCCTTCATCATTAAAAGTCTTATTCTTTATTTCAATCAAAGATTGGGGAATATTGACATTTTTGGGCGAATGATTATCTAACCATTCTGGATTTGTATATAATAAATGATCCTGCTGATTGGGCATGGATGAAGCGGACCATAAATAATACATATTCAGCCAAGCATGAATTTTTATATTTAAAGGTTTTGCCTTTGTAATGATATAGTCCAATGGGTCAAAACCGTCATCTTTTAAGCGTACGGATCGTGGAACAATATTTGAGTCATAAAGGGCATCACCGCGTCCACGAACTTGTACTAACAAATGATTAAATTTATTTTCATCTGCGAATTGGATTAAATTATCAATTGATTCTGAAGATGCCATAGCATCTCGGACAACCCACAAAACGCGATTATCAAATGATGCTTCACCAAAAAGTAAGTTTGGTATAAAAAAAAGAAGGGTAACATTCCATGCTACCCTTCTAAATACAAATTCGAATATTTGTTTATTCATATTCAAATGACCAAATTATTTTTCAGTATCAGCTTCTTGTGTCCCATCTTCATTTACGAGGTCAACAAATTCAATTTGTGAAACGGATGCACGATCATTATCTCTAAAACCGAGTTTAATAATTCGAGTATATCCGCCTTCTCGTTCTGAATAATTTGATGCAATTTGATCAAAAAGAATATTGACAATATTTTTTCGTGGAATTTTTCTAAGCACTTGTCGTCTTGCATGGACATCACCCCGTTTTGCAAATGTAACAAGTGGTTCAATAAATCTTCGAAGTTCTTTTGCCTTAGCATCCGTTGTTTTGATTTTTTTATGTAAAATCAAATTGGAAGCCATATTAGAAAGTGTCGCTCTTCTATGAGCTGGACCCCGTCCAAGTTTTCGGCCTGATACGCGATGTCTCATGTTTAGCCTTCTTCCACCATAATGCTATCAACATCCATTCCAAAATGGAGACCCATTGAATCAAGTTTTTCAACTAATTCAGTTAAAGATTTCCGTCCGAAATTTTTGTATTTCAACATTTGACTTTCTTCTTTGCTTACCAATTCATGAATGTATTTAATGCCGGCTGCTTGAAGACAATTATAACTTCTGACAGATAATTCCATCTCATCAATTGTTTGGTTCAATACTTTTCTTAATGCCATGGTTTCTTCAGAAACACCTTGTGTCAATTCTAATACTTCTGGTTGACTAATGGCTTCGATATGACTCAAATGTTCTCTTAAATATTGAGCAGAATAACTGGCCGCATCTTCAGGAGTAATAGCCCCATTGGTTTCAATTTCCATTGTTAAAATCTCAATAGGTTCTTTTGCACCTGGTACAGGCTTCACATCAAAGGAAACTTTACTTACAGGATTAAAAATACTATCAATAGCATTTGTGCCAATTGTGGTATTTGGGAGGACATTATCTTCAGCAGGAACATATCCTTTCCCAATTCCAATTCGAAGTTCCATTTCCAATAAACCATTTGATTTTACTTCTGTGATGTAATGATCTGGATTTAAAATTTCATATTGGTCACTGGCGTCTTGTACGTTTTTAGCTGTGAACATTTTTTTCCCTTTAATGGTCAAATTAACTTTATCTGGATTATTATCCATAAGCTTGAATTTGATTCCTTTTAGGTTCATGATTATGTCCGCAGCATCTTCTTGCACACCATCAATCGTTGAGAATTCATGCTGAACACCCTCGATTTTAACATGCGTAATTGCTGCACCAGGAATACTGGTCATTATAACGCGTCGCATCGCATTACCAAGGGTAGTGCCATAGCCACGTTCAAGTGGTTGCATTGTGAATTTTCCGTAAGTGTCGGTTAATGTTTTCTTATCGAACGCAATTTTTATTTGATTTTCTTGTGCCATCTAAAGTTCAGCTCCTGATTTAATCTTATTTTGAATATAATTCTACAACTAACTGCTCATTCACAGTCAAATTCATTTCATCCCTATCTGGGACAGCATTAAAGGTACCTCTCATTTTAGCTTTGTCTAGATCAAGCCATCCGAGGGTAACATCCCCTTTTATACGACGCATCGCTTCAAGGATAATGTCCATTTTTTTACTTTTTGCACGGACTTCAATCACGTCACCAGGTCTCACAAGAAAAGAAGGAATATTTACTTTCTTTCCATTGACAAGAAAATGTGCATGACTGACTAATTGTCTCGCAGAAGGTCTAGAAGGCGCAAACCCAATACGATACACAACATTGTCTAAACGACGTTCAAGTAGTTGCATCATATTTGTACCCGTTTCACCCTCCATATTATCTGCTTTAGCAAAAAGATTTCTGAATTGTTTTTCCAACAACCCATACATGAATTTAATTTTTTGTTTTTCAGCTAACTGAATACCATAATTGGACAATTTACGTCGTCTAGCTTGCCCGTGTTGTCCCGGTAAATAAGGTTTCCGATTAAGAAGTTTGTCAAATTTTGGATTACCAAAAATATTTTCACCAAATTTTCTAACCAATTTACCTTTAGCTGTTTTTGTTTTAGCCATTTATCATAGTCTCCCAGTTACACACGTCGGCGTTTCGGAGGACGACAACCATTATGCGGTAATGGTGTTACGTCTCTAATTGAAGTAATTTGTAAACCTGCAACAGCTAACGCTCTAATAGCAGATTCACGTCCAGAACCCGGGCCTTTAACCCGAACTTCTAGATTTGTTAATCCCATTGATAGCGCTTGTTCTGCAGCTTTTTCTGCTGCTTTAGTCGCAGCATATGCTGTACTTTTCCGAGATCCTTTGAATCCGGATGTACCTGCTTTTTCCCAAATAAGTACATTTCCATATTTATCTGTCAATGTAACATGAGTATTATTAAAAGAAGATTTGATGTGAGCAATCCCATTGGGATCGGTAACTCTTTTCTTCTTTTTTCTGGATTTATTTTCAGCCAAAATGATTCCTTATTATTTTTTACCTAATCCAATAGTACGCTTTTTACCTTTTCTCGTACGTGAATTAGTTTTTGTGCGTTGGCCATTTACAGGAAGTCCGCGACGATGTCGAAGCCCTTTATATGAACCAATATCTTTTAATCTTTTTATGTTCATTGCAGTTTGTGACCGCAACTCACCTTCTACGCTTACGCCTAAAGAACTAATAGCATCTCGCAATGCGATTGTATGTTCTTCCGTCATATCCAGGACACGCATGTCCGGATCGACTTTTGCTTCCGCGCAAATATTATTTGCTGTATTTAAGCCTATACCATGAATGTATCTTAAAGCATAAGCTACTTTTTTATTCCGAGGTATATCTACACCGACAATACGCGCCACTCGAATCTCCTAACCTTGTCTTTGTTTGTGCTTTGGGTTCTCGCAAATGACCAAGACTTTACCTTTACGCTTGATAATTTTGCATTTCGCACACATTTTTTTTACTGATGGGCGAACTTTCATATTTTTTCTATGCCTTTTTTATTATGTATTGGACTAAGCATTATTAGAAGTCAGTTGACTTAAAATGACCGGTCCGTTATTTGTTATAGCAATTGTATGTTCAAAATGGGCTGAATCCTGACCATCCTTTGTAAAGATAGTCCATCCATCATTCCCGGTAAATATTTCTTTTTCACCCATATTAATCATAGGCTCGATGGCGATAACCATTCCTTCTTTTAATTGATAACCTTGTTTAGGTTGTCCATAGTTTGGAATTTGAGGTTCTTCATGTAATTCTGTACCTATACCATGACCAACCAATTCTCTCACTACAGAATAACCATTACTTTCAGCATGTTCCTGAACAGCGTTGCCAATATCACCAACATAATTACCCGGTATAGCTTGCGCTATTCCCTTTTCCAGTGACTCACGAGTCACTCTCATTAATTTTTCTTTTTTGGGATCAATATTTCCAACAGAAAATGTTCTAGCGTGATCGCCATAATATCCATTGAGTTCAGCGCCACAATCGATTCCGACTATTTGGCCATCCTTCAAAGTATTATTTGTGGGAATACCATGAACGACAACATCATTTACAGAGATACACAATGTTGCTGGAAATCCCATATAACCTTTAAATGCAGGTCTTGCCCCACGCGAGATAATATATTTTTCAGCTAATTGATCTAACATTTTTAAAGAAGTGCCCGGTTTTATATGTCCGGATAACATTTCCAAAGTATCTGCCACAATTTGGCAACTTTGTGAAATCAAATCAATTTCTATGTCTGAACGTGTATGGACCATTTTACATTCTTCTCCGTCCACGAATTCTACCTTTTGATAAAAATCCATCATAATGACGCATCATTAAATGACTTTCAACTTGTTGTAATGTATCCAAAGCAACACCAACAATAATTAATAAACTTGTTCCTCCAAAAAAGGAAGCTAAATCATAACCCACATCCATCGTTTGCATTAAGATGTATGGGAATATTGCAACAAATGCCAGTGAAATAGACCCTGGGAGCGTCACACGTGTTAAAATATTATCAATATATTCAGCGGTTTTTTTCCCGGGTCGAACACCGGGAATAAACCCACCCTGTTGCTTCATATTAGAAGAAACTTGTACGGGATCAAAAGCCATCGCTGTATAAAAATAAGTAAAGAAAACAATCATTAAACCAAACACAAACCAATAGAATGGATGTTCAAAACTGAACCATCGCATGACAGATTGCATAAATTCACTATCGGTAAAAAACATGGAAACTGTGCTGGGAATGAACATAATTGCTTGCGCAAAAATAATCGGCATGACGCCAGCTGTATTAACTCTCAATGGAATATGAGTGTTTTGACCGCCGTACACTTTTCTGCCCACAACACGCTTCGCATATGAGACAGGGATTCGCCTCGTACCTTGCGTTAATAAGACTACAAAGGAAACGATGACAAACATGACACCTAATAAAATAACTTCAGAGAGAAGACTGTGAACACCTTCTTGAACAAGAGAAATTTCACTAACGATAACATTTGGAAGTGCTGAAACAATTCCAATCATTATAATCATTGAAATACCATTCCCAATGCCTCGCTCAGTAATTCTTTCACCAAGCCACATGAGGAATATTGTTCCTGTAACCATACTAACAACTGTTGTAAATCGGAATAAAAAACCCGGATCAATCACCACTTGCAATTCTTTCTCTAGAAATAATGCAACAGTATAGGATTGCATCACAGATATCATCACCGTTCCATACCGAGTTAATTGTGTGATTTTTTTCCTTCCCGCTTCTCCTTCTTTTTGAAGACGTTGAAAATAAGGAACCACCGACCCCATTAATTGAATAATAATAGAAGCAGAAATATATGGCATAATCCCCAAAGAGAATAAAGACGCCTTCTGAAATGCTCCACCAACAAAGGTGTTAAACAATCCAAATAAGGAATTTTGCATATTTTGAAAAGCTCTCGCTAAAGCTTCACCATCCACTCCAGGAACAGGTATATGAGCACCCATTCTAACTATGATTAAAAGAGCAACCGTAAATAAAATACGGCGCTTTAAATCTGGTATCGTAAATATTGTTTTGAGTTTATCTAACATTATTGTTCCGTTACAGTTCCACCAGCTTTTTCAATTTTTTCTTTTGCCGTTGCACTAAATGCACTGGCTGTTACATTCATTTTACCCGTAACATCTCCAAAGCCTAACACTTTAATAGGTTTTAATGCTGACTTCACAAGTCCATTTTTAGACATGACAGTCGCATCAATTGTTTCCATATCAAGCGTACTTAAATCTTTTACATTCACAATTTGGAATGATTTCTTAAACAAATGATTCGAAAACCCCCGCTTTGGAAGACGACGAGCAAGCGATATTTGCCCACCTTCAAACCAAGCACGTTTTTTATTACCACTTCTTTGCCCTGCACCTTTATGGCCTCTACCACCCGTTTTTCCTAAACCGGATCCGGCACCGCGGCCACGTCTTTTTGTGTTCTTTACAGAACCGCTTACGGGACTTAAATCTTCAATTCTCATACTTCTTCCACTTTCAACAAATAATCTATAACACGAATCATGCCACGTATTTGTGGATTATCATTTTGTTCAACTGTTTGATTCATCTTACGTAATCCTAATGCCTTCAACGTTTTCTTTGCTTTGGGTTTATACCCAATTTGACTTTTAATTTGAGTAATTAATAACTTTTTGCTTGCAGCCATTTTAATTGAACACCTCTCCAATAGTCATTCCACGTTTATTTGCAATAAAAACTGCATCTTTTAAATTCAACAATGCATCTAAAGTAGCATGAACCATATTGGTTATATTTTTCGAACCATGTCTTTTCGTTAGAATATTATGTATTCCAACTTGTTCCATAACAGATCGCACTGCTGCTCCTGCGATGATTCCAGTACCAGGCGACGCTGGTTTGAGCATCATTCGACTAGATCCATGCTTTCCAATAATCTTATGCGGAACAGTACCATTTACAATTGATACTTTTACGATATTTCGTTTGGCAACATCTTTTCCCTTGGAAATGGCTGAAATGACTTCATTTGCTTTTCCAAGACCAATACCAATATGTCCCTTACCGTCACCGACGACAACTAAAGCTGAAAACCTAAAGCGTTTACCACGCGATGTTACTTTCGCCGTCCGATTAATTTTGACAACGGCTTCTTCTAATAAATCTAATTCTGCTGGATTAATAATGGCCAAAAGGACCTCCCTTAAAATTCGAGACCGGCTTCACGCGCTGCATCAGCAAATGCTTTCACACGCCCATGATATGAATAACCGTTACGATCGAATACTACACTTTTTATTTTTTGTTTTAATGCCTTTTTAGCGATGCTTTCACCGACTAACTTGCTCACATCTGTTTTGGTAGATGTTTTTGTAATTTGTTTTTTAAACTCTTTCTCATATGAAGATGCAGAAACAATGGTGTTTCCTTCGAAATCATTGACAATTTGCGCTTCAATATTTTTATTACTCTTAAAGACAACAAGCCGAGATCTGGTCGGGTGCATGAAGGCAGTTTTCTTACTACGATTCCTTCTACGATTATTTCTCATTACTTGTTTTTTATTTGCACTCATGATTAAGCACCCCCTACAGTTTTACCTTGCTTCGTTCTGACAAATTCATCTTTATAACGAACACCTTTTCCCTTATAAGGTTCAGGTTTACGAAAAGATCTTATCTTCGCAGAAACAGCTCCGACTAATTGCTTATCAATTCCTTCGACTTTTACAGCTGTTCTATCAGTTGTTACTGTAATTCCTTCAGGAATATCAAAAAAGATATCATGAGAATATCCCAATTGAAGTAATAATCTTTTTCCTTGCATCGAAGCCTGGTATCCCACGCCTCTGATTTCCAACTCTTTTGAAAAACCTTCATTAACACCCATAACAGCGTTATGAATTATTTGACGTGTTGTTCCATGTAATGAGCGATACAATTTGTCATCAGATGGTCGTTCAATTACAATTTCTGTTTCTTGAACTTTAACTACCATATCTGGATGAATTTTGACAGACTGCGAACCCTTTGGCCCCGTTGCTGTAACTAACGAATCTTTATAATTCACTTTTACATCTTTAGGAATAGATACAGGGTTATTTCCAATTCTTGACATACTTTAAAAAACCTCGCAAATTAATTCGCCGCCAACTTTTAATTTAGCAGCAGTTTTATTAGAGAGAACACCTTTCGATGTTGATAATATGGATACGCCTAAACCATCTAATACACGCGGCACATCGTCAGCACCTACATATACTCTATTACCTGGCGTACTTATTCTTTTAATATTTTCAATCACAGGATTATTTTGATAATCATATTTTAAAAAGATTCGAATTTTTTCTTTAGGTCCATCCGAAATAAAGAAAAAATCATCAATGTATTTCTCTTCCTTTAAAACAAGTGAAATACGTTTCTTTAATTGTGAGCTCGGAATGTCCACCCAACGCTTGTGCGCAGATAAACCATTTCGAATGTGGGTTAAATAATCCGCTACTGGATCAGTCATTGTCATAAAATAATTCTCCTTACCAACTCGCTTTTGTTACGCCAGGGATTTCACCTTTTAATGCCATTTCCCTAAAACATATCCGGCAGAGTCCAAATCGACGAAGGTAGCCATGAGGGCGCCCGCATTTAAAACATCTGTTTTTTTGCCGAGTTGAAAATTTTGGATTTCTTTTTGCTTTATGTATTTGAGATTTTTTAGCCATTAAGCAGCCTCTTCAATATCTTTTTTAACTGGTTTTTCTCGCAATGGGAACCCAAACTCTTTGAGCAACCAGTATGCTTCATCATTTGTTTTTGCTGTTGTAGTAACAGTTACATTCAAACCATTAATTTCTTGTATTTTATCATAATCGATTTCAGTGAAAATAATTTGTTCTTTTACACCAAAATTATAGTTCCCACGTCCATCAAAAGATTTCCATGACAAACCGCGGAAATCACGTGATCTTGGTAAAGCTATCGCAATTAAGCGTTCCAAGAATTCAAACATTTTAGTTGACCTTAAAGTCACTTTACACCCGACGGGATATCCCCTTCTAATCTTAAAGTTAGAAATATCTTTTTTTGATTTTGTCGTAACCGGTTTTTGCCCCGAAATGAGTGTTAACTCATTTACAGCACTTTCTAAATGCTTAGAATTAGTTTTTGCATCCCCAATTCCCATATTCAGAGAGACAGACACTAACTTTGGGACTTCCATCACATTTTTATAGTCAAATCTTTTCATTAGACTAGGTGCAACCAACTCCTTATAATCCCTTTTTAATTTGGGGACATAAACAGTTGCTTTTTTTACAGCAGCCTTTGGTGCCGCTTTTTTAGCCGCAGTCTTTTTTGGCGCTGCTTTTTTAGCAGGTGATTTCTTCTTTGGTACAGATTTCTTTTTTTCTTCAGCCATGATTATGCTTCAATTTCTTCATTCGTTTTTTTTGAAATACGGATTTTACTTCCGTCATCTAATTTTTTATACCCAATTCGTGAAGCTGTTCCACCATGAACAACCATTACATTCGATACATGAATTGGCGCTTCTTTCTCAACCATTCCACCACTCGGATTTTCTTGAGTTGGTCTCATAGCTTTTTTTATAAAGTTCACACCTTCAACAAGGACTCTTTGCTTCTGTGGGAACACATGAAGGATTTTACCTTCCATTCCTTTATGGTTTCCACTTATCACCTTTACAGTCATTCCTTTTTTAACAAACATCTTAAATAACCTCCGGTGCCATTGAAATAATTCTCATAAAACCACCTTCACGCAATTCACGTGCTACGGGTCCGAAAATACGAGTACCTCTCGGTTCTCCATTTCCATCTAATAGCACAGCGGCATTTTCATCAAATCGAATAAAGCTACCATCTTTACGGCCAATTTCTTTACGTGTTCTCACAACGACAGCACGGTGAACTTCACCTTTTTTAACCATTCCACCCGGAATAGCTTTTTTGACTGTAATTACAATTTGATCACCAATAGATGCATACTTTCTTTTTGAACCGCCCAATACTTTAAAGCAAAGAACTTCCTTTGCGCCCGTATTATCGGCGACTTTTAATCTTGTCTCTTGTTGTATCACTGCTATTAACCAACCTTCACTGATTCGCGAATTATTTCGCTAACCTGCCAACGTTTTCGCTTGCTCATAGGTCTCATAGATGTGATTTTAACAATATCACCTTCTTTCGGGACCACACCAGCTACGTGCGCTAGGTATTTATTAAATCTTTTTACTCGTTTACTGTAAATAGGATGGGCAATTTCTCTTGTCACCCGCACATTAACGGTTTTATCCATTTTAGTGCTAATCACTTCTCCAACGAGAGATTGTCTTTTTCGCTCATCAGCCATGATTATGCGTCTCCTTCACTTTTTCTTATCCCAAGATCATATTCCCTAAGGATTGTTTTAATTTGAGCAATTTCTTTTTTAACGATAGGAATTTGCGTTCCATCTTCCAACTGTTGAAGCGCTTTCTGAAACCGCAAATTTTGCAGTGAATCTAAATTGTCAATTAATTTAGCATTTAATTCAACCACACTTAATTCGCCTAATTGATTCGCTTTCATTACATTTCTCTCCTAGCAACCATTCTTGTTTTGATTGGTAGTTTATGTCCAGCATTCCTAAATAATTCTTCAGCAACTTCTCTCGACACACCGTCAACTTCAAATAGAATGCGACCTGGTTTAACAACAGATACCCAATATTCTGGAGATCCCTTACCTTTACCCATTCTTGTTTCTGCAGGTTTTGCCGTAATCGGTTTATCCGGAAAAATACGAATCCACATTTTTCCAACTTTACGAACACCACGCGATATAGCAATCCGCGAAGATTCAATTTGCCTAGCTGTAACCCAACCAGACTCAGTAGCCTTTAGCCCGAATGTGCCAAATGCTACATGGGCGCCTTTTGTGGCTAACCCTCTTCTATTGCCACGATGGTGACGTCTAAATTTTGTTTTCTTTGGTTCTAACATAATATTTTTTAGTTCTTTTTCTTACTGTGTTGTCCGTTACTAATCCAAACCTTAATTCCAATAATTCCATACGCAGTATTAGCTTCAGTTAAGGCATAATCAATATCCGCACGTAAAGTGTGTAATGGAACACTCCCACCAGAAAATTTTTCACTTCGAGCAATTTCAACACCACCCAAACGACCGGCGACATTAATCCGAATTCCATCTGCACCCATTCTCATGGTCGACTGAATCGCTTTATTTACCACTCGACGGTAGGAAATTTTCTTCTTTAACTGATGTGCAATATTTGCACCTACAAGCGCTGCATCTAATTCTGGACGCTTAACTTCTGAAATATTTACTTGAGCTTTTTTATCTGTTAATTGGCTTAATTCTTTTTTAAGTCGTTGTACTTCTTCGCCTCCTCGACCAATAACAATACCTGGACGAGCAGTAAAAATAGCAATCGTTACCGTCCGAGTTGTACGGCTAATTTCAACTTTTGAAATACCCGCGTTCGGCAATCTATGTTTAATATAATTTCTGATTCGGACATCTTCCTCTAATTCAGCAGCGAAATTATTCTTCGGTGCGAACCAATTAGAACGCCAATCTTTCCTAACAGAAAGTCTAAATCCTACTGGATGTGTTTTTTGACCCAAAATATTATCCTTTTATTGATCGTCTGTTACGACGATTGTTAAATGACTTGTAGGACGACGTAAACGTGCGGCACGCCCCATAGATGCAGCCCGAAATCTTTTCATAACAGGACCGCCATTTACGAAAGCCTCATCAATACCCAACGATTCTGGGTCTAAATGCGTATCATCCATTTTCTGCATCAAATTAGCCACAGCAGAACGGAGTGTTTTTTCAATAATTGAAGCCGCTTTTTCAGGAGAAAAATGAAGCACATTCATCGCATCTCCAACTTTTAATCCTCTAATACTGTTTAAAGTTTTTCTCATTTTACGAGGAGACTGATGTACGTTTGCTGCTATTGCTTTTGCTTTCATGATAATTACTTTCTGTCACCTGAATGCATTCTAAAAGTTCGTGTTGGTGAAAATTCACCCAACTTATGCCCAACCATATTTTCATAAATAAATACTGGGATAAATTTATTGCCATTATGCACTGCTAATGTGTGCCCGACAAATTCTGGAGTAATCATGCTTCGTCGAGACCAAGTTTTAATTACCTTTTTTTGTTTGCTTTCATTCATCGTCCGAACCTTTTTTAAAAGCTTAGAATCAATGAATGGTCCTTTTTTTAAAGAACGTGGCATAAATTATTTTCTCCTCTTAACAATAAGGTCATTCGACTTCTTATTTTTTTTGCGTGTTTTATAGCCTTTTGTTGGAACACCCCAAGGAGAAACAGGATGACGGCCACCACTTGTTTTACCTTCACCACCACCATGCGGGTGATCCACAGGATTCATAACAACTCCACGAACCTTAGGTCTTTTACCTAACCAACGAGATCGTCCAGCTTTCCCCGAAACAATTTGTTCGTGAGAGCGATTTCCAACTTGACCAATTGTAGCGAGACAATTTTCGGGTACCATTCTGATTTCGCCTGAAGGTAATTTGACTGTAACAAATCCTCCATCCTTAGCCATGATTTGCGCGTATGCACCTGCAGTTCGCACCATTTGTCCACCTTTACCAGGTATGAGCTCAATATTATGAACATCCATACCCGATGGTATATTTTTAACTTTTAAAGCATTTCCAATCTTCAAAGGAACTTCTTCACCCGAAATAATAGTATCACCAACAGTTAAATCAAGTGGCGACAGGATATATCTTTTTTCTCCATCAGCATAATGAATCAGAGAAATAAAGGCAGAACGGTTTGGGTCATATTCAATAGTGGCTACTTTGCCCGGCACATTGAATTTGTCTCTTTTAAAGTCAATCAATCGTAATCGACGCTTATGTCCACCACCACGCCTTCTGACGGTTATACGACCTGTGTTATTTCTGCCACCTTTTTTACGAAGTGCTTTTGTTAATGATTTTTCCGGTTTATCTGTCGTGATTTCAGCAAAATCGGATCTAGAAGCAAAACGACTTCCAGGCGTTGTCGGCTTCAAATATCTAACACCCATTCTTATGTTCCCTCACCACTTAATAGATCGATAGACGACCCAGCTTCTAATGTAATAATAGCTTTTTTCCATGAAGATCGACTGCCTTGAGTTCGGATCACTTTCCCGCCACTCCGAACAGACATTTGCTTCACTTTGCCTGCCCTATTTTGGGTAGCCACTTTAATGACAGTTACATCAAATTTCTTTTCAACGGCTTTTTTAATTTCTTTTTTATTTGCTTTAGGCGCTACGTAAAAAGCATACTTGTTTTGCGTTTCTTCGAGCGCACTCATTTTTTCAGTAAAAATTGGTTTTAAAATAATTTCCTGATACATGATTAACCCGCCAATACTTCTGTTAGAATCGCCAATCCCGCCTTATCCAAAAGAATAAATTCGCAATCAATTAAATCATATGTACTTGCGTTTTTCGCTTCCACAAGATACACCTTATGTAAATTTTGTGATGCCAAAGCCAAATTACGATCTTCACCACTAAAGAGAATTGTTACTTTTTTCCCATCAAGCCCAAGATCGGATAATATTTTAACAAATTCCGATGTTTTATGAGAAGAGACTTGTAGATCATCCACTAGCACAATCTGACTGTTGGCCGCCTTATCCGACAAAACGCTTTTACGTGCAAGCTTTCCAACTTTCTTAGGCAGCTTGTGTGAATACGCGTGCGGCTCAGGACCAAAAACTGTTCCTCCACCACGCCAAATCGGAGAACGCGTTGTTCCAGCTCGAGCAGACCCACGACCTTTTTGTTTAAATGGCTTTCTACCACCGCCACGTACTAGAGCTCGGTTTTTAGATGCATGAGTTCCTTGACGCATATTATTTAATTCAGCTAACACTGCTTGCCGAACCACAGGTTTATTTGGCTCAATACCAAAAACAGTATCGTCTATAGAAACTGCAGTCCCTTTTGATCCATTTATTTTTAAAACATTTAATTTCATTTTATTTACCGAGATATAATGACCATTCCGTTTTTCGCACCCGGAACAGCTCCTTTAACAAGAATTTGGTTGGTTTCTTTATCAACTCTAATAATTTCAAGATTTTCAACGGTATGTTTTTTATTACCGTATTGCCCTGCCATCTTCATACCTTTAAACACGCGAGAAGGATCAGACGCTTGACCAATTGAACCTGGATGACGAGTAGTATCACCCTGCCCATGAGTTACAGGCTGTCTTGAAAAATTATGGCGCTTAATTACACCTGAAAATCCTTTACCTTTCGATTTCCCAGAAATAGATACATATTCACCTGGATTAAAAATCCCTACATGAAAAACCTGACCTTGCTTATACTCAAACCCAGGTACTTTTTCAAATTCAGCAATTACTCTCATAGGAGGAATTCCCGCTTTATCAAAATGCCCTTTCATAGGCTTATTCGTATGTTTTTCTTCTCGATCGCCATACCCAACCTGAACAGAATCATATCCATCTTTTTCAACTGTTTTCACTTGAGTAACCACACAAGGACCCGCTTGCAAAATCGTCACAGGTACTACATAGCCATTTTCATCAAATAACCGAGTCATACCAACTTTTTTTCCAATTAAACCACGCATTAATTACACCTTAATTTCAATATCTATGCCAGCTGGCAAATCTAACTTCATTAAAGATTCAACCGTTTTTGGCGTCGAATTAAGAATATCAACCAACCTTTTGTGGATTTTCGTCTGAAATTGTTCACGCGACTTTTTATTAACGTGCGGAGATCTCAATACGGTATAAACACTTCGCTTAGTAGGAAGAGGAATCGGACCGGACAGAATTGCTCCAGTAGATTTCGCAGTTTTTACAATTTTCTCTGTTGATTTATCCAACAGAGTATGATCGTATGCTCTTAAACTTATCCGGATGGTTTGCTTAGCCATTATTAATCCTTATTCTACAATGTCAGTGACGACACCGGCACCAACTGTATGACCACCTTCACGAATGGCAAAACGAAGTTCTTTATCCATCGCAATCGGAGTAATCAATTCAATTTCTAATTCAACATTATCACCCGGCATAACC
>JADHUI010000008.1 GCA_016784605.1 Fidelibacterota bacterium | reverse complement strand
GTCTTGAATTAGGATTATATTAATTTGATGTCATCCTTTAAATCAGATTTCCCCGTTTTTACACATGATCCAACTTTAGTTTATCTAGATAGCGCATCAACCACCCAAAAACCAAAACCTGTCATAGATGCGATGACTACATTTTATGAAAAACAAAATGCGAATGTCCATCGGGCTCTCTATAATTTGGGTGAAGAAGCGACTAATGCTTATGAGGGCGCACGTAAAAAAGTGGCTCAATTTGTACATGCACCTTCCGATAAAAATATCATTTTTACGCGAGGAACCACCGAATCCATCAATCTTGTCGCTTATGCATGGGGAAGAAATTTTATTCAAGCGGGAGATGAAATTCTCATTACTGAAATGGAACATCACAGTAACTTGGTCCCATGGCAATTGCTGGCAAAAGAGACTGGAGCAACTCTTAAATATATCCCTATGAATTCAGATGGGCTTTTAGAGTTAGATCATATTGACTCTTACTTTACATCAAAGACTAAACTTTTATCTATGGTGCATCAATCCAACGTTTTGGGAACGCTCAACCCCGTTGAAATGCTTAACCAAAAAGCAAAATCTGTTGGTGCGGTAACAATGTTGGATGCAGCCCAAAGTGTCCCCCATAAGTCTGTAGACTATCAAAAACTTGGGTACGACTTTATGGCTTTTTCCGGGCATAAAATGCTTGGGCCAACGGGTGTGGGTGTTTTGGTTGGAGACATGAAAATACTTGATGAAATGAGCCCATTTCTCGGAGGGGGAGAAATGATTAATTCTGTTACCATGGACTCTTCTACCTGGAATGATGTGCCCTATAAATTTGAAGCAGGCACACCCAATATCGCTCAAGCAGTCGGTTTGGGTTCCGCTATTGATTATATGAATAATATTGGCATGAATACAATTGAATCGATTGAAAACGAACTCACTGAATATGCTTTGGAAAAGATGAAAAAAATTGATGGAATAATCCTTTATGGTCCCATAAAACGTGGGCCGGTCATTAGCTTTAATATTGACGGAATCCATGCCCATGATTTAGCCACTTTTTTAAATCAAGATAATATTGCCATTAGAGTTGGGCACCATTGCGCGCAGCCCATTATGGATAAATTAAATGTGCCATCCACAGCGCGAGTGAGTTTTCATATTTATAATTCTAAACAAGATATTGATACTTTTTGCTCATCCCTAAAACAAACACAATCCTATTTCTAAAACATTATGGCATTAGAAACTATACATTTAAATGATTTTCTAGATGGGGGTATCCTCCGAGAAAAATCATTTCGAAAACAAGTAACAGAATTAGATTGGTCCCAATACACCGAAAAGAAAGTAATCATAAAAGGATGTGCTGATATTCCCATTCCAACATGGGCTTATTTAATTATTACAGCTCAATTATCTCAATTTGCCAAAAAGATATATTATGGCGAACCAAGATACGCGGTGGAAATCTTTTCTCAAAAAAAATCATAATTCATACTCTGCTTTTATAAATTCATCCCATGGCAGATAAAAAGAATAGAGCAAGTTGGGAACAATATTTTATGAATATTGCCTCAGAAGTGGCCACACGATCTACCTGCGATAGAAAGCATGTTGGCGCTGTTATCGTTAGAGAAAAAACCATTTTATCTACTGGTTATAACGGAAGCATTAAAGGGCTTCCCCATTGCGATGAAGTGGGTCATGAAATGGTAGATGGGCATTGTGTTCGTACCACTCACGCAGAAGCAAATGCTATTGTTCAAGCAGCAAAAAATGGTGTTGGAATTGTTGGTTCTGAAATTTATGTCACCGCATCCCCGTGTTATAACTGTTTTAAACTCATTGCAAATTCTGGTATTAAAATTATTTATTTTGATGAGTTTTATCGAGATGAACGTATCATAAATCATGCAAAAGAATCGGGTATAGAATTAGTCCATCTAGACTAATATGTTAGGAGTCAATTTGAAGATTCCATTCTATTCACGATTTTCATTCTTTTTCTTCCTAATCATCTTTTTTTCCAACGCTTCAGCTCAAATCTACGATATCTCTATTCCGCCTCAAGGGGATGATTCTTATGAATATGCAGATTTCAGGATATATTTTAATGATTCGTTAGAAACGATTCGCGGCGTCTATTTTTTCATGCATCCGTGGCATGGTGATTCTCGAAATATTGTTAATGATGAAATGTTAATAGCATTATGCGATTCGTCTGGTTTTGCATTGATGGGTGCTCATTTTGACAATATGCACATGGAAACTGGTGTGGGAGATGCAGTTATTGATGCCATGAATGGCTTTATGGAAATGACAGGAAGATCAGAATTATCTTTTGCTCCATTTTTTATTAATGGATATTCATGGGGTGGGCAATTTGCTTACCACTATACCGTTTGGAACCCAGACAGAGTGATTGGTTTTATTACCCAAAAAGGGGGTTATCACGATACAACTAATGCTGGCGATGCTATTTCTGTTCCTGGACTCATGTTCATCGGCGAAGAAGATTTAGATTATCGCATCACTAATTTGACCGATATTTTTTTGGATCATCGACCTTTAGGAGCTCAATGGAGCCTTGCTGTTGAGCAAGGATCTGGACATTCCCAAATCCAAGATTGGGATTTATTAAATGTATTTTTTACAAACACAATTCAACAACGACTTCCGGATTCTACAACATCAAATCAGAGCGCAGAATTATTACCCATTAACGACCAAGTTGGGTGGTATGGAGATCAATCAACATGGCAGATTGGGTCTTATGACTGTTATAATGGAGTCATAGATTCTTCATCTTGGTTCCCGTCGCAACACGTGGGGGAACTTTGGCAAAACTTTGTTTCTGAAGGAGTGGTAATTGATACGATTGAATGTGAAGATGGAGAATTAAATGATTCTCTTTTAAGTTTTTTCCCGCTTCAGATTGGAAACAAATGGCAATATTATGTTGATTATTACGAAGACCCTGACACAATCTCTACTTATTACACATCTATCGAAGTGATAAGTGATACAGTATTACCAAATAATAAACATTACTTTGTGCTTAATAACCAACTAGCCAATAGTGAATTTATCCGAATCGATTCAAGTAACCAGCAGGTAATGGGATATAATGAATTGTTTGAAAATGAATGTGAAGATCCTGAATTTATTTTATTTGATTTGGATCCTGACTCGAATGTATATGAAACCTGCGAATTGGCTAATGTAGACTATTTTGAATCAATTGAATCTGTCGGATTACTTGGTTTTTCCGCGGAATCAAAATACTATAGCTGGTTCTTAGGTGTAATGAACTATTTTCAATTATCGGAAAATTTTGGTGTTTCCAAAATTATTTTGGATGAATTTGGATTTGTTCGATATCGATTAGTTGCAGCAGAAATTGATGGGTTAATATATGGTGACTTTATTGCCTTAAACGATGAAATTACATTTCCAACTTTTTTTGAACTTTTTCACCCCTTCCCGAATCCATTTAATCCAACCACAACCATCCGATTTAATATTCCGGTAGAGATGCAATTAATTACGTCTCTACACATATACGATATAACCGGCCGGTTAGTAGAAACATTAATCGATGGCAAAATGGACCCTGGGAAACATAAAATAAAATGGGAAGCTTCAAACCAGCCGAGTGGAATCTATTTTGCCGTTCTACAATCCGAGAATTTTGTACAATCACAAAAACTAATCTTATTGAAATAAGATTTCGTACTGAACGTCCAAATTATATTATAAATTATAGCTAGGAGAAATTGGGTTATGACAAAATTGATTTTACTATTATTGCCAATCCACTTATTGGCACAAACATCCACCTGGGACATAATACGGAATGATATTTTCGAGCCTAAATGCGTTATGTGCCATGACCATGGACTGTATTTTGCGGAACAATCGGGGCTCATTTTGGCTGAAGATGTGGCCTATGAAGAATTAATTAATGTGATTCCAACAAATACCGCAGCCGCAGATGACGGACTAATACTTGTTGGGACTGATGGAATTCCAAGTGTGTATAATAGTTTCCTTTGGGAAAAAATTAATGCCAATAATTATGAGCATTTTTATAATGATCATTCTGACTACGGTAATCTTATGCCTTTAGGAATGGATTATTTAACGAATGGTGAATTGGAATTTATCCGTCAATGGATTATCGCTGGAGCTCCTGATTCGAATGTTGTTGTTGATGTAGATATTTTAAATGACACAACTCTATTCGAAATACCGGATTTTGGGCCACTCCCCGTTCCAGAAAATGGTGTACAATTTCATATTGGTCCCTTTGATGTGGCGCCCCAGTTCGAACGAGAATTTTTCTACTTTACTGTAATTGATACTCAAGATATTTTATATGTGAATCGGATTGAAACAGCCATGTCACCGGGGAGTCACCATTTTGTTGTTTATACATTCGATGAAGATTTGCCACTTCCACTACCTCCTGTTGGTGTTATTCGTGATTTGAGATATGCAGATGGAAGTTATAATAATGGTACATTAGCTTATATGTCGTATAACAAATTTATTACAGGGACTCAAACTCGGTTTTTTGATTATACTCTACCCGAAGGTGTTGCTTTAAGAATAAACCCTGCTTATGGATTTGATTTAAATCCCCACTATGCCAATTATTCCAATGAAACCATTCAGGGAGAAGTGTACAATAATTATCATTTTGTGGATTCTTCCGAAGTGGTTCATATCGCAGAAATTTTACAAATTAATGCCGACAACCTTGTTCTGCCTCCTGGCGATACTACAACCATAAATCATATAGAATGGGCAAGTGAAACAATGTCCATTTTTCAACTATGGTCTCATGCGCATAAGTATAATTTGGATTTTAATATTTATCGCGTAAATCAATCCAATCCAGAATATAGAGAATTAATATATCTTGCCATGGATTGGGAACATCCGCCTGTCGTGGAATACGATCCACCCCTTGTGCTTCATGCCGGGGACGGCCTTGAATTAGAAGCAACATTCTACAATGATACAGATGAAACTATCTATTTCGGTTTACTTAGCTCTGATGAAATGATGATTCTATTTGGGTTGTATTATGAAGGTGAATCCTTAGCAACTCAGGATGAAACTGAAATGCTTCCATCCAATATTTCTATCACAAATATATTCCCAAACCCTTTTAATCCAAGTACTACGATTCAGTTTGATTTAGTAGAGACTTGGCGTGTTGGACATCCCGCTGTAAGCAGGGCCACGTCTCTACGTATATTTGACATAACCGGCCGTGTGGTGGAAACGTTAGTGGATGAGAAAATGGGTCCTGGTAATCATGAGATTCGCTGGAATGCTTCGGGTTTTTCTAGTGGTGTTTATTTTGCGGTATTGACGCAGGGATTACGCACGACATCCCAGAAAATGATTTTAATGAAGTAGAATATTATTTGTGAAAAAAATCATCCAAATAATGACCCTTTTTCTATTGCCTTTTTCTCTAATAGCGCAGAATAATGTATGCTTTAATATTGAAGATAACCCTAATTCAAGTGATCCTGCGTTGGGCATTTTTTCAAAATATGTAAATGTGTTAGACTGCATTCATGTATATGCTGAATCGAATATATCTGATGAAAAAATTCTTCATGTGGCTGCAGTAGCCGCGGAATTATTAGATAATAATGAAGATGGAATTATCGATGACCCTATGATTGAAGCATCTCTTAGACAATTAAATACAATTATGCCTGTATTTCGATCCGAAAATGGCAGTTCAATTGACACTTTTTTTGATAATTTTGAGGATGAAGGATGTATTGGAGCTGTTTTATTCAGAAATGAAATTGATCCGAGCCAACCGGGACATTGGGGAGATGATGCATCTGTAGAAGAAATATTACACACCATAAATGCGTGTGGACATGTAGAAGTTTATCCTACACTTTATGCACTTTCGCCCAATTCATCTGAATTAACTGATGCCATGGATGTGGCTCGCGGGGGACAATTTATGTCCATTCCAAACCCTTATCCAGATGAAGCATGGTATCATTATGACGACTGGACCTGTGATTATGAATGTATGGCCATGGAATATTTATACTGGTGTATTGTGACAAATATGGGCATTTTAGCTGATACCGAAACGTGCAATGGTATTGGAAACGAATGGGAACCATGCACGCCAGCATTGTTTGAATCTACCGACACATTAATGTTTAATTTGGTAACTAATATAGAAAACAAATTGCCACAACTAGCGCCTGACGGGAATTATTGTCCTGAAAATGTCAGTACTAAAAAAAACATTAACCCACATTTATTTTCAATATTTTCCATTTACCCCAATCCGTTCAACCCAAGCGTCAAGATCCAGTTTAGTATTCCGGTAGAGACGCAATTAATGACATCTCTACACATATACGATATAACCGGTCAATTGGTTGAAACGTTGGTGGATGGACACATTGAATCAGGTCAACATGAAATAAAGTGGGATGCATCGGACTTTTCAAGCGGAGTGTATTTTGCTCAATTGACATCAGGGAATAAAATCAAAACTGAGAAAATAATTCTTTTAAAATAATGGCCTAAATTCCACACCTGAATAACGGAGTTCTCAAATGAAAAATAATAAGTGTTTAACCTTCATCTTTTTTCTTACCACTCTTATAATGGGGCAGCCTATTCCCCAAGGTGATATCCTTAGCGAAACCCCCCTTTACCCAGTCCCCGCAGATATGACATTTGAAGAATATCAAGATATGAATCGAAGGTTAACTATTGGATTAGCTCTATCTTCCGTCCCCATTCCTGGAATTATTCACCAATATGCCGGTGAAGAGAAAACGGCAAAAAAATTAAGAATGATTGGTATTGGTGGGCTTGTTTCAATATTAACAGGTAGTGCAATGTTAAAAGAAAAGGGGTGGAAAGAATCATCTTATGATATAATGATTTTAAATGAAGATCAAGAAAATGAAAAACGGTTTGAAAAAATACCCGTCAATCAATTCGGCGATGATATTGGGTATAAACTTGTCCCTTTGGGTAAAGAAAGTGAAGGATCGGGTGGCGGTCTCATTCTATTGGGCGCAGTCGTTCTAGCATGTGATGTATTATATGACTGGTTTCATGGGTGGAAAACTATCGTTCATAAAAGAGATGCTGTGCGGTTTAAATATGGTCAACAGTTACAAGTATCTGTCCTACCTGAAATAGATTTTTTATCACAGTCTGCTGGTCTAGAATTCAGTTTAAATTTCTAATCTGAAGATATTTCCCATAAAAGAAGCGTAATTTCTCACGTGAAATATTCGACTATTTTACTGAGTTTATTCTTAGGATTCTCAATCGCCGGATGTGGGATGACCCATATTTCCGATACACTATTACCCGAACAAACCATCCCAATTTCAAAAGATCATATTCTGTATGATGGTAAATCTATCACATTTATTTCTCCGGCCGATTCACTCGTAACAATACCAACATCTATTAGTGGGAGAGTTGAGTTATCCTACAATGAATTAGTTGGAATGACCGCCATTGTTGAAGGTGAATTTCTACTTCAAGCAGGACGATTCTATATTCTTCGCTTGCCTGATTCATCCCTGATAAAAATACCGAATGATGATTTATTAAAGGTGGTCTCTTTTTCAGATTAAATCTCATAAATTTATAGATATTTTCAACTTTAACATTCTCAATAACCTCAATAAGTGTAAATAAAAGACCATGTCATTTCACTCTATTTCTGTAAAGGAAGCAGCTAAACTCGTACAGTCCGATAACCGTGTTTATATTCACGGAGGCGCCAATGCTCCCACCGAACTCATTCAAAGTTTAACATTAAGAAAAGATGAATTATCCAATGTTCAACTTTTTCATATTTTAACCCTCGGCTCAACAGAAGAAACAGCTCCCTATTCCATGTTGGGAATGGAAAAAGCTTTTACCCACCATGCGTTTTTTATTGGTCCAAACACTCGGAAGGCCGTCAATGAAGGTCGCGCTTATTATATTCCCATTTTCCTATCCGAAGTATCTTCTTACATTAAAAACCATCCGCTCGATGTTGCTCTTATTCACATGAGTCCACCTGATTCAAGAGGCTATTGCAGTTTGGGGCCATCAATAGAAGTTGCTCGGGAAGCAATCACTCAGGCTAAAATAGTCATAGCGCTGGTTAATCCCAAAGTACCAACAACACAGGGGTATAGTTTTATTCATAAAAGTAGAATTGATTATTTTGTTGAAATTGATCGTCCGCTTTATACTGTTCCTGAAACCAAAGAAAATAAAATAACAAAAAAAATAAGTTCACACATTACAGAACTCATTGATGATGGTTCCTGTCTTCAAGTGGGCATTGGAAGCATTCCCGATGCTGTATTAAATAATTTAACCAATCATAAAAATCTAGGAGTTCATTCTGAACTCATTGGTGATGGAATAATGCATTTGGTTGAAAAGGGCGTTATTGATAATAGTAAAAAAACGATTAATTTAGGAAAAATAGTCAGTGGTATAGTAATGGGAAGCCAAAATATGTATAATTGGATTCATAATAATCCCATCATTGAAATGCGACCTAGCCGATTCACAAATAATATTTTTAATATATGCCAAAATGAAAAAGTTGTGGCTATCAACCAAGCGATTTCAATCGATTTGAAAGGACAAGTGTGTGCAGATTCCATTGGGAAAAAGTTTTATAGTGGCATTGGCGGGCAGGTTGATTTTATCCGCGGCGCATCCATGAGTAAAGGAGGAAAACCAATCATTGCCCTTCCTTCTACTGTCATGATTTCTGGAAAACGCATGTCTCGAATTGTTCCCTTTTTAGAACAAGGAGCGGGCGTTGTCACAAGTGAGGGTGATGTTCATTGGGTGGTTACAGAATATGGTGTTGCTGAACTTCAACACAAAGGAATGGGGCAAAGAGCCAAAGAATTAATTAAAATATCACATCCAGATTTTAGAGAAGACTTAGAAGAATATGCCCATTCATCTGGCTTTAATATGTAATTTTATTTTTTAAACTAATCTACTCATTTTTTTCCTGTAAATTTTTTGATGCATAATCCTGCTCTTACTATTGGCCTCGCAATGGCTGTTGGGATGGCCGCTCAGGTCATTGCTCGACATATCCGTATCCCCGGCATTGTCCTTTTACTCGCTTCCGGAATGCTCTTTGGTCCGGATGTGCTTAATTGGATTCAACCAGAAAGTTTGGGTGAATCTTTACATATTATTGTGGGATTTGCTGTAGCGGTCATTCTTTTCGAAGGAGGCATGAATCTTAAATTCAGTCGAATAAAAAGAGAAGGCCGTTCCATTCAAGGGCTCATTACCGTGGGCGCACTTATAACATTTGTTGGGGGCACATTATGCGCAAAACTATTCTTAGGATGGGATTGGCGTGTGGCAATTTTATTTGGAACGCTCGTTATTGTAACGGGACCAACCGTTATTTCTCCTTTATTGAAACGTGTAAGAGTTCATCATTCTGTAAGTGTTATATTAGAAGCAGAAGGAATTCTACTTGATGCAATTGGAGCCATTATAGCTGTAGTAGCATTGGAAATTGCCATTAGCCCATCTGGGTTAAGTTTCATTTTTGGGATTTGGCATATTTTGACGCGACTTCTGGTGGGAACTCTTTTAGGATTGGTTGGCGGTTTTACTATGAGTTTTATCCTCCGGTTTCGCAATCTTGTTTCTGACGGATTAGAAAATGTATTTATTTTGTCATGGGTTTTTGCCCTATTTCAAATTTCTAATACGGTAAGTCCTGAAAGTGGCATTGCAGCCGTTACATTCGCAGGAATGGTT
The DNA here is from genome assembly GCA_016784605.1 of Fidelibacterota bacterium. Classification (GTDB taxonomy): domain Bacteria; phylum Fidelibacterota; class Marinisomatia; order Marinisomatales; family UBA1611; genus JABHGY01. The sequence continues at coordinate 67,993 of JADHUI010000008.1, read as the reverse complement.
TTAGGAAATTCAAAAACATACATTCATCGTGAATTATTAGAATTTAAAGAACAATTAACGGTTCTTATGATTGGGATGTTATTTGTCATTTTAGCGGCGGACGTTCGTATTGCAGAAATTCAATCTCTTGGTATGATGGGCTTCATGACTGTTTTAGCATTAATGTTTATTATTCGTCCAGTCAGTGTATTTATATCCACATCTGACAGTTCATTAAATCTAAAACAAAAAACATTGATTTCATGGATTGCCCCTCGAGGAATTGTTGCCGCAGCGGTGGCATCCTTCTTTGCCTTTGAATTAAATAATCATGGATATGAAGGAAGTCAATTACGAGCTCTTGTCTTTTTAGTTATCATAATTACTGTATTATTTGCAGGCCTTACAGGAGGGCTTGCTGCATCTGCCTTATCTCTGAAACGAAAAAGTGAATCCGGATGGATTATTTTAGGGGCACATGGTGTCGCACGACTTCTTGCCACTATTTTTAAACGATATGGGCAAGAAGTTATTTGTATTGATGAAAATCCCCGCGCTTGCCATCGAGCAGAAAATGAAGGCATTAAAGTTTTTTATGGGAATGCACTCGAAGAGCGTGTATTACAAAGGGCTGAACCGGATATTCGAAAAGGGATTATTGCTCTTTCTGGAAATGAAGAAGTAAATTATATTTTTTCTCAACGAGCTAAATATTTAGAAAAAAATATGACCATTCTTACGGGAATAAAAAATAGAACCGAAGGTATAACACGTAAAATGGTTATAGATACAGGTGCCCGAATTCCCTTTGGCCGATCAGCAGATATGGACCAGTGGAGTCAATGGCTTCGGCAAAATTCTGCAACTTGCCAAAATTATATTTACCATGAATCTAAGCAAGATCATGAAATATCAGATCCAAATATGATTGGTATTCTACTTCCGCTCGTTATTCGACGAAGTAAATCCGTTGAACCCATTGATAATTTGTATAAACCGAAAGAAAAGGATATTGTTTATTTTTTATTAAATAAACAAAAAATGGATGAAGCACATTCATGGTTGAGCAGACACAATTGGCATAAACATATTATATAAAAAATCCCCCGAGGAAAACCACGGGGGAAGGTAAAACCTGCGGATATTATCTAATAAAGATTCACCTTATTGTGATAAGCCCTCAAAGTCAGGTATTGTTGATATAAATTAAAAACTTTATTACCTTTTACCAAACATATCTTTAATTAATTTTTAATACCGTGGAGATTATATGAGTGTAATACTTGGATTAGATCTAGGTCCAAATAGTATTGGGTGGGCTGTCATCGACAAATCGAAGGAATCAATTTTAGGAACGGGTGTCCGTATTTTCGAAGAAGGACTTAATCGAAATGGAGGCAAAGAAGAATCTAAAAATGCAACACGGAGAAGTGCCCGACAAGCCCGCAGGATGAATAGGAGACAAAAAGCACGACTTCGAAGATTATCTTATATTTTAAAAAATAATGATATGATGCCTGAAGCAGAAACTGACTTAACCTATTTTTTTTCAATAAACCCATATAACGTAAGAGCAAATGGTGTTTCAAATAAACTGACACTTCACGAATTCGGACGAGCTCTATACCATATAAATCAAAGACGTGGATTTAAATCAAATAGAAAATCTGATTCACCATCTGACACAGGAGCCATTTTTGATGGTAAAGAAAATATGGCAGGTATCAATGAAACGGATGAAGGGATAAAAAAAGGGAATTATTGGACTCTAGGACAATATTTAAACAGTCTGAATCCACATGAAAAAAGGCAACGAAACAGATACACACTACGGTCTATGTATATTGATGAATTCAATATATTATGGGAAAAACAAGCTTCATATTACCCTGAAACTTTTAAGGATGAATTACGGAAAGATTTGTTTGATGCCATTTTTTATCAACGAAAATTAAAAAGCCAAAAAAACCTTGTTCGACATTGTACATTTGAGCCAAATAAAAGAGTATCGCCAAAAAGTTCTCCCCTTTTTCAAGAGTTTAGAATTTTTGAACAAATATCACGAATTCGCGTCTCATTCAATAACAGAGAAAATGAACCATTGTCTCGGGAAGAGAGAGATATTTTATATGCCCTTCTAATGACAAAAGAATCATTAACCTTTGACCAATTGAAAAAGAAACTTTCCATCCCAATTGATGCGCATATAAATCTAGCGAGTCAAAATAAACTTAAAGGAAATACAACTTTCACAAAATGCATTCGTGTTTTTGGGAAAAATCGATGGAGCACTTTTACAGATAAAGAAAGAAGAGATATTTGGCATACATTGCATTATTATGACGATCCACCTGAAAATGAAACTTGGTTGCAGGATCATGCAAAGAAAAAATGGGGCTTAAAAGATGATGAAATTAAAAAATTATTAAAAATTAAATTAGAAGCTTCATATTGCAACTTAAGCCATAAGGCGATGGTAAAAATCCTTCCGCATCTAAAGAAAATTATGCTTTCTGATGGTGAGCTTGAACAACTTAATACAATACTAAAAACACCCATTCACAGTAAACGTATAACATATGACAAGGCTGTGGCTTTAGCCGGATACCACCACACCCAAACACAACAGCATGATGGAAAAATGAAGCGTCTTCCATTTCCAGATGATTTAAGAAACCCCATTGTTCAACAAGCATTATATGAAGTAAGACATGTGGTAAATAAAATTATTGAAACGTATGGTCAACCCGATTTAATACGTGTAGAATTGGCTCGAGATACAAAAAATCCAAAATGGAAAAGAAATGGTCTTTTAAAACTTAATTCAAAAAGAAATAAGGAAAATGATAGCATTAAATTAAAACTGATTGAAAATGGTATTTTACAACCATCGCGGACAGATGTGATAAAATATCGTTTATGGGAAGAATGTAATAAAACGTGCCCATTTACAGGAAAGCGTATTCCTTTTTCTGGCATTTTTGGCGAAGGAGCAAATGAATTTCAGATCGAACATATTATCCCATACTCAAGGAGTTTAGACGATTCTCAGGCAAATAAAACATTATGCCATTGGGAAACCAATCAAATCAAACATAATCAAACCCCCTTTGAAGCATTCGGACATAATGAAAAACTTTGGGAAGAAATGTTAGACCGTGTTGCAAAATTTCTCCCATCAGACCGAGTAGTACGAATAAACAATGAAGCAGGTAAAGTAGAATCGGCTTGGGGAAATAAACTGCGAAAATTTAAAATAAAAAATATTGATGAAAAATTATCAGATGAATTTATTGCTCGGCAATTGGTTGATACAGCTTATATCAGCAGAGAAGTCACTAAATATTTATCTCATATTAACGATAAAGTTTCAACATCTTCCGGACGAACTACAAGTACCTTACGATATCAATGGGGCTTAAATGAAATTCTTTCCGGGAATATTGATCAAAAACAGAGGGAAGATCATCGCCATCATGCAGTAGATGCTATTGTTGTTGCAAATACGGATTATTCTTTTATTCAAACAATGAGTCGATTCCATAAGTATGACCGCGAACCTGGTCGAGGGAAATTCCCAACTCCTTGGTCTCGTTTCAGACTTGATGCTCATGATGCGGTTAATAATATTCTCATTTCACACAAAATGAATAACCGGGCTCGGGGACAACTCCATAAAGATACAAATTATGGTCAAATTGATTTACCTAATGGAGAAAAAGCATTCGTTGTACGAAAAGCTTTATCATCTTTGTCCCCAAAAGAAATAACATTAATTGTAGATCCTGTAACCAAAATGATAGTCCTCGGGCATCTTAATAAATTAGGTGTGAATACAGATGAAAAATTCAAAATTCCAAAAGGTGCTTTTGATACCAACCTCCATTTACCAAATAATTCCCCTCCTATTCGAAAAGTAAGAATCATTAAACCCTCAACACGATTATTACAATTGTATGAAGATCGAAAACTCTTTGTTGAATATGGCAAAAATCATCACATGGAAATTTTCGTGAATGAAGAAGGTAAAAGAGATTTTCGTATTTGTTCTTTATTCGATGCAGTACAAAGAAAGAAAGAAGGAACTCCTGTTGTGGATAAAACTCACACTAAAGATGGATACTCTTTTTTGATGTCCCTCGCCATAAATGAACTTGTGTTATTGGATGTAAGCAAAAATGATATTGATTGGGAAGCACCACCATCCCAAAAAGGTTTTGGATCACAATTATTTAGGGTTCAAAAAATGGTAATGGATGGTCGAATACAATTTAGTCACCATACAGTGTCTGTGGCCGATTATGATATTGGGAAGATAGCAAAAACATTTAACTCATTTAAAGGTATAAAAGTAAAATGTGATGAATTAGGGCGACTTTCACCGGCTTAAAATGATAAAACGCACATTGTATTTTGGCTCACCTGCCAAACTTGCGACAAAAGATAATCAACTCATTATTCAACGGGATAATGAACGAAATGTCCGAATACCAATAGAAGATATAGGATTTATTATTTTAGATCATTATGCCATTTCTATTTCCAAAACATTGCTTTCCCGATGTGTAGAAAATAATACAGCCATCCTAACCGCCGATGATAAACATATGCCCAATGCTTGGTTTATGCCATTAGAAGGCAATGCGGTCCAACAAAAACATTTTCGTATTCAAATGAAAGCTGGTGTCCCTTTAAAGAAACGGTTATGGAAACAAACTATTTTAGCCAAAATAAAAAATCAGTCTGACTTATTAAAATCTCAATCAATCCCCGATAAATATCTTATAGAAAATGCCAAAAAAGTAAAATCCGGTGATCCGGGGAATATTGAAGGACGGGTGGCGCGGTATTATTGGCAACGATTATTTAATCCTTTTTCCTTTAAGCGAGAACGATTCGGGGGACCTCCTAATAATTTATTGAATTATGGTTATGCTATTTTAAGGGCTGTGATAGCGAGAGCTATCGTGGGGAGCGGACTTCTCCCATCTTTAGGTATTCATCATAAATCACAATATAATCCTTTTCCTTTAGCGGACGATATTATGGAACCCTATCGCCCCATGGTGGATGAATTAGTTCTTAATATGGTATTGGCGGAAGATGATTATTTAGATTTAACACCCGAAACAAAAAAGACATTGCTTCAATTACCTGTTATGGATGTAAAAATGGGGAAAAATAAAAAACCCCTTATGATAGCCGCTTCCAGCACCACATCTTCATTGGTGAGATGTTTTATGGGTGAAGATAAAAAAATTATTTACCCAACTTTATGCCATTAAGTGCCTATAGAATTATGTGGCTTATTGTAATGTTCGATTTACCAACCAAAACAAAATTAGATCGGAAACGTGCAAATGGATTTCGAAAGGGATTATTACAAGATGGATTTTCACACATGCAACATTCCGTTTATTTACGCCATTGTGCCAGTCGAGAAAATGCAGAACTTCATATTAAAAGAGTTAAATCTTTTTTACCCCCTAAAGGGACAGTAAGCATTATTCGTATAACAGATAAACAATTTGGGCTCATTGAAAGTTTTTACGGACATGCTTCTATCCCACCTCCCTTAGAACACCATCAATTGGAAATGTTTTAATTAAACTTATTTGGTAAACCCTTATTCCCATACATATCTGGTATCCTGTTTACTTTTCTCATGAATAATTTGGAAGAACATCCCAAAATAGAGTATAACCTTTAGAATGGATTCCGGATAATTTTTACAAAATATCCGGAATGACAACTCAATTCATCCTTAAGTATTCCATCTATTTTGGATATATATTTCGTCTATCTCCAAATATATTGACAGTTGTAGGTTTGTTAATTTATTCTACCTGACTTTGAGAGCAAACCACAACTTAGTACGTTCATTTTATTTTCCTTTTTTAAATTTATTCTACCTGACTTTGAGAGCAAACCACAACCCAAGTCGAATAGGTAACTGTCGAATCTGAATTTATTCTACCTGACTTTGAGAGCAAACCACAACAATCGGGTTGTGGGTTTGTTTTTTCCATAGAATTTATTCTACCTGACTTTGAGAGCAAACCACAACTATTTTTCAACTTTCATTGAAAATATCCCAAATTTATTCTACCTGACTTTGAGAGCAAACCACAACAGACTGCATTAGTAACTGTCTCATTCACGCAATTTATTCTACCTGACTTTGAGAGCAAACCACAACTTGCCTACCGAAGATGATTTAAAGTCTGAAAATTTATTCTACCTGACTTTGAGGCGATTCAATGAGCTTATTTATATAATCTTTTAAATCTTTTGGAGCAACAATGCGCTCTGCATGTCCATGATTTTTCAACCAATGAGTCGTTTGAAAATCGGGAGATGTTGCTTTACCTGTAAATTGTTCAATCACCCTTTTCCCTGAAAACCCAATATGGCCCGCATTTTCTTCAAATAGTTGAATGCCACGAGAAGCCATTCCAATGGCCACACCCCCCAATGTTGGGTCTGTAATTAAGGTGATTACGGGTAATCCCGCTCTCTCAACTCGCGATAAAGCTACATGTACTTTTGGAATACTCACCATTGACGAACATCCCTCATGCATTCTGGCTCCACCTCCGGCGGCTTGAATGATCAAAGGGGCTTTTTGTTCGATTGCTTTATTGGCTGCTTGCCATATTTTTTCGCCAGTACTCATACAAAAAGATGCACCCAAAAACCCAAAATCAGTCACACAAATAACAATAGGAATTCCATTAAGTTTCGCATCGCCCGTCAACATGGCTGACATTAGCCCTGTTTTGATGCGGGTTTGTTCCAACTTTTGATGATAATCTGGAAAAGATAAAATATCTTTATCAACAATATACTTTGTTTCAGAATGTTCCTTGAATGAATCTTGATCTACGATCCAGTTTAAATAATCCCACGCAGATGGGCGAACGGTTCGTTTTCCGCAGATGTCGCATACAAAATTATCCAATTCTAATTTGCCTAAATGAGCTGGATCATAAATATGATTTCCTTTATCATCATAGCAACCTGAATGACGTTTTACATATCCAGACCCATTAGAGTTGGGTAATCGAGACAACGGTTTTTGAATGGAAGTAATCTCATTTTCTGACGCTTTTTCCCATTGGCCCATTTTTCCCCACCGTTTAATACGTTCGTTAAAAATTGCCTCTTTTGGGCGTTTTGATAATAGATGTATATTTTTTTGAATGACTTTTTTAGCCGATGCGATGGCTGAATCTTTAAATCGATGAGCAGGTCCATCCGGTTCAGGAATAAGTTCATCTACAATTCCATGACGAAATCCTTCTTTCGACGTAATTTGGGATACTTCAGCCGCTTCATTGGCCCGAGATCGAGTATGAAATAATATGGATGAACATGCTTCGGGTGTTATGACTAAATAAGTAGAATTTTCCATGGCAAGTGTTACATCACAACCTGTTAATGCAATGGCGCCTCCAGAACAAGCTCGATTCATAATGACAGCCATTGTAGGAACGGTTGCATCCGCCAATGCATGAATTGTATCACCAATTCGCCAAGCAATCCCATTAGATTCTGATCGCTCCGTAGGGTCCGCTCCCGGTGTATCAACAAAAATGATAATGATTCGATCTTCCTGTCCAGCTAATTTTATTGCTTTAATCGCTCTTTCATATGAATATGGAACGGGCATTCCATGATTCCATTTTTGAATGGCTTCCGGATCTTTTAATGTTTCCATTATATTTTTATAATCAGAAGAAGGACCGCTTTGTTGCCCAACAAGCATTACAGGAATACCATCTAATGTAGCTTGATGTGTTTGAATCAGACACGATCCAAATTTATTTTCACCAAATACTTCTTTTACGTCAGAAAATATTGTTAGATAATTTTTATATTTTGGGCGTTCCGGGTGAAAAGATAATTCATATTTTTCATACTCAGATAATGCATCAATTGCATCTTGTGAATAGGAGAATTTTTCGTCTTTCTCAAATGATAGGAAAAAATGGTTACTCATGATGGCTAATTATAACACAAATATAAACAGTTTAGGAAGGATGGTTTATCTAAATATCAGATAAACCTTCTAATACTAATTCTGCCACATCTTTCACAACCATGTTTTCTTCATGCCCTGTGACTTTTAATCCATCTTCCATCATAATATTGCAAAAATTACAGGCAGTTGCTACCGTTGTTGCTTTTGTATCGGCGGCCTCTTTAAATCGCTCGTAATTTATTCGATCGCCGGTATTTATTTCGTACCACATATTGCCTCCACCAGCGCCACAACAAAACCCTGTTTCTTTATTGCGATCCATTTCAACCAAATGACCCTCACTGAGTACAGATTGAATTAATTCTCGAGGCGCATCATATTCGCCATTATGCCTTCCTAAATAACAAGCATCATGATAAGTAACATCCTCTGTTATGGAAGGCTGGGGAGCAATTTTTCCTTCTTTAACCAAATCATTGATAAATTGAGAATGGTGAACTACATCCAATTCAGTTCCCAATTCAGCATAATCATGTTTTAAGGTTGTTAAACAATGGGGACATTGAGTTACAATTTTTTTGATACCATATTCTTCAAATTTTTCAATATTTTGCATGGCCATCATTTGAAACAAATATTCATTTCCTATGCGTCTAGCAGAATCTCCCGTACATGTTTCTTCATTTCCCAAACAAGCATAATCCACACCAGCTTTATCGAAAATTTGACTTACAGCACGAGAAATATCTTTTCCGCGATTATCATAAGCACCGGCGCAACCAGCCCAATATAACACATCCGCTTTCTTCTTTTCTCGCATCAATGGAACATTTAAACCTTCCATCCATGTTTCTCGCTCTTGCGGGGATAAACCCCAGGGATTACCATAATTTTCCATTTTATTAAATGCATCCATGGCGTCTTCAGGGAAACGACTTTCCATCATAACTAAATCTTGACGCATTCTTAGAATATCTACCATAGGTTCATTTCCAACGGGACAAACTTCTACACAAAAACCACATGTGGTGCAAGACCATGCTGCTTCTTCGGTTAACATCCATTTTGACATGGGTTCATCTAAATCTTTGCCTGCGGAAAAATCATTTAAATGTTCATTTAAATAATACCGTTTATTGATTTCAATCGCAGAAGGAGACAATTCTTTACCTGTTGTATAAGCCGGGCATGCATCCTGACATCTATTACACATAATACAAGCATATGCGTCTAAAATTTGAGACTGCGGAAGATGCTCTAGTTTTGATGAGCCAAATTGTTCAATCTTCTCATCTTCAAAATCGATCGTTTCAAAAACAGCTGGAGAACGTCGATCTTCTCTTACCATAAAATTTAATGGGCCCATGAATAAATGGGCGTGCTTCGAATATGGAAAGTATGGAATAAAGGCGAGAATTAACCCTAACGCCAACCACCAACATACGTGTTCAGCATATACAATAATGACAGGATCAAAAGATTGCCATAATAATGCCATTAAATTCGCTCCAGGCTGATAGGGATCTGGTCCATGCCCTGCAATTTCGAATGAAGCGCCTACAAAACGAAAACCAATATGCATCAGAATAAACATGCCTACAATAAAGGAATCTTTTTTCATTCCGGTCCGAGCAGAAGTGCTCAACAACACAGGTTCTTTCGTTTCAAGTTTAGGGTCTTTAGAAATAAATCGCCTAAAAACAAAATATTTTACACCGATTAAAACAAAAAGACTAAAAATATCCACAAATAGACGATATAACTGTCCAAACCAATGCTCACTAAAAAAATGAAATCCTGGAATAAAACCATAAAAAACATCAATTATATTTACAGCTATGTAAAGCGTAAACCCCCACGCAACCACTGCATGGATACCTCCCACAACCGGACGTGTTTTAAATAGAGTTTGTTGCCCTAGAAATACAGCCAAACCTTTTGGCCAATTTCGGATTGCTTTTCCCCATTGAATTGGGCGTGACCCGCGGCCAATTGCTTTGAACATTTTTCCAAAGTTAACCCAAGCAAGGCCTAAAGATCCTGCAACTAAAACTAGAAAAACTATCTTTTCAATTAAAGAAAGCAATTTTTTCTATCCCTTAATAACCTCAGTTAGTTTAGGCACAATGTCTAACACATTTCCCACAACACCATAATCGGCTATTTCAAATATAGGTGCATCAGCATCCTTATTGATAGCAATAATGTTTTTCGATCCCTTCATACCAACAACGTGTTGAATCGCACCAGAGATACCTAAAGCAATGTATAAATTCGGAGAAACGGATTGGCCAGAACTCCCCACTTGATGAGATGAAGGTAACCACCCAGCATCCACGACAGGCCTAGACGATGCTAATTCTCCATTTAAGGCATTTGCAAGCTCTTTTGCCATTGGAATATTGTCTTCTTTTTCAATCCCTCGGCCAACACTTACAATAAGATCAGCACTCGATAAATCAACGCCTCCCGCTTCTTCTTGAAAGGGCGCCTCCGATGTGGATTTAACATTACCTGGCTCCAATGAAATATCAACTTGTCGCGTAGTAGCAGAACCAGACATAATATTTTCATCCGAAAAAGCTGCAGCTTGAAAGCTGATTAAGGTGCATGCGGAATCATTCGATACAACTTCAGATCCAAGTTTTCCATTAAACACTGTTTTGGTGAAAACAAATGAGTCGTTCTCTTTATTCATTGAAATAACATCCGGGATAAAAGGTTTATCTAATCGAGCACTCACTTTTGGAAAATAATCTCGCGTTTGATAAGTGTGCCCTATAACAACCAAGGTTGGGCTTTCTTGTTCCACCACTTGCTTCACACATTCTGCAAACCCATCTGCATTATAGGGTGATAATAAATCATTATTTACCACCAACACTTCATCAATATTATAACTCGTAACAATTGATGCAATTTGTTCAGCATCCGCCCCCATAGAAAGAGCACCAATACTCAGCCCATTTTCTGCGGCAAGCGATTGTGCTCCAACAATAGCCTCACGACTCATTCGATGAAGCGATCCATTACTTGATTCTAATACAACTAAAATATCCATAATAATCCCCTACAATACTTTTACATCATTTTTTAAAATTTCGACCAACCTTGCCACAACAGCATCCGGTTCACCATCGATCATTTCTGTTCTTTTATCTGTTTTTGGTACGAAAACTTTACGAATAGATTGTTTTTCACCGTCAACAATAAAATCTGATTCAGGAACAATTTTTAATTCTTTTTTCTTGGCGCCCATGATTCCCCGAAGAGACGGGTAACGCGGTTGATTCAAACCAGATTGAATACTAATAGATGCCGGCAAAGTAAGTGTAACCCATTGGAACCAGCCCGCTTCTAGCTCACGTTTAACCTTTAGAGAATTTTCTCCTAATTCAGTTTCAACAACTAAAGATGCTGTAGCCATATTCAGTAATTCACCTAAAATAATGCCTGTTTGGCCCATTCCAGAATCATCCGATTGAAGTCCAGAAAAAATGAGATCAAAATGCTCACTTTCTAACACTTTAGCAAATTGCTTTGCTAGAGTTAATGGATCAACTAACCCTGACGCTTCTGATTGTAAATGAATACCGCGATCAGCGCCTTTTGCTAATGCTTCTCGTATAATCTTTTGCACTCGGTCGGGACCAAGACTGATTGCGACAACTTCGCCACTTCCTTGCGCTTCAATGATTTTTTGAGCTTCTTCTAATGCATAACTATCACTTTCATTCATTAAAAATGAAACTTGATCTTCTTGAACTCCTATTGCTTCACTATTAATAGGTAAAGCAGATTCTGCACCCGGGACTTGTTTAATCAGTACGGCGATTTTCATGGGGAGCGTCCTTTCTTGGATTTTGTATAAATAGTTATAAATTCAATAGTGGAATTTACAAAAAATAATAAGCACAATCTCTCATTAAAATGACACTCAATACAGTTGTAGTTGCCAATTTTTTATTCACATTAGGAATTGTAATTTTGCTCCTAGTCTTGGTTTACATCATCAATCCGAGAAAAAAGAAAAATCAGAGATAATTACATCTTTTTTTGCGAATTGATTTATCTTGGTTTTCATATCAATATATTGATAGTTTCAAGAGTTCAATCTATAAAAGTACATGGATTGAATCCTTAAAAGAGAGGCGTTTCTTTATTTAACAACCTAAAACAGGAGTACATACATGAAATCATTCGTTAATATTCTATTAGCATCTGTCATGTTTATTGGTGTGGCTTTTTCTCAATCCATTCAAGGGAATTATGAATTAAACTATGTGACAGTTCATTATACCTATGAAGTGAGAGAGTTTGACAGCGCTCAAGACAGTGCAGAAGCATCTTATGCTGTAACAGCATCTTGGCCGAATTCTGAATATGCTGCCGCCGGACAAGGCGTCACATGGGATTTATTGGAGTTTGAACCAGGAGATACACTAGGAACAACATTTATTCCACTGGTATCGCCTGAACTATTAGCTTACTTCGGCTATATGCTTACAGGAGATCCAACAGCACCGGGTGTCGCTCTTAATATTGATCTCTACGATGATGGTAATTTTACGATCAATGATGGCAGCACTTATCCCACAACGGAAACAATCGATTGTTCCACTACAGCTGTTATACCTGCTGTTGCAGAAAATGGCACTTGGCAGGGGTCAGCGCTTCTTCCCGTGGATGAAGATACCTATACGCTTGGTTGGGGAATTACACAGTCCAGTATTTTTGCACAATTTAATGCACCTGATTTAGCAACGATGGTTGCTGGTGTTGATTATGGTTCAGGAACTGATATGGAAAACTGGGGTATGATGACTGTGAATTATACAGATAATACTTTATCCCAATCCTCCGATATTGAAATATATTGGGAAGCACACGATGGAACTGGAAGTGGTTTAGGTGTTGATGATGATGGTCACTTAAATGGGAGCGTGGGTGTCCCAACAGTAGAATCGGATACAGTAACTGTTGGCGGGACTGCTGCCTTGTTAGCTTACTATCAATCTCTTGGGTATTATACAGAAATTCCACCTATTAATGTTGGAACTTATCCAATGATTGGTGGACCCGGTAGTGAAGAAGTAGATGAAAATGGAGATACCGTTACTGTTGGTCTGGTTGATGCAAACTGGGGATATTTATTTGATCCGGTTGGAAGCGATGGCGAACCTTTTAATGGTGATGAATTATTTCAATTCACGGGCTATTATTTCACATACAACTTCTTATCCAGTGCTTTGGCATTCACAGATGCTGCTGAAGCTGTTTTTGATTCAACTGGAGACGTAACTGCTGCATACACAGCTGGTTTTGTTTCTGTTGCAACCATGTGGGGTGTAGATAGTACAACTGCAAATGCATACGGTGCTCAAATTGGAGCTGACTTGTATGATGTATTCCTAAATTGCTTTGTGACGACAGGAGACATGGACGGATGTGCTGAAGAAACAGCCTATGTTGGCGTTGTTATGTCGTTAGGCGCATTAGCACAAATGGGCATTCAACTTGACGATTCAGATCATGATTCACAATACGACCCAAGCACTCATACATTCTCCTCTGGGCGCCTTGTCTGGGAGTTAGACAATGTGTGTATTCCTGATAATACCACTCAACGTGTGAATCCAAAATTCTATAACACAGCTGTTGTTTCTGTAGATGATAATGCCCCTATTGCGGGTAAATTTGAATTATTTGGAAATTATCCAAATCCATTCAACCCATCCACAAGTATCAAATTTGCTACTGAGAAATTCTCAGATGTGAAACTAACCATTTATTCCTTACTTGGGGAAGAAGTGGCTACTGTTCATAATGGTCAATTAGCTGCAGGTACTTATTCCATGTCTTGGAATGGAAAAAACAACTTTGGGAATAATGTTCCAAGTGGAATGTATTTCTACAAAGTCAAATCTGACAATCGCACTTTAACAGGAAAAATGCTCCTGTTGAAATAACTGTGTTAATAAACACTTTTAATTAACATTAACCAAAAAATGAGCAGTCTGAAATTCAGGCTGCTCATTTTTATTATGGTACCTTTATGAAAAAAATCATCTTATTATCCTTATTATTTAATTTCATTTTTTCTCAAAACAGCTCACTATCTGGCTATGTGAAAGATGAAACAAATGGCGATCCATTATTGGGCGCAAATGTGGTTCTTTCTGGAACAACTATGGGGGCTGCAACGGGTGTAGATGGGAGTTATACCATTGCAAATATAAAAGCGGGTGATTATAAAATTTTGGTTACCTATATTGGATTTGAGCCATTAGAGTTTAATCTTACCATTCCTTATAATAAATCTATCCAACAAGAATTTAATTTAGCGCCTGAAGCAATTCAGATGGAAACATACGTTGTAACAGCATCAAGGCGCCGTGAACGAGTTGAAGATGCGCCGGCAGCTATATCTGTCATTACAAAAAAGGATATTCGCAGAGAAAGCAATACGAACCTTGGGGATTATTTAAAAGGAACAAAGGGGATTGACTTTACCCAATCTGGTATTGATAGCTATAACATGACTGCGCGTGGATTTAATTCTTCCTTTAGTTCACGATTATTAACTTTAACGGATGGTCGGATGGCCAACGTGCCTTCTTTAAGATTAACAGCCTACAATGTTATTCCCGTTTCCTTTGAAGATGTGGAACAAATTGAAGTTGTCTTGGGTCCATCTTCTGCGCTCTACGGTCCGAATGCACATAGCGGCGTTTTAAATATTGTTACCAGTTCTCCGCTTAGAACACAAGGGACATCTATAAATATACAAGGTGGTTTTTTAAATCAGAAAGATACAGATTTACTTCAAAAATTAACATTTAGGACAGCTCACAAATATCGAGATTTTGGCATTAAAATTTCTGGTGTTGCGTTGCGCGGTCAAGATTGGACACACTATAACGCAGATGAATTAGAGGGGCATGATCCTGCCTTTATTGGACGCCCTAACCTTAAACATAATTTTATCGATAATGGCGGAAATCCAGGTGAAGCTAATAGCCCATTATTTACTGAAGATATGTTAGGTTATTTCGACGATGCAGATGAAAGTTGGATAGGGAGCACCTTTGGTGATAATATAGCATCCTTTTCTTCCGAAACAGGCTCACCCATTATTACTGCAGCTATGGTCGCTGAAGCTCAAAATGACCCATTTAACCGATATTTTTTGGATAATGGTATCATTCTTTGGTATGTCACGGATGATAAAATTGGTTCCCAATATGCAGATGGTATAGATAATAATGGTGATGGCGCTATTGATGAAGGTATCGATATTGGCATTGATGATGATGCAGAAATTTGGTATGATAATGTGGATAATGATGGGGATGGTTTAATCGACGAAGCAGATGAAATTGGTAGCGCTTGGTTGGACCGTTTTGGAAGCACAATCGAAGGTTCGTCTAATTATACCGTTGGCGTAGGTCTTGATTCTACTCATAAATTTGGATTTGGTGATTATGATTACGATGATGATGGAAATATTATTTTTGATACTAACGGGAATGGCCAGTATAATGATTCCTGGGGAAATGATGGGCTCGACAATGATGATGATTGGGGGCTCTATGTGGATACGGATGGATCAACCTATGATATTTCCGCTGAATTATTTTCTGATTTAAATGGGAATGGAACACTTGATGGAAAAGAATTATTTATTGATGGAAACGGAAACGGCGAATGGGATGAAGGTGAAGTATTAATTGACTGGGGTCTTGATGGTGTTGACGGAACGGGCGATTTTGGCGAAGGAAATGGTACCTGGGATGGAGAAACATTCACAGACCTAAATGGGAACGGCGAATGGGACCAATTTGAAAATAATGATTTAGATGGAGATGGGAAACCTAGTATTGGCGAAGTGGGTGTTGATGAATTTGATGAAAGAGATTTTGTTCTTAATTATGGCAATCTCCCTCATGTTTATAAAGATGCTAATGATGATGGTTTAGATGATTACCCCGATTTTAATGTAAGAAACTACCGCTATGACATGAGATTTGACTGGGAACCAAATTCTGATTTTACTTTAAGTTTATCTCATGGATATGCTTGGGCGCGAAATATTAATATTACAGGAATTGCACGATATTTAGCGGATGGATGGGTATATCGATATTATCAGGGTAAGATTCGTTGGAAAAACTTTTTTTTACAAACTTATCTTAATTCGAGTTACTCTGGTGAATCAGATCATCCTACCAGAAATTTGGCAACCGGGTCTCTGATTTATGATCGCTCAAAAAAATTCAGTGCCCAATTCCAACATGCTATGGAATTATTAAAAGGTGATCTTCGATTTGTTTGGGGAGTTGACTACTTTTTGACTCTACCAGATACGCGAGGAACTATTTTATCTGATAAAGAACTATTAGATAGAAAAGATAATAATGGAACAGGTGAAGCCGGATCACCTTATACCTTTGCTGATAGGAATGATAATACATTTTATGATGATGGAGAGTTTTATTCATCGTGGGCCACCAATACTCCTGGTGCATTTGGAGGGACTCCTTTAGATACAACAAGTGTTAACAATGATGGAACTGTTACCTATACGGATAATGTTTTTCATGCGCTTGCAGACGGGTTAGACAATGATGGCGACAGTGATGACTTTGATGATTTAAATGGAAATGGTCTACCTGATTATGTAGATGACGATGGAGACGGTTCTTATTCCTTTGGCGAAACTGTTGAACCTGGTGTTCGTTGGATTGGAGAAAATACTTTTTTTGTCTATGCTGATGGTATTGATAACGATGGCGATGGTAAAATTGATGAAAATATTGACGAAGGGATTGATGAAGCAGCTGAAGATAATCGATATACAGTCAATGAATTGGGCACATACTATCAATTAAATTGGAAATTAACCGATAAATTAGAAATTATTCAAGCAACAAGACTTGATATCCATGATAGGCTAACAAATGTGATTAATTTCAACAACCAGGGCTACGGCATGGGATACAACCCTCTCGATTGGGAATTTGATGCATCGCAAAAAAATGGAATTCAATTTTCGCCTAAAATTGGGTTAGCCTTTAAACCAAAAGAAAACCAGAATTTTCGGTTAACATGGGCAACTGCTTTCAATACACCTACGAATCAAGCCTTGTTTTTGGATATATTTGTAACGCGTGTATCTATTTTTAAAGTATATGCTCGTGGCGCAAGTGGAGGATATAACTTTCCAAGAAATGAATTGGGCAATCCTTATTATTACGACATAGAAGAATTTGAATATATGCCAGTCGATACGTCTCAGAGTATGTTCTTTTATCCCTCGGTTGATCCTCGAATAGAAGGGTTTTATGGGCAAACAGTCCAAGACCTCCCCGAAATTGAAGCGGAAATTGTTAATTCATGGGAAGTGGGTTATAAGGGTCGTTTAAATTCCAGATTATTTGGTACGCTAGATTTATATACGAGCCACTATAGTAGTTTTGTAAGCCCCGTTACCTTTATTACACCCATTGTTGTTGAGCGCTCTATTTTAGAAACGGATTATAATAATGATGGTATTATTAACACAATTGAAGACTTGGACAATAATATTATATCCGATCAAGATGATTTTGATGAATCATTTGAACATTGGAGAAATGGCATTCAAGGAGTAACGGCAATGGACACCGTTGCGGGATTAGCGCCCCCAGTTGTTGTTGGATATATAAACTATGGTGAGGTTGATATGTGGGGGATGGATGCAAGTTTAACTTGGTTCATAAATCGTGAATGGAATTTAGACGTAACCTACTCTCATCTTAGTATGACGGAATTTTATAACCCAATTACAAAAGCACTAGATCCCATTAATGCGCCAAAACATAAAGGAAGTTTTAAGTTGCAATATGCCCCTAGAAGATGGCCGGTATCAACATCGTTGAATGCGCGATATGTTGATGGCTATAAATGGTCATCTGGAATCTATTTTGGGAAAATTGATCCTTATACCATTTTTGATCTTCATGTTGGATATACATTTAATGATAATCTTTCTGGAAATTTGACCGTAAATAATTTGCTTGATCATCGCCATACAGAAATAATTGGTGGACCTGCATTGGGGCGTGTAGTTGTGTTCAGATTCTCTACAAAATTATAATTCATTCAAAATCCCTCAGCTTCATATAAAAAAATAAGCAGGATACTTTAAAACCTGGGAGCGGGGGAACAACCAGATTTCTTTTTCATTATCCTGCTTAAAATCTTGTCGAAAAAGTTAGGTTAAATCGATTCCTTCAGCAAGAGTT
Source organism: Fidelibacterota bacterium (assembly GCA_016784605.1). Taxonomy (GTDB): domain Bacteria; phylum Fidelibacterota; class Marinisomatia; order Marinisomatales; family UBA1611; genus JABHGY01. The sequence continues at coordinate 49,744 of JADHUI010000008.1, read as the reverse complement.
TTCTTCCATAAAATATTAAATGTAAATTATTCATCTTAATTTTCAAGCACATGATTGAGCAACTTAATTCATTAGATAAATCACTTTTATATTTTATCAACAAAGGATTATCAAATCCAATATTGGATCAAATAATGCCATTTATAACCAATCAAAATAATTGGCTAATTCCTTTTATCGTTCTATCCTTTATATTACTATTTAAAACTGGGGCACGAGGTAAAATTGCATTTACATTATTGCTTTTAGGATTTGCTCTGACAGATTTTTCAGCGTCACAATATTTAAAACCATTTTTTGGCAGATTACGACCATCCTATACACTCATTTCTGAAATAAATTTATTGGTGAATAAGGGCGGAAAATTAAGTCTCCCATCAAATCATGCAGCGAATAGCTTTATGATTGCAACCATTGTAGGCTATTTTTTTTCTCACTATAAAGTACCCCTATATATCTGGGCTAGTATCATTTCATTTTCACGCATTTATGTGGGAGTTCATTACCCCGGAGATATTATTATGGGCGCATTGTACGGCTATGGCATTGCCTGGATTGTACTCAGCCTATGGGTCATTCTAAAGATGAGAGAATTAAAACGAGGGCATACCTGGGTTTGGTATGCAGACGAATCTAAAAATAATAATTTATAAAATTAGTTCGGAAGTTTATCTGAAGGCGGTTTTACACCAAAAGCAGAAAAACCATCTTCGCGAGATGGCATTTTTATTTCGCCATTCTTTACTTCAAATTTTCTAATATTTTCATGAAGAGCATTTGCGAATGCTTTTACGTGCTGAGGCGCCATAATGATTCGTGAATGAACTTTTGCCTTTGGGACACCGGGTAAAATACGAGTAAAATCCATTACAAATTCAGCGGGTGAATGTGTCACTACAACAAAGTTCGCATATTCACCGCTACTAACTTCAGCGTCTAATTCGATATTAATTTGTTGCACATTTTTTTTATCATTAGGCATAATCGAGTCCTATAAGGTTATTTTTTTTTAAAATCGCGTTCGTTGAAGTCTTCCCAATCTTCTTCAATTCCTTCAAACTGAGTGTAATCTTTAGTGTCTTCTTCTTGTTTGTTATTATGAATGACTTCGTTTTCGTAAATATTAAATAAATCCTTTTTCTTCTCATACTGAGATGGATCACCTTCTTCTTGTTCCGTTTGATCTAGGTCTTCTACATCTTCACTGTAGATTTCAGCATCAAAAAAATCAAGGTTTTCGACGATACCATTCGTCATAAGGTGTTCTAGAAAATCAAGATATTCTCTATTTCTTAAGTCTGTTTTGCAATTAATACAAACAAGAGAATCTTTTAAATCAACATCTTGTAATGTTGATTCGCATTTTGGGCAAATAATTCCTTCAAGCATTCGTAATCTCCATAAAAATCGGGGGTCAATATATGCCGTGAGAGACCGTACGGCAATAGGTTTTATTGCTTATTATAAATCCCTTCCAAAACAGCTATTTCATCGTCCCCTAATATTAGATTTCGTCTTGATTTAACTGTGGTTGTAGATTTTAAAAATTTATCCCAATTCATTTTTCGTTTTTTCCCATTTAAATAAAAAGTAAATGAGTTGATTGTTTTTGGGGGAAATGAATGAGCCAGCACATTACATCCTGCACCTATAACTGTCCCTGTATTCAATTGTGTTCCAATGGCTGTTTTTGTATGATCGCCAATTAATGCACCTAAAAACAATCCACCTGAGTCGCGTTTGGCGCCATTAACTTCTATAACAACGTTGGAGTAATCATTTTTTAAATTACTGTTAGTGGTCCCAGCGCCTAAGTTAACCCATTCACCAATAAAGGAATCCCCTAAGTGCCCGTCATGAACCTTATTTGAAAACGATTGAAAAATGCATCCATGAATTTCTCCTCCAATCTTACACTGTGGACCGATAATGGATTCTTTAATGTGGCTGTGAGGTTTAACGGATGAACCAGGTCCTATATATAAAGGTCCTTCAAGCATTGTAAATGGTTTTACTTCCACATTTTCATCTATAATAATTGGGCCATTACTTGTATTTAAAATAACTTGATCATGGATAATACTTGATGGATGAATAAATATATTTTTTTTATCCGACGAACCAAAACTAAACGATTCAACGGAAGATGAAATAGAGTCAGGAATATATCTAATAATATCCCACAGAAATCGGGCAGAAAGTATATCAATATTTTTTTCACTCAATCCTTGAATCGTATTCTTAAATGGGCCACCCCGTTCAATCCATTTTTTTGCCTGCCCCTCTGAAAGATTTGCCCCAACCATTCGTCCTTTTGATTTAAAAACAGTATTGGGCGAATCACGAATAAGTTGAATTGTTTCTCGATTCCAATAGGTACATCCCAATAGCCATATTCCATCTTCAAAAGTGGATGGGTTTACACGAATAGTTGGATAATCATTTTGAGTTAATTCACCCATTTCGCTTCTTACAATTCCTGAGATTGGCTCGTCTATTATACCCATTAATTGTTCAATAAATGTTTTTGGTCCTGAGCGAATACCAAAAGTTGGCCGTGTAAGTACAATGGGTTCTAAATCCAGCGTATATTGATCTTCATAAATATATATCATTCTATTCCTAAAATTTTATTTAACGTATCAAAACTCTTTTCTAAAAAGGCTCCTTTACGATGATCAATAATAATATTGTAATAATCATCAGATTCATCCGTGTGGAATCCTATTTTTAATGGTGCCTGTATTGAACTACTTAATTCATGATACAAAAAATGATCTTTTATATTCAAATTGACGAGAGCATCCATTTTAATATTTTTTATTTTTTCACGAAATGCATTTTCCGAAATAATACCCCACCAATTTATATCTTCATCTGAAAATGATATAATATTACCCTGCAATTCATCCGGATAAACGCTTTTGACCTTTTGGTGGCAAATAAAATGAACTGCGACATTTCCCGTTAGTGATTTAATAAAATGACCCATAATACGTGCATCTTCTAAGTTTTCAGGTAGAAAAACCAATAAGGCGTTTACCCCTTCCCCTTTTTGAGACATGGAAAGGGTTGGGCTTTCCATTTTTTTCTTATTCTGAAACTTCTTCCACTTTAACAGAGCTTTTGTTCTTGTTGGAATTTTCATATCTGAATATAACTGAACCTGTGTAGCTTTAGCCAATATTCTAACTAATTTCATTTAAATTAAAGAAAGAAAATTATGGCAGTCGGAAAAAAATTATTTTGGGGTGGACTTGGTTGGGCATTAGCTGGACCGATTGGCGGAATTATTGGGTATGCTATAGCAGGCATGTCAGATAATCAGTCATCTTACACTTATACTCAAGCCGGGAAAGCGCATACACAACCTGGCGATTTTATTGTTTCAATCTTAGTTCTATTGGCGAAAGTGATGAAAGCCGATGGAAAGTTGCTAAAATCTGAATTAGACTATGTGAGGAAATTCCTTTCGGGGCAATTCCCAAATCATCAAGTCCAACAGTTTATGACTCTCTTTAAAGATATTCTTGATAAAGATTATCCGTTAAAAGACGTGTGTAGGCAAATTCAAAGGCAAATGGACCACCCTAGTCGTTTGGAGCTCATTCATATTTTGTTTGGATTGTCTGCTGCAGATGGCCATGTGGATGAAACTGAAATACGCGTAATCCATACAATGGCTGGTTATTTAAATGTAAATCAAAATGATTTTGAATCCATTAAAGCAATGTTTATCCCAAACACATCGGCGGCATTTACCATCTTAGAGACAGATCCCAAGGCTACAAATGATGAAATAAAAAAAGCTTATCGGAAAATGGCCAATAAATATCACCCGGATAAAGTCACTCATTTGGGGGAAGATTTTCAAAAATTAGCTGAAGATAAATTTAAAGCAGTAAACGATGCTTATCATTCGATCAAAAAAGAGCGAGGTATCAGGTGAACTTTTTTGTTAGGGGTCAAAAATAATGTCAAAGAAACCGGGTCAATTTCCTTTTACGCGAGGTATTTATTCTGACATGTATAAGCAACGGCTTTGGACCATGCGCCAATACGCCGGTTTTACAACAGCAGAAGAATCCAATAAGCGTTATAAATATTTATTAGAAAATGGCGTTTCAGGCCTTTCTGTGGCATTTGATTTGCCAACACAAATTGGGTATGACTCAGACCATTCAATGGCAGATGGCGAGGTGGGAAAAGTGGGTGTTCCTATTTCTTCTTTAGAGAATATGGAGACACTTTTCGATGGTATTTCATTAGATCAAGTTTCAACATCTATGACAATCAATGCCACGGCACCCACAATGTTAGCGCTCTATATTGCCGTCGCTGAAAAAAATGGCATTTCTTCTCATCAATTACGAGGCACTATTCAAAATGATATCTTAAAAGAATATGTGGCGCGAGGAACATATATTTATCCACCGGATTTTTCAATGCGTCTCATTACAGATGTTTTTGAATTTTGCGAAACACATGTTCCCAAATGGAATACTATTTCTATTTCAGGATACCATATTAGAGAGGCAGGTTCAACCGCATCTCAAGAATTAGCTTTTACTTTTGCTAATGCCATTGCCTATGTTGATGCGGCTGTTTCCAGAGGTCTAGACCCGAACCTATTCGGGAAACGATTATCTTTCTTTTTTAATGCGCATAATGATTTCATAACGGAGGTATCCAAATTCCGTGCTGCACGTAAAATTTGGTCAACTATTATGAAAGATCGTTTTGGCGTTACTAACGAGAAAGCGCTTTTATGTCGATTTCACGTGCAAACAGGCGGATCCACGTTAACGGCATCTCAAATTGATACTAATGTTGTGCGAACCACTATTCAAGCAATGTCAGCCATCTTAGGGGGCACACAATCATTGCATACCAATAGTAAAGATGAAGCTCTCGCTCTCCCAACCGATGATTCGGTTCGATTAGCTTTAAGGACGCAACAAATTATTGCTCATGAATCTGGTATCCCGTCCTACCCTGACCCATTTGGTGGAAGTTATGTTGTAGAAGCTTTGACAGATGATTTAGTCAATGAAGCCTTTGAGTTGATAGATAAAATAGATGACTTGGGTGGAACTATTTCTGCTATAGAACAAGGATGGATTCAAAACGAAATTTCCAATAGTGCTTATTCTTATCAAAAAGATGTGGATTCGGGAGAGCAAATCATTGTAGGGGTTAATAAATTCAAAACAGAAGAATCTTCCAACCCCGAAATATTAAAAATCGATCCAACAGAAACACAAAAACAAATAGATGGGTTGAAATCGTTTAAGGCATCGCGAAACAACGGTGCTATTCAATCAAAATTATCCACTTTAAAAAATAGCGCCGCCGGAGCTGATAATATCATGCCATTACTCATTGATTGTATAAAAAGTGGGTGCACTCTGGGTGAAGTGGCGGATGCTTTGCGGTTAGTCGCCGGTGAATACAAGTAACGACGATTCGCCTAAAATGATTTCTTTAGCAAAAGGGTTTTCGCTCCTTTTGCATCCCATGTTATTATCATTTTTTGTTTATATATATTTTATTTTTTTTCATCTAAACATTAAATCGAACCCGTGGGTTCTAACATCTATTTCTTTCCTGTTTTTAAACTTACTTCCAATAGCAACGGTTATATATTTAAAATATACCGGTAAAATAAGCGATCTAGATGCGTCAAATAGAGAACAAAGAATGTTTCCCTTAATTTTGGGGGTCATTTATGCCGCATTAGGTTTCAGTAGTTTATTCACTTTAGATGCGCCACCCTTAATCCAAGGACTCATGTTTTGCTTTATGACAAATACTCTCTTTACTTTAATGGTAACGCGTTACTGGAAAATTTCAATTCATGCAATGGGTGTAACGGGTCCAATGGCTGCTCTTTGGATATCTGGGATTCATGCTCCCATCATTATGGGACTATTTGTCATAATTATTTCCATATCTCGTATTATACTCAAGGCCCATACAATCGCTCAAGTTACAGTAGGCTCTATAGCTGGATTTGTTCTTACTTATTTACAATTACGTTTCATCTTTTCAATCTAAAGTAAAATGCTATTTACCCAATTAGTGCAAGCAAACCTAACTACCGTTAAATGTGGTAGAACAATTGACTATTTTACAAAAACAGAATCAACCAATGATGATGCGTGGGAATTATATCAAGAAAGCGCTCCTTCTGGAAGTGTTGTTGTTGCAGAAATCCAAACAAAAGGTCGTGGAAGGCAAGGGAATAAATGGATTACATCTCCAGATAAAGGATTAGCCTTTTCAATTCTACTACGCCCAAAGACGTCTATTTCCACTTCTGGACTCTTTTCTATCGCTACGGCTGTTGCCATTTATAAAGCCTTAAATGACCATAACATAAAAAGTAAAACCAAATGGCCAAATGACATTTTAATTGGAGATAAAAAGGTTGCCGGAATATTATGTGAATCTAGAATTTCAGGAAACCACATTTCTGCCCTTGTCATTGGCATTGGATTAAATGTGAATCAACATTTAGATGATTTTTCTGAAGATATCGCTGATTCATCCACATCATTGTTCATTGAAAAAGAAATTCCTTTCCAAAGAGAACGCATTTTAGCTTCAATTTTAAATCAACTAGAAAGTATTATTGCACACATTTCAAAGAATGAGATAGATGAAATAATTCATGATTGGGAATCCAGTTGTTCTCATATGTTAAAAGACATTACAATCCACGATAATGGTAAAACTCATATCGGAACATTTATGGGGATTAATTCAAAAGGGAGCGCCCTTTTAAATATGGATGGAAATCAAAAAGAATTCCATTCAGGAATCGTGATTAAAACTGATGCAGACCAGACGATTTAATCATCACTTCAAAATCTTGGAATGTTTCCAATAATCCAACCTCAATCTCATTACAGGTTTTCACGGCCATTTTTTCTGTCGTACCTGGTTTAAAATTCACACCAAATAATATAACATGATGTTCATCTGTGTCCACAATTCGAATATCATGAAAATTGGATAATCTTTCGTTATGACTCCAGAACTTATCTAAATAAGTTTTCACTTCTTTCACTTTAGGGTGATTCGGATAAATAGGATCGACATGAACCGTAGGTGAAATTCCTAATTTTTCCTTCAAATTATTTTCAACATTTTCAGATATATCATGAGCTGATGCAGGAGATTCATTTCCATCAATTTCAATATGAATGCTAATAAACTTATCTTTTCCATAACTATGAATGGCAATGTCGTGGGCGCCTAATACACCTTGAATCCCTTCAACAATTTGCCTGACTTCAATGATTTCATCCTCGGATGGTGGTTTTCCTAATAAATCATCAATAGCCGATTTTGCTATTTCAAATCCTGTCCAAATAATAAAAATCGCCACTCCTAACCCGGCCCAACCATCCACTTGATAATATCCAAATTTTCCTGCTACCATGGCCCCAACAACCAAAAGGGATGAAAGAGCATCTGTTCGATGATGCCACGCATCTGCATGTAAAGTACCAGAGGCTATTTTTTCTGATAAAAATTCTCCATATTGAGCGGTCAATTCTTTTAAAATAATCGTAACAACAAGCAAACCAATCATCCACCATTCAGAAAATATAGGTTCGGGATTCATCAGTCGGTTAATGGATGACTGAATAAACTCGATCCCTGCCACAGCTAAGAGAATGGCTATAATCAGTGTGGCAATATATTCTGCTCGTCCATGCCCATAGGGATGATCTTCATCTGCTGGTTTTTCCGCTTCGTTAAACCCCCAAATAACGACCGCTGATGAGACAAGATCGGATAATGTGTGAATCGCATCTGCCAATAAACTGATAGAACCAACCAAAAGGCTTAAGGCCATTTTTACAATAAATAATAAGCCATTAATGATAATTGAAACCCACCCTTGAAGTTTCCCAATTCGCGAACGATATATGCGGACGGGCTCTTTCCCTTTCGGGGCAAACTTGTTCGTTATATAATTAAATATTTTCATTCTAGACCCAAACGGCTAAAATAGCCCCAACGACCATAAGCCCCAAAAATTGATATCCCATATTTATGGAAAATAATTTCCAGGAATGTTTTTCAAATACAACGCCAGTAATTCCAAACGTAAAAATATAACCCAACCATAACCAAAAAGCAGAGGTTAGTCCGACGGTTAAATTGGGCAAATCATGATAGACTACTTTCATAAAATCCACCATATGAGCTGTTATAAAAACCAAAACAAATGTCCCTAAAAATTGATACAATAATCCAATACCGTGGCCACCAACTTTTTTATTATTAACATCTTCTTTCGTTTTTCCCATTCCGTCTAGCCATTGGTTTAAAAATAGAGCGGGGGAATACCATAACCCACCTAATGTAAAATGGGTAACTGTGGCAATAAGTACAGCCAAATAGTTAATTGTTGGTTCATACATAGATTTCTAATCCCTTTATTTCTAGCTGAAATTTAAAAACAATAATCTTTGCAATTTAAAATGATATTGAAGTTAATTTTATTATATGAAAATCGTATTTGTTATTAGAGCTATGGTTTTTTTAGTTGCCGGTTTGACCCTTTTCCTTTGGCCAAAGAAAGTTTTTCAATTTCAACAGTATGTAATTAATAGACTCCCTTTCAAATATAATGTAGAAAAAGAACGAAAATATTACCCCCTTATTGGAATCATCTTCTTTATCATTTCAATATTCTTATTTGTAGTTTCATTCTCTCATTAATCCTTTAAAATCAATATTATGGCAATTCAAATATTATTAACTGGCGGCACCTTCGATAAAGAGTATAACGAATTAACAGGGAAATTATTTTTTAAAGATTCTCATCTCCCAGAAATGCTTTCACTGGGGCGATCCAGATTAAACATTCAGGTAGATACACTCATGATGATTGATAGTTTAGATATGTCTGAACGGGACCGTGAAACAGTTGCTCAATATTGTGAATCATCCAACTTTAATCAAATTGTTATTACACATGGAACGGACACATTAGTACGCACAGCTGGTGTTATAGCTAATTGTGTTTCAAATAAAACAATTGTCATTACCGGCGCAATGATTCCCTATAAATTTGGAAGCTCGGATGGAATGTTTAATCTGGGCAGTGCTCTTGCATTTGCACAAACACTGGAACCGGGAGTCTATATTGCTATGAATGGGCGATATTTTTCTCATGATAATTGCCGTAAAAATAAAGAAACAGGCGAGTTTGAAGAGTTAGGTTAATAGGCTTAAAGTATGATGGATCAGCGTATTTCCTTTGAATTTGAAAATAAGGTTTGGTTGTATAATGCAGAAAATGGGTCATGGCATTTTATTACGCTACCTGAATCGCTAGGGAAAGAAATTAAGGAAATTTGTGGGCATACGTCCAAAGGTTGGGGATCCATTCCTGTTGACGTTTCAGTAGGAGAAACACAATGGGAAACATCTATTTTCCCCGATAAAAAGGAAAACTCTTATGTTCTACCCCTAAAAGCTTCTGTTCGAAAAGCTGAAAATATATCGGATGGAAACACGATTCACGTTTCTATTACAATTAAGTTTTAGTCGTTCACGGTTAAAGTGATGTAATAATGATTTGGACACATTTCTTTTTATTCGTTCATTAATTCTGTAACTTTTGAAGGATTTACAAAATAAAGGGAGAATGAAAAATGCCATTTACAACAATAAGAGTAATCGAAAAAGTATTTACTGACGAACAAAAAAAACAAATGCTTGAAAATGTAACCGAAGCATTAATTGAAGTCTGTGGAGAAAAAACCAGACAAGGACAATGGGTAACCATTGAAGAAGTCAAAAAGGGTGACTGGGCAATTGGCGGTCAAATAGCCAATCCTAAATAGTGTCTGTCTATAAAGTCAAATTGTTATGAATTCTATAACCATCAATCAACGTTTCATCTATTATAATAACCCATCTTTAATTCTCCCCTATGACAGGGGAGATGGTGGATGATTCACTTTTGCGAAACTATTTTCCCCTGTAATAGTGTGCTCGAATCCCGAACTTGTTTCGGGAGAAACACAAAGGGGTTAAAAAACAATGATTTTCAATTTTCATAGACATTCACTAAATAATTGTAATTATTAACCATTCATTAGGTTAACACATATTACGAATCGTAGGCAGCCATCCCCGTTATTGCCTCACCTAAAATTAGTGTATGCATTTCGTGGGTTCCTTCGTAGGTATAAACAGACTCAATATTGGCCATGTGGCGCATGATTGGATAATCTTCGGTGATACCATTTGCCCCAAGAATGCCCCGGGAAATACGGGCAACATCTCTTGCCAAAACACAATTATTCCGCTTAGCCATGGAAACCTGCTGAAAGGTCATTTTGCCTTCATCTTTTAACCTCCCTAAACGATACACCAGCAATTGCGCTTCGGTAATTCGTGTAACCATATCCGCTAATTTTTTCTGTGTCAATTGATATCCACCGATAGGCTTGGAAAATTGTTTCCGCTCTTTAGAATATTCCAGCGCAGTGTTGTAACAATCCACGGCACAGCCAACCATTCCCCAAGAAATCCCGTAGCGTGCTTGGGTAAGGCAACTCAACAGTCCTTTTAATCCTTCAATATTGGGGAGTCGTGCTGAATCGGGAACTCGGACGTTCGCCATGGAAAGTTCCGATGTTACGGATGCTCTTAAACTCAATTTCCCATGAATGTCGCTGGATGTAAATCCGTCCATTCCTTTTTCTAACAAAAATCCACGGACGAGTCCATCTTCGTCTCTCGCCCAAACAACAGATACATCAGCTAAGGTTCCATTGGTGATCCACATTTTATTGCCGTTAATAATCCAATCATCTCCGTCGCGTTTACAGCGTGTGACCATACCACCGGGGTTGGAACCGAAGTTTGGTTCAGTGAGTCCGAAACAACCAATCTTTGTTCCGGCGCCCAATCCAGGAAGCCACTTGGCTTTTTGTTCTTCTGAACCATAAGCATGAATGGGATACATGACTAGTGCACCTTGAACACTGGCAAAAGATCGCAACCCGGAATCGCCTCGCTCCAATTCGTGAAGAATGAGCCCATAAGCTACATTGCTCACGCCAGCACCGCCTGATTCTTCGGGTAAAGCCGATCCCAAAAATCCCAATTCCCCCATCTTTGGAACCAGTTCCATGGGAAATATTGAATTCTCATAATGTTCATTTATGAGTGGCATAAATTCCGTTTGGACGAAATCGTATGCTGTTTGTTGAATTAATAATTCTTCTTCGGTGAGTAAATCAGTTATATTATAAAAATCGGGGCCGAACTGTTTCATGACATTTCCTTTGTTAGCTTAGACGACTTAGTTATGTTTTTTTGGTTTAACCAAGAGTCCAGATCGTAAATATTAAATTCAACTATTATAGTTTTCAATAATTATTCCAACAACATTTCTACAAGGTGATGGTGAATCTTAAGCATGTATTCTATTTTAATTTCTCTTTAGCCAATAATTTTTCAACAGCTTTTTTTATCCGACGCTTACGTGTTTCTTCTTTTTTTGCACTTTCAATCCATTCAATATAAACTTTCTTATATGATGGTGTGAGCGATTCAAAATATTCTGATGCTGGTTTGGGCATTGCTTCCTTAAAATCATCTGGGATTTGAATGATAGTTTCAAATAAATCTTTTTCCATGGTAACTGAAACTGTGTCACCTGCGTATTTATCTATTTTTTCGCGGATTGCCTTTTTAACAATTAAGTTATGTTTCCCGCCACCCAAAGGAAGGAGCGTACTTTTGTATGACAGACCGTCAATGGTTCCTTTCACTTTCACCTTGGCTTTGGATCCATATTCTTTTTCCACATCAAACGGAACGGTTAAAAATGTCCAAGCACCGGAAATATCGTAGGTAATCAGTTTCGTTTTAAATTTTTTCATAAATTTAAGTATTTGAGATTTAAGGTGTATGTGCACTCATGTAAGATTTGTATAAATATGTGAAAACATGCACACTTTATCGCATTAATACTTAAACCAAACCATGATCAGCAAATGAGTAAATATCATTTCCTGCAATAATTAAATGGTCATGAACAGAAATATCAATCGCAAGAGCCGCATCTTTTAATTTTTTTGTAATGGAAATATCATCTTGGCTCGGGTTTGGATTTCCGCTAGGATGATTATGAACAAAAACCAATGCGGCTGCATTATTATCCAAAGCACGCTTCATGACTTCTCTCGGATAGACAGCAGATGTATTAAGTGTTCCTTCAAAGAGTTCATCCATTTTTATAATTTGATTTCGGCCATTAAGATAAATCACCATAAATATTTCTTTATTTTTATCTCTTAAATTATGCTGAAGATATTCCAAAACATCATTCGAAGATTTTAAATAGTCTTGATCGATAATTCGATCATGTAAATAACGGCGAGCCACATCTTGAGAAAACTTCAATCCGAATATATTATTATCACCAATACCCTTAATTGTCTTTAAATCTTGAGGGTCTGCCTCCAAAACAGCTTTAAGTGATCCAAACTTTTTTAATGCATCTTTTGCGGGTTGTTTACAATCGGAGCGAGGTGTGCCCAAAGTTAAAAGTAATTCAATGATTTCATAATCATGAAATCCATCCAATCCATTTTTTAGAAACTTTTCTCTTAAACGCTGACGATGACCCTTGTTATCTTTTGATATGTTCATATTATTTAGATGGTGGGAGTTTTGAACACTTTAACGCGCGGCCACATAAACACTCTTGTTACTTTTTTAATGAAATGAGCTTCTCTCTGAATTCCCGAAGCTCTCGAATATTGCTCGTTTCAATTTCTCCCGACTCCCATTTCAGTTTAAAATCAGATTCTGAATCAGATCCACCTTGCTTTTGATATAAGGGATATAAATCATTTTCGTCTCGCGGCTTCCCTTTATGAAGAGTGGCTGTAATTTGATAAGCAATATCTTCAGAAATATCATCAATCACTCTTGGGGGAAGTTGTTTCTCAAGCAATCCTTGCTCAACGCGAGAAAAACGCATTCCATGAACAACATAATCTTGATATGCTTCCCAAGCGAATGGTGCTTTTTCTTTTACATAATGAGCCATTGCATCCGAAAATACTCGTATTTCATATTGGGCATGTCCATCTGAGCGCAACCCAATAAAATGTAAAAGATTGTGTAAATCATTTTTCCAATACCATTCGGTGTATATATTGACAGGGAGTAAGGATCTCGCTAATTCTCTTGCAACGCCCGCTTCATTCAATTCTTGGTATAGGGAAAAACTTCGCTCAGAATTTTCTTTAAAATAATCCAATACTTTTTGTTTTAATTCTGCCGGGACTTCTCCAGATCTTCCTTGTTTGTTTAGTGCGCTCTGGAATTGGATATGTTCAGGTTTTGGTATGTAAAATTCATCTCGAGCTTCAGAATATCTTAACGAATATTCATTAATATTGGCTGTTCTATGGCGCACCCATTGTCTGGCTACAAAGATTGGCATTTTACAATGGAATTTGAATTCCACCATTTCAAAAGGTGTGGTGTGTCGATGACGCATCAAATACCGTATTAACCCACGGTCTTGAGATACTTTGCTTGTTCCTTGACCATAACTCACACGAGCGGCTTGAACAATTGCATCATCTCCACCCATGGAATCCACGAGCCGGACAAACCCTTTATCTAAACATTTAATGGCATCTTCTGGTAATTGAGTCATATTAATTTTTTCCTGATAATATGTTTAATGTTTTATCGACTGCTTCAATTTTACCTGCAATTAAGCCTGGTGTAATTAGTGTATTTTCTTGATTATAAATTCTTTGGTTTCCATTTAAATCAATTAATTTGCCACCAGCTTCATTGATTATACAATTCCCAGCGCAAATGTCCCATTCGTTTTTTGGCCTTAGTGAAGCAAATATGTCTGCTTGACTTGCAGCCGTTAATCCTAACTTATAGGCAACGGACCCTACTGCTTTTAATTCACCAAACGTTCCATCAAATGGAGCCCAAAGACCACGGCGCGTTTCGGATCGACTATTTAATATAACCATATTACCAACATCTTCTTTAGTCGTACAATGGATTGTAGCTCCATTCAGATGGGCGCCTTCTCCATCAGAAGCTGTGAATGTTTCTTTTGTTACTGGATTAAATAACACACCCACAATAGGTTTTCCATTTTCTACTAAAGCGACACTCACAACAAAATTGGGAACACCTTCAACAAATTCTTTTGTTCCATCTAAAGGATCTACAACCCAAACATATTTTTTAGAAAGTCGCTCAGGTGAATCGACCGTTTCTTCTGAAAGCCATCCATAATCAGGGCGTGCTTCCAATAATACTTTTTTTAAATGAGCATCTGCAGCATAATCTGCCGTAGTTACGGGGTTATGATAGCTCTTATCTTTAATTTCATAATCTGCTTTATAATAACCCATGATGATGTCACCCGCTTCTTTTGCGGCATTAATTGCAATATTTAAATTTGTATTCATAGCACGAAAGTTAGTTTAAAAATGAAAGATGCAAAAAGATGAAATCGGTTAATCTTTCTGAAAAATAATCAATTTTTCTCGATCTTTTCTTGGGGAAATAGATAAATCAGGCCATTCTTCTTTTTCAATTTCCCAACCATGATTAAAAAGAGATTTAACTTCTTGAATGCTCGTCGCCCAAGGTGGGCCCCCTTCTTCCATGGTTTTATCTAAAGGAAACCATAGGCCAATTAAAAGACCGCCAGATTTTAATATTGAATGAACCACATGTGCGTAATCTTCCCTCTGTTTTGGCTGAATGGCACAAAAACACGTTTGTTCAACAACATAGTCAAATGTGTTATTAAATTTGGGTAACATGGAAAAAAGATCAATCTGAATTGCATCGATTTTCACATTGGCTTCCAAGGCCAATTCATTCACGGCTTTAATGGCAGAAGGAGCAAAATCTATAGCAGTTACATGAAATCCTTTTTTGGCAAACATGATTGCGTCATGTCCACGACCACACCCAACAATACAGATTTTGCCTGGAGTTATTTCTTTCCCAATTTGGGCAAAAACGGGTGTAGGACCCCCTAAATCCCAGCCAGCGTCATCCAGAAGGTAGATATCTTCCCAGAATTGGGGATGATCTTCTTTATATGACATACATGTTTTTGGTATCTTCATTCACTACTTCATTCGCGCAAGATACATAATGGACAAAAGAATCTGGATAAAATTGAATGGATTTAAAATAGTCTCCATTTTTAAAATGAGCTGCTGCGCCTCCATCAATCGCCCAACCAGGACCTGATTTTCCCTTCTTTAACATTTCATGCACACTGGGTCGTCGATCTTTTTCTTCTTGATAGTGGGGACAGGCCATTTCGGGTAAAAATCCTAAACATTCCATGCTATTTAAATTGCTTGCCCAAGAATCTGTAATTCCTTCTTCAAACCAACAAATAGCACCAGCGCTTACGCCACATAAAATTGTACCCTTATTGTACGCTTTTAATAAAAGTTTATCAATTTTCCATTCGCGCCATACAGCTAACATACTTTTAGTATTTCCGCCCCCCACATAAATCACATCTGCTTTATTGATAATGCTATCTAATCTTGGTGTTCTTTTGAATAGAGTTATATGACTTGGTTCACAGTTCAATTTTGAAAAACAGGAATAATAATTGACAATATAGTTGGAATCTTCTGCACTTGCGGTAGGAAGGAAAACGATATTTGGCTTTTCTTTTCCGGTTAAGTCTAAAATATATTGTTCAATTTTTCGATGGTTTGGATTTCGCCCAAAACCACCTCCGCCAATGGCTATAATATGTTTATCAATCGCGGATGATTCAGTTTGTTTATTCATTTAAATAAATGCCTAATCGATCTTTTATTTTTTCATTATAGATTTTCTCAAAATCAATATTTCCCGAAGAGTGGGGTATTATTTTACGAAAGTTATTTTTTTCTTCTGCCCAATTCTTCAATATTTTTTTAGCTATGGGCGAACGAGTATGATAATCATGATTTCTAATTAATCGTTTTACCATTCTTTCATCATTTACATTTAATGAATCATCTGAAACAAAATCAATATTTAAGGACGATGTAAGTGATTTTCTTTTTGAATAAATAAAAGCAAGACCGCCTGTCATACCTGCGCCAAAATTGATACCAATATCACCTAAAACAATGACAGTGCCCCGTGTCATATATTCACACCCATGATTCCCGATTCCTTCTACAACGGCTGAGGCTCCACTATTTCTCACGGCAAAACGCTCCCCACATCTACCGGATACATATAACGATCCGCCTGTTGCGCCATATAAAGCTACATTCCCCATTACAGTAAATTCTTTTTTCCTTAATCGAACTTCTTTTGGCATTCGAATGGTTATCCGCCCTCCAGACATACCTTTCCCCACAAAATCATTGGCAACGCCCTTTAATCTCAGCTCTACACCATCTGTTAAAAATGCGCCAAAACTTTGGCCACCAACACCTGACATTAAACACTGAACTTCTCCCTTAAATCCACTTCTACCATGAATAAAAGTAATTTCACCGGATAAACGTGTTCCCACCGATCTATCTTTATTCTGAATATGTCTGCTAATAACTGCATGCCCGTGCGTTAATAAGGCCGGACGAGCTTCATCAAGAATTGTTTCATCAATCGATTTTTTATGCTGACTTTCAATAAAGTGGATTTTCTTTTCGCTCTTTAGCGGTAGTCCACTTTTATTGCTTTTATTCAATATTTTTGATAAATCAATACCACGGTTTTTTATATACTTTCTATAATCTTTATCTATAAATAATAAATCAGTACGACCTATTAGCGCTTGGATTTTTATAAACCCCAATTGGCTTAATTGATTTTGAATATCTTTCGCAACATGATTTAAGTAGAGTTGAACATGCTCCGCTTTTCCTTTGAATTTTTTCAAATAAGCTTCTTCCTGAGTGGCAATTCCCGCTGGACATGTGTTAAGGTGACATTGTCTTGCCATCACACATCCAAGAGCTACGAGCAAGGATGTTCCAAAATCAAATTCTTCGGCTCCCAACAATGCGGCTGTTATAATATCTTTTCCTGTTTTTAATCCACCATCAACCCGTAGAATGGTTTGGTCTCTTAATTGATTATCGGACAAAGTTTGGTGAACTTCAGCTAATCCATATTCCCATGGGAATCCTGTATGAACTAATGATGTTAATGGACTCGCACCCGTACCACCATCGCCTCCGGAAACAAGAACAATATCAGCGCCTGCTTTAACTACCCCCGATGCAATGACTCCAATTCCGGGTTGGGATACGAGCTTTACAGAAATTTTAGCCCGCGGATTCACTTCCTTTAAATCGTGGATTAATTGTTTTATATCTTCAATGCTATAAATATCATGATGGGGTGGCGGCGATATTAAAGGAATGCCTGGGGTCGCAAAACGTGCATTTGCAATTTGCAATGAAACTTTATGGCCGGGAAGCTGTCCCCCTTCGCCCGGTTTAGCGCCTTGTGCCATTTTGATTTGGATTTCTTGTCCGGCTGATAAATATTCAGAAGATACACCAAAACGTCCGCTGGCAACCTGTTTTACAAAAGAATTTGTACTCTTATCGGGATTGGTTAAACTATATCTATCAACCATTTCTCCACCTTCACCCGTGTTGCTCCGACCACCAACAAGATACATTCCACGAGCTAATTCTCTATGCGATTCATCTGAAATAGCGCCAAATGAAATGGCCCCAGACCCAAATCTCCTTAAAATGTTTTCAATGGATTCTACTTGATCGCAATCTATAGAATTTCTTTTAGACTTTATTTGGAATAAATCACGGATATAAACTGGGGTACTATCTGTTGGCCGATGAACGCTTTTCTGGCGAATTATTTGATGAATCCATTTAAAATGCTTCGGGGCAAACCCATGCAATTCTCCATTATTTCTAAATCGATATAACCCTTTTTCTATAAACGATGGTTCGGTTGAATCAAATGCTTTTTCATTTCTATTTAATAAAATAGAATGTATATCACTGAAAGTATGACCGCCCAAATGACTTTCTAAAGATGGAAAATATTTTTTGGCTATTTTTTCATTTAAACCGACAATATTAAATAACATACTCCCTTGATAGCTACTTATGGTAGATATGCCCATTTTAGACATTATTTTCAACAGCCCCTTTTCAAGTGCATATCGGTAATTTGATAAATGCTCAATCCAATCTGCTTCACGAAAATGCTCACGAATTAATTCATAGGCCATATAGGGATAAATGGTACTTGCCCCCAATCCAACCAAAACAGCAATATGATGATCTTCAACAACGTCTCCGGCATAACACACCAAAGATACTTTGCTCCGGACTTTCTTATTGACCAAATAATGGTGAACATCTGAAACGACTATAGGCATTGGAATTGGTAATAAATGCTCATTTAAATTTTCATCACTAAGAATAATCATTTTTGCGCCACGATTCACTGCTTCTAAACATTTATTTCTGATTCGTTTTAGTCGCCCTTCAATATTGCTACTTTTCTTATAGTGGCAATATATTTTTTCTTGGGGAAAGTCATATTGATAACTTGAAAGTCTATCACAATCAGATGGAGATAAAACTGGGCTAAGTGTTCTCATAGCGCCTCTAAATCGCGGATTTTTATTTAATAAATTTTCTTCACTCCCAATATAATTAAATAAGGCCATGACTCTTTGTTCACGAATAGGATCTATTGGTGGATTTGTTACTTGAGCAAACATTTGTTTAAAATGATCATAAAATCGTCGCCCTATTTCTGACATCATTGGCAATGGAGTATCGTCTCCCATTGAGCCTATTGGCTCTCGAGCACTCGTAGCCATAGGAATTAAAAATCGCGTCAAATCTTCTTTTGACCACCCAAGAGCAACCCGAATCCTTTGATCAAATCCACTTTTCGGTAGATAGAATTGACCAAATTCCTTTTCATTTGTTTTTCGATCTAACGTTATCAGATTTTTATTTACTAATTTGGAATAGGAACGGCGTGTGGCTAAATCTGTTTTTATTTCATGATTTTTTAATACTTTTTTCTCAGAAATGGATACACCGAAAATTTCACTCGAAGCCATATGATGATGGACCAATAAATCGTTATCATCAATATCAATAATACCTGCTTCTGACGCCATAACAACCAAGCCACCCTTTGTAATGGAATAACGTAACGGTCTTAATCCATTTCTATCCATTTTTGCGCCCACAATATCACCATCGGTAAACACAATAGCTGCTGGACCATCCCACGGCTCTATAATATTTTCATGATAGATATAAAAATCTCTTAATGATTTTTTCATTTTTTTATTATAAAAATGCGGGTCTGGTATGAGCATCAAAAAACTATGAAATAATTTTCGACTACTTCGTGTTAAAAATTCAATAGCTTGATCAAAACTCTGAGAATCACTTCCTTTGGAATTAACAATCGGAAATAAGGATTTTAATTGATTGCCCCAATAGGTTGATTTTAATTCATTCTCACGAGCTTTCATCCATAATCGATTTCCTTTGATTGTATTAAATTCGCCATTATGCGCAACCATTCTAAAAGGTTGTGCCATTTCCCATGTGGATTCAGTGTTTGTGGAAAATCGCTCATGAAACATAGCCATTTTAACAACAAAATTTGGATGGCGGAGATCTGGATAAAATTTATCTAACTCGTCCGAAGACATTAATCCTTTATACACAATTGTTTTTGAAGATAACGAACAAAAATAGCTTTTCTTTTTTCGGGAAAGGGTTTCACCTTCTATTAATTTTCTTAATAGATATAACCTCGATTCAATATTTTTTTCACTACGAGATGATTTTACTGTAAATAAATATTGAAGTATGGTTGGTTTTGATTTTTTAGCTATTTCTCCCAGATGATTTAAATCTGTGGGAACATTTCTAATCCCGATTAAAGATATGCCTAATTCTTTCGTTTTATCTTTAACTATTTTTTCTAGCCATTTCTTTTCTCGCCCATAAGTGAAAACCATTCCAACAGCTAATTTTGTTGAATTTGGTATAGCATAATTGAATTCTGTAGCTAATATATTTCTGAAAAATTTTGCGGGTATATCGGTTAATATTCCTGAACCATCTCCCGTTTTTCCATCTGCAGAAATGGCTCCTCTATGGGATAACCTTTTTAATCCATTCAATGCAAATGGCAAAATACGTTTATCGGCTCTTCCGTTTAGAGTTACAATAAACCCTGTTCCGCATGCATCATGAAATTTTTCCCTATTAACCAATGGTCCCTGTGTCATTGAGTTAGGCTTTTTCCAATGCTTGTTCTAAATCTGAAATAATATCTGTTACATTTTCAATTCCAACAGACAGGCGAACCAATCCATCTGAAAAACCACGTGCCAATCTATCTTCTCGTGGCACATCAGCATGCGTCATGGTCGCTGGGTGCGTAATCATTGATTCAACGGCTCCAAGACTTTCTGCGAGCAAACAAAGTTCTACATAATTCATTAATGCTTTCCCAGATTCTAGCCCACCCTTAAGCTCAAAAGAAATCATTCCACTATACCCCGACATTTGTTCCTGGGCTATATGATGCATTGGATGTGATTCCAACCCGGGATAAATCACGCGTTCCACTTTAGGGTGTCCTTCAAGATAGTGTGCAATTTGAATCCCATTTTCATTATGTTTTTGCATTCTTACATCTAATGTTTTTAATCCAAGTATAGTCAACCAACAATCAAATGGACCTGGAACAGCCCCAACCGTTTTTTGGATAAATTTCAATGAATCAAATAAATCTTCCCGATCTGTAATAACGATTCCACCAATAAGTTGATTATGACCGCTTAAATATTTTGTTGTGCTATGCATAACCAAATCTGCACCAAATTCTAGCGGACGTAAAAATACGGGCGTAGCAAAAGTTGAATCTACCCCAAATAGAATATTATGGGATTTTGCAATTTTGCCCACTGCTTCCAAATCTGTGATTTTTAAGAGTGGATTTGTGGGCGTCTCTATCCAAATCATTTTTGTCTTAGGCTTAATAGCCGCTTCAATATTGGCTACATTTTGCGAATCCACATAAGTGAATTCAAGATTATAGTTATTTAAAATTTGGTTGAAATGACGAGAAACACCGCCATAAACATCATCAGAACAAATAATATGGTCGCCTGATTTTAACAATTTTAAGCAACTGTCCACGGTGGCCATCCCGCTTGAAAATGCGACGCCAAACTGTCCGCCTTCAATCAAAGCTAAATATTCCTCCATCGTTTGCCTGGTTGGATTAGCAGATCGCGTATAATCAAACCCTTTATCTTTCCCCACTTCTTCTAAGGCATATGTTGCTGTTTGATAAATAGGAGGTATAATGGCTCCTGTAGTTGGGTCTGGCTGTACTTGCCCCCTAACAATTTTTGTATCTCTTTTCATGATGATGCCTTTTTATTTAATTAAGCTGTGAGTAAAAATTCTTTAACATCCAACATTCGATTTGGCATTTCTATCTTTCGCATCTCTTTTTCCATAAAATGCTGTAATCGATTGGGGATAGGAATTTTTTCTCCGATAGCGGGTTCAACGCTTTCGATAAATTTTGCTGGATGTGCTGTCGAGATTACAACGCCTGGAGCATTGCTCTTAAATTCTTTTTTATAATTTAATAATCCTGCATACCCAACAGCAGTATGTGGATCTAAAATCATGCGATTTTCTGAAAAAGTTTCTGAAATTGAATTAATCGTTTCATCATCTGAATAAGAATAACCCACAATATCATTTCTTAAGCTGGTTAAATCATGTTGATATAATTCTTGGATACGCGATAAGTTGCTTGGATCTCCTACATCCATCGCATTCGATAAAGTATGAATAGATTGTCTGGGCTGGAATTGACCTGATTTCAAGTATTCTGGGACAACATCATTTTTATTTGTGGATGCAATAAACTTTTCAACAGGTAATCCCATTTTTTTGGCAAAAAGTCCTCCCGTTAGATTTCCAAAATTGCCCGATGGAACACTTATAATGATTGATTCATTTTTGCCTATATGTCTGTGTGCCCAGAAATAATAAACACTTTGCGGGAGTAGTCGTGCAATATTTATGGAATTGGCAGAACTTAAGTTGATTGATTCGTTCAATTCTTTATCTTGAAATGCCTTTTTAACCAACAACTGACAATCATCAAAACTTCCATCAATTTCTATAGCTGTTATATTGCCACCAAGTGACGTTAATTGGCTTTCCTGAATTGGGCTTACGCGGCCTTTTGGGTATAAAATAACAACGCGAATACCATCTACATTGTGAAAACCACTCGCAACAGCACTTCCCGTATCACCCGACGTGGCCACAAGTACTGTTAATTCTTTAGAATTATTATCTAAAAAATATTCCATTGATCTCGCCATAAAGCGAGCGGCGAAATCTTTAAAGGCTAAAGTGGGACCATGGAATAATTCTAAAATATAATGGTCCTTTTTTATTTCATTTACGGGCACACTAAAAGAAAAAGCATTTTGGCAAATATCTTCTAAAGATGATTTTGAAATTTCTCCATCAACATAAGGATATAATATTTCAAATGCTAATTCAGGATATGAACCATCTTTATATTTTATTTTATCCCAAAGATTTGGAATATTTTCTGGAAGATATAATCCACCATCTGGTGCTAATCCTTGAAATAAGGCATCTCTAAACCCAACTAAATTTGACTGATTCCTGGTGCTATAAAATTGCAACCTTTATCCTAAAATTTCTGGATGATTGGTATGGATAGGTGAACTATATGCCTTACTTAATAATCCTACTTTTTGAAATTCTTTAACCATGGCAGTGCCAATTACCTGTGCTTTTTCTAATGAATCTGAAAGGGCAAATACGGATGGACCTGAACCGGAAATGCCGCAACCAATTGCACCTGAATCAAGAGCAGATTTACGAACGGCATCATAACCCGGAATCAGTTTCGCTCGATAAGGTTCGGCAAAGTGATCCACCATGGAACGGCCTAATAAATCAAAATCAGACTCATGAAGGCCTAAAGTAAATCCGGATAAATTTCCTGCTTGTTCAATCGCATTTTTTAATGGGATATTTGTAGGAAGAATTTTTCTCGCTTCCTTTGTATTAATCGTCATATCTGGTAAAACAGCCGTACTAAACAAATTCTCCGGAACGGGTAAATTCAAAATATCCAATGGGTCATAACTCCGAACTAAAATGATGCCGCCAAAAAGTGCGGGAGCAATATTATCTGCATGAAACCCACCGGAAGCAACCGCTTCTCCTGCCATGCCATGAATCAGTAATTCGTCAAGGGATAATGGATTTCCCAATAATTCATTTGCTGCAAATACTGCGGCAGCCGCACTGGCAGAACTGGAACCAATCCCGCTCCCCGGCGGAATGCCTTTTTCAATATGAAGTTTAAATCCTTGTTGGCTATCTATTGCTTCGAGCAATGAAAGAACTGCTTTACCACCCGTGTTTTTTTCTAAATCGCATGAAATAGAATCAGAACCGTATCCTGACATTGTTATCTCAATGCCGGATGACTTTCTTTTAGATAATGTTATAACATCACCTGGATCAGAAATGGCATATCCAATACAATCAAAGCCACAGGATACATTCGCAACAGATGCATATCCTTTAACTCGAATAGAATCACTCATGAAATAAATCCTTTTTCTACTAGTAATTCTGCCACCAAAATAGCACCACCAGACGCACCGCGAACCGTGTTATGAGATAAACCAATAAAGCGAATATCAAAAAATGTATCTTTAGCAATTCGCCCAACCGTTACGGCCATTCCTTTTCCAGAATCTCGGTCTAATCTTGGCTGAGGGCGATCGATATCATCCAAAACTAAAATAGGCGGATTTGGTGCGGATGGTAAATTCATTGATTGTGGCTCTGCGCTAAAAGATGATAAAATAGATTTGAATTCATCTATCGATGGTACTTTATCCGAAAAACCAATATGGACAACCGCTGTATGTCCATCTACAACCGGGACACGAGTACAAACCGCATTTACGATTAAATCTGTAGATTGAATAATGCCTTCGCTTGTTACTTTCCCAAAAATCTTTAACGGTTCTTTTTCAGTCTTTTCTTCTTCTCCCCCAATAAATGGGATTACATTTTCTTGTAAATCAGGATTGGATAATGCTTTATAACCTGCACCTGACAATGCTTGCAAGGTCGTCACTTGAGCGCGATCTATTGGAAATCCCGCTTGTTTTAAAGCTTCTAAAACAACAATATAAGATTGGATGGAACAATTGGGTTTAACAGCCACAAATCCAGAGCTTGGCAAATCTCGATTCTGCTGTTGTATCGGAATAACATTCGTATGATCTGCATTAATTTCGGGGATAATCATGGGGACATCATCTGTTTGTCGATTTGCCGAACTTGTAGAAATCACAGCATATCCTTTTTCCGCATATCCAAATTCAAAGTTTCGAGTCTCTTCCTTTTCATCTAAATCTAAAGCAGAGAATACACATGTTACATCGTCAGGAATTGAATCAAAATCATGCACATCTCGAACAATTAAAGTTGAAACATCATGGGGAATATCTGTCTCCATATGCCATTTACCTTCTACAGAATCCTTGTATGTTTTCCCGGATGATCTCTCAGAAGCCGCCACATCAACGACTTTGAACCATGGATGATTTTCTAACAATCGTAAACAATTTTGTCCCACCATTCCAGTGGCACCCAAAACGCTGACTTTTATATATTTTTCTACTGACATTTTAAAATATCTCCTAATACTCCAGCTGCAGTGACTTCTGCTCCTGCACCATGTCCCTTAATTACCATGGGGCTATCTTTATATCTTTTGGTTGTAAATACAATAAAATTTTCTCTTCCATTTTGATAATAAAACGGATTGTCTTCTCCAACGGCTTTTAATCCAACAAGCGCTTTTTGCCCATCCCATGTTGCAATATATCGTAATACCTTATTATCAGTTTTGGCTGACATATACGTATTTAGAAATAAATCATCATATAGAGCTAATTGGATTAAAAAGTCATCAATGGATAATTTCGGGTTCAATTTTTCAGGAATTAAATTTTCAATAGAAACATCATCCATTTCCAGTTCAGCACCCGTTTCTCTGCCTAAAATGAGAATTTTTCGTCCCACATCCATTCCGTTTAAATCATCTCTTGGATCTGGTTCAGTGTATCCTTGAGATCTGGCATTTTTAACCAATTCACTGAATGGAATAGACCCGTCGAATTGACTGAATAAATAGCTCAACGTTCCTGACATAATGCCTTCAATTTTCTCAACAACATCGCCTGTATTCAATAATGTTTGCAACGTTTCAATGATGGGAAGCCCTGCCCCAACATTTGCTTCATACTTAAATGTAGATTGACCTTGTTTTTCATTTTGTCGAATCAGATTATAATAATCCTGATTCATGCTATTGGCCAATTTACTGGCGGATACAACTGAAATACCTTTTTGGAGAATATCTGCCGTTTTTTCTGCAATGGTTGATGAAGATGTAACATCCACAAATACAGCATTTCGAGAATTAGTAGCACTTGAAATAAATAAATCTATATTTGCTAATTCTCCATCCGCTAATTTTTCTTTATAATTGGCAGTTTCTATACCATCATGATTCATGATCATTTTTCGACTATTCATGATACCGCAAATGTTTAAAGATGGTTGATCTTGGATTAATCGAATTAAATCAGACCCAACCAACCCAACGCCGGCAATGAAAACATTTATTTTTTCATTGTCCAAGAAAATATAGTCATGCAAGGAACGAATGGCCGATTCCACTTCTTCATTTTTAATAATAAAAGAAATATTTCGTTCGGATGATCCTTGAGCAATCGCAATGAGATTCACATTCTGTTCACCTAAAACGCTGAATAATTTCCCTGAAATTCCTGGCGTGTGACGCATGCCTTCTCCCACCACCGCAATCAGAGATAAATCAGATTCAATCTTAATGGAGTCAATAAATTTATTTTCTAACTCAAACGCAAATTCATTATTCAATAAAGACTGAGCCAAAGAAACTTCTTCTGGCTGAATGGCAAAACAAATTGAATGTTCACTGAACACCTGCGAAACAAGGATAATATTAATTTTTTTATTGGCTAATGCTTCAAACACACGGCCAATAACGCCATATCTTCCCACCATTCCCGCGCCTTGAAAACGTATAAGTGTAATGTTATAAAGAGAAGAAATTCCAACAGCAAAATGTTTTCCCAATGTTCTATTTTTTGTAATAATCGTTCCGGGGTTTTCCGGTTCAAATGTATTCTTAATTCGAATTGGAATGGATTTATATAATGCGGGAATCATGGTTGGGGGGAAAATAACTTTTGCGCCAGCATGAGCCAATTCCATGGCTTCTTCATAAGTAATATGTGAAATTGTCTTGGCATCTGGAACAACGTTAGGATCCGCAGATAAAATACCATTTACATCCGTCCAAATTTCAATTTCATCCACATTGAGCGCAGCTCCAAAAATAGAGGCTGTATAGTCGGACCCGCTTCTTCCAAATGTGGTCGTTTCACCCTCTTCTGTGGAACCAATAAATCCAGTTATAATTCTTGTTATGGTTTTATCTTCGCATTCTGTTCGAATCCGATTGTATGAATCTTGATAATGAACAAAGGCGCTACCAAAATGGTCATCCGTTAAAACAACCTTCCTTGCATCTAAATATTTGACATCAATACCTATATCCACGCAAACTTCTGTAATAATATTTGCAGACAACCTTTCACCAACACTTAAAACAAGATCATTCAACCTTGGTGTGCATTCCTTTTTCCCCGATATAGTCTTTAGGGATTTTTTCAACTCCATTTCAATGCCACGAATCGTTTGGGTTAATTCATCTTTATGTGTATGAATTTGAAGTGTGTTAATTGTTTGAATATGTCTATCTATTAATGAATCTAATTCATCCTTAAATGGAATACCTTTTTCTGCGATTTCCATCAATTGAATTAGTTGATCTGTTACGCCACCAAAAGCGGACACAACCACGGCACATGGATGTTCGGATACAATAAGCTGAACAACATGTTTTATCCTTTCGGGAGTATTTACGGATGAACCGCCAAATTTGAGTATTTTCATAAGATTTTGTCCTATGCCAAAGTAAGCATGTTTAGTTTATCCGTCCCACACCAAAATAAATAGATTCAGGATGCGAAAAATACCATCCACTTACCGAAGCGGCAGGCAACATGGCTCGCGACTCCGTTAAAGAAATTCCTATGGTTTTTTCCACATTTAATACAGACCATATTTTATCTTTTTCTGCGTGGTCTGGGCAGGCAGGATAACCGGGCGCAGGTCGTATACCTTGATATTGTTCTAATATTAAATTTTCATTATTTAGGGATTCTGTGGGCGAATATCCCCAAAATTCTGTCCTAATTCTTTGGTGCAAATGTTCAGCAAATGCTTCCGCGAGGCGATCGGCTATTGACTGAGCTAAAATGGCATTATAATCATCATTTTTCAATTTGAACTCAGAAACCAATGAATCTAAACCATGTCCTGCCGTAACTGCAAAAACACCTAACCAATCTTTTTTATTCTCAGTTTTTGGACAAATAAAGTCGGACAAACTTCTGTTAGGACGATTAATCCCTTTATCAAACAATTGACGTTGAAACGAAAAAGTGGTTTCTTCATTTTGGTGATTAATTTTTACATCTTCATTCATGGATACAGCAGGGAAAATACCAAATATCCCTTTCGCCGTTAATCGTTTATCTCGAATAATCATTTTTAGAAGGGACCGAGCATCTTCAAATAGTTTTGTTGCTTCTACTCCAAATTTTTTATGAGATAATATTTCTGGATATTTCCCTTTTAGTTCCCACGTAGAAAAGAAAGGCGTCCAATCAATGAAAGGAACAAGATCATTAAGAGAATATTCATTTAATATTTTGACACCCTCAAAAAGTGGTTTTGGTATAGTATAATTTTGCCAATCAATGGGAATTTTTCTTTCCCGCGCTACTTCTACCGACAGAAGCGATTGAGTCTTGTTGTTATAATTATCTCTTATAGACACATATTCATCAGTCGTCTTATCAATAAGGGTTTGTTTGTATTCTTTAGATAATAATTGTTGAACAACGCCCACTGCTCTTGATGCGTCTTGAACATAAATTACGGGTCCAGAATAAGCTTCATCAATTTTAATGGATGTATGTTTTTTACTTGTTGTAGCACCGCCAATCAATAAGGGTAGATCAAATTGGTTCCTTTCCATCTCTTTCGCTACATGAACCATTTCATCCAAACTGGGCGTAATGAGACCGGATAAACCAATCATGTCTGCTTTTTCTTCTCTAGCGGAAGCCAGTATTTGATTTACAGGAACCATAACGCCTATATCAACAATTCGATACCCGTTACATCCAAGAACAACTCCTACAATATTTTTACCAATATCATGAACATCCCCTTTTACGGTTGCCATAATTATTGTGCCTTTTGATTTACCTTCTTTTTGATTTTCTTCAATATAGGGTTCTAAAATAGCTACAGCTTTTTTCATGACGCGGGCTGACTTAATCACTTGAGGTAAAAACATTTTACCTTCCCCAAATAAATCACCAACAACAGACATACCATCCATTAAGGGGCCTTCTATTACATCAATAGGTTCAGCCATAATTTTCCGCGCTTCTTCCGTATCTTCTTGAATAAAAGCGGTGATTCCTTCTACTAAAGCATGGATTAATCGATCTTTGACAGATTTTTCTCTCCAAGTTAAATCTGTTAAATCTTTATTCTTTGAGCCCACAACCGAATCAGCAATCTCTAATAGACGATCAGTGGCGTCGGCGCGTCGGTTAAAAAGCACATCTTCGACTCTCGTTTTTACATTTTCTTCTAAATCAGAATAAATGGTCAATTGGCCTGCATTCACAATCCCCATATCCATACCTGCTTGAATCGCATGATATAAAAAGCAAGAATGCATTGCCTCGCGGATACCATTGTTGCCACGAAAGGAGAAAGATAAATTGCTTACACCGCCACTAATGTGGACACCAGGTAAAGTTGCTTTAATTGTATTAGTAGCTCTGATGAAATCATTTGCATAATTATTATGCTCTTCAATTCCAGTAGCTACTGCAAATATATTGGGGTCAAATATGATATCTTCAGGTAAAAAACCTACTTGATTCACGAGCAAGGTATAGGCTCTGGTACAAATATCCACTTTCGTTTCATAGGAATCCGCCTGACCGTTTTCATCAAAAGCCATTACAACAACAGCTGCGCCATATTTTAAAATTTTATTGGCTCGCTCAATAAAAAGTTTTTCTCCATCTTTTAAGGAAATGGAATTTACAATTCCTTTACCTTGGAGATTTTTTAACCCCGTTTCAATAATATCCCAATTCGATGAATCAATCATAACAGGCACGCGAGAAATATCTGGATCGGATGCAATCATACGGAGAAACGTTTCCATTGCTTTTTTTGAATCCAACAACCCTTCATCCATGTTGATATCAATTATTTGGGCACCATTATCTATTTGTTGCTTAGCAACAGACAAAGCTTCTTCATACGCTTCAGTTAAAATCAGGCGCTTAAATTTGGCCGATCCGGCGACATTGGTTCTTTCCCCTACATTAATAAAATTACTATCTGGGAAAAAAGTAAATGGTTCTAAACCACTTAATTGTGTAAAGGATGATTTTTTAGAAATGCGCCTTGGCGGAATATTTTCAACGGCCTTTTTCATGGCTACAATATGTTCCGGAGATGTTCCGCAACATCCGCCCACCATATTAACCATCCCCGATTGAGCAAATTCTTTTATAATAGAGGCCATAGATTCTGGTGATTCGTCATAACCTCCCAACTCATTAGGTAAACCTGCATTTGGGTATACAAATGTTGGAATATGAGCCAATTGTGAAATAGCATCTAAATGGGGGCGAATTTCTTCAGCACCCAAAGCGCAGTTCAACCCAACGGCCGCCAAATTTCCATGACGTATGGAAGCCCAAAAAGCATCCACTGTTTGCCCTGAAAGCGTGCGACCACTTGCATCGACGATAGTCCCAGATACCATCACGGGGATTGAAATTTTTCGTTCATCAAGAATTGTATTTACTGCATATAAAGCTGCTTTACAATTGAGAGTATCAAATACTGTTTCTATTAGAATAATATCTACACCCCCATCAAGCAACCCATGTGTTTGCTCTCCATAAGCATCCACCAATTCATCAAATGAAATGTTGCGGAATTCTGGCCGATTAACATCTGGGCTTAAAGTTGCAGCTTTGGCAGTTGGTCCAATGGCGCCACAGACGAAACGATGTTGATTTGGATCTTTTTCAGTAAATGTATCTGCCACAGCTCTCGCCAATCGAGCAGAGGCTACATTCATATCATAAACAACATGCTCCAATTGATAGTCAGCCATACTAATCGCATTAGCATTAAAGGTGTTTGTTTCAATGATATCGGCACCCGCTTCCAAGTATTTTCCATGAATTTCCGAAATGATCTGTGGCTGTGTTAAGGAAAGTAAATCATTATTTCCTTGTAAGGGCTGGGAATAGTTTTTGAATAGTTCGCCTCGAAAACCCGACTCATCCAGACGGAAAGATTGGATTTGGGTTCCCATGGCCCCATCCATAATTAAAATACGTTTATTTAATATATCTTTGAATTTTTGCATAAAAAAAACCGGCATTGAGAGCCGGCTGCGCCACCCTTTTAGCTATTATTTAACTGTCGCAGCAATACGGCTCAAATCACGACTATGTATATTACTTCACCAAAACTCTAAGTTCAAGGAAAAGGTAATCCTAAAAAAATGTATTTATTGTAAAATATGAGGAAAAACGTGTATCTTCTCATGTTGAAGAGTTTAGAAGGACGTTAAAGTTTCAACCTTTTTTTGACGGTACAGACATTTTTTTTATCGCCCACGTTGGGCACTCGATTCGATTTCCTTCCTTCATTCTCCCCTCACACCAAGAAAATAAATAACATTCTGGTGCAAGAATGGCCACTCCTTGTATATAATACATGCAGGCAAAGGCTCTTCTGTTTCAGTTATAATAGTAGGTAAATACATGAAAAAAGAAGTATTTATAAACGAGAGTATGGGTGACACTCGGATAGCAATCCAAGAAGATAACCAACTCGTAGAAGTTTATATAGAACAAGAAGATAAGCAACGGATGGTGGGAAACATCTATAAAGGGAAGGTAGAAAATGTTCTGCCTGGCATGCAAGCCGCTTTTGTAGATATTGGATATGACTTAAATGCATTCCTCCCTTTTTCCGAAATTGAAAACAATGATTATATCACAGAAGTTGAAGGCGGACGAGGCGGTCGCAAAAAGAACCACCAATCTGATAATATTTCAGTCGATCTAAGAACAGGCCAAGAAATATATGTTCAGGTAATAAAAGAACCTTTTGCTGGGAAAGGTCCACGTGTAACCACTGAAGTAGCTTTACCCGGCCGGTTGCTCGTTCTAGTTCCAGGCGAAAATTATATTGGTATATCCAAAAAAATCTGGGATAAATATGAAAGACGTCGCTTAAAAAAGATTGCCCAATCTCTTCGCCAAAAAGATGTTGGCATTATCATTCGGACCGTGGCAGAAGGAAAAAGTGAAGAACATATTACGAACGATTTTAATATGTTGATTCAAAACTGGGAAAAGATGGAACAAAAAGGAGATCAAGGTGAGGCGCCCGTTATTGTTTATGAAGATTTAGAAACAGCTTCGAGCGTTGTACGAGACTTACTCACACCGGATGTAGCCAAGATTATTATTGATTCTAAAAAATTATTTCGGAAAACACAACGATACTTAGAAGAAACATCACCTGGCCTGTGTGACCGATTAGAATATTATAAACTCAAAGCACCCTTGTTTGAAAGTTTTGGAATTGAAAATGAAATTGAAAAACTCCTACGCACAAAAGTGTGGCTAAAAAGTGGCGCATATCTTATTATTGAAAAAACCGAAGCTATGGTTGTTGTAGATGTTAATAGTGGTCGATTTGTTGGGAAAAAACTTCACGAAGAAAATTCACTGAAAATTAACTTAGAAGCAGCGCGTGAAGTAGCGCGTTCCTTGCGGCTAAGAGATTTATCCGGTTTAATTGTGATTGATTTTATTGATATGAAAAAAGAAGAAAACCGTAAAAAAGTATATCATGAACTTCGGAAAGAGCTTCGAAAAGACCGTGCAAAAGTAGCTGTTGCACCTATTACAGAATTTGGGCTTTTAGAGATGACACGACAGCGAATTCGTTTAAGTTTAATTGATTCCATGAGTGATGAATGTCCCACATGTCGCGGAGCTGGAAGAATTGTGTCTCGAGATACTCTTATTACCCGTATTGATCATTGGCTTCGACGCTACAAATCAAAATATCGCGATTTGCGTTTAAGATTAGAATTGCATCCAGATAATGCTCACTATATGACTAAAGAGAAAAAACATATTTTACGTGGTCTTATGTGGCAAAATTTTGTTCATCTAAAGATTGAAGAAAATCATGATATCTTTTTGGATGAATTTCGCTTTTTTAGAGTAAAAGATAATACCGATGTTACAAACGAACTAGGGCTTGATAAGGATCAATCTTCCGCGTAACTTCGCCGGCTTTATGGAGAAAAAACATGTATGCTATCGTAAATATATTAGGTAAACAATTCAAAGCGGTCGAAGGCCGTAAGCTTCGCATTCCAAAACTGGAACAAGAAGCTGGGGCCAAAGTCACCTTTGATGAAGTACTTCTTTTTAATGATGGGAAAGCCACTAAAATTGGCTCCCCTACTGTCGCTAAGGCCACAGTCACTGGAACCGTCATTGAACATGGACGAGAACGAAAAGTTCTTATCTATAAAAAGAAACGTCGCAAAGGATACCAAAGAAAAAATGGTCATCGACAACACTTTACCGAAGTAGAAATTAACAAAATTCAATTAAAAGCTGCCGCGAAGAAAAAGGCACCTGCAAAAAAAGCAGAACCGAAGCCAGCTAAAGAAAAGAAAGAGGCTTAACTATGGCACATAAGAAAGGTCAAGGAAGTTCGAGAAATGGACGCGACTCTAACGCGCAACGATTGGGTGTTAAAGTGTCAGATGGGCAATCTATTTTGTCGGGCGGTATTATTCTTAAACAACGTGGGACAAAAATTCATCCCGGCGCCAATGTAAAACGGGCTAACGATGATAGTCTTTTTGCTACGGCAGATGGGACTGTAAAATTTGGACGTAAAGGACGCGATCGAAAAATAGTGAGTGTTCTTTTACCCAATTAAGCCTTCACCGTTTAAAACTTAATTCATAAACCCCTTGTCGTTTGGCAGGGGGTTTTTTATTACAAGGCAATGATGTCTTATTTTCTGTAATTTCAAATACAACTTATAGGAGAATTATTATGGCTAAACATAAAATAGCACTTATTGGCGGGGGTCAAATTGGCGGAAACCTTGCACTTCTTGCGGCACAAAAAGAATTAGGCGATGTGGTTATTTTTGACATTCCTAAAGCAGAAGGTATGGTAAAAGGGAAAGCGTTGGATTTGATGCAACTACGCCCCCATGATGGACACGATGTAACAATAACGGGCACATCCGATTATAGCGATATTAGCGGATCCGATGTAATTATAATTACGGCTGGAATACCAAGAAAACCTGGAATGGATCGTGAAGACCTGCTTGGAATAAATCTGGGTATTATGAAGGATGTAGCAAGTAATGTAAAGCAATATGCTCCCGATGCATTTGTCATTGTGATTTCTAACCCTTTGGATGCAATGGTGTATGCATTTCATAAAGTATCCGGGTTTGCAAAAAATAAAGTCGTTGGGATGGCTGGTGCATTAGACAGCGGCCGTTTTCGTGCTTTCATTGCTATGGAAACAGGCTATTCTGTCCAAGATGTTACTTGTATGGTTTTGGGAGGACATGGAGATACTATGGTCCCAATCACACGATTAGCTACTGTGGGTGGTGTTCCTGTTACAGCGCTTATTTCGCCTGAACGACTAAAAGAAATTGAAGATAGAACGCGTGTAGCGGGCGGTGAAATTGTAAAACTATTTGGGAATGGATCTGCTTTTTATGCTCCAGCTCAGTCTGCAATTGAAATGGCTGAATCTTATCTTCGGGACAAGAAGCGTGTTATACCATGTGCATCCTTGTGTGAAGGTGAGTTTGGAGTTGATGGTTATTTCATTGGAGTCCCAAGTGTGATTGGTTCTGGTGGTGTGGAAAAAGTATTGGAATTCACCTTGACGGACGATGAACAAGCTGAACTCAACAATACCCTTGATGCTGTGAAAAAAACCGTAGGTGAAACTGGTTTATAAATCACAAAAATAGACTACATGAAAAAGCCTCTGAATCATTCAGGGGCTTTTTTGTTTCTCCTCGTTCCTTTGGCTCATATTGGCATGAGTAAATTCCAAGCAACAATATCAAAAGTAATTATATGACAGACAACCTTTTTTTATTTCAATTGTCAAAGTGAGTAAAACAGTCCCGTTGTGAAACCTGAAGTACAACATCTTATTCTCGACGCAAAGACGGGAAATGCTGAAGCGTTTCACGCATTGGTGGCATACCATGATGAAAAAATGATGACATTAGCCCTTCAACTCACGCGACATCAACAAGATGCAGAAGATTTATACCAGGAAGTTTTTCTGAAAGCATATCGATATATTGGGTCTTTCCGAATGGAAAGTTCTTTTTATACATGGCTTTATCGTATTATGGTCAATTCATTCTTAAATCACCAAAAAAAAGAGGGTAAAATGGAAATTCAAGAACCTTCACTCGATTTTCCCGATCCTATCGAAGCTCTTCCCGCAGACCCTGCACCAGATAAAGAAATTGCTAATCAAATTAACCACCTTCTGAGCTCACTACCTAAACAGCAAAAAACCGTCTTTATATTAAAGCATTTGCAAGGACTGAAAATTCGTGAAATATCCGAAGTTATGGATATTTCATCAGGCACCATCAAAAAATATCTTTTTCGCGCTATGGAAAAAATGCGTTCTGGCTTAAAAGATTATCAGTTCGGACGAAATCAATCATGACAAAAATACAACTTAAAGAGCAAGCTGCGTTGTATGTATTGAAAGAATTGGACTCTCATGAAATATCTGCTTTTGAAGCTGAATTGGCTCAAATTGAAGCATGTCAAAAATGGGTTCAAGAATATAAATCCACTATCAAACAAACAGAGTCATTATACTCCATAGCTGTTTCAGAAGAACAATTACATTTTCAACGTATGTCCCTTCGAAAAATAATTAATGCTGAAAATAATAAAGCATTGGATGCTAGGGGCTCACATCTCGATAATATTGGACTGTCTGACGAGGAAAGAAAACCTGTTATTCACAAATCAATTTCAGTGAAACAACCAGTATGGATGGCGATTGCAGCTATTATTATAGCTTTTTTTCTCGGGAAAAATATGACTCAGAAAAATGATGCAATGGATATTATCCAATTAATGAATCGCGGATTACTCACACATGTGGATATTCAATCAAATGGGAATAATGCTCAGCCAATCAATCTAGCAATTCATGCATCCAATGAAATCGAATATTCTGGAAATGTAAAAGACGACCTAATTCGAAATATACTTTTTTATCTTTTATTGAATGATGAAAATCCGGGAAAGCGACTCAAGGTAATAAAACTTCTTGAGCAAGCTCAACTAAAAGAAAAAGGTCGAAATGTTCTTATTTCATCCATGTTATCGGATGCCAATCCAGGTGTAAGGTTAAAATCAGCTCGTATGTTACAATCTTATATAGCAGACAATCTCCTTATTGATGCTTGCGTTAAATCGATCTTGGAAGATGAAAATATTGCTGTTAGACTTAGTGCGATGGATATTTTAGAAGCACACCCTACACCGGAAATGATCCCTGCGCTACAAGTGATTAGGCTTATGGATAATCATTCATTTATTCAATCGCGCGCCGAAAGTATCTTGGCTGATTTTGAAGATTTAAATAATGGTAAAATTGAGCCGGAGATTTGATGAATTTTCTTATATACCTTTTTTTATTATCTACTCTTGCTTATCCACAAAAGATATTTGATTCCTTTGAGCAAGAACGGAAAAGTCGATATCGCTATACCGAGCAATATACTTTTGACCCTGTATTAGATGATGGTACATCTACTATTCGCATAAATGGCTTTAAGGGAGATATCTCTATCATAGGACATGTAGGCTCTGGCGTAAAAGCAGATTTAAAAATGAACATAAAGGTACTTACAGAAAAAAGAGCAAAAATCATTATCGATCAAAATAAAGTTCATGTTCAATATAATCGATCAAATAAGATAATTCATTTTATTGGGCCAAAAAATAATATTGGCCGAGTATCATATACACTCGAATTAAAAATCCCCATGACGACTAATTTAATTTTTAACACTATTGGCGGTGACATAGAAGCTGAAAATATTCAAGGAGAATTTCATTTTAAAACCGGGGGTGGGGATATTGAATTAAGCGAATTAAATGGAAAGGGCACCATTGAGACTGCAGGGGGTACTATTGATATTGATCATGTAAATGGACGCTTTACACTCCTATCTAGAGGAGGCGATATTGACGCATCGCATGTAAAAGGAATTATCAATATTGAAACAGCGGGTGGTGATATTGAAATGGAACATATAACCGGGAATGCAGATGTCGCTACAAGGGGTGGATCAATATTTGTTTCTTTTTATAAGGGCCAACATTTAATCGCTTCAACTTCAGGGGGTGATATACATGTTGGTTTGATTGAGGCTAATGTAGATCTCAAGACAGTAGGCGGTGATATTACTATAAAAAAACTTTTCGGGAATGCATTGGCTACCACTGGAGGCGGTGATATTAAAATTGAAGATGTCCATGGGAATATCGACTGTATTAATTCGGGAGGATCCATAAAGGGCGTTAACCTTTTTGGTGCGATAAAAGCCGTTAATCAAGCGGGTGATATTGTGATAGCAAAAGAATATGATACCCAACTCAAAAATCATTCTATCGATTTGACCAGTTTCGTAGGTGATATTGAATTAATTATCCCGGATGACTTTCCTGCATCCGTTCATATTGAACATAATGGAGAAAATGCTACCAGCGCCATCGAATCTGAATTTTATTTGGATGAAAACAATCAAGGTGGGAATCTAAATGCAACAACCTCTCTTTTGAGCGGAGATTACCCCTGTAAAATAACTATTCACCATTCGGGTGACATAAAAATTAGTAAGGATTAATATTATGAAATTCCAAAATAATCATATTCGACACGCTATGTTTTTTTCTATACTATTTGCAGGAAATCTTTGGGCAATGTCCATGGAAAAAGAATCAAGTTCACAACTCGTTCGCAATGAAATGAAATTTTACTCCGATTATATAATTGATTCTACAGAAGTGGTGGATGATCGAATTCGAATTATGGGAGGCGATTTATTTATTTACGGACAAACAGACAATAAAATTACTGTCATCGGCGGAGATGTTACTATTGGCGCAACAGCTGTAATAAATGGTGAAATTATTGCTGTGGGAGGAACCGTACTAACCCATAATGGCGCTATTATTAATGGGAAAATTATTGAAGCAAATTTGAATGAAGGATTAGTGTATCGGGAAACATTTACCGATTCTGCTGAAACTCGGAAAAATGCATTTTTTGAATTAAGAGATAAATCAGAATGGTTACGAGATGGATGGATTCATCCAAAAGAAGATTTTTTGATTTATAATAGAAATGAAGGAGCTCGGCTCACTTTTTTCGATTCAGATTTTGACCACGGAGATCACTCCCCATTTCGTTTAAGCGTTTCAGCTGCTTATCGAACAGCGCTCAAAGATTTTACTGGACGAATCACCTTTGAAAAATCATTTTTCAAAAATCGCTTTTTTATTCTTTATGGAAGTGTGTTTAAAGAAGCAAAATCCGATGACGAATATCGCATAACAGAAGAAGAGAATACTCTCGCAAGTCTTTTCGCTCGGCAAGATTTTTATGATCGATGGGATGAGGAAGGTTGGGAGCTAGGATTTGCGTTAGATTTTAATCGACTCAAATTCAAAGCTTATACTTCTGATGTTCAACAAGATTCAATTCCTGTAAATTACTCCTTGTGGAGTATTGCGGAAAAAAACCGAGCCTTAAGAGAAAACCCATTTGTCCAACCTTCAAGTAAAGTGGGTTTTTATAAGGCCACTCTTGCCTTTCAATCAAAGAACCATCACCCATTTAAAACGGGGTATGCATTTTTGGTTCAAGGAGAACAAATTGTAAATGATGGCGATGGCGAATACCCGGATGAAAAGATTGGTGTAGATACGGATGAATTAAGAAATAGAATGCTTATTATGTCGCGCCTCAATTGGGAATTTTCCCCTGGGCTTGTTTTTAGGAATCAAACGATCCTAGGTTTTTCTAATGGACGCCTACATTCATTCCGAAATTTTGGTATTGGAGGACTCGGTTCTGTATCTGCATTTCCTTATAAAACAAAATCTGGAAATCATATGATACAAACGAATGTGGAATTAATTATGACGCCTGACTTCACAGATAGAGATTTATTTTTTAAAGTGTTTTTTGATTCTGGGTTAGCTTTCGATTCTGAAAAGATGATGGATATTCAACAAATATCTGATCGCAAAAATGACTTTATTTCCGCTGTTGGTATTGGGATTGGAACTGAATCTGACGATGGTTTGGGGATTGGGTTTAATTTGGCAAAACCGCTCGACGGTTCAGATTATCTCGAAACAACTGTACGACTCCATTTTAATTTTTAAGATGAAAATGAAATATCTATCTTTCTTTCCTTTTTTATTTCTTTTTGTTTTCGCCCAAAATGACCAAAAAGCCATTCGAGACTATTATCATTATTCATTACATGATTTATCGTCTCTAGAAACGACCATTGAATTTGGGCTGGGTACACTGCAATTATCCGCTAACGATAAGCCAAAACAATTAGATGGAACCGTTTTTTACTATTCAAAAGTTGGAAAACCGGTTGTATCCTTAGAAAGGTTGAATAGCCACGGTGACTTCGATTTTGATTTAGAAATAGATCACCACCGATGGGGGAATGTGGCTTTTTCCCTGAAACATTGGGATTTTGAAATGGATGATATAAAAAATGAAATGGATTTTCAACTGCCTATAGGAATTCCCACTGAGTTAGATTTAGAATTTGGCTTAGGTGAAGCAGATATTGATTTAACACATATTTCTATTTCAGACTTTAATCTTGAATGTGGACTGAGTGACGTAAATGTAATTATTCAAAAACCCAACCCTATTTTTTGTGATGAAATTTCTATTGAAATTGGTATGGCTGATTTTAATGGCCGAGGATTAGGGAACTTAAATGGAAAAGATTATAGAGTTGATATAGGTTTAGGAGATGCAGATGTGGATTTATCGGGTTCATTTAGCCAAGATGCAACATTAGAAGTAAATGTGGGCCTTGGATCAATAAATTTGGTTTTACCCAAAAATGTGAACATTACTCTTGTTGCAGAACATTCCTTTCTCGCTTCCATCGATATAGATGATTTAGAAAAATTAGACGAAAATGAATATCAATCCTTAGATTGGGAAAAAGGACTCCCAACTTTAGAAGTGGAAATATCTGTGGGCTTAGGTGATGTGGATGTACGTGTCAGTCGATAGATACAATCATTTAACCAGCCATTTCTAGAACTTTCATCACCAATTTTTCGATTCCTTCAGCCGCTTCTTTGATTGAGCTTGCTTCAACATAAGCTGGCGTTGATACTATTTTATTTTCTTCATCAACGACTATATCGCCATGACCTGCTTGAACCGCTGTAACACCCATTTCTACCATATCTGCACTAATCCCTTCATTGCAGCCACCTGTTAATTGCCCGGTTTTACCCAAGTTTTGTAATACTTTCGCCATCATGACAGGCGCAATACAAATTGCACCAATTGGTTTTCCTGCTATCAACATTTCTGCTGTTAAATTATACACATCCGGAATGACTTCACACTCTGGTCCGGACATAATATAATCAAATATATTTTTTGCCATTCCATTTCCGCCCGGGAAAATGAGTGCATCTAATTCAGACCCTGACACAGTTGCAACATCGACAATATTTCCACGAGCAATACGAGCACTTTCTATTAGAATGTTCCGGCTTGTTTCTATTTCTGAACCATCCAAATGATTTACTACATGAAACTGATTCATATCTGGAGCCATGATTTGAACGTCTGCTCCTGCTCGATCCAATGCAAGTAATGTAAGAACAGACTCATGAATTTCTGCTCCATCTTGAAAACCGCATCCTGATAAAACTACACCAACTTTTGCCATAATAATTCTCCTTATCTTTTATGAGTTATTTTGATTGATATTTCTTTTTATTCCAATAAACTTTGTTCTTTTCACCGGAGATTTTTTAAATAAAGTACGAAACCCATCTTCATCCATTTGGTTCCAATCTTCTTTTCTCCAATTAAAAATGTTTTCTCTCGGCTGAAAAGGTGACTCCTTCGTAACGACCGAAAACTTTTGATTCCACGGACACACTTCTTGGCAAATATCACAACCATAAATCCATCCATGTAAATCTTTTTGGTTGTTAGGTAATTCACCTCGATGTTCAATAGATAAATAGGAAATACATTTCCGCGCATCCAATATATAAGCGTCGAGGGCTTGGGTTGGACAACTATCAATACAAGCAGTACATGAACCGCATAAATCTTCTGAAAATGGCGAATCATACTCTAGTGGAATATCCAACAAAAGTTCACCCAAGAATAGCCAACTACCGAAATCTCTCGTAATAAGATTTGTATGTTTTCCTTGCCAACCTAGACCCGCTTTTTGCGCCAAAGGCTTTTCCATTACGGGAGATGTATCTACACATACAATTCCTTTTACACTGGGTATTTTCTCCTTTATATATTGTAATAGCTGGAATCCTTTAGATTTGACATAATCGTGATAATCATCACCCCAAGCATAATTACTTAATTTATATCCGCCATTTAAATCATTTTGATTGTGGCCTGAAAAATAATTTATACCAAAGGATACTATTGATTGAACTTCCGGAAAATACTCAAATATATTTCCTCGTTCATCTTTTCGTCTTACAATCCATTCCATCGTTGCATGATAGTCGTCATTAAGCCACGATTCTAATGCTTTTCTAGACTTTTCATCTACAATCGGTTTTGTTATACCCACTTTTTGAAACCCTATTTCAAGTGCTTTTTCTTTTATAGATAATGAAAGATTAGGCATGGTTTAATTTATACAATCTTTTTCTTTTTTTCGTTTATAAATATTTTGTCGACGAGGATACGCTCGATTTGCCATAATAGGACTATATGATCTTATTATCTTGCATGTTCAATGCAGAATTTGTAATATCCTGTAGGCTGAAATACAGGTTATACAAATGCTATCCTACAATTCACGTTCAATTGAGCCCGATCCCTTCGAGCCTGTTTTTGCAATTGGACTCGCTTCCCGAAAAATTGGTGTTTCATCTGAAACGCTTAGACTTTATGAAAGAGTCGGTTTATTAATTCCATATCGAACACGTTCCGGCCGAAGATTATTTTCACAAAAAGACCTTGAGTGGCTTGGGTGTATTCGAAAATTGATTGTTGAAGATAAATTGAATTTAGCAGGTATTCGTCGTTTATTAGCCCTAATCCCTTGTTGGGATATAAAACCTTGCACACAATCAGAGAGAGAAAATTGTCCAGCCTATTTAGCTGACGATAAAGTCTGTTGGCAGATTGCGGACACATCTCCATCGTGTCAAGATGCCGAATGCAGGGAATGTGATGTGTATTTAGCATCAGAAAATATTGATCATTTAAAAACCTATTATAAGATGTCTCAAAAATAATGTTAAAAAACCTTACACAACTATCCATCATTCCTAGCTTCTTAATCCTTATGTCGGCTTGCGATCCAGGTATTGTATCAACACCATTAGGTGATCCAGCCACATGTGAGGGGTGCCATACGAATAAAGGTGTATTACAGAAACTTGTTGCAGAAGAAAATGCTACCGCACCTTCTGGCGGTGGATGAGGAGGCTCAGTGACTCCGTTGGAGCCTTGGGAAAAAGTTTTGATTGAATTAAAAGGGGGCAACACTTCCTTTAAAGATATAGATCAAGTTCATGGATTAATTGGATGTATCAATTGTCATGGTGGAGTA
Organism: Fidelibacterota bacterium; assembly: GCA_016784605.1. GTDB lineage: Bacteria > Fidelibacterota > Marinisomatia > Marinisomatales > UBA1611 > JABHGY01. The sequence continues at coordinate 7,385 of JADHUI010000008.1, read as the reverse complement.
GAGCCTTCTTCAGAATTAGAAACAGCTCACTCAACAGATCATGGATTTACAAGAGACCCATCATCTAATCCTGAAGAATTTTGTAATCCCTGTCATAGCGAACTCGTTGAATCAAATAAAAACAGTATGCATACGATGGCTTGGGGAGAAAAAACAACAATTGCTCAACGAGAATTGGGAGCCGGAAGTAAACATACCGACTTTGACGCATGTCCAGAATCTCTTACCAGTGGATTCGACGGAGAATGTACCAGTTGCCATACGACCTGCGGGCAATGTCATATTAGTCGGCCAAATAGTGCCCATGGTGGTTTAATTGATAATCATAAATTTAATCGCATTCCAGACCAAACCGATAATTGTATGGCTTGTCACGGAAGTCGAATAGGGACAGATTTTAAAGGGGAATTAACTGGGAATATTGCAGACGTTCATTATTTAAAACGATTAAAATGTTTTGATTGCCATGTGGAAGATTTTCATGCAGACGCATCGGAATATGAATCCCGTTATCATTTATTGAAAGATGAAGAACAAGTACAGTGTGATTATTGTCACGGCGATGTTGCTGAAGCGAATGAATACCACCAGCAACATTGGCCAACTTCCGGTGAAGGTCTTAGTTGTTTTGTCTGCCACTCTCAACCTTATAATAATTGTAATACGTGTCACTCTGGTGGCGAATGGAAAGAAGGGTATGGCCCTGTTGATGGAGAAACGAATGTCAATGCCGGTGGAAACGGTTATTTAGAGTATCCTGATTTTAAGATTGGAATTAATAATGATTATGAACTCAGAAACGGAAAATGGGCTGTATTAAGACATATTCCTGTTGCACCTGATTCCTATACAAAATGGGGACATCCAGAATTAGCGAACTTTGATGCGCGACCTACTTGGGAAGTATCAACCCCTCACAATATTAAACTTTGGACAAGTCAAACAGATACAACCGATTCTGATTTTTGTTCGGATAATTGTCACAACCATGGTGTGAGATATGATTCAGAAGGAAATTATTCAAATTATTCATCTACCGATACCACAGCACTTTATTTAAAAACGGTCGATTTGATTGAAAATGAAATTAGCGCAAATCAATCTGTTCTTGGGACATACGCAAAAGTGGGTTGCAACCCATGTCATCCTGGTTAAACATGAAAAAGATTTTACAAAAGAATTCACACGATATCGTGAATGTTAATAAAAAAACAACAAAAAAAGGAGTACAAACCATGAAAAGTAACAAATGGTTTATTCTCATCTTAGGTATTGCCCTTCTCGGGCTGACCGGATGTGAAGATGAAGTCGTAGATGAAATTAATGAATTTGACGTCCTAGTTGAATATTTAGAAGGAACGGATGGCGGATACGTTAATAATATGGGTGATTGGATCTTAGCCGCAGGCGCTTTGAATGCTGAATTTGATTATTCTGCTTATACAGTATTTGATCTTAGATCTGCTACAGATTTTGCTTCCATGGGCATAGAAGGTGCGGTTAATGTAACATTATCCAATATGTTTGATGAAGCTGAAAATGTAACAGGACCTATTTTGGTTACATGCTATTCAGGTCAAACAGCTTCATTCGCACATACATTGCTTCGCCTTAAAGGATATGAAGCTTATGTTATGAAGTTTGGCATGAGTGTTTATGATGTTAGTTTAGATTCATGGACATCTAATTGTTCTGATCAATATGCAGGTGATTTAGTCACAACAGCTTCTGAAGCATTGCCTACATTCGATTATCCCGTCTTGAGCACAGGATTTGAAACAGCTGAAGAAATATTGGATGCACGAATTGACGCTGCTATCGAAGCCTGGAGTAATGGTTTACTTATTCTTGCGGGTGATGTGATTACCGATGCTTCTTCCTACAATATTATGAATTATTGGAGTGAAGCAGATTATTTAGGTCATGGACATATTGATGGTGCATACCAATTATCACCTGGAACTTTGACTGTGAGTGGAAACTTATCTGCATTTGATCCCGCCGGTAATAATATTTTCTATTGTTACACAGGACAAACTGCTGCTTCATCTATTGCATACTTAACCGTCATTGGATATGATGTAAAATCGATTAAGTTTGGTTTTAATAATATGCATTGGTCTGAGTTACCTGGACATAAATGGCCGAAACCTTTTGGCTTCTAAGTAAAGAATAAATCGTGAAAACAACTCATCATCTAAAATCATACTATAGGTTGCTTGTCCTTTTGAATTGGGCGATGGGTTGTTTTTTAATATCATTAAGTGGATGCAGAAAAAAATGAAAAACATAGAAATCAAACATTCCAAGAACCTACTCCTCCTTCGTTTGCTTTCATTTGTGATTTTCATTATTCCGGTGAGGGGGACGTCACCAGATATCCAATTTTCTGCATCCACTGTTTATCCCCGTATGAGTTTTTTAGATGATGGCGAATCCCTTCATTGGCAAGCGAATCTTTCTTATCAGCAATCATTGGGGCGGTTTGCTTCCATCTCATCTCTCTTCGAATATGGGACCAAAACAAATCAACATTTAAATCCGTTTCGACTTCACTCATTTATATCTGAAGTCAAGACCGACCATTTCAGATTTCAATTGGGACGAATCCCCTATTGGTCGCCCGCACTATTAACGCGGATTGATGGAATATCGCTAAGATATAAACATAAAACTTTTGGCACACTTGATGTTTTAGGCGGGTTTCGATCTGTCATTGATTTCAGTGATACATCTTATGTAAGTGAATCTTTTTTATCTGAAGAAATTTATATGGAAAAGCTTCAGGGTGTTTTATCTTGGTCTAAAGGTTCTTGGAAAAAGAATATTTCTCTCTTTTCTTGGATAAACAGTGAAAAAGATTCCTTACACATTTTTTCCGGATTAAATGGATATACTCAATTATTCGCCATGAATTTTCATGGAACATTTGTTTGGGATCAAAATAATTCTCGTCCACATTATTTAAGGTTAAGATTATCAAAAAACACAAAAGTTGGACGATTCTTTATTGGTTATCGAGAAAAGAAATATTCTGGATTTGAAAATTGGAGTTGGGTGACTCAATCGATTTCTCTTCCTTCTACGGCAACATTTGGACTGCAATCAAATTTTAGTTCAAATTATACCATACTAAATCAATTATCCATTCGATTTTCCGATGCATCCAATCTGTATTACCACACAACCATCAATAGTCATCAATTCTCTGGGACATTATTATTTGGGAATTATGGAGAAACAACACAGTTTGGCGGATCCATTGGGTCAAAATATTCTCTAAACTCAAAGATAGATTTGGGTGGGTCTGTGTCTCTAAATTTATTAAGTGATGGAAATATTGTAGAACCCGTTACTTCTTCATCCTTATTTACATGGTTAAACTGGTCGTTGACTAAAACCATTCAATTGCGATTTTTCTCTCAATTTTATTCTAACCCCTATTTTAAAATAGATTATCGTGAAGGAGTTTCAATCCATGCGATTTTTTAGTCTTATCCTGCTTTTATCTTTGGGGTTCTCCCAACAATCAGATTGGATCATGTTTCCTCATGAACTTCATGTGAATGATGAAGAAATCGAATGCACCGAATGCCATGAAAATGTTAATGCATCTTTATCCTTAAATACGCGATTACTTCCCTCTATGGATGCATGTGAATCTTGCCATGAAGATGTGTCTGAGGATGAAGACGGGGATTGCAGCCTTTGCCATGCAAATGTGGATGAATTAGATACGTATCCATTATTAAAAAAACGAAATGGACCTGACTTTGCCCATCAATCACATCTAAGTCGAACAGGTGATTGCCTTGTTTGTCACACAAATTTATTAGACGATGAAAAAGATGATACCCCCAATACGTGGAATTTTTCTGATTGTAAATCATGTCATGAAAACGCCATTCCCGAAAACCATACTCTCGAATGGGTTCAATCTCACGGATTGAACTCTACTGTTGTCGGACAAGAAAATTGTAATTTATGTCATCAAGAAGATATGTGTGAATCTTGTCATTCTCTCACGCCCATTGAGCCTACCGTCCATCCAGGAAATTATTATATCACTCATGGCTTAGAAGCTAAAATGAATCTAATGGAATGTGCTTCTTGTCATGAAAATATTCAAACTTGTAAATCTTGCCATAGTCAATCAAAAGTCATGCCTATGAATCATAATTTGCCTAGTTGGGCGGGGCAGTATATCACAGGCGGAGGCATGCATGCTCAAGATGCAATCAACGATCCTGGCTTATGTCAAGTATGCCACCAAATTTCCGCCGACCCAACCTGCTCACGGTGTCACCCAGGATAAAATATGAAAAAAACGTTTACACTCTTATTGATTTTTATTTCAATTTTTTCCAGCTGTACAGAAATATCTGAACCCCAAATGCATCCTACAGATTGGCTGATTTCAGAATCGAGTGAATCTCACATGGCTAAAATAGCCGAATCAGGTATTGAAAGTTGTCAATCTTGCCATGGCGAACCAGTCTTAAATGATTTTTATGGTGGCTCCAGTGGTGTGTCTTGTTACGAATGTCATGATGGCGGTCCGAGTGGACATCCTGCTTGGAGTGATTGGATGCAACCCATTTCGGATAATTTCCATGGTGGTGCGTTGAATGATCGGGGCGCCCTTGATTGCGGGTCTTGCCATGGATCAGATTTGACAGGAAAAATAGCGACTGGATGTAATATATGCCATACAACAGACGAATTATCAACTTGGTTACCATAAATGAGTTAATAATGAAAAAAGCCTTTCCCGTCTTACTCTTATTTTCAGCTTGTTTTCTTTTTGAAGAAGAAGATGAAAATCAAAATACCAATCTAACGCTCTCTGAAGGTGCAATAGGTGTTACCACCGTTAGGTTACATGTAGAGCCGGAAGATTCCCTTGCTCAATTTACCTTTGAACTCACACGGGATGATTCTATTGTACAAACGCTTTCACTTCAATCGGACACCCTTATCAAAGATACAGGCCTTAACCCAAATACATCTTACACTTATACTGGATATTGGATGGATGGGACAAAACGCATTGGAGAAAGTAATACTCTCACCTTAACAACCATGGATACCACAAGCCATAACTTTGTGAATTGGATATTTGATACTTTAGGTGTGTATGGTTCAGAGATACAAGATGTACATATTGTCAATGAGAATGATATTTATATCGTAGGTGCATTTGCTTTAGAAGATTCAGCAACTTTTTTGCCAGGAGGATATACCAATTACAATCTGGGGCATTGGGATGGTAATAAATGGACATTTACTAAAGTTTTTGGCAATTTAGTTTTATACACTATTACCTATTTTAATGAAAATGATATCTGGGTAACAACATTAGGTTATCCGGTTCGTTTGGAAGGAAATGAATGGACTTTATATCAGCTCCACGATATGGGCTTTGATAGTGTAAGTGTAGGTGATGCCAGTTGGGGTACATCTTCATCCAATATGTATTTTGCAGGTTGGCGGGGGTCAAAAACTGCACATATTGTCCATTATGATGGAACAAACTTTAATCCGTTCGATACGGGTGTTAAAACACGATTGGCCGATATGGATGGGACGCCCAATGGTGAACATATTTTCGTTATTGGTGATTCTGGCGGAATGATAGATGGAGTTTTTTCTTTATTTTATTCAAATGGAAACCCAAATGAGTGGGGTAGAATAGATATTCCTGAAGGAATAGAGCAAATCTATGGTTTAGATGTTTATGGAGATACTGCATACATAGCGGATATTAATAAAATTTGGAAGTATAATTATATTACAGGTGAATCAATCTTTGAAAATCAGCCTAACGATGGAAATCGTCACGTCTTTTTAAAAGGTGTGAATATCGTAAGTCAGAATGACCATCTATACACATCAATGAGGTTTAGAATACTTCATTATAACGGTCTGAATTATAGCTATAACACCGATTATACCTATCTTTATGATGCCGGTCTGAGAATTTTTAATAGTGATTACAATGGAAATATAGCTGTTTTAGTAGGAAAAAAATATGGATGGGCCTTCGGTTTTGTTGCAAGAGGATTCAAATAATTGAATATTATTATAATAAACAGATACACAAAGGAGCCAATCATGACTATTTTAAATAAGCAAATCATTATTATCGTACTGCTATCAATCGTCAATTTTGTATATGGTGAAGTAGAAAAAGTTGAAAAAAGAACCCATTTTTCTAAAACATACTCTCTAGGTAATGATAGATATAGAGTAGAGTATTCATCGAAACCCATTCATTATCAAGGTAGTAATGGAAATTATATTGATATACCTCTAAATGATTCTGAAGAGTACATGTCAATTGCATTGGATCAATTGGATGAAACATATTCAAGCGTCTCAGGAAGCTATCAAAGAATTGAACGGTTAACCAGCAATACATATGATAATTCAATATTTTCATATGTAGGAAATACTTTGTTTTCAGTCGATGATAGTGCAGAAGAATATACTGATGAGAATGGCAATGGGCAATGGGACGATGCCGAACCACTTACAGATATTGATGGAAATGAAGTCTGGGATGATGATGAAGAATTTGTTGACGAAAATAATAATGGTGTTTGGGATGAAGGGGAATCATACATTGACGAAAATGGAAATGGGCAATATGATTTAGCTGAGGAATATGTTGATACAGATAGTAGCGGGCATTGGGATGATGCGGAAATATTTAATGATACGAATGAAAACGGAATATGGGATACTGTTGTGGAAAATGTAGTTTGGAGAAATTACAATCAATTTAGCAATGGTGTATTAATAGAGCCGGTAGAAAATGGCGATATATATTTTGATGAAATTGAGATCATAGTTGACCCCCAATACATATCCATTCCTGATGATACGAGCAATTTTGGAGATATAAGTATTCAAGCGGGGTTTATCGAATTTGGGAATATTTTCCCTGAACCTTCCCCAAATGAAAATAATTGGTTTAATCTCGGCTCAATGGAATATAATATTAGTTCTTTTAATCCCGCCGTTCCATTAGATGATGATGAGTTCAGATGGATAATTAATGGAGATTTATTTTCAGATATTGTCGATATTTTCAAAGAAGAATCAAATTCCGATTTTAATATTTCAATCATTAAAAATGATGAATATTTTGAAGATAGTGATGATTTTTATATAGAAATATTTAGCACTATTTTAAAAGTAGAATACCACATTGAGTCTGTTGTTTTGACTAATATAGACGAAGTGGACCTAGTATAAAAAAGTGTACATGTAGTTAAGCAACTTTTTAACTTGAATAAGTTGAAAGGAAGCAAAATGGATAATAGACGAATAAGAAAGACATATGATAGAGATTTCAAGGTGTCAGCCATGCGATTGATATT
>JADHUI010000007.1 GCA_016784605.1 Fidelibacterota bacterium | reverse complement strand
ACCGGCGATGCAGGATATATTCAAGAAATAACCGGAATCAATTTTGTGCCATTTATGTATTTGGGGGCAAAACATATGGTTACAGGATATGACCATTTACTCTTTTTAATTGGTGTCATATTTTTTCTTTTCAAATTGAAAGATATTGGCATTTATGTAAGTCTATTTGCCGTTGGACATTCATCAACACTTCTGTTGGGTGTATTTGCTGATATTCATATAAACGCTTTTCTCATTGATGCAATTATTGGGCTTTCGGTTGTGTATAAAGCATTAGATAATTTGGGTGCTTTTCAGAGATGGTTTGGTTTTCAACCGGATACCAAAATTTCCACTTTAATTTTTGGACTATTTCATGGATTTGGTTTGGCAGCCAAAATTATAGAATTTGAATTGGATTCAACGGGGTTACTGACAAATTTAATTGCCTTTAATGTCGGTGTAGAAATAGGTCAATTATTGGCGCTATCAACGATTTTGATTCTCATGAGTTATTGGCGTAAACAGGGAAATTTTATCAAACACGCCTATTCGGCCAATGTTATTTTAATGACCTTGGGCTTTATGTTAACCGGATTCCAACTATTTGGATATTTTAATTCATAATCGATTAAATATGTTAACATCAGAGAAAACAGAGATACTTAATTATAAGGAAGAGAGATATTTAATGGCAGAATTACAAACTTTATTTTTTTTAACAAAAATTTTTAATATTAATAATATCTGTGTTTATCTGCGTTAATCCGTGGCTGAAATATTTACAATGGGAATTTTTTAATTAAAGGAGAAATGATGTTTAATTCACAACAACCATCAGAGAACGATTTGCCTACATCTTCGCAACTTATAAAATCTACAATAATTGCTATGGTTGTGGCTGGCGTTTTATTACTGCTTGTTATTTTACCGGCAGAATATGGCGTTGACCCTACCGGAATTGGAAAAGTTATGGGTCTAAAGAAAATGGGAGAAATAAAAGTGAGTCTTGAGAAAGAGACCTTAACCGAACCTGAAGTTTTGATCGATATTCCAATCGATACTGAAGAAGTAACATCACCGACGGTTGAAGAGAATAAGGATATTTTGAAAGTACAAATCCCACCTGGAGAAGCAATCGAGATTAAGCTGGAAATGAAAAAAGGGTCCGTTGCAAAATATAAATGGTCCACAAATAATGGAGCAATAAATTATAATTTGCACGGTGATGGTTATAAAGGAATGCATATTTCCACAACGTATAAAAAAGGGCGAATGGTCAGTTCAGACCGTGGTGAACTCATTGCTGAATTTGATGGATATCATGGCTGGTTTTGGCGGAACAGAAATGATGTAGCTGTAACTGTAAAGTTAGAAGCAGCAGGTGATTTTATCCAGATGAAGCGGATGAAATAAAGGTGAATCAAAATGAAATCAAATGAAGCCATTTTAAATTTTGCAATTGTATTAGCCGTTGTAACTGTTGCCTATAACATTATAGAAGGAGTCGCTGCTGTCTATTTCGGTCTAGAAGATGAAACATTAGCCTTATTTGGATTTGGGCTAGATTCTTTTGTTGAAGTGATTTCCGGAATTGGTATATGGCATATGGTTTTACGGATTCAACAAAATGGAAATACGCAACAGGATGAATTTGAAAAACGTGCATTAAAGATAACTGGTTTTGCTTTTTATCTTCTCACAGCTAGTTTGGTCTTTTCTTCGATTTACAATCTCTGGACCGGAGCTCATCCGGAAACGACCCTTTGGGGCGTCATCATTTCAGGCTTATCCATTGGCGTTATGTGGTGGCTTGTGAGAGAAAAGCGAATTGTAGGAAACGCTTTGAATTCTGATGCTATTCTTGCAGACGCAAATTGCACGAAAGCTTGTATGCAATTGTCCGCAATATTAATGATATCAAGTTTGGGATATGAATTATTTGAGATTGGAAGTATTGATGCCATTGGGTCACTTTTTATTGCAGGACTTGCCTTCCGAGAAGGAAAAGAATCATTTGAAAAAGCAGAAAACCCGAGTGCATGTTGTGGATGTGAATAATTGTCCTGTATTTACAAGTAATTGAGGGCTATTGTTTTTATGACTATGATAAAAAATAACTAAAATTTCAAATGATCAATTTATTAAAAAGCGAAGGTGGAATTCGACTGAGCCTATTTCTTGTCGTATTTATTATCATGTCCATTTGGGAAATAATGAGTCCAAAAAGAAAACGATTAGTGTCAAAACGTCAACGCTGGTTCACTAATTTAAGTATAATATTTATCAATATGGTTTTTGTTCGTTTTACTTTGGGTGCGTTTGCATATACTGTAGCTATATTTTCTCAACTGAAAGGTTGGGGGTTATTTAATTATTTAGAAACAGATTTGTGGATTTCTGTTGTAATAAGCATTATTATTTTGGATTTTTCTGTGTATTTGCAACATATAATTGTCCATGCAGTACCATTATTTTGGCGACTTCATCGGATCCATCATACTGATCTTGAATTAGATGTTTCTTCCGGGCTTCGTTTCCATCCGCTGGAAATATTTCTTTCACTATTGTATAAGTCGATAATTGTTATCGTTTTGGGCGCACCAGCCATAGCCGTATTGATTTTCGAAGTCATATTGAGTGCCACATCGCTTTTTAATCATGGTAATGTTGCTATTCCAAAATCAATAGATACACTATTACGCTATATAATTGTAACACCCGATATGCACCGTATTCATCATTCAACAATAATGGATGAAATAAATTCCAACTTTGGATTTTCAGTTTCGTGGTGGGATAGGATGTGTGGAACGTATAAAAAAACTTCTTCACTTGGACAGTTGAAAATGGAAATAGGTCTAAAGGAGTTTCGTAATCAAAATGAACTCAGATTATTCGACCTATTCACTCTGCCTTTCCACGGAAAGATGGGACAATACAGCTTTCAAAAAAGAAATGAAACAAATTAGGCTGATACGGTAATTTCAACCCTTCCAAATAGAAAGAAAAATAATAATGATAAAAAATATATTCATAATATTGGCTCTATTCATGGTTAGTTGCCAATCAAAACAACCGAATCTTGATATAAAAATATATGGTGCATTAAAAGATATTATGCATGGCGGTGCAAGAGAAGGAGTTGTGGCATTATCTGATGTAGTGAATGATGATAATATTTATGGCGTAGGCGCATTAGAAGGATTAGATGGCGAAATACTGCTTTGGGATTCAAAAACAATCCTAACACGCGCTGAAAAGGGTGGGACTGCTTCTGTTTCAAATGATCCAAAAAATGAAAAGGCTCTTTTACTCGTAACAGCAACTGTTAAAGATTGGATTGAAATACCCTTTAACGGAAAGCGACTTGAAACATCCTTGGATGATTATATTTATCAAATGGCAAAGAAGAATAATATTAATGCCGAAGAGCCGTTTCCTTTTATAATAGAAGGCATATTTAACAAAGTAAAATGGCACATTATCAGCGATCCAGGCCTAGAAGGCACCCATGATGATCATATGAATAAATCTTGGAATCAAACCGATGAAAAGATTGAAGCTAAAATTTTAGGATTCTATTCCACAAAACATCATGCCGTATTTACACACCATACTACAAATTCACATATGCATTATTATGATGAAAACTCGGGACTTTCAGGTCACGTAGATGATCTTGTGTTAAGCAAATACACCGTTTTAAAGCTTCCTAAATAAATTCTTGGGTTTTTCCCTGCTATGAGTAAATTCCATCGTAATCCGATGAAACATTCTATCCTAAAATACATATCAAGGGTACTTATTTGTATTCTAATGGCTGGCGTCATGCCCATTCCGGGTATTTCAAATTCTTCTTCTGTGATATTAGCTCAGTCTAAAAAGAAGAAAAAAAAGAAGAAAAAATCATCATCAAAAAAGAAAAGTTCTTCGAAGAAAAAGTCTTCCGGTAAAAAGAAAAAAAAGAGTTCATCTAAAAAGAAATCTTCTTCAAAAAAGACAACTCAAAAGCCTAAAAATACCATTAATACAGTGGCAATGGCCGATGAGTTATACAGTTTAACCGGACAATTAGAAGCAAGTAACAAAGAGTTAGCTCGAGCAACTCGATATTTATATTCAGATGAATCCAAGAAAAAAGTCGTGGCCATTGAATCTCGCCCATTTTTCAGTACAAAAGATTATGAGTTGGATGCGCAACGCAATCCTGATAATATTCAAGTGCAACGACGATTAGGATTACATTATGAATCCAAACGGGATTTTGAAAAAGCAAAAGATATATATTTGACTCAAATTACCCGTTATCCACAAAATCCAGATACACATTATTTTTTAGGATCTTTATACGCTACAGTAGGAGAATATCAGAAAGCACAATGGTCATTTGACGAGGCTTTGGATTTAGATCCCAATCATAAAGCAACCATTGAAACAATGTCGTTATTTGGTCAAACAAAAGAAGAACGCGCCTTCAGTAAAGGCATATTACTAAAATCTTCTCAAAAAAATCCAGACGGCCCCGCAAATAAATTAAATATTATCAGGGACCGAATTAATCAAGGAAATTATGCGGAAGCTTTGCATTTATCTCAAGATGCCCAAGAAAAATTCCCAACTCATAATGGTTTTGTATTTTTAGCAGGAAAAGCACATGAGAAAATGGGACATTTTGATGATGCCAAATCTTTTTATCAGCGAGCCATTAAATTAAACGCTAAAGAAAAAGAACCGCATGAAGCATTGGCAAATTTATACTTTGAACAGGGTAAATATGTCTATGCAGCATTATCTTATAGCGATGTAGTGTATGTGCATCCTGAAGATCAAGATGCTCGCTATATGCAAGGGTTAAGCTACTTTAATGCAAAAGAATGGGGACGAGCTGCTGCTGCTTGGGAAGATTTATTGACTTATGCGCCTAATAATAAACTTGTGAGAAATTTGTTACCTCAAACTTATTATGTTTTAGCCGTGGAAAATAACCGGCTTGGGAATCCCGCACTTGGAAGACGGTCTTTCCAAAATGCCTTATCCGTGAATAACAATTCTTATGAATGGCTACCGGGTGCTATGGCAACGTTGGGAAAATATTATCGTGAAAAACGAATGTATAAGGAATCATTATCTGCCTATCAAGAAGTATTAGAATTACGACCGAATGATGCGAGCGGTTATTTAGGCATGGGAGTTACTTATTGGAAAATGGATGAAAAACAATTAGCCAAAGCATCTTGGCAACGTACATTAGAAATTGACCCAGATAATAATGAAGCCCGAAGCTGGCTCGTTTTAAGCTCTCGCTGATTTTAACCTAATATTTTATAATGCATTTCAAAAATTCCCTACTTACATGGTGTGTAAGTGGACTTCTAGTTGGTCAAACGCTTCCTGGTGATGTTCTATTAAAAAAAAGCGTTATGGCTATGTATAATTATAATTATGATGTTGCTATAACTTTATCCGATTCGGTTAAAACTCAATATCCAAATAACCCGGGTGCTCCTTTAGTGTGGGTTGGTGCGAAATGGTTAAAAGCCCAAGCTTATTTATCCACGGAACAAAGTTCGGACACATTGCAAAAATGTTTAAATTATGTATTACCCATTTATGAAACACTTGTAGAAAAATTTCCAACTGATCCCATTTATCAATTGTATTATGGATCGGCAAAAGGTCTATCCGCACGAATTAGTCTCGGGGAAAAGAATTGGCTCCAAACATTTATTCGGGCCTACAGTGGGTTTACTCTTATCCAAGATGCGTATAAGAATGATCCGGAGCTCAAAGATGCATTACTCCCATTTGGCATTGTGGAATATTATGCTGGTATAAGTCCAACCGTTATACAGTGGCTAGTAGATTTATACGGTTTAAACCCATCTACAGATTCCGGATTGGAAAAAATAGAACAAGCGGCATTAATGAGTGATTGGGCATGGATTGAATCAAAAGGTATATTAGCCTTTTTATATTTATGGGTAGAAGATCAGCCTTCATGGGCTTTAATTCATACCAAAGATTTAGTGAAGCAGTTTCCAAATAATTATTACTTTTATATTTTACATCTAGAAAGCCTGATTCGTACCGGCGATGCGTTAGAAGCCAATCTATATATTAAAATGAATGATGATAAATACGCATTATTAACCGATAGACAAAAATCATGGTATAATGCATATGTTTTGTATGAAAAGTCCTTATTTGAGTATGAATTCGGCGATTTGGATACATCTTTGATATATATACAACAGGTGATTGATGGATATGATGCTGAATTAGATATTATATTGGGGAATGCCTATTTACATATGGGGAAAATACATGATTTACTTGGTCAAAGAATGGATGCAATTTTGGCCTATCAACAATGCATCGATTTAGATAATTTTTCATCCGCTATGAACCATGCAAATCAATATATCCATTCACCCTTTTCCCGATAATAAATGAAATTATACTGCAATAGCCTTTATCATTATTCTCGATTCGAAACGCGTGAAATTCGTGTTGGCTCCATTGGAATCGGTGGAATGAACCCTATTCGGATTCAATCCATGACGACGACAAATACAATGGATACGAAAGCGTCAATTGCTCAATCCGTTCGAATGATTGAAGCAGGAGCAGAGCTAGTTCGACTTACAGCGCCGAGCACAAAAGAAGCGGAAAACTTGAAGCACATTAAAAAAGGTATTCGTGATCTTGGATTTGTAACACCCATAGTAGCGGATATACACTTTACGCCTAACGCTGCTTTAATTGCGGCAAAATTTGTTGAAAAAGTAAGAATTAATCCGGGAAATTATGCGGATCGAAAACAATTCAAAACAATTGAATATACAGATCAATCCTATTCAGAAGAATTAGAGCGTATTCGTGCGCGATTTGTTCCATTAATTCAAGTTTGTAAACAATATGGTACCGCATTAAGAATTGGGACAAATCATGGATCATTATCCGATAGAATATTAAGTCGTTATGGTGATACACCGTTAGGGATGGTGGAATCAGCATTAGAATTCACGCGAATTTGTGTAGATGAAAATTTCCATGAAATTGTTTTTTCCATGAAGGCAAGTAATACACATGTTATGATTCAAGCTTATCGACTTCTTGTGTCGAAAATGATGGAAAATGGAATGAATTATCCATTGCATCTTGGGGTGACTGAAGCAGGTGAAGGGGAAGACGGACGAATTAAATCTGCTCTTGGAATTGGCACTTTATTAGAAGATGGACTTGGGGATACGATTCGTGTTTCTCTCACGGAAGAACCGGAATATGAATTACCTGTTGCCCGAGCAATTGTGAATCGGATTGAAAAACGATTATTTCCAGTTTCATCCATTGAGAATATTGAGCTTCCTTACAATCCCTATTTTTATATAAGAAGAAATACAAAACCCATTAACAATATTGGCGGGAATCATGTTCCGATTGTAATTGCTGACTTGTCACTCACAGGACCGATTACTCTTGACATGCTCAATAACTTGGGTTTTTATTACAATTCAATTAATGATAAATGGACATTATCAGATCTTGCTCCGGATTACCTCTATATTGGTAACCAACAGATAGATATACATTTACCGAACTCAATTGGCATTATAAAAAATGGGTCTCAAGAATTTATCGATGGTTCTTATTTCCCCCTTTTCGAATCTATTTCAGATATACCGACCCATAAAATTGATAAAAATCAAAATTTTCTAATTATTAATGAAAATGACGATTTGACAAAATTAGAATCTTTGAATGATTCATTTGTGTTTATATTGTCTCCAGAATCGAATTATGCCTTTACAGAAATGCGGTCTTTGGCTATTAAATTAATGAGCATGAAAATGAATCATCCCATTATTTTATCGCATAAGTCAACATCTTTATCTTCGGAAGAACTTCAATGCACTTTAGCCACAAATTTGGGTGGCTTATTAATTGATGGAATGGGTGATGGTGTTATGACATTTGGAGATAACCGATTTACAGAAATTATTCCAATTCTATTCGGGACATTACAAGCAGCCCGTGTTCGTATATCAAAAACGGAATATATATCTTGCCCATCTTGCGGGCGAACTTTATTCGATTTGCAGACGGTGACAGCACGTATTCGCGAAAAAACATCTCATCTAAAGGGTGTAAAAATTGGTATTATGGGATGCATTGTAAATGGCCCCGGTGAAATGGCTGATGCCGATTACGGTTATGTTGGTACTGGGAATGGCAAAATAACGCTATATAAAGGCCAAGAAAAAGTCCAATTAAATATTCCCGCCAAAAGTGCTGTGGATTCATTGATACAATTAATAAAGGATCATGGCGATTGGACCAATCCAAAGGCTTGAATCACATATTGTTCAAATTCATTGAAAGATGTATGTTTAGGGCAAGATTATCTTCGGATTTAATACAGATTTAAGAAAGGCGAAAGCATGAAAAAATTAATAATCGTATTCTTTATCCTTCTTGTTGGGATTCAAGGACAAAATAACAAACCCGTTTTATCGCCAGCTGTGGCCTATTGGAAAGCACTTCCCGCGGATGAAAAAGAAATGTTTTTATTTTCATATTTAGTGCAAGTCTATGAAACAGATTCACAATTAAAAGCGGAAATTGGCTATGGCGGAATTTCAAAATGGTACTATGATAATCGCGCAGAATTAGTGTATGGTATTTTTGATAAATTAGAATCAACAGACTTAAAGCAATTTGTGAAGTGGATAGACGAATATTACTCACACGGGGAGTTTGCGAATAAACCCTTCTATGAAGCTTTGGAATTCGCTTATCGCTTTCAACAAGCTTCAGGAGAATCGTTATGGGAAAAATATGAAAACCTTAAATACGGAAAGATTAAACCTGGTAATCAATAATTATGTCATTTTATAAACCGGACTTTATACAGTCTTGGCTAGAGTTATATCGAAAAGGTGGTTTTAAACATCTATTAAAAAAAGAAGGCGTTAAAGTGCTCGTACTTTTTACGTTATTTTATTTAATACGTGATTCCATCATTTATATCATTATTCCATATTTTGCATTTGATTCCTTCCGTGGTTGTTTTTAATGCTTGCGAAAGTACTCAGCAGTGCTATTCTTGGTATTGATGCGTACGTCGTAGAAGTAGAGTGCCATCTAACAGGTTCTAAATTACCTAAATTCATTACAGTCGGTTTACCGGAAGGAGCTGTTCGTGAAAGTAAAGAACGTGTGATGGCGGCAATTCGAAATACGGGATACTCCTTTCCAATGAAACATATTACCGTAAATCTTGCTCCAGCAGATATACGAAAAGAAGGTTCTGCTTTTGATTTACCCATTGCTGTGGGCTTATTGGCTGCAACAGGGGATATAGCACCTACTTATTTAGATAAACTACTTTTATTAGGCGAATTAGCTTTAGATGGGTCTTTAAGACCTATTAAAGGTGCACTCCCCGTTGCT
Organism: Fidelibacterota bacterium; assembly: GCA_016784605.1. Lineage (GTDB taxonomy): Bacteria > Fidelibacterota > Marinisomatia > Marinisomatales > UBA1611 > JABHGY01. The sequence continues at coordinate 69,519 of JADHUI010000007.1, read as the reverse complement.
ATTTGCGCAAAAGAAAAAGGGATAAAGGGACTTATTCTACCGACAGAAAATGCTCAAGAAGCCAGTGTTGTAGATGGCGTAAAAGTGGCAGGGGCTGATTCTTTAACCGAAGTAATTGATATTTTAAATGGCCAACTTGAAAAAGAAATAGAATCCATCGATTTAACCACTTATTTTAATCAACAAAAGAAACAAGCGTTGGATTTTTCGGATGTAAAAGGGCAGGAGCAAGTTAAACGTGCATTAGAAGTTGCCGCTGCTGGTGGACATAACGTTATTATGGTAGGCCCACCGGGGAGTGGTAAAACAATGCTTTCTAAAAGATTGCCAACCATATTACCCGATTTAACTCTTAAGGAAGCACTTGAAACGACAAAAATCCATTCTGTCGCAGGTGTTATGCCTGATGGTATTGGATTAATTGGTGTCCGTCCATTTAGATCCCCACATCATACAATTTCAGATGCTGGATTAATTGGAGGTGGAGCTGTCCCGCGACCAGGTGAAGTGAGTTTAGCTCATCATGGGGTTCTATTTCTTGATGAACTACCGGAATTTAAAAAAAATGTATTAGAAGTATTACGCCAACCGTTAGAATCAGGTGATGTGACCATTGCTCGTGCAGCTATGTCATTAAATTATCCAGCTCGGTTTATGTTAGTTGCATCCATGAATCCGTGTCCTTGTGGTTTTGCAACAGACCCAAATAATGATTGTACATGTAACGCGCAAATGATTCAAAAATACATGAGTCGAATTTCAGGTCCACTGATGGATCGAATAGATATTCATATAGATGTTCCTGCTGTTCATTTTTCTGAATTGAGTAAAAAAGAAGACGGTGAGCCATCAGTTGACATTCGCGCAAGAGTTCAAGATGCTCGAGAAATTCAACTGGAAAGATTTAATAATTTAAATGATTTATTTGCTAATGCTCAAATGGAAACAAAACAATTAAAAGATTATTGTCAATTAGACAAAGAATCATCTACGCTTTTGAAGACAGCGATGGAAAAATTAGGTTTATCAGCTCGAGCCTATGATCGAATTTTAAAAGTATCTAGAACAATTGCTGATTTGAGTGAAGAAGAATCTATTACTGCCACTCATATTAGTGAAGCAATTCAATATCGGAGTTTAGATCGCCAATTGTGGTTGGGGTAAAATTATATGCATAAACAAAAATATGAACGCACAGATTTTGACTTTTGGACAACGATCGATACACGATGGAGAGATTTAGATGCATTAAGGCATATAAACCATGCTACCTACTTAACCTATATGGAAGATGCCCGAATCGCCTTTTATATAGAAATGGGGATGGTAGAAGATCGTTGGGATGAAAATGTGGCAACCATATTAGGCGGAATGACTATTTCATGGCTAAAACAAGTTAACCATCCTTCTTCCTTAGAAATAGGCCAAAGATTATCTAGAATCGGATCAACCAGCTTTGATTTACTAACAGCTATATTTATCCAAAATGAAACTACGCCAGTTTGCGTTGCTAACTTTAAGCTAGTCGCATTTAATTATACGCAAAATAAACCTGCACCTGTGCCATCTATCTTTCATAAATGGCATAATCCAATGAAATAATGAAATCTATCTCCACATGGCTGATAGATCGTCTCGCTTATTCTCGCGACGCCAGTATTTACAGACTTGTTCCAGAAGGTGTAACCTGGCCAAAAGATGAACTAGATATCATTGAATTGTTATCTTACGCTCAAAATAATCATTCTTCAATAACATTTCGAACGGGCGGAACATCTTTATCGGGGCAATCGGTCACGGATGGAATCATAGCAGATGTTTCGAAACATTGGCAGAAAAGCCGCATTCTAGATAACGGACAAGCTATCCAGATGCAACCGGGAGTTATTGGTTCTCGTGCGAATCTCTTGCTTAAATCGTCTTGCATGAAGATTGGTCCTGACCCAGCATCTATTAATTCTGCTATGATAGGCGGGATTGTGAATAATAATTCTTCCGGAATGGCTTGCGGAACGAAATTCAATTCTTATCATACACTGAAATCTATCCGATTTATTTTAGCCAATGGTCATATTTACAATTCTGATCAATCAGAAGATCGAGCCCATTTTTTAGAAAGTGAGTCCAGTTTAGCAAATGGATTAAATCGATTAAAAGAAAATATAGAAAGAAAACCCCATCTTGTAGAAAAGATTCGGTCAAAATATCGCATAAAGAATACTATGGGTTATAGTTTGAATGCTTTTCTTGATTACGAGCACCCAATGGATATTTTTTCTCATTTACTCGTTGGTTCAGAAGGAACATTAGCCTTTTTATCAGAAGTCATTTTAAATACGGTTCCAGACCCACCTGAAAAATCAACAGGATTGTTTTTATTTGAGAATACGATTCATGCATGCGATCTTGTTCCTCATTTAGCAGAATTGGGCGTTTCAAGTTTAGAGTATATGGATTATGCATCATTATTAACATCCACATATTTAAAACAACCGCCTATCTTGAAAGAAAATATTCCGATTAATAGCGCCGCTCTTCTCGTTGAATATGAAGATAACCATTTAGAGCAATTGCACGATAAGGTTGGGCATGTTTCTCATTTTATTCATTCTACGGATGGATATTTATCTGGGCATTTCACTGAAAATGAATTAGAAAGACAGAATCTCTGGAATTTGCGAAAAGGCTTATACCCAACTGTAGGGGCGTTAAGGGAATCTGGCACAAGCGTTATAACAGAAGATATTGCTGTCGATTCTAGTCAACTCGGACTCGCAGTTATGGGTTTACTTGATATTTTTAAAAGAACAAATACGCAAGATGCTGTCACATTCGGCCACGCAAAAGATGGAAATATCCATTTTGTTGCATCTGTTGACTTAGAGAAACAAAAATCCATTGACCAATATGAAAAACTCATTGATGAAATGGCAGAATTAACAATCGGTAAATTAAATGGCTCTCTAAAAGCAGAACATGGCACAGGACGCAATATGACCCCCTTTGTAGAAATGGAATGGGGACAAGAATTATATGACATAATGAAAGAAGTGAAATCACTTTCAGATCCACATAATATATTAAATCCAGGTGTATTAATTAATTCCGATAAGAAACATCATTTAAACAATTTAAAGACATTACCTAAAGTTAATGATGAGATAGATTTATGCGTTGAGTGTGGTTTTTGCGAAAAGATATGTCCATCTAATGGTTTATCATTAACACCCAGACAACGTATCATATTAGCCAGAGAATTAGAAGTATTAAGTCATTCAGAAAAAAAGAAAGTTTCAAAAGAATTACACTATGTTTTAGAAGACACTTGTGCTACGGATGGTTTATGTGAAATGGCCTGTCCGGTGAATATTAATACAGGTGCTTTTGTAAAAGAATTACGCCAATTATCGGCAAAGGATTCATCATTGAAATCTTCCTGGATTGTAGATCATTTTTCATTTTTAACATCACTTATCAAAGGTGCTCTTAAAACAGTCAATATTTTATCGAAAATATCACCACCATTAATGACGAACATTTCCAAATTCGTTCATTCTATTTCCAATAATAGACTCCCAATATGGTCAAAGGAATTAACTCAAACAATTAACTTTCATCATACTACCAAAACTGAAAATGTAGATTATATATTATTCTCTACCTGTGCCAATCGCATATTATCACCTGACGGGGGAGAAGTATCTCTTTCTCAACATATGATTGATATGGGTGAATATTGCGGTTTATCTTTGGCGATACCTGATAATATTGATGATTTATGCTGCGGTATGGTTTATCACTCACGCGGACAATTAAATCGTGCCCAATTATCTCTAGAAAAAACTGTCAATGCCCTCTATGATTCTTCGAACAATGGGCAAGTGCCAATTATTGTTGATATGTCACCTTGTACTTACCATATGATATCACAAGGGGAAAATCTTTCAGAAAATGCGAAAAATAAATGGGCATCGTTAAAAATCTTGGATTCAGTATCCTTTTTGCATGAATTGGTTCAATCTCATCCAATGGAAAAACTAGATCAATCAATAGCCATTCACCCAACATGCTCAAATACGAAATTGTCTTTAAATGATAAAATGATGGATATTGCACGAGCATGTTCTACAATTGTTTATAAAGCAGATGAAGATCATTGTTGTGGGATGGCAGGAGACAGAGGAATGAGATTCCCCGAATTAACGCATAATGCGACAAAATATGAAGTATCTGAATTGAGTAACATTGGCGATTTCGACAAGGGATATTCGTCGGGAAGAACATGCGAAATCGGTATGGGAAAATCTACCGGGAAGCCGTATTTTCATATTGCTCTCTTAGTTAAGGAAGCTCTAGAGAAGAAAATTTCAACATAGTCATTTTAGAAAAACGCACGCATTGGAGTTGTCATATGCAATTATTTAAACATTTATTTATTTCAATCACACTATTTACAGGATTAATACAAGCAGAAACTGTCGCTCGCGTCATGAAAATGTCGGGCGATGTATTATTCAAACGGTTAGGGCAAACAACCTTTAGCGAAAAGGCATCTTTGGGTGCTGAAGTTAATAATGGAGACGCCATTAAAGTCGGCGAACAGGGTTTTGCTGCCATTATTTATCTTGATAATAAATCCATTATTAAATTAAAACCAAATACGCAATTTGAAATTATGGATACACGAAGCACTCGTTCTGTCAATATAGAATTTGGAACAATTTTAAATGAAGTTCAAAAATCAGTCACAGGTAAAACATTCCGTGTAGAAACACCCGTAAGTGTGGCATCGGTAAAAGGGACAGAATTTGCTTGTATCGTAGATCCGTCAGGCGTGGACCAATTCGTGGGTAGAGAAGGGCTGTTTGACGTTTTGAATAAAGCATCGGGGCAAACAGTCAGTGTTGCAGCCGGACAGAAGGCAATTTCGGATATTACAGGAAATGTTATGCAAGCTCCAGCAAGTCCAACGGATTATCCATCAGATCCTGAAGCAGATGTACCCGCAGAAGAAGAGTCACCATCAGAACGAGAAGAAGAACCAGAATCTGAACCTTCGGAAGAGACACAAACACAAGAATCTGTTGAGCAACAAGAAAGTGCTCCAGAACCTGAAGAACCATCTGAACCAGAATCGTCTGAAGAACCTGAAAGTGAAACAACCAATCCTGAACCAGAAGCTGATTCCGGAGGAAACACACCTGAACCAGAAACCGATACTCCAAATATTCCTAAACCACCAAAACCCTTTGGTGTGGGCTTAGGAATTGGATCGGCAACAGTTGATGGTGTTTTATACAATCAATTAGCCTTACGTCCAGAAATTAATATTGGTAAAATTGGTGTTGGTCTTGATCTTGTCGTGTATATCGATAACAATGGGAATGTGCGAGAAGATGAGTGGGCTAAATTAGGAGAAGATCCCAGCATGATTTTAGACAAAATTATGTTTATTCGATATGGAAGTGCACAAGATCCATTTTGGTTAAAATGGGGTGCATTAGAAAATGTGACTCTTGGATATGGTGGCCTTGTTCAGGGATATTCAAATATGATGGAATACCCATCCATTAAAAAAACGGGTATTCAAACAGGCTTTAATTTTGGTCCTGTAGGTGGTGAATTATTTATGGCGAATATTAAAGATTTTTCACGTGGTGGCACATTAATTGGTTTTAGAACCAAATATACGGTATCAGAGAAATTTCCGTTAACAATCGGACTTAATTTTGTTACAGATGTAAATCAATTCTCAGGATTAAAAGATAAAGACGATGACTTTATACCCGATTTATTTGATGATTTCCCTGATAATAATTTATTTTCCAAAGATACAGATGGAGATGGAATCGCTGATAATGATTCATTGGAATTAGATATAGATGGCGATGGTTTAACGGATTGGATTTATCCAGGAATGGTGGAAGGGATTGATGATACGGTTCAATTAGATACCGATATTCAATTAAAAATTGATCCTTTCAGTTTGGAAAATAATAAATCCAGTGCAAATGGGATTAGTATTGATATTGGGTATCCAGTATTTAGCAATAAATTATTTTCATTTGATATTTATTCGGAATTCAATTCATTATCATTTCCAGAAGTGGTTTCAACCCCTTTAGATACATTTCGTATCGAAAGAAGTGGGACCGGCATTACGGCACCAGGCATTCGAACACGTCTTGGCTTTATTAATCTATCTTTAGAATATCGGATGATTTCAGGTTCATACGTTCCCCAATTTTTTGACCAAGGGTATGACCTGAATCGTGTATCAACATTTACAACAGGAGATACAACAGTTGTAAAAACAAAAGATATGATTGTTTTTGAGAATGTAGATAATACAATTTCAACAAGCGGATATTTCGGATCGGCATCATTCAATATCTTTAATGTAGTTGATTTTGTGGCATCCTATGCAAACATGAAAGCAGATACTGTAGAGATTAATAGCTTTACCGCATTTCTAAATTTAAATACAGAAAATATTCCAAAACTCAGTATGGCCACAGCGTATTACCAACGTAATAACGATGAAAATCCATTTGATTTTGAAAATCCATCCATTAATACAGTCATGGGATATAAAGTAGGTTATGAATTAAGCAAAGGTGTTAGCTTAATTTGGGATTATAAACAATATTACCAAGATCTCGGGGATGGATTAGAGCCTATTCAACAAACAACAATCGAGACGGCATTTAGCTTTTAAGCCCAATTGAAAAAATACGCTATTATAGTCCTTTTTTGGGTTGGGATTCTTCCCGCTCAAAATCAAGTCATACTATTGAGTCCAAAGGTTGGTTCTGTCATTGATGTGGATGAAAATGAGTTTTATGGCATTTTCCCAAATGCGCGTGGTTTCGAATCTGCTCAAATTTTCATGGGTGATGGACAAATTTATGAAGCACGCATTGTCCAAAGTAAACGAGGAAAATATTTTACTACTTCAAAATTTATTCCAATGAAAGAGTATGCGAAACTTCAAGTATCCGTAAATAGCCAACCAGAATTAACAGAAGAAAGAAGAGAACTTATTAAGGAGAATTTATTTTATTTACGTGTGCCTGAAATACTGGAAGATATTGAAAAGCCACAATATGTTAAACTTAAAATTGTGGGCGGAAAAAAAATAAAAGGAACGTTGGTCGCGTTTAAGGATGACACGGTGCATGTTCAAACTGCGATTAAAATGCTCCATTTAGACATTCATGAATTAGAAAGTATTTCATATAGACTTTCAACGCGTGATGTTTTAGTTTTGAAACCTATTATACGTTCTGTTAGTGCTATCATCGGACTCGGGTTTGGAGAATATTGGAATGAACAACGTAATCCAGAACTTGATCAAAGATGGTATTATAGATTTTTTGGAATTACAGGCGGACTTATTGTTAGTGGCGAAATATATGAAGCAATCGCCACAATGATTAGCCCAACTGAAACTTTTGCATTAACAGAATCTGAGTTTAATAAAAATTAATAAAAGGAGGCGAAATGCCAGAAAAAAACACTGATCAACCGCAAGTTGATCCACAAAAACAAATGCTAGTGTCTAAATTTGGTGATTTAATGGAAAAAGTCGGTGATGGTTATGGTGGACCATTACAAACTGAACTCATTAATCGTCTTGAACAAACAATTGCTGATTTCCACGAAGAAGTCACAGAAATGATTGATACATTAAAAGATAATTCTGAAAGACGTCATGAGAAATTAAAAGAAATTTGGAATCAAGAAGAAGTTGCAGAATCTGCTGCACCCGTTGCGGAAGAGACTAATACAGAAGAATCAAGTGAAGCGTCTTCTGGAGATATGAGTGCTTGGGAAAAAAGACTTGAAACATTGGAAGGTGACGGAGATAAAAAAGAAGAAAAACCTGCACCAAAAGATAAGCCTAAGAAGAAAAAGAAAGGTTTGTTTGGGCGAAAGAAAAAGTAAACCGAAATTTGGGGGTGAATAAACACCCCCTTTTTTTATTACTACTCATAATCCAATTCGTCCTGAGCGGAGTTTTTGCTCAAGAAACGGAATCGATTGTAAAAGAATATACTTCTTTGAAGAAGCGTGTTTTTAATTATACTAAAATCGACTTTATCACATCTGAAGGGGAATTCAATGAATCAATTTGCACCCTTGCTATTCCAGAATTAAAAGAAGACAGTCCACCCTATGTTGCCATTTATTATAAGAGAGACCAATCTGTATGGTTTACGGAATCTCTTTATCGAAAACGGCTTAGATTTAGTTTCAAAGATGGGATCCTGAAGTTGGATAGATCTAATTTTTGGGATTGGTTCGAATTAGCCGAAATTAAAATAGTCGTTATTTATTAATTAACAGTGAAAAATCCGATATTTATTATCCTATCGAATCACTAAATTGATTGTCTTATTTACAGGTCTAAATAATGAAATTAACTAAATAGACCTAAACGGATATTTGAAAATATTGGCCGTGCTAGATGGGGAGTCAGCGGTGCCCTGTAACTTGCAATCCGCTTTAGCAAGATTGATGTTAATGGACGGCTTTTGCTGAATTGGGATGTGAGATCAAGTAGTGATGAAATTTCAATCTATTGCAATGGTCCGGTTATAAACCCCGTCAGGCCCGGAAGGGAGCAGCGGTAAGTAATCCTAATCATGTGCCGATAGAATCTGGGATGGAGCAAACTAATCTTCATTTTTTAATGGCCAGAAGAGTCAACTATTAATGCACGGCCATAAATAAAATTATTATGACATACAAAGTATTATCACTTAAGTGGCGCCCACAATCCTTCAAGGATGTAGTAGGCCAAGACCATGTTGTCCAAACTCTTGGGAATGCCTTTATCAAAAATAGAATTGCTCAAGGATATATTTTTACTGGCCCCAGAGGTGTTGGAAAAACAACTACTGCGCGAATTGTTGCAATGGCACTCAATGCACCGGGAGGACCTAGCGCAGATTTTGACCCTAATTCCTATCAAGCTACAGAAATAGCTAATGGTCGTGCTTTAGATGTTTTAGAAATCGATGGTGCGTCTAATCGTGGGATTGAAGAAATCCGCAACCTACGCGAACAAATTAAATTTGCTCCAATGAATGCCAGCTATAAAGTAATTATTATTGATGAAGTTCACATGTTAACAACACCGGCATTCAATGCATTATTACGTACTCTTGAAGAACCGCCATCCCACGGTAAATTTATTTTTTGTACCACGGACATTCATAAAGTACCTGCTACCATAATTTCGCGGTGTCAACGGTTTGATTTTAACCGTATTTCACAAAAAGATATTTCTGGGCGGCTATCATATATTCTAAAAGAAGAAAATGTAACAATTGATGATGAATCATTAAGTGCCATCTCCCGAAAAGCTGATGGAAGTATGCGTGATGCTTTAAGTTTAATGGATCAAGTAATGGCTTTTTGTGGCGATAATATACTCTATGAAAAAGTTGTTGATGCGCTCGGCCTTATATCGCATGATTTATATTTTGAGTTTACAGATTCAATTCAAAATAAAGATACTATTGCTGCCATAAAGATTATTAAAAAATTATCCAGTGTAGGCGTCCCTGCCGTAGAAATAATCATCGGAATTAACGAACATATCCGTCATTTATTATATGCAGGTGTAGATGGTGGAGAATCATTATTAGAAATGAATGATGAATTATCCGAAAAATATGTAACAGCTGCCGCTAAATGGGATAGAATGGATTTATTACGTATAGGTCAAATACTCAGTGATTTATCGAGCACGATACGTCGTTCAGATAATCCCTATTTAATTTTAGAAATGACTGTTCTGAAACTGTTAGAAATGGATGCATCTGTTCTCTTAAATGAATTAATTCAGAAAGTTAAAAAACCTGGCGTTGTTTTCCCAAAAACGAGTTCAGTAAAGAAAGTTTCTTCCCCAAAAGTTTCGGATAAACCTGCCCAGAAACGAGTCGTTGAAAAAAAGACCGAACCCGTAAAATCTCCTGCAATCGGAAAAGATGATAAAATTGAAGTAACAAAAGACCCTAAAGCCAATAGTGAAGAAAAAGATGAGCCGTTAAAAGAAGATGAAATCAAGCAACCAATAACGGAGGAAGAACCTAAAGTAGAAAAACTCGATGACAAAAAGGTTGAAATAAAAGAGCCTAAAAAAATACATGTAGCCTATTCTTTGAATGATGTTTCTGATAACTGGCCTGTCATTTTAAACCATATTACGAACTTAAGACCTTCTATTGGTACTATTTTAGAGAATAGTCATGCGATTCATTTAGAAGGTGGAATAGTAAATATTCAATTATCGGGTCAATCATCATTTAGTATAAAAATGCTAGACAGACATTTACAATGGATTGAAAATGAAATTCTTCAAAAATCTTCATTGGCCATGAAATTAAAATTTTCACAGGAAGAAAATGATACATTAAAAGCAGACTCAAATGGTAAAAAGAATGAAAGTGATCATCCACAAGAAGATCATTCTGAAACAGTTAATAAAATTATCGAATTATTCGATGGCGAAATATTAAGGAATTAAAATATGTTTAAAGGTGGTATGGGCAATCTCATGAAACAAGCCCAAGATATGCAGAAAAAGATGGGTAAAGTTCAAGACGAATTAAAGCATTTAATCGTTGATGAAAATGCTGGCGATGGGATGGTAAAAATAAAAATCTCAGGAGATCAGGAAGTAAAGGAAATAATCTTAGACCCCGATCTATTGTCAGAAGATAAAGAATTAATCGAAGATTTAATATTAACTGCTGTGAATAAGGGTATTGCAAAATCTAAAGATTTATCTACTCAAAAAATGAATGCTGTCACAGGTGGAATGATGTCTGGAATGGGTTTGCCTAAATAAATGGGTTTTCTTCCACAATCAGCCGTTCGTCTAATTGATGAATTATCTCGGTTACCCGGTATAGGTAGAAAAACAGCACAAAGATTAGCTTTTCACCTATTGAATTCGGATGATGAACCTGTCGCGCGATTGGCGCAAGCAATGTTAGATATGAAATTACATGTCCATAAATGTTCTTTATGTGGTGGAATAACTGAATCAGATCCTTGTCCAATATGCTTAGATCCAAAAAGGAATGATGCACTTCTTTGCATTGTAGAAGAAGCACAAGATATATTTGCTTTTGAACGAACCAACACTTACCGAGGAAAATATCATGTTTTAGGAGGCGTTTTATCTCCACTCGATGGTATTGGCCCAGATGATCTGAATATAGAATCTCTCTTAAATAGGATATCATCCAATATGGAAGTGATTCTTGCAACAAATCCCAGTGTAGAAGGTGAGACAACCTCTTTATATTTGGCGAAATTATTAAATGAAAAAAATGTACAAGTGACTCGATTAGCTCGCGGGTTACCTGTGGGGGGCGATTTAGAATATATCGATGAAGCCACTCTCATTAGAGCTATGGAAGGAAGAACTGAATTATGACTATTCCTAATATGTTAACCATATTTAGAATTCTTTTAACGCCCGTATTTATATTGCTCCTATTTCACGGAGATCCAATGGCTAAATTTTGGGCATTAGTTGTATTTATTGTTGCATCCATTACGGATGCTTATGATGGATATTATGCTCGTAAGTACGATCAAGTAACAGAACAGGGAAAATTCCTTGATCCTTTGGCAGACAAAATACTTGTTTCATCTGCTTTTATTTCATTTGCCGTGATTGGGTTAGTGGATTACTGGATGGTAGCTTTAATTATTTTTAGAGATTTATTTATTACTGGACTAAGAATGTTGATGAATCGCAAAGGATTTGAAATGGTAACGAGTAAAATTGCCAAAATGAAAACGGGTACACAGTTAAGTATTATTGTATTCATCCTTATTTATATTGGGTTTAAACCATTAGCCTTACAATGGCTAACACCAGCAATTCACTTTGTGACTGAATTTCAACTTATTTACGCACTTTCATTATTAGCTACAGCTTTTACTGTTTTTACAGGATTTGATTATTTGTACTCTAATCGCTCGCTCATTCAAAACTTTTTCAAGGAACAAAATGACTAGCCAAAAAGTAGCGTGGTTATTTTCTACCGTATTTAATGTAGGCACTTTGCCCAAAGCTCCAGGAACCTGGGGAAGCGTTGCCGCTTTATTTGGATGGGTCCTTTTTATGCAATGGGGCACGCAAGAAGTCTTTTTAATTTTAACAGGATTTATTTTTTTTGGCGGTGTTGTTTCATCAGAAATTGTATCGGAAGAATTAAAATTAAAAGATCCATCTGTTGTAGTCATTGATGAGTGGGTGGGTCAATGGATAGCGCTATGGTTTGTGCCCTTATCATTAGGATGGGGTTTATTATCATTCTTTCTTTTTCGTTTATTCGATATTTTTAAACCTGGTCCTATCAAATCTATGGAATCATTGCCTGCGGGTTTAGGTATTATGATGGATGATGTTGTTGCAGGTTTATTTGCTTTATTTATAACACATTCATTGATTTATTATATTGGATGATAGTTTCCCTTTTAACGATTGGAAATGAACTTCTAAAAGGAGCAACCATTAACACAAATGCTTCTTGGATTGGAAAAAACCTATTTAAAGTTGGCGCACAATTAAATAAGCAAATTACCGTCAAAGATAACCATTCTGCCATAATATCAGCGCTTAATTATTTATTCGAAAATAAACCTGATTTAGTCATCATAACCGGCGGATTAGGTCCAACAGCAGATGATATTACGCGTGAAACTCTCTTCGAATATTTTGGCGCAAATGCGATTCTCGATGAATTCTATTGGAAAGAATTATCAGATTATTTTGAAAAAAAACTCAAAAAACCAATTAGTGAAAACAATCGATCTCAAGCGCTCGTTCCAGATATAGGTGAAATAGTTCCTAATCCTGTTGGAAGCGCTCGTGGATTCAAATTTAAAAAGGATAATACAACATTTTTTTCCTTACCTGGTGTACCCCTTGAAATGAAAGAGATGATTACAAGCTCGATTATTCCGTGGATAAATGATCATAATCCGATCGTATTAAAACAAATCAAAATTAGGACAAGTGGTAAACCTGAATCGGCTATTGCTACTATTATAGAACCCATTTTAAATGAATATGAACACTATGAATATGGATTTTTCCCATCTGCTTATGGTGTTGATATAATAGTTACAGGAATTGATGAAGGAACATTAAATGAAATTGATCAAAAAATAACTTTTGCTATTCCAGAATTAATTTTCACAAAATCAGACCAAAATATCGAAAATGTCATTGTAAAATTGCTTGCGAAAAATAATCGTACTTTATCTACGGCTGAATCGTGTACGGGTGGCCTTATCGGCCACAGAATAACACAAGTATCTGGAAGTTCCTCGGTTTATCATGGAGGAATAATTTCTTATAGTAATGAAGTAAAAGAAAAACAGTTAAAGGTGAAACATGATACTTTGATGTCCCATGGTGCCGTTAGTGAAGAAACAGCAAAAGAAATGGCATCAGGTGTTCGGCTAGCTCTCAGTGCTGATATCGGATTGTCGATTACGGGAATCGCTGGACCAACAGGAGGGACACCGGATAAACCAGTTGGACTCGTCTATATTGGCTACTCTGATAAAGAGATCACCTTTGGGAAAAAATTACTATTTGGTAAAAATAGATCTTTAAATAAGATTCGGTCAAGCCAAGCAGCTTTAAATTTATTATACAAAGAATTAATGAAAGATATTTAACGTGAAAAGAACATTTATTTCCATTCCAATTCCTAGTCGTGTATTAGGTATAAAGCAGATGTTGGTATCAACATTTGAAGATCCATCAGAAATAAAGTGGGTAAAAAATATCAATTTGCACTTAACTCTTAAGTTTTTAGGCGATACTAAGGATGAATCAGTCGAAAAAATAAACGCGGTGTTGTCAAAAATTGCGCCCAATGTTTTATTAGATGATTTAACCATTTCTAATACTGGCTGTTTCCCAAATATTGATAGACCAACTGTGTTATGGTTAGGCATTGAAGGAGACACCCAATCACTCATTCAACTTGTAGATAAAATAAACACTAGGCTAGAATCGATTGGAATTCCTATCAATGAAGAACCTTATACGCCACATATAACCATAGCAAGAATTAAATACACAGATAAGAAACCGCCCGATGCAAAAATATTTTTACAATCTAAGTATGATGGAATTGCTTTGAATGCGAATCAGATGCAATTTGTTAGTAGTGAATTGTCACAGGATGGACCGATTTATAATATATTGGGCTCCCATTCCTTTGGGGCTTAATCAAATAGGAGTAGTTAAATGGCTGAAAAAAGCAAAAAAAAAGAAAAAGCGATTGATTTAGCAATAACTCAAATCGATAGACAGTTTGGAAAAGGATCTTTAATGAAAATGGGGCGGGAGAGACCCATCCTTTCCGATAATGTAATATCAACCGGGTGTTTATCACTCGACGTTGCACTAGGCGTAGGAGGAATCCCTAAAGGACGTATCATTGAAGTTTATGGACCCGAATCATCCGGGAAGACTACATTAGCACTTCATATCGTAGCTGAAGCACAAAAAGCGGGTGGCTATGCGGCATTTATTGACGCAGAACATGCTTTAGATCCTGAATATTCGAAAGCTTTAGGCGTTGATATTGATGAGTTGTTGATTTCACAACCAGATTCGGGTGAAGAAGCATTAGAAATCACAGAAACTCTTGTCAGAAGTGGCGCTCTTGATATTATCGTAATTGATTCGGTGGCGGCTCTTGTACCGCGAGCGGAATTAGAAGGGGATATGGGAGACACTCATGTTGGCCTGCAAGCGCGTCTAATGAGTCAAGCATTAAGAAAATTAACCGGAACTGTGAGTCGTTCTAATACTGCTGTTATTTTTATTAATCAAATTAGAATGAAAATCGGTGTTATGTTTGGAAATCCAGAAACAACACCAGGTGGTAGAGCTTTAAAATTTTATTCATCTCAACGGTTGGAAATTCGCCGTATTACCACATTGAAAGATGGTGCTAACCCTGTGGGTAATCGCGTTCGCGTTAAGGTTGTTAAAAATAAAGTAGCGCCTCCATTTAAAAATACTGAATTTGATATTATGTTTGGACGCGGTATTTCAACTGAAGGAGATATTATTGATCTAGCTGTTGCGGGTAATATTATTGAAAAAATGGGTGCTTGGTTTAGTTATGGCGATGGAAAAATTGGCCAAGGTCGCGAAAATTCGAAACAATATTTAAAAGACAATCCAGATGTGATGAACGAAATTATCGAAAAAGTAAAATCATTTATGGGATTAACGGAAGTATCTGAAAAGTCAAAAGGTGAAAATAAATAACATACAAAGACAAAAACGCCGAGCGCGATATACAATCACTTTAAGTAATGGGGACGTCTTCGGTATATCCGAAGGCGTTTTTATTTCTAGTGGTCTGGCTATCGGTGATACGGTCGAAAAAGATCGCCTATTAAGCATAATTCAAAAAGAAAACATATCAAAAATAAAGGATTCAGCCTATTTATTGCTTAGTTATCGTTCTAGAAGTAAACATGAACTGAAAACTCGGTTACTAGAAAAAGAATATACACTTAATGATATTCTTCCTGTATTGAAGGAATTAGAGCAACTTGGACTTATTAATGATCAGTCCTTCATCGAGTCCTATATCAGGGATCAAGTTCATCTGAAAAAACTTGGACCTTTTGCTTTAAAAGCCTCCATTATAAAATTCAAAATTGAAGATGTTCTTGTTGAGTATGCAATAGATAAAATATATAAAAAGTATCCTGTTCCAGATTTAATTCAAGAATTATTATTAAAGAAAATGAAAATACTGGCCAAACCCATTGATGATAATTCCAAAACTAAATTAATCAATTTTCTTAAACGAAAAGGTTTTTCTTGGGCTGACATTGAACCGAAATTGATAGAAAATGGGATTCTATAATGACCCTATTCTCCAAAGAAGATTTAGAATATTTTGATCATTGCTTAGGCAAGAAACCTACGAAGAATGAATTAAAATTACTCTCCCAGTGTTTATCAAAGGAAATAATTAATCGAAACCTGAGAATAATTGATTCCGATGAAAATATTAGTGATGTGCGAAAAAAAGATGGTGTAGTTTTATGCAATAATGGAAAATTAAATTTTAAAGATGATTCTTCTATTTTAAAATTCTTAATTAATGGAGAATTGCCAGATTGGATTGTATATACATTTTTATTTAAACCATCTGTTAAAGAATTCAATCGATTGCAAGAAATTCTGTTTAAAAGGATTAAATATTTTAAGTTTAATAAAATACATTTCCAAATTCCCAAAAATGCAGTAAAAAGGTCTAGCGGAGTCATTAATGTCCAAGCTTTTAAGAAAACAATCAATAATAATATAAAGATTGTTCCTACGGATATTATTTTATCCGTCCAATTAAGCAACCCAAAGCAATCGATTAATTCTGAAAAAATATTATTTGATATTTTCAATCAGCTTAGAAATGAGCATCAAATAAAACAAAGCCTGTATGTATATAAAAATATTGGCGAAATCGTTTCTAAATTAATACATAGAACGAATATAGGTATTATTATTCATGAGAATAATATCATTTTACATAAAAAATATGCGTTTTTAATCGTTCCAAAAGAGAATGTTAAAATCATCCAACACCTGTTTAAGAAAAATAATATCGAGATCAATATAATTGGCAGATTTAATGATGATCCATATTTGCATTATTATACAGAAAGTTCAAACTGTATTAAACTTCCAAAATCGATATTATCTCTTCAAGCAGCCTATGTGACAAAAGACCTGATAAAAAAAGATAAACCGTATATCCCAAAGTCAATCCCGAAATTCGGTAAAAGAAAACTATCTCAAATTTATTTTGATTTATCTCAGCACTTAGAAAAAGACAAAATCCAATCAAAAACATTCAACTCGGGAAATGATGATTCTTTTATCCTATCAGATGCATATATTTTGAATTCGTATACGGATGGAGAATACGTAAAACATATTTATTCTTTTCTAGGAAGAAGAGTATCTAAAGGTACTAAAATAAATCATATAATTATTGATATTGCACTTTCCCGAGAATCAGCGTCCAATGGCATCGGTTCATTAAACCAAACCATATCAAATGAATTATTTATTTTAAATATCACAAGTAATTTTAATGTAACATTTACAGATTCTAAACCTGTTATAAAATTGAATGCTTTTGTTAAAAATGTGAGCAAATTGTCACGGGAATCTTTTCAACTTTCTAAATCATCAAATTATTTTATATCTATGGCTGGCGTTCTAAAAGGGCAACTAATAAATTCAAAAGTAATGGAATTCCTTGGTATATCTCATTGTATTAATCCTGTATATAAATTAGAGCCCATCGAAATAAATACGTTTAAAACGATCCAATATTGTCTAAAAGAAAAGATTGTTGAATCAGCTATTCAACTCACTTCCGGTGGGCTTACGATTGCATTAAAAGATTTAATGCTACAATGCGAAGAACAGTACGGCGCAAAAATATTTATTTCACGTAAAATGAGTCCATTAGAGTTATTATTTGGAGAACAGTTTGGTTCATATTTAGTCATTTTAAATGAAGAAAATCTGATGGAATTTCAACGAATTTGCATGCGATTCAATACACCGAATTCTACCATAGGAAGAGTAATTGAAACGCCAAATATTGTTGTTAATGACTATTTAAATATTCCATTATAATGCGATATTATCTTTGGAATTTTCACTGAAATGGTCTGTTTTGTCTAGATAATGCATTGCGAATATTATTTTATATAACAGTATAATTAAAGTTTGTCATTAAGTCCATTTAGATTAGTTATACGTAACAATATTAAGATATATTGGAAATATTACACATGTCACTTTAATATAGATTAAAAAAATATTGGGGCAGATTTCACATTGACCTCGGGACAAAGTGAATATCTACCCCTTCCACATACCAAAGGTACCAAACCAGCACCTTCATAGTTAAAGTATTTGTTTATTTGATTAAATGCAAGAAAAATATATTGCAATAAAATTAACTTATAATTGATCGTACCGAGGGTCGGACTCGAACCGACACGGGATTGCTCCCACTGGTGTTTGAGACCAGCGTGTCTACCAATTCCACCACCCCGGCATAATTGAACATTGATAGTACGTTGAAATTACCCGCGACCTTAAAGGGAGTCAATATGAAATCATACATATTCTGAGCTCTTGGGAAAGAAAGGTGGATGTCCTAAATTGAGTATTATTATTAACGCATTAGCTAAAGGAATTATCATGATTGAACATCCCATATCATCCGTGCAATACCTATTTAATCAAGCTGTTACAAATGGAAATAATGCCGCATTTTCTTAC
This sequence comes from Fidelibacterota bacterium, assembly GCA_016784605.1. GTDB lineage: Bacteria > Fidelibacterota > Marinisomatia > Marinisomatales > UBA1611 > JABHGY01. The sequence continues at coordinate 51,137 of JADHUI010000007.1, read as the reverse complement.
AAAGACGGTGACTCGTGGCAAGACATATCCTGGGAAACATACAAAGAAGATGTTCATAAAGTGGCTGGTTCATTGTTAGCTCTGGGTTGCGAAAAAGGGGACAAAGTTTGCATTCTAGGATTCAATTGTTATAATTGGGTAGTTATGGATATGGCAGCAATGATGATTGGTGCCATTCCTGCAGGTTTATATGAAACAAGTTCTCCTGAAGAAATAACCTATATACTCAATCATTCTGAAGCAAAAGTTCTCTTACTTGAAGACAAAGAGCAATGGGCAAAAATAAACAGCGAAAGAGATAACTTAAGCCATTTACAATCTGTTATTCTCATGGACAAATGTCCCGAGATTGAAGATAATATGATCACAACTTGGAAATCTTTTGTAAATCTATCTAATGATGAATTCAAAAAAACCGCATTAGAGTCTATGAGTAACTTAAAAAAAGACGATGTTGCAACTTTCATTTATACTTCAGGAACAACAGGTCCCCCTAAAGCAGTAATGCTTTCAAATGACAATATGTCTTGGACGGCAAAACAGGCTATTGATTTAATTAATTTATCGCCAACAGATACGAGTTTATCCTATTTACCTTTGTCTCATATTGCCGAACAAATGTTTACTCTTCACGCGCCGGCAATCACGGGTTGGAAAGTTTATTTTGCCACTGGGCGGCTAGATGTTTTATCTAATCTCAAGGAAGTAAAACCAAGTATCCTTTTCGGCGTACCACGCGTTTGGGAAAAGTTTTATTCAGGGATTAAAGAAAAAGTGGATTCCGCAAGTGGATTAAAAGCTAAAATAATGTCATTTGCTATGGAAAAAGGAATGGCTGCAAATCTAGCTCGATTTAAAGGAGAATCGGATGAAGGTTTTGGTTATAAGCTGGCAGATAAATTAGTTTTTTCGAAAGTAAAAGAAGCTGTTGGTTTATCAAATATCCGGTTTGCATTTTCGGGTGCAGCGCCAATTAATGCAGATATTTTAAAATTCTTTGCTAGTATGGATATTCCTATTTTAGAAATATATGGACAATCAGAAGGGAGTGGACCTACAACTTTTAATCGTCCAAATTCTACTAAGATGGGATCAACAGGTCCCGTGTATCCTGACACAGAAGTTAAAATTGCTGAAGATGGGGAGATAGTGTTGAAAGGTCGCCATGTATTCAAAGGATATTACAAAGACAAAGAAGCTACTGATGAATGTTTAGTTGACGATTGGTTATATTCAGGTGATCTTGGAAAATTTGATAAGGATGGATTTTTATTCATCACCGGAAGAAAAAAAGAAATTATTGTTACTTCTGGAGGAAAGAATATTGCTCCAACTGCTATAGAAGAACAATTAAAAGGTATTCCTATTGTATCTCAAGCTGTTATTATTGGAGATCAAAGAAACTATGTTACAGGTTTAATAACTTTGGATGCCGGCTACTTACTTCGTGAAAAATTAAAAATAGATATCACGGGTATCCCTCCAACTGAATTAATCGCAGAATTTCAAAAACATGATCGAACCTATTCAGAATTTTGTACCGATGAAGATGTTCTTCAGGAAGTTCAAACTGGCGTTGATGAAGTTAACAAGCTATTTGCTCGTGTTGAAAATGTACGAAAATTCACTGTATTACCTCGCGATTTCACAATTGCCGATAATGAATTGACACCAACATTTAAAATTAAAAGAAAAAAAGTATACGGAAATTGGGAAGATACAATTAACAAATTGTATGCAGATAATTAATCCTTATGATTATAGCATTTATTATTTTTCGAGAAAAATATTAAAAAAACTAAAATAGCCGTACTTGGGGCTGGGTCCTGGGGCGCCACCATTGCCCATCATTTGGCTGAGTTAGGTCATAATGTGTCACTATGGAGCAAGTTTGAGCAAGAAATTGCTCAAATAATGGATTCTTATACCCACCCATTCATAAAGGAATTATCCTTAAATCAATCTATTTCACTGTCTTCTGATTTAATTAAAACCATTCAAAATACAGAATATATTGTGATAGCAATTCCTTCTCATTTTGTTCGTGCGTTAATAATTGAATTAATAGAGATAGGTTTAAATAATCAAACTTTTATTATTTTATCCAAAGGCATTGAAAATAATTCGTTATTAACAATGAGCCAAGTAGTTATGGATGCAGCAGAAATACCATCATCACAAGTGGTTACATTATATGGTCCTAGTCATGCTGAAGAAGTAGCACTTGGAATGCCGACAACATTAGTATCTGCCTGCGCAGATGAAATCCCAGCAATGACGGTTCAACAACTATTTTCTTCGCCTACATTGAGAATTTATTCTAATACAGATATTCGTGGTGTTGAATTGGGAGGCTCTTTAAAAAACGTCTTTGCAATTGCTGCTGGAATTTGCGATGGAATCGGATATGGTGATAATACAAAAGCGGCTTTAATGACGCGAGGTATGTTTGAAATGACGCGCTTAGGTGTTGCTATGGGAGCCAAGAAGGAAACATTTCAAGGCTTGAGCGGAATAGGCGACGTTATTGTAACTTGTTTAAGCCAACATTCTAGAAACCGATATGTGGGCGAAATGATAGGTAAAGGTCAAAAATTAAGTCATGTTCTCGATGATATGAAAATGGTTGCTGAAGGTGTGAAAATGGCTAAATCTGTTCATCAACTCAAAATTAAATATGATATTGAAATGCCAATATCTGAAGCCGTTTACAATATTTTATTCAATGATGAAGATCCCAAAACCGCGGTTACAAATTTAATGACGCGCGGACTTGTTTCGGAATCTTAATAAATTTAAAAATATTTCCCATCCTTCTTTTTTAAGGGAAATATTATTGCTAATTTCCGTGATTGCCTTCGTAGTTCAACGGATAGAACAAATCCCTCCTAAGGATTAGATGTAGGTTCGATTCCTACCGAGGGTACAGAACCTTTTTATATGAATTTGAGGAAATAATGTTAAAACCAAAGAAAAAACTTACAAAAAAAGATATTAAACAAGATCCATTTTTGGAAAAAGTTGACAAAGCTGAAGCTTATTTCGAAGACAATCGTCAGAAAATATTTCAAATATTAGCTGTTGCATTAGCTCTTTTTATCGGATACCAGTTTATTTCAAATTCGAATGAAACGAAAGTTTTAGCAGCTAATTCAAAATTAAGTCAAGCATTAGTTGCAGTCGAAAAAGGAGATAAGGATAATGCTGTTGTCCAATTTGAATCATTAATCCAAGAATACGCTAGTACAGATGCAGGTGAAATTGGCCACTATTATTTAGGGAAAATATATTTTGATCAAAATAATTTTTCGGATGCCAAAAATCAACTCTTAAAATTTGTCGAATTTTCATCAATGCCTGCTTTAGTACCACCAGCATATATCATGTTAGCAGCCATTGCTTTAAATGACAATTCAATCGATGAAGCAATCTCCCTTTATACTAAAGGCAAATCTAAATCAACATCCAATAATCAAAAAAATGAATTATCACTTTATATCGCACATGTAGAATTATCTCGTGGAAATATAGAACTGGCTCGCTCTATTGCTCAAGAAATCTCAAATCAAGAATTTGTCGTAGATAAGTTTAAAAATGCTGCCCAAGAAATCTTAGGTCAAACAAGCAGTTAACAAAATTTTGGGTATAATCTAAATGCAATTCAAAGACAAACTGCTAAACATCTTTAACTGGAACTATGGAGATATTGCTATAGATCTAGGTACAGCTAACACATTAATTTGGTTACGAGGGAGAGGCATTGTAATTAATGAACCATCCGTGGTTGCTCGATCAGTGCATAATGATAAAATTGTTGCTGTAGGGAATAAAGCAAAAGCAATGGTTGGACGTACTCACAGAGAAATTGAGACAGTTCGCCCTCTTCAAGATGGGGTTATTGCTGATTTCAAAATGACAGATGGCATGCTTCAGGGCTTTATTAGAAAGATTAACCTGAATCGATTGGCGCGACCACGAATGGTTATTTGTGTCCCCTCTGGTGTAACTGAAGTTGAACGTCGAGCTGTTAAAGATTCTGGAGAAAGAGCCAATGCAAAGGAAGTCTATCTCATTGAAGAACCGGTTGCAGCTGCGATTGGGATCGGTTTAGATATTAGTAAACCTGTGGGGAATATAATTGTTGATATTGGTGGTGGAACGACTGAAATAGCTGTTATTTCATTAAATGGTGTTGTGACAAAAGAAACTATCCGAATTGCTGGTGATGAAATGGATGAAGCCGTTTTACAATGGTTTCGAAATGAACATAAATTAGAAATCGGTATTGCCATGAGTGAATTCATAAAAAAATCCGTTGGATCAGCTATGAGAAATAACCATTCTGATACAATAGCTGTAAAAGGGCGAGATCTCGTATCGGGGATACCTAAAACAATAGAAGTATCTGCCGATGAAATTCGGCAAGCTTTAAAAGACCCTGTCAATAGTATTGTTGAAGCAGTAAAGCGTGCATTGGAGCAAACGCCTCCTGAACTCGCAGCAGATATATTAGAACGAGGCATTATTTTAGCGGGTGGCGGGAGTTTATTGCGTGGAATTGATCAAATTATAAGAGAAAGAACCAATATTCCGGTAAATGTTGCAGAAGAGCCCCTATTATCTATTGTTCGTGGAACAGGAATGGTTCTTGAAAATTTGAAAAAGTATGAAGAAGTTTTGTTGTAGCGGTGATTGATGCGCAACTTTTACATTGCTCTTGTTCGTCATAAAGACCACGTCGCTTTTCTATTTACATTTCTTTTATCTATAACTTTATTGCTATCAAATAATTCACCAAAAATGCTTGTGGTGAGGGGAGCGGCACTCCAAGTATTTAATATAATATATTCTCCTATTTCATGGACTAAATCTATGTTTATCGTTGAAGAAGAAAACAAATTATTAAAGGAAAGAATATTCCTTCTGACGCTTCAAGTCGAAAAAATGACTGCCATGGCGGATGAAAATTCTGATTTAAAATCCATGCTTCAGTTTAAGGAAGAATCAAAACTAGGAATTTTACCTGCAAAAGTTATTAATAAGGGAATGCATCCGAATCTTTTGTCTGTATCCCTAAATGTAGGATCTAAGGATGGAGTAAAAATAAATCAACCTGCATTAACGGCTAATGGCGTTGTAGGAAAAGTAATCGAAGTCGGTAAACAGTCTTGCATTGTTCAATTAATGTCAGATTTAAATTACAGGCTTAGTATTAAAATTCTTCCAAGTGGCGCAACAGGCATCCTCCAATGGTCTCATGATGATTATTGTGTTGTAAAAGAAGTTCCTAAAAATGTCAAAATTGAAATTGATGATACTGTCATAACATCCGGTTTTAGCAATATTTACCCCGGCGGTCTTCCTGTTGGAAAAGTTATTGCTGTTTTTGATGAAAGGTGGAGTTCTCAAAAATCAGTCCATGTGAAAACCCATAGTGATTTAAGTGGCCTACAATATATATTTGTTATAACAGAGGCGGAGCCCAATGATTTTAATTAAATATATACTTCCTTCAATAATAGTTTTCTTTTTCCAATTTCTTTTTAGTGAACTACTCGCCATCAGTACAATACGCCCAGATTTTCCAATAATATTTATTATGTATGTAGCCATACGCCAAGGTAGATTTCAAGGGGTAATTATTGGTTTTATATTAGGGCTATTTGTGGATCTTGCTGGAGTATCATCTTACTTCGGACTGACACCTTTAACTTATATTATAACCGCCTATATTTCAGGGTATTTGAGAATAAAAAGTCCAAATATAAACCATACTTATTTTACTTTATCTTGGATGGCAATTCTATTCTTTCACTTTCTCGTTTTCTCAATGGTAAGATATCAAACTATCCTTACAGAAGATATTGGTTTATTTTCGATGAAATGGATTTCAACAACGGCTTATACATTAGGTTTTATGTTGATAATTCAATTTATTTATAATATTAATCCTAACAGAGAATAGTTGTGCTTAAAGCTGAGAATTCTGTAACTATTCGGCAATATTGGGTGGCTATAGGAATAACCTTTTCTTTAATTGCCATTTTATTAGGCAGATACTTTTTTCTTCAAATAGTCAATAATCATAAATATAAAACCAAAGCTGATAATAATAGAATTCGAACTGTTATCATTCCCGCCCCTCGGGGATTAATCTTAGATAGAAATGGACAAATAATCGTAGATAACTATCCGACTTACGTGCTGACTGCAGTCCCGGGAGAAATGAAGGATAGACCTAAACAAATCGGGTTATTATCCACTTTAGTGAATATCGATTCCAGTTTATTAACTAATAATTATAAAAAGTATAGAAGAGGGCAGTTTGTACCAGCAAGATTAGCAAAAGACTTATCTTTCGATCAAATAAGCAAACTGGAAGAGAATAAACGCATTTTGCCTGGAATTTCATATTCTCAATTCCCGGAAAGATTTTATCCAAGTCAATCAAAAATATCACACATATTAGGATATGTGAAAGTAGTGGATCAAACTATCAGAAGTAAACTTGAAAATTCAAATGACTATAAATTAGGCGATTTATTAGGTTGGAGCGGAATTGAAAAGCAATATGAATTAGACCTAAAAGGTAAAAGTGGTGTTAATTATTTAGAAGTAGATGCTCATGGTCGAGAAGTGGGGCATGTTTTAAATTTAAAAAAAATTAATCCTGAACCTGGTCAAAATATTATAACATCATTTGATATTGGGCTCCAGAGTCGTATTGAAGAATTACTTCTTGGGCATAAAGGTGCCGTTATTGTATCAAATTCAAATACGGGAGAAATTATTTCTGCCATAAGTGCTCCAGCTTATGAGCCTGGTTTATTTTCTGGGGTCATCTCTCCCAAAGACTGGAATAAAGTAATTAATGATTCAAATAATCCATTATTGAATAGAATGGTTCAAGGCTTATATCAGCCTGGTTCTATTATTAAAATGGTATCAGCTTTCGCATTAATGGATAATCCAGGCTTTGATCCGGATGCTCAACTTAATTGTTCTGGGTTTTATCAATTTGGAGATCGATTATTTGGATGTTGGTTAGAAACCGGTCACGGTGATATGGATCTTAAAGATGCTATTACCCAGTCGTGTGATGTTTATTTTTATAAAACTGTTCAACATTTAGAAGTAGATCATTTGGCAAAATGGTTTTCAGATTTTGGATTTGGAATTAAAACTAATTTAGACTTACCTGTTGAATTAACGGGTGTTGTACCAACCAAATCCTATTTTAATAAGAGATATGGTAAATATGGCTGGAGTAAAGGTGCTTTACTTAATTTAGGTATTGGGCAGGGAGAACTATTAGTCACTCCCATTCAAGTGGCTAAATATATCAATTTATTGGCTACTAATGGAAAAACGCCATTCCTTCATTTTAATATTACATCTGAAAAGCATCTTGATAATTATATCATTAATATAGATCCTGAACTTTGGGATTATATATCTTCAAGTATGTATAATGTAATAAATGCTGAAGAAGGAACTGGAAGAAAAGCGCGAATTAATAATGAAGATGTCCATATATATGGTAAAACCGGATCGGCAGAAAACCCTCATGGAAAAACACACGCATGGTTTGTTGGGTATGCAAAAAGGTACAATGAAATATTTAGCGTTACTATTTTATTAGAAAACTCTGGTTCTGGAGGCGCAATTGCTGCCCCAATTGCTCATCATATATTTAACTACATATTTAATGAACCCAATCATGCATTAATTGGCTATGCAAATTAATTTAAGACGACAAATTGGTGAATTACCCTGGGGGTACTTTACTCTTGCGATTTTATTATTACTGATCGGCATGGTAACATTATTTAGCATTTCGCATCAACAAGTTCCGGGAATGGGAAATACCTTTTATAAACAGAGTATATTTATTATGCCTGCGTTATTATTATTTATAATTGTAATTCATATTCCAAGGACATTCATTCATAAATATGCATATATTGCATATATTTTCGGCATCGTGGCTGTTCTAGTGCCATATGCACTCCCCTTAAGAGCAGGAACCCATCGATGGATTTCTTTCGGACTACCTTTTGCTATTCAACCATCCGAATTTGTTAAAATAATTACAATAATTGCTGTTTCTCGATATTTATCTGATCAATCAAATAAAAAAATGAAATTTATGACAGCCTTAATTATTCCATTTATTATAATATTAATTCCAACAGCCATCGTATTGAAGCAACCCGATTTAGGAACGGCGGTCGTGATGGTTGCACCTATTATGCCAATTCTTTATTGGGCAGGTGCAAGGCCATATCATCTCTTTTTACTTGTTGCGCCATTATTAAGTGTTTTAACAGGATTTAATTCTATCGCATTCGCTGTTTGGGGAATTTCACTGGGCATTATTCTCTACATGTCAAAACCCAAAATATTGATTGGGATTGGATTATATTTTTCCAATATATTTTTAGGATTATTATCACCCATACTATGGAATTCTTTGCAGCCGTATCAACAAAAACGTGTATTAACATTATTTGATCCGAGCAAAGATCCATATGGCGCAGCGTATCAAATATTGCAAAGTATTACTGCAATTGGATCTGGTGGATTTTGGGGTAAAGGATGGAGAGAGGGGACTCAAACACATTTGAAATTTCTACCCGTCCAAGAATCTGATTTTATTCTATCCGTTATTGGAGAAGAATTAGGTTTTGTTACCATTGCAATAATATTATGTCTTTTTAGTATTATGATTATCAAAACTATAAAATTTTCCGCCTTTTCCAATGATCGATTTTCAGCCCTTGTTCTGATTGGGATAGCAACTATTTTAATTTCGCATGTATTTGTGAATACCGCTATGACAGTTGGGCTAATTCCTGTGAAGGGATTACCGCTTCCTTTTATCTCTGCTGGGGGTAGTTTTTTACTTTCTTCCTTTCTAATGATAGGGCTAGTTATGAATTTGAGTGAAAATCATTCTACCTAAATTGATTTATTGTTGTTTTTTGGATAAAGACTTAAATTCTTGTTCGATTTTTTTAATCTTAATCGGATCCAATTTATGAAAAAACCCATAGTGTTATTTAAAATACTCAAGAGCATTACGTTTATTCTGCTTCTAAGCACTCTATTTGGTCAAAAGTCAAATGATCGAGAATTACGTCGATTAAATGCGAAAATTGACCGCGTTCGCGTGCAAGTAGATTCTCTTGAGACTAATAATCAGATTCTGCTTCCAGAACTGATGTCTGCATTTAAACAAGCTGTCGGAGGAAAAGCCCAACAAGATTCCATTACGCTTGTATTGATGAAACGCATTAACACGCTCAATAATAAAATTATGATGATCGAGAATCAAGCTCAATTTCGAGATAGTACAGCGCTTGAAATCTTCAATAAACTTGTTATGGTTGAAAATAAAATTGTTACATTAACAAATAGTTACAGTGAAATGGCGAACCTAAAGTCGGGAAGACCCTTGATGAATGAACCTAAATATAATTCGGCTCAGTATAAGAAGAAGTATATGGAAAGTTTAGGCCATTTTCAAAACTTAGAATACGATGAAGCCATTGCCGGTTTCCGTGAATTAGTATCCGCAGACCAAACAAATGATTTAGCGGATAATAGTCAGTATTGGCTTGGGGAATGTTTATACGCCAAGAAAAGTTATAAACAAGCAGTCATTGAATTTGAAAAAGTCTTTTCATTCCCTGGCACAGATAAAGACGATGATACTCAATTAAAGCTTGGTTTATGTCACCAAAGTATGGGAAATATCGATAAAGCCCGAATAGAATTCCAAAAATTAATCGATTATTTTCCTGGTAGTGAATATTACCCTAAAGCAAAAGATTCCTTAAAACAACTCTCAATCAACTAATACAATATGGCTAAAAAAATATTTTATGTAACCACTGAAATCATCCCGTTTGCAAATGTAACTTCTATTGCAGACTTTTCAACAAATGTTCCTTTCCTCTTACAGGAAAAAGGACATGATATAAGAACAATAATTCCTAAATATGGATTTGTAAGCGAACGAAAGTATATTTTAAGAGAAGTCATTAGGCTTAGAGAAATACCCTTTGAGTTTGGCGGTGAATCACATGTTGCATCTGCAAAAAGCGCTTTCATTCCAAAATCAAGAGTTCAAATTTATTTCCTTGAAGATGATCACTGGTTTAAACCATTAACAAACTTGTTATATAAGTCTAAAAATGGTCGTGTACTGTCAGACAATGGTGAAAGGTATGGCTTCTTTGGTAAAGCTGTTTTAGCCACATTGCCTCATTTATTTTGGACTCCAGATGTTTTTGTTTGCAATGGATGGCAAGCAGCATTTATTCCAGGTTTATATAAAGAATTTTACGAGGGAAAAGAATTCTATAAAAAAATCAAAACTGTTATGGCAATCCATGACTTTAATGAATACGCTGTTATGGATAAATCAGACATTGAATTTGCAGGATTAAAAATTCCAAGCACGTCTAAAGGGAAAAAAGTTAATCTATATGAAATGGCTGCGCACTATGCGGATAAAATTGTTGTTTTCGATAAACCTTCTGATAAAATTTCTGAAAAATTGTTAAAATTGCCTGGTATCAAAGCTCACAAGAAAAAAATGCAAATAATCAACCTAAAAACGGATGAATCTCCTGATTATTATGCTGTTTCGGACAAGTTTGAACAGGCTTTATTGAAACTTTAACCTCTTTTAATTGTACACTATTACTATGAGAATTCTTAGAGGTATACTTTACCTTCCGATAAGTGCGATTGTTTTGAGTCTTTCGTGGCAATGCGCAGAAAATACAGTTGAAGCTGATTTAAATCATATTGGCTTGAATCTAGATACATTAACCGTCTATTCTATCGATGGAACTTCTTACCAAACCCCTCCAGAGATTGGTACATTAAAATATCTCTACTATGGTTCGGATTCTATTTATACGATAGACTACAATTTATTTACCATTAAAGATCGAGCCACCAATGGACAATATTGGTCCACATTTCTTGATTCTAACATTCAAGTAGATAGTTTATCTCTATTTATAACTGCAAATGATAGCACGCAGACTACAAACTTTATTTCAGGGGTCGGTTTTTCTCATGAATTTAGTTTTGAAGAATACACTGATAATTATAATACCTTAGATACATCTTTAAATGAATGGGTTCAATTGGGCGTTCCTTCTATCAATGTATTGAGCGATACGTCCGACTTATATGAACAAACAAATTATACATTAGATGTATCCCAATTATTATCCACTTTAACAGATACAACAGATTCTAATATTGTCCGGACTTTTAAAATGGTTAGCTCAACGACGCTAGATACTATCTATAGGTCTTATAGTCGAAATTATTCCACTGGAAGCTTTGGACCTAGAATCATTATATATTATAGATTAACCACAACCACGGATGATACAACCACCATAGACACATCAGAATCAACTTTCCTGACTGAAGGTGATTTGTCGGTAATGACCGGGAATCAAGGCGATATATTGTTGACCTATCCTGAATGGTTAGTCAGCTCTGGCTCTGGATATAAATCAATCATATCATTTGATTTTGATTCATTAGATTTACCGATCTATTCCTTGATTCGATCTGCGAATTTATACTGTTATGCATCCAATTCTATCACAGCAGGTTATAACATAAACGCTTATGCGATAAACATAGATACAACAATTGTCGGACAGTGGTTTGCTGAAGATCCTTATACGGGCAATGCTTCATTTATTTCTTCAGCTTCCTATACAAATAACATGTTTAAATTTTCGATGAAAAACTTTTTGCAAAACATCACTTTAGGTAATGTGGCAAATTATGGTATTATACTTAAATCGAATGATAGTAATGATCCGTTTATAACAGTAGAAATTGATAATAGTAATCAAATTGATGATTTCAGATTGGAGATTTTATATGAAACGCCATAATTCTTTTTTGATTATTATCCTATTCCTTCTGAGTAATATATTAAGTGCGCAAAGTTTATTAAATGGTTATGGCTTTGGCGGTGTCCCGTCTAATTCAGCAGCAAGTATCATGGGTATGGGTGGAAATTCTATCTCACCTACATTCCAATTAGGCACATCAGTAAACAACCCGGCAACTTGGATGAGATTAAAATACACTCGATTAAATATATCATATATAAATGATCAATCGATGTTTTCTTCTTTCGAAGGAATGAACGGCCAAACGTTGCTTGGGATTGGGCAAATGATTGTTCCGATCAAGGAAAAATATAGTTTTGGACTTGGGTTAATGCCCTATAGGAATCAATCAATTAGTATTACAGGAAAAGAATCAACTTTCATTGCATTCGGTGATACAATATCAACTAAAAAGTCTTTAAATAGTTATGGCGGTATAAATTCTTTTTATTTTGGATTTGGCCTATCACCAAACCCTGCGCATAGTGTCGGGGCTAAATTACATTTATTATTCGGTTCCACACGCCAATCAATCAAAAATAATGTTGAAGGTGTTATGTCCTATTCTAATGGCAGATATAATTATTCCGGTTTACTTGTTGATTTGTATTATTCATCCAACTTTGAGTCTTCGATAAATTTTTCGGGTATGATTCAATATGCTCTAAATCCACTAAGTTACGTTTCAAAAATATATCATCCATTTGATGACACAAATCAGTCCGGCTATCATGATAGTGAAATTTATAGCATGGATTTTCCTTATCAATCAGATGTAGGGTCGGCCGTAGAAGGTCAGGCTGATAATATTCATTCACCCTTTCAATATCAAATCGGAGTTGACTGGAATGTGAAAGAAAATATAGCCATTTCTGGCGAATATTTATTATGGAAGGAAAAGGGAGATTTAAGCAATTTATCCTTTGTTCTACCCTTAAATGATTATGTTATTCAAAGGGACGAATTTAGCATTGGGATTGTCCGATTTACGCCCAATTTATTAGCGCCGAAATTTTTAGATAAGTTCCAATTAAGAAGCGGATTCCATTCCATTAATTACCAATTATCTTCCGGAAATACGCCTATAAACGACATTAGTTTTTCGTTTGGATTTGGATTTAAATTTAAAGCAACAATGAATCAAATAGATATAGCATATCGTACAGGAAAAAGAGAATACAACGAATCGTTAGGAAGTGAAAATTATCAACAATTAATGGCAGAATTTACTTTAGGTGACATATGGTTCGTAAAAAGGAGATCAAGATAACGTAATGAAAATAACAAATAAAATAATTATTGTAGGTATTGTGGGCTTAATGGTGAACATGTGCGTTCCTCCTGAACAGTCCGCACAAGAAGATTATGCGCAACAAAAAGCAAAATTGGATAGTTTAAGAGAAGTAAGATGTCCAAGATTAATGAGTAGTGCCGCAGAATATTACCGCAACCAAGACTGGCCACAAACTGTACGTATTTATGGTGAAATCGCTGATTTAGGCTGCGATGAATGGAATGCTGTGTATGCTCCGCCTGAAGAAATTTATCAATATTACTCTATTGCCTATGAACAGATGGGCAAATTTGATAGCGCTGAAGTTGTTTTATTAAAAGGGTTGAGGAAATTGCCTGAAAATATTCAATTAAGAACTCGACTTGCCTATACCTATAAAAAACAAGGTAAATATGATCAACAAATTATCGAATATGAACGTCTAGTTGATTTGGACCCAACTAATACAACTCTCCTTGAAGAGTTGGCGAAATTATACAAAGAAGAAGAACGGTTTGATGACCAGATTTCCATGTTGTCTCGCATTATGGATTTAGACCCTAGCAATGAAATGATCCAAAGCGAATTAGCCTTGGCCAATGAAAGCAGTGGTCGTGACCCGTTAGACATATATCAGAAAAGATATGAAGAAAACATGGATAATATTTCTTATGGGCTTGATTTTGCAGATAGATTAATAGATGCCGATAGAGCAGATGAAGCTGTGTCAATTCTTAGACGTGCTATACGTATTGATAATAGCAGTAAACTTGGTTATAGGAAACTTGCAGAAGCATCCAAAATAATTGATGATTTAGAAGGGGCTGCATCTGCCCTTGAAACACTCTTTAAAATTGACCCAAGAGATCAAAATGTCGCTATTAATCTTTCAGATTTATACATTGATTTAGCCAATTTCGGTAAAGCGCTAAAATGGGCTGAAAAAGCGATCGATCTAAATACCGAATCCGGTTCCGGGTTTGGTCAAAAAGGAAAAGTTTACTATTTGGCATGGGACTACCTTAGAAAAAACCCATTTTCTACTGACGATAGAATTGTAGCTAAACTTGCCTTTGATGCCTTTTCAAAAGCAGATGAATTAGGCTATCGTGGATTTAACAAAAAAGCATGGTTATCTGAAAATGCGAAAGATGTTTTATATGGTAAAGCTCAATGGTTTATGGCTGATTCTAAAGTAAAAAATAGACGGAAAATTGCAACCCAATCAAAAGAATATGAATGGGTAATAGAATCAATTAAACCACCTGCATCCTGGAAATAAATTTTTGTCACATATTCAGAAAACTGATCCTGATTTATTTGATATTTTAAATAGAGAAATAGAGAGGGAAGAGTCTACTCTTGAATTAATTGCATCTGAAAATTTCACTAGTCCAGCCGTTATGGAAATGTCTGGTGGAGTCATGACCAACAAATACGCTGAAGGTTATCCTGGGAAAAGGTACTACGGCGGATGTGACCATGTCGATGAAGCAGAAAATTTAGCTCGTAATCGCCTCAAAGTATTATTCAACTGCGATTATGCAAACGTACAACCACATTCAGGTTCTCAAGCGAATATGGCGGTATTAATGACCTTTTTATCGCCAGGGGACACAGTACTTGGTTTAGACCTTTCTCACGGGGGTCATTTAACACACGGAAGTTCCGTTAATTTTTCTGGAAAATTATATAATTTTGTTTCATATCATGTTTCGCGAGAATCTGGACGCGTGGATTTTAATGAAGTAAAACAGTTGGCTAAGGATCATAAACCAAAACTTATTATTTGCGGTGGCAGTGCCTATCCTAGATTTATAGAGTTTGAACAGTTTCGTGAAATTGCTGATAGCGTAGGGGCATTTTTGATGGCAGATATTGCCCATCCTGCTGGATTGGTTGCTGCGGGAATTCATCCTTCTCCCATGGAATATTGCGATGTTGTTACAAGTACAACGCATAAAACGCTTCGAGGACCAAGAGGTGGCATTATTATGATGGGAACAGATTTTGAAAACCCATGGGGAATTGTAGCACCAAAGTCAGGTCGTGTGAAAAAAGTATCTGAATTATTAGACAGCACTGTCATGCCAGGAATTCAAGGTGGTCCATTAATGCACATTATTGCCGCAAAAGCAATCGCATTTGGAGAAGCACTTAAACCTGATTTTAAAGAATATGCACAACAGGTTGTAGATAATGCTCAATTTATGGCTAATCAATTGATGGAATTGGGATATAAACTTGTATCAAATGGTACAGATACACATGTGATACTAATTGATTTAACACAAAATAATATTAGCGGAAAAAAAGCAGAGTTGGCTCTTGGATTTGCAGGAATCACTGTTAATAAAAATATGGTACCATTCGACGAAAAAAGCCCATTTGTCACTAGTGGGATTCGTGTAGGAACTCCAGCCATTACAACGCGAGGTATGGGACAAACAGAGATTGCGCAAATTGTGAACTGGATTGATAAGGCTATTCACGCATCAGATAATGATGGAATTTTATCTAATATTAAAAAAGAAGTAAATATTCTTTGTGAATCTTTTCCGATTTACCCTCATCTAAACCACTAAATTTTCCATGTTGGTAAAAGTATCATCTGGAAAACCATTATTTATAATTTTTGTACTTTTCTTTTTTGTGGCTTGTACTCCAAGGGCACTTATAAGATATTATCCTAATATTATTGAAAAATCCTTAACCAATAAAATTAAAACGCTGGAATCATCATTTAATAATAACGATTTATCCGATGAGCAATTATTAGAGCTAATCCAATTTAAAGTTCAGTATGGCTATGGTTACCTGTTAGAACAAGCAGATCGTGTACAGGATGACAATTATTTTATGGCAATAAATCTACAAGATAGGGCTCAATTGGTTTTTATTGAAGCAATTGGTTTAGCAAAAGATGAACTTGTCAATCGTCATCATTCATTTAATGATTGGCTGAATAAGCCACTTTCATCTAATATTGACTTTTCCCGCAAGGATGTGCCAATTATTTATTGGTTAGCAGCCGCATATGGCGGAATCATATCATCTAGCAGAGCCAATCCAAAATGGGTTATCCATTTACCCAAAATAGGCATATTACTAGAAGCGGGAATTCAAATAGATCCAACATGGAATTATGGCGCATTATATTCTGCAATGATTTCATTTACAGCATCTCGGCCAGATGCGCCCGTAGATGTTCGGGAAGTAGCGCAGTCCTATTTTGATCTTGCCATTCAAGTGTCCAAAAAACAAGATGCTGCTCCTTATTTGGCATTTGCTGAAAACATTTCTGTAAAAGAACAAAATAAAATTGAATTTATGACGTTAACAAACTTTGTTTTAAAGATGGATATTAATAAGAATCCTGATTTAAGATTGAGCAATATAATTTCTCAAGAAAGAGCCAGATGGCTCCAGTCAAAAGTGGATGATTTATTTTATGAATAAAAAATATATTTTTATAGGGCTTTTACTTGCTCTTCAACTTGGTTTTGCTAGAAAAACCGTAGTTAAAATGGCGACATTAGCTCCAGAAGGAACGGACTGGCATGGAATGCTAGTTGAAATGGGGCAAGAGTGGAAAAAGGCGACAAAAGGTCGTGTTCAACTTCGCCTTTATCCCGGCGGAGTCGTTGGAGATGAAAGAGATATGGTTCGAAAAATGCGCATTGGGCAAATTCATGCAGCTGCAATTTCAACCGAAGGTCTTTATGAAATAAACCCGAATTTTGCAGCCTTTTACGTACCAATGTTATTTCAGGACTTAAGTGATATTCAATATGTTACTGAACAGCTAGATAATGAATTGGTTATGGGAACGAGCGATAAAGGATTTCAACTATTATACCTCGTTGATGTTGGTTGGGGATATTGGTTTGGGAAAAAACCAATTTTTACACCCAATGATCTAAAATCACATAAAATATTTACTTGGGCTGGTGATTTTGCATGGGCAGAAGTGTGGAAAAAAGCTGGATATAATCCAGTGCCTCTCGCCATGACAGATTTACTCTCTGGTTTGCAAACTGGATTGATAGATGCATTATCAACAATACCGCTTTACGCATTGGCTCAACAATCTTTTGGGATTACAAACCATATGTTAAATATGAAGTGGGGTATTCTGATGGCAGGAATTGTGATTGACAATAGAACTTGGAATCGTATTTCTGAAAAAGATAGAAAAGCCATGAAAAATATTGTCAATATAATACGTGATAAACACATTGAAAAAAATCGTCATGCTGAAAAAGATGCCCTTCAAGTAATGCAAGAATATGGTCTCAATATACATGAGCCGACTTCTGATCAAATCGATCAATGGAAAAGTGAAGTAAAGTCCATGTATCCTTTATTGCGTGGTAAGGCCATTGAAGCTGAAATTTTTGACAAAGTCATTGAAATAATGAAAGAAAAATCTAAATAATATTTCGAGAATACATTGCTCAAGAAAATGAAAATAGGGGAAAAGTTAAAATGGGGTGAGAATTCTATAGCTCTCATTATAGTTGCATCAATGACTTTACTTCCTGCTATTGAAACCGTAGCTCGTATATTTAAAACTCATGGACTTCCTGCTTCTCAAGTTATCGTGCAGCATATGACACTGTGGATCGGTTTTATTGGGGCTGTTTTAGCTTCAAGACAAAACAAACTTTTAGCTCTAACTTATAAACCATTATTTGATATTGATGAATCATTCAATATACCACGATTTATAGCAAAAACAGTTTCTCTCATTGTTGTAATTGCATTAGCTTGGGGAAGTTTTCAGCTTATAAAAATTGAATATCAATACCCGTTCGAGATTGCACCGAATATTGAACGATGGGTTGCACAAATAATTATGCCAATTGGTTTTATCCTTATAGGATATCAAATATTCCAGAAAAGTTTTACCAAAAAGCGTCATCAAATAAGTGTCATAGTAATACTAATAATATTTTTATTTTTTACTTTAACAGACTCAATCTATGAAACCACTCCTTTTGTCTGGCTAGGATTAGGATTAATTTTTCTATCACTTTTATATGGCGCTCCTATATTTATTGGTTTAGGTGGAACCGCCGCTCTTATGTTTTGGGCAGATTTCACGCCAGTTTCAGCTATTCCAACCGAAATGTATCGAATCGTTATTTCTCCCACATTACCGACCATCCCATTATTCACAACTGCGGGGTATCTATTAGCGGAAAGTAATGCCTCGGAAAGGCTTGTTAAAGTATTTCGATCTTTATTTGGGTGGGTACCGGGTGGAACGCCTGTTATTATTGTGGTATTGAGTGGTTTTTTTACAGCCTTAACCGGTGGCTCTGGAGTCACAATTTTAGCATTAGGTGGATTATTGTTACCTATGTTATTAAAAGAAGGTTATAGTAGAAATTTTTCTTTGGGACTCATCACCGTGGCTGGTTCTATTGGCTTATTATTTCCTCCAAGTTTGCCTGCTATTATTTATGGTGTTACAGCAGGCGTTAGTGTTAAAGATGTTTTTCTCGGTGGATTAATTCCCGGATTGTTACTCGTTGTTTTAATTAGTGCTTGGGCTATTTATCAAGGAAAGGTCCAGCATGTTAAACATTATAAATTCAATTTAAAAGATGCCATTCGAGATAGTTGGGAAGCACGCTGGGAATTAGTTTTACCCTTCTTGATTCTATTTGGCGTTTTTGGCGGATTTACTACTTTAGTCGAAACGGCTGCTTTATCCGTTATTTATGTTTTTATTATAG
Organism: Fidelibacterota bacterium; assembly: GCA_016784605.1. GTDB lineage: Bacteria > Fidelibacterota > Marinisomatia > Marinisomatales > UBA1611 > JABHGY01. Next base: position 32,181 of record JADHUI010000007.1, on the reverse strand, counting down.
AAACATATATTTATAAAGATTTATCCTGGGATAATATTCCTCGTATCATCCTTGAAAGTGCAACTCTCATCGGTGGTGTTATAATGATCTTAGGTGTTGCGATGGGTTTAACCAGCTATTTAGTTGATGCTCAAATTCCGACATTATTATTGAGTTGGGTAAAAGGAGCCATAGCTTCAAAATATCTTTTCTTAATTTTATTAAATATATTTTTACTATTAGTTGGATGTTTAATGGATATTTTTTCAGCCATTATTGTAATTGTTCCATTGATTGCTCCATTAGGCGCTTACTTTGGCATTGATCCAGTACATCTTGCCGTAATTTTTATTGCCAATTTAGAACTTGGTTTTTTAACGCCACCTGTAGGGATGAATCTCTTTTTGGCTGCATATAGATTTGATGAAAATATGCCAACTATATATTTAGCAACATTACCATTCTTCATCGTTAGACTCATAGCAGTTTTACTTATTACCTATGTGCCCATTTTAACTTTGGGTTTATTATTATAATAATGGGAACTAATTTTAATTTGATTCATTCCTTGACTGAAGAGACACACTGGAATATATTCGCCGGCACTGAAAAGGAGTACGAGAATAAATAAACGCTAAAAATCGTGAACAACCGCCCAGAAGATAATGGGCAAAAACTATATTAAACTCAGGAGACGTTTCATGAAGCGGATCATTACCGTACTTTCAGTACTACTCATAGCAGGTACTCAGCCTGCGAACGCACAAAGCGAAGCGGGAGCGATATTTCTATTAATTGCACCCGGAGCCCGAGCAGGCGGAATGGGCGAAGCCCAAGTTGCCATTGCAGATGATGCTTATGCCAGTTATTGGAACCCAGCAGGACTCGGATTCCTCGAAGGATCCGAATTAGCCATGATGCATGTAAATTGGCTACCCAATTTAGCTGACGATTTATATTATGAATTTTTAGCTTATCGAAAAAAATATCCAAACCTTGGTACAGTGGGGGGGCATTTAATCTTTTTAAGTTTAGGCGAACAAACTCGTACGAATGAAGTCGGGGAAAATCTTGGAACTTTTAATAGTTTTATGACAGCATTTTCTCTTTCCTACAGCGCACTAATCTCTCAAAATTCATCTTTCGGTATTAATGCTAAAATTTCTTATCAACAACTTGTTGACTTAGGAGCTGGAAGTGAAAAAGGAACGGGTGCATCAACAGATTTTGGTTTTGATATTGGCTATTTACGAAAAGAACTTTTTACGCCTAAATTAAATTTTGGACTAAATATATCTAATATTGGTCCAAGCGTATCATTTATTGATCCTGATCAAGCAGATCCACAACCTACAAATTTGGTTATGGGTATCAATTACGCCATCGTCCAATCAGAATACAACAAACTCAATATTGTATATGATGTAAACAAAATGCTTGTAGCATCCTATCCTGACATGGATTGGGATGGAGATGGATATATTGGACTTCATGATGAAGATGGACATTATAATGGTACTGGCGACTATAATAGTGACGGAAAAATGGAAATGGCTCATACAGATCCTATTTATTTAGCTCTATTTACATCATGGGTCGATGATTGGCTTCTTGGCGGTGATATGGATAAATATAAATCCGGCTATGAAGGTGATCGTGTTATTGGTGGCTATGACTGGGTCGATGCGGATGGAAATGATAAAATTGACGATAGCCCTTGGTTTGATGAAAATGAAAATGGCATTATGGACGATGGTGAAGGAGAAATGATTCCCACAGATGGAGAACCGGGTGATGCTGGTTGGGGTCTTTATAATAAATGGGGTCAAAAGGAAGTTGGTAGCGGGAAAGATCGCGGTATCAATAATGAATTAGATAAATTAGTCCATAATTTAGGATTTGAATATTGGTATGGTGAATATTTTGCTTTAAGAGCTGGCTATTATTATGATAAAACGGGAAAAATTAGTAATCCAACCGTTGGAATTGGTTTACGATTCGCAGGATATGGATTTGATTTTGGATATACATCTGGTGAAGTGGGACATCCTTTAACGAATACTATGCGCTTTTCTTTGAATATGGAATTCTAATCGAACCCAAAATATGAACGTCTCTTTTTCCAGGTTTTTATTTTTTAGCCTGGTATTTTCTCTATCAACGGTATTTGCAGATATTACTGGCAATTTAAAAATATGTGCGTTACGAGTCTCTTTTCAAATAGATGATAGTGAAAGTACGACAGGTGATGGGTCTTTTTTAGACTCGAACAATGTTATTTGTAATATGTATACGATTGATCCGCCACCACATAATCGTTCATACTTTGAGTCTCAACTAAAAGCAATTGATTCTTATTACCGTAATGTATCGTATAACCGATTTGGCATTAATCTAGAAGAGTCAACTGTTTTCCCATCTAACGAGAATGATTCATATACTTTGGATCACCCAATGAATTATTACAATCCTTATGATAGAGATGATATCCAAGAAGAACGAATCACATTTTTGCTTAAAGATGCTGTCAATAAATCTTTCGAACTAGATCATATTAATTTTAGTGATTATGACTTAATTGTTATCTTCCACGCAGGAATCGGACAAGATTTTTCGTTACCCTTTTTAGATCCAACACCTGAAGATATTCCATCAACATTTGTGGATGAAGAAATGATTAATAACCATTTGTCGCAAACCGATTGGAATATTGAAGATCACATTATTTCAAAAGGCATTATTCTTCCTGAAACACAGAATCATTTATTTTACGAAATAGGTGAAACTATATTCAATGATTCGGAAGAACCCTGCGATTTCCAATATGGATTAACAGGAACATTCGCCTTAATGGTTGGGTTTGCCATGGAATTACCTCCACTTTGGGATTTGGAAACAGGGGAGAGCGGTATTGGTATTTTTGGACTCATGGATCAAGGTTCAAATAATGGGCGTGGATTAATTCCTGCACCACCAAATGCCTGGAGTAGAATATATGCCGGTTGGGAAAATGCTCAATCGATCAATCCTGGAAGTTACGTCCCGTTACTATCTAGCTCTCAAAATCAAATAGCATCTATACCTATCAACGATTATGAATCATTCCTAATTGAGAATCGAAATAATTGGGTGAAAGATGGAGTAAGTATTGATTCTATGCAATATGTCATATGGGAACAGACTGACAGATACCCGAATTTTATAGAAGTATTAATGGATTCTGTGAATATTCAAAAAGATGAAAATGGCGTTATTATTGATATTCCAAATTACAACTTAGGTTTACCTGCTTCTGGTTTTCTGATTTGGCATATTGATGAAAGTGTCATTTATTCTGGTCTAAATGATTATTCTGTTAATTCAGATAAAACACATCGTGGAATCGATTTAGAAGAAGCAGATGGCGCTCAAGATATAGGCTATATGTCCGTTTTCTTGTTTAATGATCCATCTAGTGGATATTTTGGAGATATGTGGTTTAAAGGTAATTTAGAATATGAACGGGCCAATTCGAAATATGCTGGAGAATCACCTGTATTTTCTCCATATACGTTTCCAAATACAAATGCATATGATGGGGCATCTAGTTTCATTTCAATTAAAGATATTAGTGAACCGTCTGATACAATGTTATTTAAGTATCCATTATATGATTTTGTTCATGGTTTCCCAGATGAAAATGCCCACATTAGACTTGTGGAAGATTTCAATGGAAATGATATTCCTGATTTATTTGGTGGAACCGATTCCTTGTGGTTTTCTCTTAGTGATGACCTTTTGAATAAAACATATTTTCATCCAGTTTCGTCAGATTCACTTTTTATTCAACTTTATAGTGATTTAAATAATAATATTGAAATATTTGAATTAATTCAAGATTCTACTATTCAAACTAAATATGAGTATGACGTGAACTCTAACACATTTACAAAAGTGAGAGAATGGACTGTAAGTGGAAGAAGATTTCCTTGGTATAATTATACACTCAACGATTGGAATATTGAAGATGATATGGAACAATGGAATAACCATATATCATCTATTTCCCAAATGGGCACTGAAATCTCTTACACTTTAGTGAATAATATTCTACCAAAATGGGAACAATTGAATTTTCAATCTATTTCTGGAATTGACCTTAATCTTGATGCTTCCTTAGACATATTAGCATTGGATTCAGATGGATATTTATATGCAATGGATTCAGAATTTACTCTTATGGATGGATTCCCAATTGATATTCCATTGCAAGAACCCATTATTTCTAGAAATATAACCATGGATTCTCATCCTGAAATCATCGCCAAATCAAAAGATTCTACACAACTTATCATTTTAAGTCATGATGGCAAATTATTACATACCATTTCTACAAGAAAAAATGATCAACTTGTTACGGCAAATTATGTCCTAGGGAGAAACGCTGTTTTCACGCAATCAAATATTTATCTTTTTAACAATGCGGTACGAAAAACGAATGGAAATGAATGGACTTATACACATGGTGATTGGGGAAGAAGCCGTAATGTTTTATTGGACTATGAAAGTCAGATTGTAGAAGATGAATTATTAATCCGAGCTTATTGTTATCCTAATCCAGTTAAAGATGTTGCTGGCACATTAAGGATTGAAACAACTGATGCATCGACAATAGATTTAAATATTTATGATGTTTCTGGCCTTTTTATTACATCCACTCAAATAAAATTAGCTGATGGTGGAAATCAAATTTCAGAATGGAAGTGGAATGTTTCAGATATAGAATCAGGAGTATATTTTGCCTATATCATGATTGATAATTCAGTTTCACAAATTGTTAAAATAGGAGTTATTCATTAATGAAATGGATTCCAACTATTTTAGTCTTATCCATATCGTTTGCTCAAGTTCAGTATAATCATCCTGAGCTCAATTGGCATTCAATTGAAACGGATCATTTTAAAATTCATTTTCATGATGAAACAGAACAAACTGCTCGAGAAGCTGCAACGGTAGCGGAAACAATTTATCCGCATGTAACTGCATTATATGAGTACGAGCCCCCATCAAAAACACACTTAGTTCTCATTGATCCGGATGACTATTCCAATGGCGCTGCCTATTATTATGATAATAAAATGGTTATATGGGCATCCCCGCTTGATTTTGAACTACGCGGAAGCCATCGATGGTTACAAAATGTAATCACACATGAATTCACACATATCATTTCTCTTCAAAAAGCAATGAAAGCGGGTTTATCTTTTCCTGGAGCTTATTTTCAATTTATGGGATATGAAAAAGAGAAAAGAAAAGATGTTTTATACGGTTTTCCCAATACATTAGTTAGTTTCCCTGTGCCAGGTACGGTCGTTCCACCGTGGTTGGCAGAAGGTGTTGCACAATATATGTATGAGGGAGCCGATTGGGATCATTGGGATTCACACCGTGATATGATATTACGAGATCGATCTTTAAATGACAATTTCTTGTCTTTTGATGAAATTAACACTTTCGGTAAACGTGGCATTGGGAATGAATCCACCTATAATACAGGTTTTGCTTTTTGCAAATACATAGCTGTTAAATATGGAGCAGAAAAACTTAGAGAAATTATGGAAGATTTAAGCGATCCTTTTCAATTTTCCATTTCCGATGCTTTATTCAATGTATTAGGAGAAGATGGGTTTTTCATTTATGAACGATTTTTAGAATCGTTAAACGCTCGGTATCATCTCTTAACTAATCCCATTAATATTAATCCTGTATCTGGTAATATTATTAAAGATGAAGGCACTTTTAATGCGCATCCAATTTGGAATCCACAAGGGACAGGCTTTGCATGGTTAACCAATAGAAATAATGATTATTTCGGACAAACGGAGTTATTTTTCCATGATTTTAAGGCAAATGAAGATAAAAAATTAATGTCTGGAATTCATTCTGCACCCAGCTGGCATCCATCTGGCGAAAAGATTTACTATAGTAAAAAGTCAAAATTTCCGAATAATAATGGATCTAAATATTTTGATATTTACGAATTTGAACTCGCAACGGAAAAAGAAGTAAGATTAACAATCGATGCCAGAGCATTTTCTCCCGTTTATATCCCAATGGATAGCTCTATTGCGTTCTTATCTACATATGACGGTGGGCAAAATGTGTTTTTATATCATTTTAATAGCGATTCTATTGAGCAATTGACTCATTTTGATCATCGACCTATGATATCATCTATGGCTTATAATAAAAACGCGCATCAATTAGTTTTTACAACCACAGAACATCATTATAGAAATATTCAATATTATGATTTTAAGTCAGACTCGGTAGGATTATTATTAAATAATGAATTATGGGACGAACGAGATATCCAAATTACGTCTCGAGGTGAAATTTTACTTTCCGACGACCGTACTGGGATTTATAACTTATTTATGATAAACAACGCCGACTCTACGCAGGGGTTTATTACAAATGTTTTGGGTGGTGCTTTTATGCCAAATATGAATCATAAAGGACAAATATTATATTCATTATATGATAATGGTGGATATAAAATAGCTCTTCTAGATTCAATCAATTTAATGGATGATGAATTCATCGGATATTCCCCAACCTATTTTCTTAGAAACGAGTCACTGAATAAACCCATCATTTCACAGAATCAGCAAGAGTCAACATCCTATGTGGATCAATTTCCGAAAATGTTTATTCTGCCTAAACTAATGATAGATTATGGAACGGTTAAACCCGGGTTTTATTTTTATTCCAATGAAATATTAGATAGACTAAATGTTTTTGGTGGTGCTTCATTAAACAATTTAAATGATGCAGACTTATTCTTTATTTTTGAATTTAGGCGCTTTTTTCCAACGCTTTTTTTTGAGACATTCTATTTAACGCGAAATATTTCTGATTCATATAAATACAGAAACACCTATCCTATTAATGATCAAATAAAATTTAGGCTTACTTTTTTCCGAGCAGGAATGCGTCTCCCATTTTACGGTAGCCAGTTTGAGTTTTATTCCATTTGGCAACGATATCGCGCTTTTATTTCAGAATCTATTCCCACGGAAGGTTTAACGGGTGGGCTGGCTTACGATTACTATCGCAGTTCATCTATTGGGCTCAATTGGAAAATGGATCAAATTAAAAAAAGATATGATAGAGATATAAATCCATCTCAAGGTTATAAAGTATGGACTACATTGGATTTGGAAAAAAATGATTTTATCGAAGGGTTAGATTTTTCAGACGCTGGAACATTGAAGGAAGATTTCGGACCACATAATTTATTAAAGTGGCAAGGAGGGGGTAGTTACCATTATGAATTACCAAACACAGAAAGGTGGACGATCAATACAACGGCCAATGCAGGCTTTACATATTCATCGACTAAAGTAGATTCATTCTTCCATTTTTTTAATGGAGGCTTGACTGGGCTTAAAGGATATCCATTCTATAGTATTGAAGGAACACGATTTGCTTTATTTGAATCCACATTTCGATTCCCCTTATTTACAGAAAAAACTTTTCCATTTGGTTGGACTTTATTTCAAAACAGCTATTTAGGCTTTATGTTTCAAGTAGGAGATGCATGGAGTAAAAACACTCAAATTAACTTAAAAAAATCAATTGGAATTCAATGGCGAATTAATGGGTTTTCTTTTTATAACTTCCCAACTGCTATTGGGGTAGAAATTCATAAAGGAATGGATGATTTTATTAAAACAGTTAAAGGGCAAGAAATTTTATATGGCAATGAACCAACATATTACTTCTCACTTTTATTTAATTATTAGAAGATTAATGCTACCATTAAGTGTTGTCATTCTGACGACACAATTGGATGGAAAAGATTATTCGTCTTTCTATCGTCATAATGATTATTCATTTTCAGACTCTAGTCGAGTAGATACTACTGAAACGACCAATGTCATTTATACCGGTAAATCACTCATTAAATCTTTGGTTATACCTGGATGGGGACAAGCCTATAATAAAGCGCCAATTTGGAAAACATTATCCTTTTTAGGCTTTGAAGTTGCAAGTATTACGAGTGCATATTATTTCCATAACCTCGGGCAAACATCCCAGCACGATTATGAATTATTTGCGGATGCAAGTTGGACATTACAAAATTGGTATATTTTTACACAAGCGCATAATGCTGATTTAGGCCAATATGGGATTCAATTAAGCGGCGGTTCCCATTCACTCATACTTAAAATAAATGATGAAACATTAGTCTCTGAATATGGTAGCTTTGTATCCTCGGATGATATTGAAGGTCATTATGACTGGATTACAAATAACTACGTTTCTGTTGTACGAGACCATCATTTTTATGAAAATGTTGGAAAATATAACCAATTTGCAGGTGGTTGGTCAGATGCAGATGATTTTAATTTGACTGAAAAAGCGGTTAGTGATACTTCAGTAGAAATTTTAGTAATGACCGATTTAAAAGATACCTATTTAAATATGCGTTTTGATTCAAACCAATATAAACTTATTGCAAAATATTCAATCACAGCTTTAATGTTTAATCATGTTTTATCCGGTTTGGAAGCGGTCTTATTTGCGCAAAAGAAATCAAGAATATTAAACAACCCGAAAGTTGCCTTATTATATAACCCCAGAAACAAAAGTGGGATTGGCGGCATTTCATTAACCATGGAATTTTAATTAACAATGCAAAAACGATTAGTAATCATTATTTTAAGTTCAATCTTCTTTAATTGCTCTGGCAATAAACCTGATATTACCATTGATTTAGAATCACGATTTAGTCAAGGTAAAGCTTTTTTGGAAGATAAAAAGTATCTTCGTGCACAAGAAGAATTTCAATATATCGTTATTCGTGGAATTGGTAGCGATCTAGGCGATGATGCGCAATTTTATTTAGGTGAATCATTTTATCTTAATAAAGAATATTTATTAGCCATATCCGAATTTGAAAAATTAGCACGTAAAATGGCCTTCAGTCCTTATGTTGAAAAAGCACGATATCGAATATGTGAAGCATATGACATTGAGTCTCCAGAATATTATTTGGATCAGACTTATTCTCAAAAAGCCTTAGAACGTTATCAAGAATTCATTGAAGATTTTCCATCTTCACCCAAGGTAAGCGAAGCACTTGTCGCAATCCAAGAGTTACGCAATAAAATGGCTTTTAAAGTTTATGAAACAGGGATTCTTTATAATAAGATGGAAGAGCACCAATCAGCCATTTTTGCTTATGAACAATTACTGGATAATTATTATGATACGGCTTATGCTGAGAATGCGCATTTTGGTATAATAAGAAGTCATTGTTTATTGGGTGATATATCTATTGCGAATGATTATTGGACGAATAATAATCAAAAAATTAAATCAGATGACTTACGAAAAAAGGCTCAAAAATATCTGAGTAATGCTAAGAAATCATTGAAAAAGGAATCCAATTGAAGGTTTGTTTATTTGGTGGAACATTTGATCCACCCCATATAGGACATTTACTCATTGCGCAAACGATTTGCGAAGTAGAAGCCTTTGATAAAATCATGTTCATTCCAGCATATGAACCGCCACATAAAATTTTTACAAGCCCGGTTGAACATCGACTAAATATGTTGAAAATTGCCATTGCAAACAATCCCAATTTTGAATTGTGCGATTTAGAGATAAAACGAAAAGGTATTTCATATTCAATTGACACAATCAATTATATAAAAAATCAATTCACGTTAGATAAACCAGAATTATTTTACCTTATGGGAAGTGATTCGTTAAGCGATTTCCATACGTGGAAAAATGCTGAAGAAATTTTAAATATTTGCCAAGTAATTGTAGCTGTGCGTCCTGGTTTTAAACCGAGCGAAATTCAACCATGGGTATTAAAGAAAATTCAATTTGCGAATATTCCAAGATTTGAAATATCATCTACAACAATACGTAGTCGTTGGACACAGGGTAAAACAATTCGATATATGGTTCCTTTAGATGTTTGGGATTACATTAATAAACAAAATCTTTTTCAAAACAAGAAATAAACAATGGTTTTATTTTCACTCATTATTGTATTAATCATTTCATTTTATCTACTTGCACACGTTTGCGACGATTATTTTGTCGAATCATTAGATAAGGTCGCTAAAGACCTGAAAATGTCATCCGATGTAGCTGGCGCCACATTAATGGCTATAGGGTCGAGTGCTCCTGAATTTTTTGTTTCTATTATTTCAGTATTAAAACCCGGGGATTATGCGGAGATTGGTATCGGGACAATCGTCGGGTCTGCCTTATTTAATTTATTAGTGATTATCGGCGCATCAGCGATTGTTCGAAATACAATTCTTGCATGGCAACCCGTTTTAAGAGATTCCATTTTTTATTCTCTTTCAATTGTGTTTTTATTATGGTCCTTTTCTGACGGCCAAATTACCATGATAGAAGCAGGTTCCTTCATTTTTGTATATATTTTATATGTTGTATCTGTAATGAATTGGCGAAAATTCCTTCCATACAAAGATGATTCACAAGAAGATATTATTGAGAAGGATAAAGAATCTGAAAGCTCAGGATGGACCCTCATTTTCAAACCATTTGATTTCCTCCTTTCGAAATGTTTTCTTTCAGCGAATCATTATTTAATAAACTTCTTTATTTCAATTTCATTTATTGGTGGTTTAAGTTGGGTACTTGTCGAATCAGCTGTTATGATTTCTCATATTTTACACATCCCGCAAGCAATTATTGCATTAACCGTTTTAGCCATCGGAACTTCTATTCCGGATCTTATGTCTTCTATCATTGTCGCTAGACAAGGTCGAGGTGGAATGGCTATTAGTAATGCATTGGGTTCCAATATATTTGATATACTTATCGGACTAGGGATTCCATGGATGGTAATCCTATTTTTAACAGATGGCCCTTTAATTGTTGGGAAGGAAAACCTATTTAGTAGTGTTATTCTTTTGTTTGCCTCTGTTGTTGTTGTTTTCATCATTCTATTAATTCGAAAATGGCGACTCGGAAAATTTTCCGGGATTTTACTTATAAGTGTTTACATCCTTTATCTCGTTTGGGCAATTAGTAATATTTAAGCTATAATCTTCGTAAAATTGTTATCTAAAAATGATTAAGTTTACCCCATGATTGAATTTCAGAATGTAACGTACAACCACCAAAAAGATGTGGGGGTCAATAATTTAAGTTTTTCAATACCCGAAAATGATTTTACTTTTCTAATTGGGCCTACGGGTTCAGGAAAAACCACTTTAATGCGACTTATTTATTTCGATTTATTTCCACAGTCCGGTATTGTAAGAGCGGGTGACTATTCTAGTAATAAAATTAAAAAAAGAAAAATCGCATATGCACGTAGGGACATTGGCATGGTTTTTCAAAATTATCAACTTCTCGAAGATCGGAATGTGTATGATAATATTGCTTTACCTTTACATGTATTAGGTTTCCCAGCAAAAGAAATAACTGAACGCGTTGAAGAATGCATCGATTTAGTGAAATTAGACGGAAAAGAAAAATTGAATCCAACCCAATTGTCTGGAGGAGAACAACAACGTGCTTCCTTGGCAAGAGCGATTGTAAAAGATCCTTCCATTTTGTTAGCGGATGAACCTACAGGAAATCTCGACCCAGTCTCAGCTTTTGAACTTGTAAAGTTGTTACAAGAGATTCATGAAACGGGTACAACAATCTTAATGGCATCCCATAATTATAATCTTATAAAAGGCCGAGGCTACAGAATTATGGAGCTTCAAAATGGGCATCTAAGAGGGAATGGTTGATGGACCAATTATTTTTTCTAATATCTGAAGGATTCAAAAACGTTTGGCGCCATAAGGCGACTTCTTTCACGGCTGTTTTTACACTTTATGTAACCCTTATTATCGTCGGACTTTTTATGGTGGGTGGTGAAAATATCCATAAAATAATTCAATACGTGAGGTCTAAATATAAAGTTGATGTCTTCTATGAACAAAATGTTAGTGATCTCCAAGCAAAAGTAATTGCAGAAAAAATTAGAAAAATTCGAGGTGTACGTTCTGCCACTGTGATTGAGAAAAAAGATGCTGTAAATATATTCAGGGACCAATTTGGAGAAGATATATTTGATGTATTGGGTTACAATCCTCTTCCGGCAAGTACAGTCGTTAACTTTAATCGTAACAGCGCAAAAAGATTAAAATTCAACGCGATTATTGAAGAAATAAAATCAATGGATGGAGTAGATGTTGTTCGCCACCAAGGCATTTTAGTGAATAAACTAGAAAGGTATTATCAGAAGCTTTTAGCCAATTTTCCGTTTGTATCAGGGCTAATTGTATTAATAGCGGTATTGGTCATATATAACACAGTTAAGTTGAGCGTTTATTCCCGAAGAAAACTTATTTATTCAATGCAGTTAATCGGTGCAACCAAATCATTCATTAAAATGCCGTTTGTATTCGAAGGCCTTTTGATGGGCGGGCTTTCTACACTCTTGGTTTACCCAAGTATGCTAGGGTTTATTCGTGGAAGTAATTTTCTTATACAATCTGTTGCACATTTGAAAATATCCTTATCGGTTGATCCGTTTTTGTGGTTATGGTTAGCTGGTTTAGCAGCAATCATATCTATATTAGGTAGTTATAGAGCTATTTCCAGTATTTTAAAGTAATAATACTGCGATCTGTTTTTATCCATGCATGTTGTTTGTAAACTTCGGGTCTTATATTCGTAAATAATTAATAAATTCATAATAATGACTAAAAATAAAATAGAAAAAGAATCAGAAAAAGTAAAGTCGGAAAAACCGATTAGTAAAAAAACCAAAAAGCCGAAAAAACTGTCTAAAATTGACGCATTAAAAGAGCAAGTTGCTGAAATCCAAGATAAGCATTTAAGACTCAAAGCAGAATTCGAGAATTTTCGAAGAAGAAAAGATAAAGAAATCAGTGGCTACCTTCAATATGGCGGTGAGAATGTGATAAAATCTTTTTTACCCGTGCTCGATGATATAGATCGTCTTTCTGTTGCTATTAATAATGATGATATCAAAGTTGATGAATCTATTTCAAAAGGCATTTCATTCGTTTTGAATAAAGTTGATAAATGGCTGGGCGATTTAGATGTCCAATCTTTTGGAGAAAAAGGAGAAAATCTTAACCCCGAACTCCATGATGCTATGATGACAAAAGCGGATAAAAATCATGACGATGATCAAATTTTAGATGTGTTTGAAAAAGGATATTATTATAAAGATCGTGTCATTAGACATGCGAAAGTTATTGTAAATAAAAAATGAGAGATTTTTACGACATTTTAGGCGTTTCAAAGAATGCATCTTCTGATGAAATAAAAAAATCATATCGAAAATTGGCTATGAAATATCATCCAGATAAAAACCCGGATGATTCAGGAGCTGAGAAAAATTTTAAAGATGCCGCTGAGGCGTATGCTGTTTTAAGCGACGAGACTAAAAGATCGCGCTATGATCAATTCGGCCATGCCGGTGTAGGAATGGGTGATGGTGGACATGCTGGTTTTGGTGGCGGTGTTCATATGAGTATGGACGATATTTTTAGTCAATTTGGTGATATTTTTGGTGGCGGTAGTCCTTTTGATAGTTTTTTTGGAGGAGGGCGACAAGGTGCCCAAGGCGGACGGCGCAGTGGAAGCGATATTCGAATTAAGTTGAAACTTACTTATGAAGAAATTGCTAAAGGCATTGAAAAAAAATTAAAAATAAAAAAACGAATACCTGCTCCTGGTGCGACCTTTAAGACGTGCACAAGTTGTAATGGTGCTGGACAAGTCTCTCGAATAAGTAACACCATACTAGGGCAGATGAGAACTGCATCTGAATGTCCCTATTGCAGTGGTAGTGGAAAAGTGATAGGACATAGACCTGCAGGATCTGGGCCGGATGGTATGATCAATAAAGAAGAAACCATCAAAGTTAAAATCCCAGCAGGCGTTGAGTCAGGAAATTATTTAACTCTCTCTCATCAAGGGAATCAGAACATTTCTGGAATTGCCGGTGATTTGATTGTTGTTTTTGATGAAATTGATCATGAGTACTTTGTTAGAGATGGTGAACATGTCTATTTACAATTAACCATTTCTTATACAACAGCCACACTTGGAGGAACAATTAAGGTTCCAACAATTTTAAGTCAAGTGGATTTGAAAATCCCGGCTGGAATTCAATCGGGTCAAATCCTTCGATTAAGGAGTAAAGGATTCCCACGTTTAAGGGGAAGTAGTAGTGGGGATCAAATGGTAAGGGTCCAAGTATTAACTCCGAAATCCATTTCAAGATCGGAAAAAAAATTATTACATCAGCTTGACCAAGAGCAACAAAGTATTAAGAATCCTTTCACTAAAATTGATATTTAATGGCTCTTTTTACAAGCAAAGAAAAATCTATTATTGGCTTTCTGGGTCTTTCAGCCGTATTGGGTTTTACAATTTCCCAAGTAAAACATCGATATTCTCCAGGAGTAATTTCCATTTCTTCACAGGAAATTTCAGAATTTAAAGCGCTAGCTGACTCAATTTATTCAATAGAGAATTCAACCCCAAAAAAGTCTAAACATGCAATTTCGAATTCTAAAGAAAAGGATTCGAAGGTTGAAGTAGAATTTGTTAATATTAATACTGCAAATAAAGACGAATTAACGTCGTTGCCAAAGATTGGACCCGTAACAGCAGAAAGAATCATTCACTATAGAGAAGATTATGGAAGTTTTAAATCAGTTGATGATTTAACGAATGTCAAAGGAATTGGTCCTAAAACTTTAAAACTAATAAAAGAAAGAATTATCCTTAAACCGGAATAAAATTATGGAATTAAAAAAGAGACAACAAAGATCTGACTTATTAGAAGTTGGAATCGTTCTGGCATTATTATTTTTGATTATCACTATATACGTCCCAGTCGCTATTTGGGAAGAAGAAAAAATATTCGAAGATAAAAGCCGTTTTAGAATGCAAAATTTATATGATATTGAAGAATTTCATAATCAATTAACAGGTACCTATAATTCCAAGTTTTTTGAAGCCATGAATTTAGTTAACGCTGCGAGAGACTCTGTTATTGCTGATTCCAACTTTATCGGCGAACAAACTATTCTTCTAGGTAGTGCCAATTATTCTGTAGATATCCCAGAAAGCTTTCCTGTCGAATTCGACACTACTTTTGGATTTAAAAAATTCCGACGAGACACCATTAGTGATACGAGTGTTACTATAATTATGTATTCCGAAGAACTTTCAAGGAATGATACCAGTTATATTCAATTAAAGAATCTTTCCTTTATGATGGATGATCCAAATTTTATAGATGTGTTAGAAAAGACACCCGTAGAAAGAGTCGAATTAGTCGAATATTATGATACATTCGTTCCTGACTCATCAACATATTATTGCCCATTGACTAAATTCGAATATAATTTGAAAATCATTGAAGAAATAAAAAGTTTAAGAGTAGCGAGTCCTATTGTTGAAACATACAAAGAACCTCGCTATCTAATATTTTCATTTAAAGCAAATAGTCATGGCATGATAAGTGATGGAACCCGTAGCTGGGATTAGTCTATATCTGTTTTGATTGGTCTTGTAATATCCAATAAAAACCTTCTTTGTGGCCAGTGGAATCGGGTTGCAAACAAAATTGTTTTATCTAAAGTTGTTAATGTAAAACTCGAACAACCCTTATTACCAATTTTCTTCAATGAAAAAGAATTAAATAAAGTTTTATCCAGCCACTTAAAAGAAATTAATGATTCTATTAATCTCGCTGGAGATGAAATTTCTATTTCAATTGATGATGATTTATTATCACATGGCGTCATTAAGAATGAAAAGGATTTAAGCCGTGAAGATCATTTAGATTTTATTAAATGGAAAGTGAATTCTGATAGTTCACAATATCAAAAATCAATTTATTGTCAATCTTATTTACCTGAAGAACCGAATCTTCATTATGTTTCAATCCCGACCCATTTAGCTCTTAATTTAAGATTAACACTAACTGGTTTAGGATGTCAACCATCCTGGATGGGACCCATTAGTTCAATCATATTAGATTGGGGAGATTTACCTGAATCAACATGGGTTCATAAATCTGACAAAGGGTTTCGTTTTTATGCTTTAATTCAGCAACAATTTCATTTTGGTCATCTTTCATTTACAAAGGGAAGTATCGTTATTAAAGATTCGACTGCCAATAGTGATCAAATGTCACAAATTTTATCCTTAACATCAAATACAAGTAAAAGGCCAATCGTTTCGACTGGGTCTTTAACGCCAAAAATGAAGGAAGTTTGGGATAGTAATGCATTCATGGAATTAAAACCATTTGAAGGGCTAGAATATGATGAAACGCCAAACCATCTCCCTGCATTTGAATCCATCATTTTAACTGTAATGGCTAAATCAAGATCCAATATCCATTCGATGATTTTTTTCAATGAACCTGGTTTGACTGATTTCCCATTAATTGATAAATATTATGACTTGAATGCTGGCGATACTGAAACCACTTCGACTAAAGAAAAAAGAAAAATATCTAAAATTAAAAAACCAATTAAAACGGAGAAAAATAACGTTCTTTATTATTTATTATTGCTGGGTATTTTATTTTTAGGAATGAATTATTTAAAATTTCGCTCTGACATAAATGATCCTATTTGGCCATTTAATTTTATTAAAACAGATATCATATTTAAGGTAAATCGAAGTACCCCTAAAACTGTAACACAGCTAGCAAAGAAAAGTAATGCCTTGCCTCAAGAGTTAATCAATAAATCTTTTTTAATATCTAAATCTCTAAATGATTTACTAAATAATTCTGATATAAACAAATATTCCACACTTACCCTTACCAAAAACTTTATCAGTTTAGAATACACAAGTATAGTAGATCCAGAATTCGGAAAATATCTTGATGGAGAATTAGTCAGTTATTCTGAAGAAAAACAATCTGGAAGTTCCAATATTATTAGATATTTTAGTTTTGATATGCCAAAGGGTACTGCCATCCCAAATAGGTCTCCCGGCTTAACACCTGAAGATGTTATTATTCAGTTGGACTCTTCTTTATCAGGTTATTCATTAAAACATTTTGATCAAATATATAAAGATAGCCATATTTATGAACCGCTTCTTATATGGGTAAAAACTATCCAAGAGATAACAACGGTGAGCCATATTCTAAATAAAGCAGGTAATAGAGTTTTATTTAGGAAATTTGTCCTATTTAATAACCCAAGCGACCCACAACCAAAGGCTGGGTTTTACATTTCCTTTTTAAAGCCACAAATCACTGACTAAAGTATATGAAAATTCTATCTGGCCTCTATAAAGGGAGGAAGATTGAAACGAGCCCAAAAGCTCAATATCGACCCACCAAATCTCTTGTTAGGAAAAGTTTATTTGATATTTTAGGACCCATGAATAATAACACATTTCTTGACTTATTTTCAGGATCGGGTATTATGGGGTTTGAAGCAGTAAGCAGAGGCGCCACTCAAGTTCACTTTGTGGAGTCTAATTATAAACATATACAATTTTTAAAAATGAATTCAGCTCCATTTCCCGAGAATAATGTTTTTATTCATCATATAGATGCTATCAGCTATTTGAAATCATCCAATCAATTTGATTTTATTTTCGCTGATCCACCTTATGATAAAATGGATTTAATTCCATTAATCGATTTGGCGATTCAAACGTTAAATAAAAATGGGATTTTTATATTAGAAGTCAACCGCTCAAACAGTAAATTACTCTATGATCCAGAGATTCGTAATTATGGTAAAACACAGCTAGCCTTTTGGAAAAATCAATGAGAAAAATAATATATCCAGGCACATTTGATCCAATACATCGCGGACATTTAGATATTGCAATACGTGCATCTAAGTTATTCGACGAATTAATTTTTGTCGTTGCAGATAATGAATCAAAAAACCCATTATTTACAGTAGTTGAAAGGGTTGAGCTTATTTTAGCTAGTACAAGGGACCTTGATAATGTTTCTGCAATTAGTACGAAGAAACTTATAGCTGAGACAGCACGCGAAGAGAATGCTTGCGCTTTAATTCGCGGATTAAGACATGTAAGTGATTTCGAATTTGAATTTCAAATGGCCATGATGAATTATCATTTAAATCCTGAAATAACAACTATTTTTATGATGCCTGATGAAAAATATATCCACTTAAATTCAACGGTGATTAAAGAAGTGACAAAGCTGGGTGGGGATCTCAAAGATTATGTAACAAAAGATGTATATGGCGCATTAAAAATAAAATATAATATATAATTATTTTATAAATTTCTGCTCTATTTTTATCTAAATAAGCAGGAACTCATGCCAACCTACGAATATCTATGTAATACTTGCGGTGAACGATTTGACGCATTTCAATCTATGTCTGACGATGCGTTACAAACAAAACCCAATTGTGATGTCTCAGAATGTAATATAACTCGCATTGTAAGTGGCGGCGCAGGTCTAATTTTTAAAGGAACAGGCTTTTACCTTACAGATTACAAGAATAATGGTAAACCAAAGAAACCACAAACTGATACTAAACCAAAAACTGAAACGAAAAGTAAAAAAAAGGATCGTTAAATGTCAAAAATTATTTGGACAATAACAGATGAAGCACCCGCATTAGCAACCCAGTCTCTTCTCCCTATTGTAAATGCATTTACCCATGTAGCCGGAGTCGAAATTGAATCAAGAGATATATCATTAGCGGGAAGAGTTATTGCTACTTTCCCAGAGCATTTAACTTCTGAACAAATGATAAGGAATGATCTCCAATATTTAGGAAATGTGGTGAAAGAGCCTGAAGGTAATATTATCAAACTTCCCAATATTTCCGCATCCATTCCTCAACTCAAAGAATGTATTTTAGAACTTCAAAATAATGGATATAATGTACCCAATTATCCTGAAAATCCCGTAAATGACTTGGAAGTAGCCATAAATGAAAAATATTCTACTTGTTTAGGCTCTGCTGTAAATCCAGTTTTGAGAGAGGGAAATTCTGATAGAAGGGCAGCGCTTGCAGTAAAGAATTACGCGAAAATGAACCCACATAAACTTAAATCATTTCCAAAAGCATCTAAAACACATGTAGCTCATATGAATCATAATGATTTTTTTGGTAATGAACAGTCAACCATTAAAAAGTCTGATGGAAAGATTTTGATTGAGCTACATTTACCCGATGGAAGTATCTCAATCCTTAATGAAAAATTCGTTCAAGACAAGGAAGTAATTGATACAACCTATATGTCGGTAAAAGAACTCAATAATTTTTATTCTCAAGAAATTACAGATGCGAAACAAAACGGGTTATTATTTTCGCTCCATTTAAAAGCAACCATGATGAAAGTTTCCGACCCAATCCTATTTGGGCATTGTGTTAATGAATTTTACAAAGAAGTTTTTGACAAATATGATAATGTGTTTAAGAAGTTAGATGTAAACCCCAATTTAGGCCTAAGCGATCTCTACAAGAAACTCGACTCATTACCTGCAGAATTAAAATCTGAAATTGAACAAGCCATCCAGGATGTGTACTCAAAGAGGCCGAACCTTGCTATGGTAAATTCTGAAAAGGGCATTACAAATTTGCACGCCCCAAATGATATTATTATTGATGCTTCCATGCCTGTGGTTGTTAGAGATGGAGGCCAAATGTGGAATCCTGATGGCGAACTTCAAGAATGTAAAGCTATCATACCTGACAGATCTTATGCGACCATGTATAAAGAAATAATTGAAGATTGTATCGCAAATGGACAATTCGATGTTACAACAATGGGTAATGTCTCAAACGTTGGATTGATGGCACAAAAAGCAGAAGAGTACGGCTCACACCCAACAACCTTTGAAATACCAGACAACGGAACTGTTAAAGTTGTTGATCAAAACGGAGTTGTTTTGACAAGTCATATCGTTGAAAAAGGGGATATTTGGCGAATGTCAACTGCTAAAGTTATACCGATTAAAAACTGGGTTAAATTAGCATATGACCGAGCCAAAATTACTGGGTTGCCTGTTGTATTTTGGTTGGATGAAGATAGAAAACATGATGTCAATATTATTAAATATGTATTGAAATATTTACCAATCTTTAATCAAAACGACGATATTGAATTTCATATAATGGCACCACAAAAGGCTATGAGATTTACACTAAATAGAGTTCGAGCTGGACTTGACACAATTAGTGCGACTGGGAATGTATTACGAGATTATTTAACCGATTTATTTCCAATCTTAGAACTTGGGACTTCTGCAAAGATGTTATCCATTGTACCCTTAATTGCTGGCGGAGGATTATTTGAAACGGGAGCTGGTGGATCGGCGCCAAAACATGTTGCTCAATTCTTAAAAGAAGGGCACTTAAGATGGGATTCATTGGGCGAATTTCTCGCTTTAGCAGAATCGTTACGATTTATAGCACAGAAAAATGATACAAACCCTTTGAGAATTATTACCGCGGCTCTTGATGTAGCCAATTCTAAATATTTAGATAATAGAAAATCTCCTTCTCGTATTGTCGGCGAATCTGGCAATACTTCAGGACATTATTATTTAGCGCAATATTGGGCTCGTGCAATTGCATCTCAAAAAGAAGATTTAGCCATTGCTGACCAATTCTCTGGAATTGCAGATTCTCTAGAAAATAATGAAGCTATTATTATTAAAGAGCTACTTTCCAGTGAAGGCACTCCTCAAGATATTGGTGGCTATTACTATCCGGATCTTGCCAAAACAAGTGAAGCCATGAGACCAAGCCTTACCTTAAATGCTATTATTGATGCTATTTAATTTTTAAAATTGTGTAGTTTCCTTAATCATTATAATATTGAATAAATATGTTTATTGACTTTACTAAAGTTGAATTAATTGCAGGTAAAGGCGGTCGTGGAGCTGTTTCCTTTCGCCGTGAGAAGTACATCCCAAAGGGAGGGCCTGACGGTGGTAATGGTGGTCGCGGTGGTCATATTATTTTCAAAGCAGATGACAATCTTAGAACGCTTCAAGATATTCGATATCGAAAAATATATAAAGCAGAAAATGGTAAACCGGGCGGAAAAAATAATCGTAGCGGAAAGTTTGGTGAAGATATAATTATTAAGGTTCCATTAGGAACAATAATCCGAAAGGTATCTGATCATAAAGTTATAGCAGATCTCACTATACACGGAGAAGAGTGTATTGCTTGTAATGGTGGCATAGGTGGAAGAGGAAATAGCCGTTTTAAAACTTCTACGAACCAAACACCGAGAAAACATCAAAGTGGCATCGATGGTGAATCGGGTCATTTCGAAATTGAATTAAAAGTATTAGCCGACGTTGGTTTGGTTGGCTTTCCAAACGCCGGAAAATCAACTTTATTGGCTCGTTTATCATCAGCAAAGCCTAAGATAGCCGGATATCCATTTACAACCTTGGAGCCCTATTTAGGCATCATTAAATATGAAGAATATAAGTCGTTTGTTATGGCAGATATACCCGGATTGATTGAAGGCGCAAGTTCTGGCAAAGGGCTTGGGCATCAATTTCTAAAACACATTGAAAGAAATCGTGTGTTACTCTATTTAATTGATGCTCTGGATGAAAACCCATTAAATACCTTTGATATTTTAAAGCAAGAATTGATTAATTTTAATCCTGATTTAACTTTTAAGCCCTTTTTAATTTGTCGTTCAAAAATCGATACCATTGATGAAAATGTAACAAATGAAAATTGGACAGATTTTGAGCATCCTTATATGGACATATCATCTGTTACAGGCGAAGGGTTAAATAAACTTATTTTAAACATTTCAAAAATGATTCAACATGAATTATAAACATGCAATAATCATTAATTTATTGAATACACCCTCTGTGGGTAGAAATAGAGTTCGCGTTTTATTATCTTCGATTGGCTCAATGGAAAACCCATTTGAAATTGATTCTAAAATACTTTGCAAAATAGACGGAATTGATATTAAAACGGCTACAGCCATTAAAAAGTACCGCCATCTTACCTATGGTGAAAAACAAGTAAAACGGTTAGAAGAAAAAAATATTAAACTGGTTTCATATTGGGATGATAATTATCCTGTATTATTAAAGAAAATTTATGACCCTCCCGTATTACTTTACACTATTGGCAAGGCACTCAATAAAAAGGAAGATATGGTATCAATCGTCGGGACTCGAACGATGACTCAATACGGTCGCACAATGACGAAAATGATTGTGAAAAAATTAGTTGAAGCAGGCGTATCAACAACGAGTGGTCTTGCTCGCGGAATTGATACAATGACCCATCGTGAAACAGTCAATTTAGGTGGTAGAACCATTGCTGTTTTGGGCAGTGGCATTGATGTGATTTATCCATCTGAAAATAAACAGTTATATCAGGATATATTAGAAAACGGGACAATTATTTCCGAATTTCCGCTTGGAGAAAAACCGGATAGAAAAAACTTTCCTCAAAGAAATAGAATTATTTCAGGTCTTTCTCATGGTACAATTGTCGTTGAGGCAGGAGATAGAAGCGGGTCGATTCTAACGGCGTTTAATGCGATTGATCAAAATAGAGATGTTTTTGCCGTGCCCGGGAGAGTAACAGATGCCATGTCCGTTGGTTCAAATAGGCTAATTAGAAATGGAGCATTTCCTATTCATAAAGGCGATGAAATTCTTGATATTATAAATGATCGTCTTTTCCGGCCTATAAAAGGCATTCAAAAAACACTGCCATTGAATTTATCTGAAGATGAACAATCAATATTCAAACATTTGGGGCATGATCCGATTCAAATTGATGATTTACGGAAAAAGGTAGGATTAGATATCGCTCAATTGCTTCAAATTCTTTTAAATTTAGAGATGAAAAACGCTGTTACACAATTAAGTGGAAAACAGTTCGTTATTTCTTAATTCTTTTTTGGGATTAAAGGATTCACGGAGTAATTTCAGAGGTTTAATAACACAAGAATATGGAGAGGTGGCCGAGTGGCTGAAGGCGCTCGCCTGCTAAGTGAGTAAGGGGTTTATAGCCTCTTCGAGGGTTCGAATCCCTCCCTCTCCGCAAATAAACAAATGGAGGTGTGGCAGAGTCTGGCTGAATGCACTGGTCTTGAAAACCAGCAGGGGTTCGCGCCCCTCGTAGGTTCGAATCCTACCGCCTCCGCAAAATTATCAATGGCCAATTCTAAACTAAGAGTTCGATTTGCACCTAGCCCGACCGGCCAACTTCATCTCGGGGGTGCTCGAACTGCCTTATTCAACTGGCTTTTCGCCAAGCATCATAATGGATCCTTTTTAGTTCGTATTGAAGACACTGATACGCTTCGATCTAAAGATGAATTTACTCACCAAATTTGCCAATCAATGAAATGGTTAGGTCTAGATTGGGATGATGAACTTATTTTTCAGTCTAAACGTACAGAATTGTATTTAGCGGCTATTCAATCATTATTAGAATCTGGGCAGGCGTATCGCTGCTTTGCAACTAAAGATGAACTAGATTCTTACCGATCTATGGATGGATCATTTTTCTATCCTGAAATATGGAGAAATCGTTCAGAAAATGACATTCAATCGGAACTAGATAAAAATTCCCCATTTACGATTAGACTCAAAACTCCCAAGGAAGGAATCATCTCTTTCTCTGATGAAATTTATGGTTCGATTAAAGTCGATAATTCTGAAATTGATGATTTTATTATAGCGCGATCTGATGGAAGTCCTGTATATAATCTTGTTGTCGTTGTTGATGATAATGATATGAAAATTTCTCACGTAATTAGAGGGGAAGACCATGTTGCCAATACACTGAAACAAATCTACATTTATGACGCTTTAGATTATACCATTCCTGTCTTTGCCCATTTACCGATGATTCTAGGCCCCGACAAAAAACGACTTAGTAAGCGTCATGGCGCAACGGGTGTTCAAGCATATCAAGCATTAGGATTTACATCAGATGCTCTTCTAAACCATTTAGCCTTATTAGGCTGGAATCCCGGAACGGAGCAAGATATATTTTCCGTTCAAGATTTAATTAAACAATTTGATATAAAACGAGTTCAGAAAAAATCAGCTGTATTTGACATTCAAAAGCTTCATTGGATTAGTGCTCAACATATTATGGCATTATCATCGAATTCTATTTATGACTCTATAAAACAACTTAACCCATCTTGGGGCGATAGTTATGATAAGCCTTTTTTATTGAGTGTGATTGAATTGTTAAAACAAAGATCAAAAACGATTGTTGACTTTATACATACGTCTCATTATTTCTTCTCTAGTCCCACTCAATTTGATAAAAAAGCAATGAGGAAAAGTTGGAAGCCAGAGACGACAACTTCTATAATAGAATTATTAATAATCGAATTAAATACAGTGTTAGAATGGAATTCAGCATCCATTGAAAAAAGTATAAAGAATTATGCTGAAAAAAATGAAATATCATTAGGGAAGATTATTCAACCGACTCGGTTGGCTATTAGTGGTGCTTCTGGAGGTCCTTCTCTATTTTCAATCATGGAATTAATAGGTAAAAACGTGTGTATTTCTCGATTAAACTATGCTATAACTCATTTCCCAATCATAGAAAGTGATAAAAATGGAAGCTGAAAAACAGGTTAAGAATTTTATTCAAAAAATAATTGACGAAGATAACCTTTCTGGAAAATTTGATCAAAAAGTTCACACACGGTTTCCTCCTGAACCCAATGGATATCTTCATATTGGTCATGCAAAATCTATTTGTCTTAATTTTGGCTTGGCATCACAATATAATGGATTATGCAACCTAAGATTCGACGACACAAATCCAATTAAAGAAGAAGATGAATATGTGAAAGCAATAATGGAAGATGTTTCTTGGTTGGGTTTTGACTGGGAAGATAGGTTGTATTATGCATCCGATTATTTTGATCAAATGTATGATTTTGCCGTTTCACTCATTAAAGAAGAGAAAGCTTATGTTTGTGATTTAAGCGGGGATGAGGTTCGAGCATCACGGGGTAATTTAAAAGAACCCGGAACGGATAGTCCATTTAGAGATAGAAATGTTGAAGAGAACCTTCGCCTTTTTTCCGAAATGAAAGAAGGGAAATATCCTGATGGTAGCCACACTTTAAGAGCCAAAATTGATATGAGTCATCCAAACTTAAATATGCGAGATCCAGTCATGTATCGTATATTAACAGCTAATCACCATCGGACTGGCGACAAATGGTGTATTTACCCCATGTATGATTGGGCGCATGGATTAGAAGATTCCCTTGAAGGAATTACACATTCAATTTGCACTTTAGAATTTGAAGATCACCGTCCTTTATATGATTGGTATTTGAATCAACTTGATACGTACCATCCACAGCAAATTGAATTTGCTCGATTAAATTTAAATTTTACCATTATGTCAAAAAGATGGCTTAAGCAACTAGTCGATAATGGACATGTCTCAGGTTGGGATGATCCAAGAATGCCAACTATTTCAGGATTACGACGAAGAGGATACTCTCCCGAATCCATTAGAAATTTCGCCGAAAAAGTGGGTGTTGCAAAACGAGATAATGTTGTTGAAATGAATCTCTTAGAATATAGTTTAAGAGAAGATCTAAATAAAAAAGCTAATCGCGTTATGGGAGTTATTGATCCATTAAAAGTCGTTATAACCAATTTTCCTGAAAATGAAATTGATTATTTGGACGCAATAAATAATCCTGAAGATGAGTCCGCGGGCAAACGTAAAGTAGCTTTTACCAAAGAAATTTATATTGAACGTAATGATTTTATGGAAGAACCGTTTCGTAAGTATTTTCGTCTAGCTCCCGGACGGGAAGTGCGTTTACGATATGCTTATTACATTACATGTGTCGATGTCATTAAAAATGATAAAGGGGATATTGTTGAATTACATTGTACTTATGATCCCGTAACGCGTGGCGGTTCATCTCCCGATGGTCGAAAAGTGAAGGGAACGATTCATTGGGTTTCATCCACCGAAAATATCCAAGCTGAAGTGCGATTATACGATAGACTCTTTTTGGAACCGAATCCAAGTAAAACAGATAAGATTGATAATGCATTAAATCCAGATTCTCTCGTGATTCATAAAACATGTTATATCGAGAGTGAAATGAAAAATGCTACGGTAGGAACTTTTTATCAATTTGAACGGTTAGGCTACTTTTCTTTAGATAATATAGATTCTTCTCCTACGCATTTAGTATTCAACCGATCTGTACCGCTCAGGGATTCTTGGAAAAAAATTGAAAAAGGATTTCAATCCTCTAAAATTGGAGGTGGATAAACTCCTGTTTTTCCATTAAGTTATTCTCCATGAAACTCATAAAACCATGAACAAAGTCTTAATACATCTTCTTTTAATGTCCGCTTTATTCGCGCGGGACCCACTTGTCTACTTCTATTTACTGCCTTTTGACAATGTTCAAAATGATGCTTCTGTAGAATGGATTGGACCCGGATTATCAGAAATAGTCAAAGATAAATTAAAGAACGAATCGACTTTACGGATACAGGATAATGATGATTTAGAGTACATTATGAATAATCGTTCCGAATTATTAAAACAAGCTCGAGGGTCTAAAAATTTACTACTCTTGGGAAAGTTTAATCGAAAACTCGATGATATTTCCGTCAGTATGCAATTTATTGATATCGCCACATGGGAAGAAACGAGTAACAAAACAATTTCCGGTTTTTATTCAGCTATTCCAGCATTAAAAGACAAAGTTGGCGAAACTGTAGAAGCAATGCTTTCTGAATTTCTTCCTAAACGCTCAGATAAACCTAAATCACCCTTTCCAGATTTTGCCATACAACCTCGTAAATCAAAACCACCAAAAGTATCTATTGAATCCGAACGAGTGGCAAGTTCTTTAGATGCTGCCATACTTGAATTAGAAGCAAGCATGGATTTTGTTCTTGGTTCAAAAAAGCGGGAAGAAGAAGCCAAAAAAGAAAAATCCATTCAACAATCTGCTGGAGAGTGGTCAATGGATTTTACGGCAGAAAGTAAAGTTGATATTAATCCTGAAAATGATGAAAATTCTGCTTTATTGGAAACCGTATTAGATCAATTAATATCAAGTCCATATCAAGTTAAATTAGAACGACCTAATTTTATTTATCATGAAGAGGACGAACAACTTATTACTGTTCAGTTTAAGGTGGAATATTCCTTGAAGGAAAATATTATTCATGAAATGCTAACCACACTTCCTTATACAGGACTCCAAGAAGATGGCAGTTTAACCGTATTTTATTATAGCCGAGATAAATTCAACTTTCCGCAATATTTAATTGATGATATAATTTCTGAATCCTATCGAAAAATCCCCGTCATACAGTTTTTTGATAAATCCAGAAACCCATCCGTAGTTTTAACAGATACACCGGATTCTTATTGGCATGCCCGTTCAAGCTCAAAAGTCTTATATATACCTAGTCATAAGTTTTCACCCTTAATAAACTTCACGATGGGTGGTTGGTCCATGCAAATAGCTATGGAAACCGTTAAAATACCCATTACGTATGAATTCACATTACCTGTTAGTGCTGTAGAAAACTTGAGTAATGTCACGATTAAGTTCGTTAATGAAGCAGACCTAAGATCCTTTTTGGATCCAATTTTATAATTAACACGAGTTCATTGTGAAAAAATATTTTGCTGGAATAGTCTATATTTTGGCGATTTCATCCCTATTTGCATCTAATGCAAATGTTGAAAAAGCACCAGACTTTAAAGTGAAACTCCTTTCCGGAGATCGAATATCATTATACGAATTGCTAGAAGAAGGACCTGTTTTGCTCGATTTTTGGGCAACCTGGTGTGGCCCATGCAAAAAAGCAATGACCCACCAAGAATATTTCCATAAAGCGTATCAAGATTCAGGGTTTAATGTGTTAACCATTAACCAAGATTCTCCAAAAAGTTTATCCAAGGTAAAAGGGTATATTCGTTCAAAAAATTATTCTTTTAAAGTTGGGATTGATCCTAACCAACAAATATCGAAAATATTTAATGCTGTTTTACTGCCAACAATGATTCTTATCGATAAAGATGGAACTATCGCTTGGCGTCATCAAGGTTTCATCCCTGGTGATGAAGTTGCTATTGAAGATCATATAAAAGCTTTAATTAGACCGTAATGACATTCGCCCAACGGACTTTTAATTTAACTTCCTTTTCTTTTATCCTATTTACGTCTAATCTTTTTGGACAAATACAATTTTCAGGAAGCAGCCAACTCAAATATGGCGAAAGCAAAACTGGGTTCACTTATTCCGAATCATTGATTAATACACATATTCGGCTTGATAAATTTACTGTTTGGACACAATTTGAATTTAGCCAACCGCCCGAATTAGGATTCTACCAAGATGGATTACGGAAAATTCGACTTGATTATACAAAAGGTCCTATATCTTTAAAGTTTGGTGACATTTATGAAATTTGGGGCCGCGGACTTATATTGAATCAAGTGGATGATCAATCAATAGATTTTGATAACGGCATTCGAGGTTTATATTTTTCATTAGATAAAAATAATATTCAATGGAATTTATTAACAGGCTATTCTACACTCTGGAAATCGGCACCGACTTATCCCGGTTATAACAATTATTCACATAATTATGAAACGAATCATTCAGTCTTGGGAACAAATATTGATTGGATTCGTGAATCGTTCGAATTGGGTTTTTCTTACTTACAATCGAGAGAAAAGCATACATTGCCCTCTTGGAATTTTCCGGATACAGTCCATGTAGCTCATCGAATTTTAGGAGGCCGAATAGCTTACACAGCACCTAATTTTGATATTTTTATGGAATATGCTGATAAACAATCAACGGGTTATAATGAATTAGATTTCTCGAGAAAGGGGAGTGGCTTTTATGCTAATATAACCAGCTATTTTCAAGATTGGACATTATCTGCTGATTATATCCGTTATCGTTTTGCCCATTTATCTCCCGATGCCTTTTCCCGATGGGATTTTGTTAATAATTATGGCTTAGTCTTAGATTTTCAACAACCAGCCATTTCAAATTTGCTTCATTCAACACCCTTGCTTGGACGTATATCACACCAATTTGATTTTAACAATAATCTTGGTTATCAATTAGATTTGACAGGTCCTGGATTATTTGGTTCTACATTATTTCTACATTATGCTGCTTCCAGTCGAACGCACATTTGGGAATCCACTGTAGATTATTCATGGTTTAAAAAGAATAATGATTCATGGCTTCCTTTTGAATCTGCAGAAGGATTACCCTATCGAGAAAGGTATATTGAAGTGGATGGCTATGCATTCAATGATAAATTACATTACATTATTGCAGCATCGAAGACGACGGATATTACGGATATTTTCCAAAATTTATATTTGGAAGAAAACCATACTTTTCAATATAAGTATCAAGAGGCTATCACATTTCCAACATCTTTTTCGCTTAGCTTATCTAATGGAATGAATATTGATATTAAATGGGAATATCAGGAATTATTACGTGGAACTTGGAGTTATTCTGATTCATTGGGTATTGTAAAATATGACAGTCTAAAATCAGATTTTGATTCATTTAATTATGAAACAGGTGTATATACTAAACGACCAAAACAGGTTAACCATTTCTTTTCAATTGGCTTGGGGAAGGCTCCCACTTGGTCTGTTGCTTTATTATTTGATCGCGTTTCTTATGATGATACATTCGATCCTTATGCCATTAATACAGAAACTTCATTTGAGAAATTTCTAGAACAATTTATATCGTTAGAAAACACTTGGGCAGCTATTGAATTGGTTTATAATATAAATTCAAATCAACGGCTTTCATTGATGTATGGCAGTCAAAAGGGTGGACTTCTTTGCAGTAATGGAGTTTGCCGAATAATCGAACCATTTTCAGATGGATTTAAACTGGAATTAACCTCCTTGTTTTAAAAATATACAACAAACTAAATTCAATAACACTTTATGACAAATAAAAAGGGGAGAATCATTATGAAAAAAATCATCCTATTTATGATTGCAGCCATATCATTTATGATGGCAGAGCAAACAATTCTCGTTAATAATCAAGAAGTTCCCATTAAAAACTTAAGAGAAATTGTAGAAAATGCTGCGCGCTCTTCTCAACGGGTTTTTGTAGAAGATTTTACGGGTCTCCAATGACCCTACTGCCCAAGCGCAAGTTTTGCGATTGACTCATTATTAAACGAATTCCCAGAAACATTACTTGCGGTTGAATGGCATAGCCCAAGTTATACACCTGGCAGTTCTGATTTTGATTTACCTTCCGATTATAATCAACGGGGTGGATACTATGGAGTAGGAGGTATTCCGCACTCTCAATGGAATGGTGTTCAAAATACCGTTGGCGGTTATCCGGATGCTAATTGGCAACCTATGTATAATACTTTTCTTCCTATCTATAATTCAATGGTTGGCGACGAAACACCCTATGAAATATCCATTGATGGAATGGTTGCGGATGGATCTGTTAATTATGATATAACCATTTCCCTTGATGCGGACCATACATCTTCCAATGATGTTGTACACGCGTTTGTAGTTGAAGATGAAATATATTCATTTTGGTCCACTGTCGGGCAATGGCACAATGCTAGAAATGTGGTTCGTATTTGGGAAGATCCAAGTAATGTAACTATTTCTTCAGCAGGTGAAATCGAATCATTAGGTGCTTCTTCATTTTCGCTGGTGGATTCATGGGTGCAAGAAAAAGTAAAAATTATTGCAATCGTTCAGAATAATAGCACAAAGCAAATTTTACAAGTATCTCAAGTTTATATCGACGGCATGAATCCAGATGTGGACGATGATGGTGTCATGAATTGGGAAGATAATTGTCCACAAGACTATAATCCATCTCAGGATGATGAAGATGATGATCTTATTGGGAATGAATGTGATCCATGCAATAATAATGTTTACATAACTGGAAATCTCAATGGAGACACGGATGTTTCTGGAAATCCGACCATTAATGTTTTTGATGTATTATCATTGGTTGATTTCATTTTATCTGGGGACACAGAAGGATGCCAATCCGATGTAGCTAACATAAATGGAGATGGTATTATCAATGTGATTGATATAGTAGCGCTTGTTCAAGGAATAATGAATAATTCTTGGGGTGGCATTTCTCCTGGAGATGATCCTTTGGATGGTATAATTGATGTACAATATCAAGGGTCGGATAAAATGGCAACATTCTCTAGTAATGATAAGATTTCTGGGTTTCAATTTTCAATTTCTAAAACTTCAGATCATAGCCAACTTGTGGAACAATTCAATTTACCTGAAGGTTGGTCTTGGCATTCATTCACAAAACAGGGCAATGTTACTTATTTCGCTTTTGACGCCACAGGAATGAATGAAACCGAATCCATATCATTCAAAATGGCTACATCTTTAGATGCAATTGATTTGGACAATATAGTTGTGAGTAATCGTCTCGGACAAGAAATCAACATGAAATACTCAAAGTCACCTAAAGCTATTTCAATTTCACTCTCGTCTCAACCAGAAATATGGAATTTGACCCCAAACCCTTTTAATCCTGTTTTATCTATCTCATTTTCAATACCATTTGATACACAGGGAAAAGTTGCTGTTTATAATACGTTAGGGGAAGAAGTAGAAATATTAGCGGATAAACCACTCATGCAAGCGGGAAATCACTCATTCCAATGGGATGCTTCATCTCATGCTTCCGGTATGTATTTCATCCAAATTCAGACTCCAAATGGATTTGATACAAAAAAAGCATTATTGTTGAAATAGACGGTTGAATTCGGGATATTCTTCTAATAAATTCTCGGGCATTTTTTGGCAAATTCTTTTATTGTTTTAAAATAAAAAGATATGCGCCCGTAGCTTCCCGATAAAATCGGGACAGGCAGTTTCGCTACGGACAATTATTTAAAAATAAAAAGATATGCGCCCGTAGCTCAACTGGATAGAGTGTCTGGCTACGGACCAGAAGGTTGGGGGTTCGAATCCTCCCGGGCGTACCACTTGTCTTAAACATCGAACTTTTCGGCTTAAGACACCTACCTTATAAAAATGAGCTGTATCCTGCTATATTGCGATAGATACAGCGACACATCAAACCACACATCGTTT
>JADHUI010000006.1 GCA_016784605.1 Fidelibacterota bacterium | reverse complement strand
CCGGCACCGCTATTACCAAGGTTTTACCACCTGTATCAAGATTTAGTAAAACGGGTGAACGAACCCAAAAACGGGAGAGCGTCCTAACCAGGCTTGCTCGATTCTTCGAGCGATATTTTGATATATCCGGTGGGGCGTTATAGTGAATACAGATAACAAGGCGCTGCACCGGACGGCAATTCCGCTACGCTCCATTGCCGCCGGTGAGCTTGGCCGTTATATTGCTTTAGGGGAATCAAAATGAAAAAGATTATTTTATTTTTTATTGCATTAGTATTAATAAATACTGGATGCAATAACCCAACTCAAGAAATCGAAAGTTTATGTGAAACTGAAGAATTTTCACCAATTCCACCATTTTCAAATGCTGATACCAAAGAACAAAAAATTATAGGAAGTTGGGAATGGATAAAAATGACTCAAGGTGGATGGACTGTGCCACCCATCATTGAAACACCCGAAACTACTGACTCATCAAATTATTACATTTTTTCATCCGATTCTGTTTTTAGAGAATATCCAGACGGGTGTTTTAATTCAGAAGGAACATTTAGTTTTTACAATATTGGATTACCTTCGGATTCAACAATTGGTGTGAAGATTTATTATGGAGCTTATGATGTAGGGTTTTGGTTTAATGTTCTTGAAGCGGAACCGGATACATTGATATTAAGTGAAGCTATGTGGGACGGACCAGAATATCGTTTTATTCGCGTTATAAATGAATAGAATGAAGACAATAGAGCAACATAACCCGCACTACCGGATGATTAAATTGATAATTTATAAACCTGTGAGTTATCGTTTGTAAGTCAAAATATTTTTAAGATAAAGGGGACAAAACAATGAATACTTCAAAATATATTATGTGGAAACTCATTTTATTTTCAATGATTGTTGGTGTAGTAATGGGAATTATTATTGGAATTATAAATGAATATATTAATCTAAATCTTAACACAATTTATAATGGATTAATAAATGGTGCTGTTATTGGCGTATTTATTGTTTCGTTGCTTAATTGGATGGCGAGAACTGGACGAGATGAAATATTATTAAAAAAGTAGTGTGGCAATTGGTATTTCTAACCCCCATTTCTCCCAGTATTTCTTCGGGACACGCGGACAAATAAATTGACAATTGACAATTTATTAATCCGGCGGATGATAGTCGTAAGAAACTATCAAATATATTATTCTCATCACGAGGAGTATGCGACGAAGCTTTCCGTCCCGCACCCCGTGAGGGAGTCGGGGTGATCTCCTTAACTTTGCTAACATCTGGAAAGAATTGAAATCGAAAAAGGCATTGAGTAAATTCATTGACTGGTTTATATAAAAAAAAGGATACAATCATGAAATTCAAACGAATCATTTTAATCAACTTTTTATTAACCGTTGCTCTTTCACAAAACCAAACTTACAAACTACAATATATTTCCCCCGATGATTTGATTGAATCTTTAGGCTTAAAAGAAAAATCAAATCAAGGATATTATTATGTTCATGGCGATTCACCCGTTTATATTCATATGAATCAATCTAACAATCATGTAAGAATGGCTGGTACAGCCGAAGGAAGTAATGCTGTATTAGATTTAATCCATTTTTACGATGTGCCGCCCAAGCAAATTATTATCGAAGTAAAAATGATTGAAATAAATAATCAACAACTTAATGATATTGGAATGGATTGGCAAAATCTGTTGGAAAAATTAAGTTTAAATGTTTCATTGGATGCGGATAAAACACTTGACGATAGCGAAGCAGAAAGAAGTAATGATGGTTATACAGATGAAACAACATACAAAACAACCCGAACAGCCCTTTCTTCAAGATTGTCTTTTTCCAGTTTAGCGTTATCAGATTTGTTGAATATACTCAGTCAAAAGGAAATTGGAAAAGTCGTTAATTCTCCACGAATTGTAACAACGAATAATCAATTGGGCAGTATTTTAGATGGCGAGCATCTTACGTATGTGACTCGCTATTCCAGTTATTCAAATCTTTACGAAACAGAAGAATTGAATTCAGGGCTTTCACTCGAAGTGACGCCATCCTTGGGGCAAAGCGGTTATATGACTTTAGACATAGAAGCAAAATATACTTACATAAGTGGAACGATTTCTGGCAGTCCTGTTGAAAAAGGACAAATTTTAAAAAGTAATGTTATTGTAAAAAATGAAGAACCCTTTTTATTAGGTTCCTTTAAACAAGTCGGTAGTCAAACCATAAAAAGGAAGGTTCCCATACTTGGGACTATTTTACCTTATATATTTTCAAAGAAAATTGATGTTGAAATTGAAAAAAACATTTTAGTTATTTTGACTCCCCATGTGATTGATTTGGAAGGATCAGACATTCCTGAAGTAGAATAAATGAGATTGTTTTCAGTCAATAGGACCGAAAGCATCATAAATATTGTCGAATGTAGAATTCATCATTGAAAATGAGTTCATTCAATTCTAGATCGTACAATCCACGTTGTTTTATACCCCGTGTTTTTTAGCACTTTTTGAAGTGTAATTGCTTCATGGCGTGTAGGGCAATTTCCAACTCGAATTTTATAAAAAGGTGCATCGAAAGATAAATAGACAGAATCAGTCAAGGCGACAGTTGATTCCCTAAAAAAAGATTGAGCTTCATTGGCTGATTGTGTTTCGAATATTTGGACGCGAAACCCATCTTCACTTTCACGAATATTTCTCTGCGTGGAATCCGCAAGTCCCCAATATTTAGGACTAAATATTTGATTAATAATGATCGGCCATTTTAAGGGCGGTTCTTTTGCCGAATCTGGATGAAACCAAAATAACGAATCTGGAGATTGGCCCAAAACAGTTCCAACCATAAATAATGATAATAATACGATGTTTCGCATACCTATAATTTTCGTATGGTTCCCGCAGGAATCCACCCTTTTTTACCATCCATTAAAATTATTTCTACCCATCTGTCCTCCCAAGCAACAATATCCGCTTTTGTTCCTTCATTGACTCGAAATAAAATTGAATCATCTCTTTCAAAAGGCCCCGAAAATACATCAACACCATTTGCAATCAATATTCCAGAAATGTGGTCAGATTTTGTCCAATATTTATCAAGAGCAATACCGTGAATTAGGATAGCCATAATGGTAAGTATCCCACCCATTTTCGCGGATAAACCGCCATAGAAACCAAACAACCGTTTCAGTCCATAAATTAAGACAGAAAGCAATAATATACCTGCACCCCAAAAAACCAATTCATTCAAGGTAAATGCATTCTTTAACTGCCGATAAAAAGTCAAAATAATGCCTGGGTCGGGTGCATCAATGCGATCCACAATGCGTGCATTGGCTAAATCTAAATTATAAATCGCATCATCATTCCGTGGACGAAACTGAAGCGATTTTTCATAAGCCCAGATGGCATGGCCATATAAATGTTGACGAAAATAGGCATTTCCTAAATTGTAATAGAGTGGACCACTTTCGAATCCTTGGTGCAATATGGATTCATATTGATTTGCGGCTTCTCGATAGTATTCTTGACTCATTGCTTCATTGGCAATCTCAAAGAGTTGATCCACTGATTCGGCTAAAATCGATGAAGAAAAAAGAACAAATATTAAAATAATATTTTTCATGCTAATGCTTTATCCAATTGAATAATCAATGATTTTGTATCAGATAATATCGTTTCCACTAATGCTTCTCCCCCAGGAGCAAATCGACCCGAGTCACATTGATTTACCAACGTAATCATCTGTAATAATAATGCTTCCGGGATCAGACCATCCAACGTTTCCTTAATCTGATTCGAATCTAAATTCGGCGTGGACAAATGAAGCCGTTCATACAAATAGGTATAAAGCGTTTGACTGGCCAGCGAAAAAGGATCTTCAGTTGTTTGATTTAACGATTTTCGCGCTTTTTTCACAGCCCCACGTGATACACGACCCGATTCGGTGGATAATCGATAATCTGTAGCATTATGGATCCAGCCGGGCATCAATAAAAGAAGAAAAACAAATCCATAAATCCAAAGGATGGATCGACTTACAATACTCCGCTGAATGGGTAGCCATTTGGGATTATCATTATGAATAAAACGTATATCTTGCCCCAATAATTCCACTTCGCGTTTTGTGAATTCACCAGAAAGAGCATGACTTTCTTTTCCTGCCATAACAGAAATATCGATTCCTTTTGTTTCCGTTTTATCCCAAGTACCAGTTTGGGGATCAAAAAAAGACATACTCACTCGAGGAATAAATAATGACCCTGCTTTACGGGGAATTAAAATATATTCCCATGTCATTGTTCCTGTTAAAGCATCACGAAATGGATCTTTTTTAAATTTTTCTTTAGGTGGGAATGCTTCAACCGTTTCAGGAAATTGTATATCAGGCAATGAAAATTGTCCCATATTCCCCGTTCCTTTTAAGCGGACTGTATAGGTAAATCCTTCATTCACATTTACCGAATCTGCATCCACCGTGGATGAAAGTTTAAAGGAACCCACAGCACCTGAAAAATCGTATGGTTTCATTGCCGGATAAGATTTAATGTTAATCTGTTTCTCGGGTGAACGAACTTGTTTTGTAACCGTCTCTGTAAAGAATGAATCAAAAAATGGATCAAAAACGGGGCTACGGCGTGCGCGGCGATTAGTCTTTTTTTCCATTTGGCCTTTCACCGTTAATGATGGAATGGTTAATTGACCCGTTTTGGTTGGGAATAAAGCGACTTTGTATAAGTCTGCCGCTTGAAAGGATTTTCCCTTCAAAGTTACATTTCTAAATTTAAGAGAACGGGGTGTATACACTACTTCAGACCAAAACCCAGTAAAAGTAGGCAATGTATAAGGTGATGGAGAAAAATTGGCACTTCGATACAATTTATAAGTAACCGTGATTTGTTCACCCATATAGGCAGATTCTTTGTCTAATTCAGCTCGAATAAAAATATTCGCTTCCTCGCCATCCGCCCCTTTCGCAACTTGGATTTTTACGGATGTTGTTTGGTAAGTCTTTTTCCCTAAAGTAACCGATAACTTTGGAATCATCAAGATTCCCGATTTTTTGGGAGTAAATGTCCAAGAAAGTACACGTGAACTGGTCATACGACCATTCACCCATTGAATATTGGTTTGTTGCCCCGGCCCACTCA
Organism: Fidelibacterota bacterium; assembly: GCA_016784605.1. Classification (GTDB taxonomy): domain Bacteria; phylum Fidelibacterota; class Marinisomatia; order Marinisomatales; family UBA1611; genus JABHGY01. Next base: position 74,134 of record JADHUI010000006.1, on the reverse strand, counting down.
CCAAATGGAATTGAGATAATATGGGAGAAATATCAACGGTAGGCATTTCATCTGAATCCACCGTTTCAATTTTAAAGGTCACCGTTTCGCCCATTGAAATACGTGTTGCGTCCACAGTTGCATTAATCGTTTGCCCCCACAACAATATACCAGAAGAAAATGCCAACAAGGCAGTCACAACGCTATATTTGACTAATGGCCGCATATTACCAATCTTTTTCAAGTTTACGTGTTTTTGCCCTGGATATTTGTCTCTTTTGATTAATCTGCTCTTTATCCTTTAATGCATTCAGAATCGCTTCAGCTTGGACGCGATCATCACTCTTTGGCTGTTCTTTATTTTCACTTGATTGTCCAGACTCATTTTGGTCCTTTTCATCCTTTTCAGAAGATTCATCTTTAGACTGCTGTTGCTCATTATCTTTTTGTTCTTCGGTTTGATCTTGTTCAGATTGATTATTTTGTTCCTGCTTTTCGTCGTCGCCTTTTTCTTGCTTATCTTGTTGATCTGAATTTTCATTCTTTTGATCTTGAGAATCTTGTTTTTTGTCAGAGTCTTTTTCCTGATCTTTATCCGAGTCTTTTTCTTGATTCTGGTCTTGGTTTTGTTCTTGTTGCTTCAACAGTTGTTTTACCGTTTCATAATTATAGCGCGCATCATCATCTTTTTCATTTAATTGTAAAGATTTCCGATAGAAAGCTAATGCTTCTTCTAATTTTTGTTGATCATGTAAAATATTTCCCATGTTAAATAATGCTTTAGATTGAAGTTCAGGATTGTCACTTTGCATAGCTTGACTAAATGATTGAACGGCTTTTTCCAAATCTTTCTGTTGATAAGCAGTCGCACCCAATCCAAAATAAGCTTGGCTGTCATCTTTTCGCTTATTAATTATTTCTTCGTAATACGATCTTGCTAAATCATATTCTTGATTTTCGTAATGTACTTTTCCTTTATCTTGAGCCACGGAAATTGACATAATGAAAAAAGACATTAGAAATATCTTATTCATGAATTGGCTCATTTTTTTGTCGTGTTGGAAATATCAACCCTGTAAAAATAAAAATGAAAGATAAAAAAGCAGGAACTTGGTAACGATCTTCATATTCTGAAAATTCGTGCGAACTCACTGTTCTTTTTTCCATATGGTCAATGGCATAAGCAATATCATCAGCGGTATCGCTATTATTTGAGAAACGGAAATAATGTCCACGTCCAGCATCGGCAATTTCTTTTAAGATCGATTCATTCATCATAGTTGTAATTAATTTACCTGATTTATCCCGTTTGTAGTCTTGTGTATTTTTTTTAGAAACAGGAATCAATGAACCCGTTTTTGACCCGACCCCAATGGTATAAATAGCCATGCCTGTTTCAGCCGCTTTTCTGGATATTTCAATCGCTTTTCCCTCATGATCTTCCCCATCTGTCACGAGCAAGAGTACTTTATATTTTTCACTTTCTTCGGTAAAAGCCGAAAGTCCCGTTTCTAGAGCCGAACTTAAATCTGTTCCTTGTGTTGGAATCATTTGTGTATCAATATCATTTAAGAAAAGCTGAGCTGCTTCATAATCGGTAGTCATGGGCAAATAAAGATGGCTTGATCCAGCAAAAACAATAATCCCAACTCGATCGCCTTTTAATCCACGAATTAATCTAGCTATTTCAAATTTTGCTTTAGCGATTCGACTTGGCTTAACGTCTGTGGCATCCATACTTACGGATGTATCGAGAGCAAAAACGAGATCAACTCCTTTACGTTCCACCGGTTTTACACGGGTGCCTATTTGCGGTCCGACAATTGAAAGGCCTAAAAAGAGAAGTCCCAAAAGATAAAATCGATTTTTCCACTGCAATCTTTGAATATCTAATCCTGAAAAAAGATAAATTCGAACTTTTTCACTCACATCTGCAAAGATGGATGTTTGCTTTTTCGATTGAATAGACACAATAAACCAAAAAAGGATAAACAATCCCAATAGAATAAAACCGATTGGATATCGAAAAGTCATTATGTTTTATTCCTAAAAATAGATCGGTTTAATAGCTGGGACAAAAACCCAAAAATGAACGCGGGAAATAAAAACCATGCATACAAATCTTTACGTCGTGTAAATGTTTTAACTTCAATTTCTGACCGTTCAAGTTCATTGATTTCTTGATAGATTTCCCGAAGAGCATCTGCATATTTAGCTCTAAAATATTTTCCATCCGTTTTTTGAGCTATTTGTTTTAATGTTTCTTCATCTATTTCATTTTTAATCAATCCACGACCTGGAATTCGAGTGGTTGATTTATCCGTTCCAATCCCAATGGTGTAAATTTTAATCCCAAATTCTGACGCTAAATCAGAGGCCGTAATTGGGTCTAATTCTCCCGCATTATTACTCCCATCGGACAACAATATCATCACTTTACTTTTTGCCTGACTTTGGCGAAGTCGATTCGTTGCATTGGCAATAGCCATACCAATCGCCGTTCCATCATAATCTCTCGAAGCAACTTGAACTTCACGGAGTAATCCTTTCAAGACGGACATATCCACCGTAAGTGGGCATTGAATAAATGTTTGTCCTGCAAATACCAGCAACCCGATCCGGTCTCCCTTTCGGCCTGAAATAAACTCCGTTGCTGTTTTTTTAGCCACTTCCAAACGGTTAGGTTTAAAATCGTCAGCCAACATGCTGCTGCTAATGTCCAAAACCAAAACCATATCAATCACTTCCATTTTGGATTCTTCCATGTGATCCACTAATTGAGGGCGAGCCAATCCGAGAATTATAAATAATAAAAGACTTACATTTAATCCCATCAAGATGCGATGGCGCATTTTTCCCCGGTTCGAAAAGGCGGTCAAAAACCGTGACACTGACGACACTTGAATCGTTCCTTCTTTATGTTTCCCAATTCGTATATACCAGAATAAAAAGGCAGGAATAAGTCCAAGCAATAATAAATAAATAGGGTTTTGGAATGAAATCATTTAATCAATAGAACTTTGTGCTTTACACTTTTCGGTTTTTATAATATTTGGTTCCACACATCCTATCAAAATAAAAGGCCAATGATCAGATAAATCTGGTGCAAAGGCCTTCACAGAATAAAATAAATGTGAATGAGAAAATTATTCTGAAGCGTCTTCTTTCGATTCAGATGATTTATTCACCGTATCTTCTACATTCTCAATTTCTTTTTTGGCACCATCCACGGCTCCTTTGAATTCATTGATCCCTTTTCCAAGACCTTTTGCTAATTCAGGTAAGCGTTTTGCACCAAACAAAAGTAGTACAATGAGTAAAATGAGAATAATCTCACCTGTACCCAAATTAAATACGGCATAACTAACTTCATTTTGATTCATAATATCTCCAATCGTTTCTATCTAAAATATCTCAAAAAATAGTAAGCGGAAGAAAATCCGATTACACTTGTGAAATTCACTTTAATCGATAACCCTAATTTAAGCGTAATCACTTTTAAGTCTAATACAATGACACCTAATTCGTTTCCAACTAATCCAGCTAAATCAAACCCAAAACTCGTGAGAAAGAAATCTTTCACAACGCCGCTGGGCAAAAAGGTCCCAATTAATTCTCCAACAATGCCTCCTAAGGCGGCACCAAGAAAAAGCCCTATTATTATGAGTGATATGGTCCTTTTATTCATAGGTTAAATTAAGACTCATTTTCGTGGGTCTCATGAATATTTTTATCTGCAATAGAATGATTTCTTTGTATCGCCATCCATCGAAAAATATTCCAACTAATATAGAAAAGTGATAATGGGAGTAAAACATACCCTTGCCAAATGCCTAAAGAAATAATGGTTAATATAAAAGAAACGAGTAAAAATGAATTTGTAGCCCCTGACTTAAACGATAATAATGGAAATTTTGAAAAGGGAACTCGACTCACCATTAGAAACCCAAGAATAGCAACTAACACTAAAGCGGTTCTTGGATCGCCATGATCGCCATTTACTTCCAAATTAAAAAATAAATAAGCAAATAAGGTAATAGTTGCAATAGGTGTTGCAAGTCCCGTGGTGTAGTTTTTTGCCACATCTGGATCTTGATCTAAATTAAATTTGGCTAATCGAATGGTCCCAAACATAAGCGGTAAAAAGCTGTACATCGCTCCTAAAACGGGTGGTAATCCGGCTACATAGAGTTTGTACACTAATACGGATGGTACGACACAAAAAGAAACGGTATCTGCCATAGAATCAAATTCAATACCGAACCGAGATGAAATACCTAACATGCGCGCAATTTTACCATCAAACACATCGAAAACGCCTGCAATCAATATGAAGATACCCGCCAATACAACTTGCCCTTCCATAATAAGTCCAATAGATACAAAACCAAGGAACATATTTAAGACAGTCAAAAAATTTGGGATAAACCGTTTTCTGGCTAATTTTCGTTTGGCTTTCTTATCCATTCCATTCTCCTATAATTGTTTTATTACCCGTTACTTTTTGCCCCATTTTCACCTGAATACTTACATTCGTGGGTAGAATTAAATCTGTCCGAGACCCAAACATGATAAAGCCAAGGCGATCACCTTTTGACATGTGCTCACCTTCTTTTGCGTAACAATGGATTCTACGTGCAACTAATCCTGCAATTTGTTTAAGTCCCACATTTCCGCGTGGTGTTGCGATTTCAATAATAGTTTGCTCATTTTCATCCGATGCCGCATGATCAAATGCAGCTAAGAATTTCCCTTTTTTATATTTCACAGATACAAAAGAGCCATCCACAGGCATTCGATTTGTATGCACATTAAATACATTTAAAAAAATAGAAATGAGTTGTTTCTCTTCGCCAGATTTCGAATCAATAATGGATTTAATTGCAACAATTTTCCCGTCGGCAGGCGAAACGATATTTTCATCTCCTTCAGGCATAGGACGACTTGGATCGCGAAAGAAATTTAATGAAAATAGGAAAAAGAATAAAAATCCAACCCCAAGCCACAACCATACGGGCTGTTGATATTCTATATTTATTATTAAAAAAATAATGGCTAAAACAAAACTTCCTACTAATATTTTTCTACCTTCTATTGCGAATTTCAATCAATGGCTCCCAATTTTAATTTGATAGTTTTATGCTTTCCATCTCGATAAATACGCAGTTTTAAAGAATCCCCTGACCGTTTATCTTTTTCAGTAATAATATCTCGTATATCGCTCGGATGGTGTACTTTTTGCCCACCCACTTTCACAATGACATCTCCGGGCTTTAAATGAGATCGATCTGCTGGACTTCCCGGTTCAACTTCAACAATAATGACACCTTCATTTAATTCTAACTCCAAATAGCGAGAAATACTTCTTGTAAGTGTTTGGACTCGAAGACCTGTTGTAAAGCTACGATTAACCCGGCCTTCAATTTTTAATTCTTCTGCTATATCTCTAGCTTGATTTATGGGAATGGCAAAACCAATGCCAATGGATCCTTGATATTGATTATTTCCCGTAAAAATAAATGTATTAATTCCAATCACTTCTCCAAGGGTATTTACCAATGGTCCTCCACTATTTCCAGGATTAATAGCCGCATCGGTCTGAATCATATTTTGAAATACTTTGCCTGATTCCTGTCGCCCAAAATTCATATGCGATGCACTAATAATACCCGCACTTGCTGTGGGTTGATCACTAATATCAAATAAATTAAATGGATTCCCTAAAGCAATCACCCATTCTCCAATTATAATATCATCTGAATCCCCAAATTCGGCAAAAGGAAAATTTCGTCCATCCAATTTTAATAATGCCAAATCAGTTGTTTGATCAAACCCAATAATTTCAGCATCATATTCATATCCACCTGTTAATGTAACCGTGATTTCTACTGCATTTTCAATTACATGAAAATTAGTTAAAACATACCCATCCGGACTAATTACAACACCACTGCCAGAAGATTGGGATGGAATATTTATACTTGATGGAGGTAAAAAAAATGAGAAGAATGGGTCTCTATAATACATTTTTTGATTTTGAACGACATTAATACTTGCAACGGATGGACCCACTTTTTTAATGGCTCTTGTTATAGCTGTTTCTCTTCCTTGAGACAAACCACCAAAAGCGATGGAAACCACTGTTCCCATGAGTAAAATGATATTTAATATTTTTTTAGGCATAATCCACATGATCTAGAAACAATCCTTGCGCTGGCGCTTTGAAAATTTGGACATCTTTTTGTGGAGAATCCAATAATTCCTTTATTTTTTTCAAAGACATTTTTCCATAATTATTTTGAATAGAGCATCCCACAATATACCGAACCATATGATGAAGAAACCGATTTGCAGATATAGTAAAAACAACCATATTTTTTTCATCTGTCCAGAATGCATTGCGAACTATGCAACGTGAATGCTCTAAATCTTCATTGAATTTACTGTAAGATAAAAAGTCATGTGTCCCTGTAAATATGTTTGAACATTCATTCAATTTTTCAATATTGAGTGATTTTGTCATCCAACATTGGTTTCGATAAACCAATTTTTCCTTTGGCATACATTGATAACGATAATGTCGTTTTTTTGCAGAAAACCGCGCATGAAATGTTTTTTCTACTCTGATTAATTCCATAATACGACAATCTTTAGGTAAATGACCATTTATGGCTTTTTTTAAGGAAAATTCATCTAAGCGAGTCATGAGGTCAAAATGGGCAACTTGTCCCGTAGCGTGAACGCCTGTATCCGTTCGCCCAGCACCATTAACCACAATACGATTATCTTTAGAAAAAGAACCTAATGCTTTTTCAATGACACCTTGTACCGAGCGGGCGTTGGATTGTAGTTGCCAACCAAAAAAGGCTGTTCCGTCATACTGGATATCAATTTTATATCGCGCCATAATATTTTAATATTCCATAAGAAATGATGATAAATGTAAAAATGAATCCATCAATAAGGGCAAGCGGATTGTAAGGATATACGCCACGTGGCAATTGTTTCCCGTATCCACGAAGAATCATGACTTTTGTTAATTGATCTGACTTTCTAAGGCTATTATGCACAAAGTGGGGCAATTCATAAGAAAAAGCTTTTATTCTTTCCATTCGAGTTTTAGCATGGGAAAAACCAAGGGATTTACGCCCCCTAAATACATTTTCCCATTCGGATTGAATATTTGGTAAAAATCGTAATATAGTTTCAATAAATAATAAAAAATCTTCCCCCCGTTTCCCTTTAAAGCCAAGTTGGAGTTTTGCACTTCTTAAAGCTGTGATTAATAGAACTTTTCTTTCGGATAATAAATAAAACGCCATTAAAGAAGCCATAATCCAAAGGCGTAAAGTAGCCATGGAAAAATTAAAAATTATTTCTTCCCATGTCATGTGTGTAAATAATATGGAAACGCCCATAAAGGTGATTCCTAATATCGGAAAATAAATAATAAATGGTTTAATAGAATTTAGCCAAAGTGAAATGTTCTTTTTTTGCAAAAATGCGATTAACCCTAAAATGGGAATGAAAATAAATAAATGCATTAATTGATTCAGTAATAATGCTCCTATGGCAAAACTTAAATACACCAAAAATTCAGTAATTGGGTTTATTTTCAATGAGATAAATTCCAGGATAATTGCAAACCCACAGATGCATGAATTGGATCGATCGTGGGCGCGAATCCAATTTTATTCAATTTAGAAATTTTGGTAAGATATAATACGTCAATAGCAGAAATAATGTGATTAACGACCAGTCCGCCAATGATGAATTTTCCGCCTAGTTTCCATTTATCACTTGTAATGCGAGTGGATTCAAATTCGGATCGGTTTGATTCGGTATCCCACTCCCAATTCCATTCATCTGTTTCTTCGTATAAAGCATCATTTTCTCTGAATCGAAGATGTTCTTCATTGAAATCATGAATAGACATATAGTTGCCGATATCGACCCAATAATGGTGATCTTTACCCGCAGATTGTACCCCAGAATGTTCAGCTGCAAATGCGATGTATTTCTGCTCATTTAAGTTCGAAAAGTGATACGCACCAACGGCACTAAATACTAATGCAATTTCTGAAAGAATAAATGTTCGTCCCCGCGATGTGTTTCCTAAGGCATATTCTCCCGTTCCAGGTAAAATAAATGATTTGAGAATTGGAGAGATTGAGCTTGATTTTGCACTTTCTTGTGCCATCATGGGAATGATGGTCCCAATAATAATAATGATATTTATGAATAATTTCGCCATGTGTGAATTCCAATTAGTAATAGAAACATAAAACAAATGATGGCAAATATATCTCCAAAGTCAGAATAAATGCTTCCACCATTTCCAATAAATACTTGTGATAAAAAAACCGATTGTTCGCCTAACATAATCTTATTTTCGACTATTCCGCTGGGTAAGATTAATCCGGAAATACCCGTATTAGCCGAACGAACTATGGGGACTCGATTTTCAATGGCTCTCAACCGGGCAAGTTCAAAATGTTGATATGGACCAGCTGTATTTCCTAAATAGCCATCATTCGCTTCAATGGTTAATAATTGCGCCCCAGCTTTCACAAAAGATCGTGCAATTCTAGGCATACTTGATTCATAACAAATCATATTTGAAAACGGGATAGAGTCAATATAGAATACGGTAAATTCAGATCCATGGGTAAAGTTGCCTTGCCCAAAATTCAAAGATTTCAATTTAGGGAATTTTCCAGACAATGGAATATATTCTGCGAAAGGAACAAGATGAACTTTATTGTAAAATAATTGTTTTTCCTTAGGCGTAAAAAACATGGATCCGTTAAAATAGTGTCTTTCTTTATCAATAATTCTACGATCCACAATACCCGTTAACATTGGAATATCTGATTGATCAACAATTGATTGAAGTCGTTTTTTATGGTGGCTATTAATTCTAAAATAAATAGGGAGCGCAGCTTCAGGCCATAAAATTAAATCTGGATTTAATCCAATTGCAACTTGATGCAATGAATCCATCGTCGCGATTGTTTTTTCTCTTGATGACCGATCCCATTTTTCATTTGGGTCTATATTGGGTTGAATCACACCAATCGACACAGTTTTATTGTATTCTCCAAGATGGTTCATTCTGGCCGATCCAGCTAAATACAGACTGATAAAGAATACGCCTGTGGCAATATAAACATTTTTCGCTAAACCTATATTTGTCAATGCAATGTATAATATTCCATTTATGGCAACTACCCAAAATGTGACACCATACGTTCCTGTGATTTCCATCATTTGGATTAATGGCAAATAATGACTTTGAGTTAAAGCAAGGTTCAACCACGGAAATCCCATCGGTCCAAAACTTCTAAACCATTCCATCGAAACCACAAAAAATGGAAATAGATAAAGAATTTCACTTTTTTTATTCGCAATGAGTGAAAAAAGGAATCCCAAAACCATCCAAAATATTGATAAATAAATCACGGCAGCTATTAGGGAAGCAAATGCAACCCCAAATGAGGCGCCTGAATTGTTCCCAATCCAATAAACCGAAATAAAATGAAAGGTTAATCCAAAAATAAAAGCATTTCTTGCACTGTTTTTTGGGCTCGAATTCAATAGAACATGCATGAGTGGGACTAATCCAAACCAAGCAATAAAACCAAGAGAGAATGGCTGCGTTGCTACTCCCATGAGTATCCCGGAAATAATGGCTAATTGCCAATGTGGTCGTTTAAAAAGACCGCCCATTAATAATTTTTATCCAAATATTGTTGAAGTAATATGGATGCAGCTACTTTATCAACTTGCCCTTTTTCGTGACCTGTTTTTATATTTTGCAGGTGTAAACTTTTTTTGGCAGATACGGATGAAAGACGTTCATCTTCTAAGAATACGGGCAAATCAAATTGGCTCAATTTGAGGGAAAAGGTTTTTACATGAATCGTTTGTTTTGTTTCATTTCCCTTCATTCCGATAGGCAATCCAATCACAATAGCTTCTACATCATATTCAACAATAATATGTTTAAGTTGGTTTAATAAATCTTCATCCGATTGAATGAGTAAAGTCTCTTTAGGAGAAGCAATCATTTTCAGGGGATCACTTAAGGCGATACCCACTCGGCGATCACCATAATCAATTCCTAATATCCTTCCCATTATTTAAGGGGTTTTCTGAGATGTTCTTTTAGGATTTTTCCAGCTTTAAAGCGAGTCTTTTTATGTGCAGGAACAAATATTTCTTCATTTGTTCTCGGATTTCGAGCTTTTGGTTTAGCTTTTGTTGGTTTGGATTCAAATACACCAAAGTTTCGAATTTCAATTCTAATATAAGGTTTATCCTCTAATAAATACCCTCTAAGAATATCAAAAAAATCGTCTACAACAGCATGTGAATTCCGTAAGCTCAAATTATGACGTTCAGCCATTTCAATAGCCACATCTTTTTTTGTATATGTTTTTACTTTCATTATCTTGCAGTCCTTTCAACAAAATCGACATTTTTTATGGTCGCTAATTTTCGAACTAATCGGTTTAATTGGCGGTTATTATTTACAGATACAATGAAATAGGTTGTTGCAATATTGTCAATTATTTTTGAATCCACGCTTGAAATATTAATTTTCATATTAGAAATTGCTTCGGATAAATCTTTTAACATACCAGTAGAATCATGGCCAACAACTTTTATCCGTACACTAAATAAATCTTTCTTTTTCACATTCCAATCAACGGGTAATAATCTGTCTGATTCATGACTTAATAATGGTAAACTATTGCAATTTGATCTATGAACCGTAATGCCGCGACCTCGCGTTATAAACCCAATCATCTGATCACCCGGGATTGGGTTGCAACATTTACCGAAATTCACCATTAAATCGGTTATACCGTCCAGTACGATACCCTCTGTTTTTGATCGGGCAAAATTCAAAAACCGATTTGATTTATCTTCTTCAGTTACATCCATTTTGATTTCTTCTTGTGGACGTAATTTTTGAAAGATTTCTCTAACAGTTATCCGACCTTCCCCAATGGCGCTCATTAATTCATCCGGGTTTTTGAATGCAAATTTTTCAAAGGATAATTTAATTTCATCTTTGTCTTTAAGTCGCTTTAAGCGTCGAAGTGTTTTGACCAATATTTCATCGCCAAGTTTAATGCTTTCTTCCATCCGAGTCTTACGAAGGTATTTTGAAATGGCATTTCGAGCTTTACTTGTTACAACAAATTTTTGCCAACCAAAACTTGGAGTCTGATTTTTACTTGTGATAATTTCAATCCTATCCCCATTTTTTAATTTTGTATTTAATGGTGTTACTTGATGATTTATTTTTGCTCCAATACAATGAAAACCCACTTCAGAATGAACTTCATAAGCAAAATCTACTGGGGATGATCCTGCGGGTAATTGAACTAAATCGCCATTGGGAGTAAAAACAAATATTTCATCATTAAATAAATCGATTTTTAACAAATTCATAAATTCAACTGAATCGGAAGATTCACTTTGGAGAATTTCTAATAATTCGCGTAACCATTTTACACTCACATCCAAATCTTTAGATTTATGGTCACCTTCCTTATACACCCAATGAGCAGCCACACCAATTTCTGCTGTATTTTCCATTTCTTCAGTTCGAATTTGGATTTCAACCATTTGACCCTTTGGGCCAACAACCGTTGTATGGACAGATTGATAACCGTTGGATTTTGGTGTAGCAATAAAATCTTTAAACCGTTCCTGGATGGGTGTGTAAATACTGTGAACTATCCCAAGAGCTAAATAGCATTGTTCAACTTTATCAACAATAATGCGAATCGCATATAAATCATAAATATCTTCAAAAGATTTATCTCTTTTTAACATTTTACCATAAATCGATGCATGAGATTTTGAACGACCATAAATAGTTGGGTGTATTTTATACGTTTTTAATTCTGCTTCAACAGGGTGAATAATTCCCTGTATAAATTTTTCTCGTTGCTTTTTGGATGATTTTATTTTGGAATCAATCTCTTTATAAGTTTTTGGGTGGAGTGTTTTCAAGACGAGATCTTCTAACTGCGTCTTCACCTGCGCCATTCCAAGTCGATGCGCTAATGGGGCAAAAACATCTCGTGTTTCTACTGCAATTCGACGTTGTTTCATTTTGGTCATATATTCGATTGTTTGCATATTATGAAGACGATCTGCAAACTTAATAATAACAACTCTCAAATCTTTTGCGACAGAAAATAACATTTTCATAAAATTCCCAGCCTGCTTCTCTCGGCGAGACGACAACTCCAATTCACCAATTTTTGTCACACCATTAACCAAACGAGCTAAATCTTCACCAAACCGAGATTCTAGTTCCGAAACGGTGACATCTGTGTCCTCAATTGTATCATGAAGTAACCCTGCAATAATCGTTGTTAAATCCATATGCCAGCTGGCAAGTGTTTCAGCAACATTTACACAGTGCACAAAGTAGGGTTCACCCGATTTACGTTTTTGGCCTTCGTGCTTTTGAGACCCATACTGGTAAGCTTCCCATAATTGAGTTTTGACCCAATCTTCTGACGTTTCGGGAGGAATTGAAACTTTTTTAAAGAGATTTAAGAATGGTTTTGGATATTCTCCAAATAGCTGGGGGGCTAATTTAGAAAGGGGGTTTTCCATTAAAAAGGTTCAGCCATTTTTGACAAATTCTCAAACCTTGTATATCGTTTAATAAATGAGACATCCACTTGTCCTGTTGGACCATTTCTTTGCTTAGCTATAATAATTTGAGCTTTTCCTTCATCTTCTTCATCTTCACTATAAAGTTCAGGGCGATAAAGAAAAACAACAATATCTGCATCTTGTTCAATCGCTCCACTTTCTCTCAAATCGGATAATTGCGGACGTTTGTCTGCGCGGTTTTCCACTGCACGAGATAGCTGGGATAATGCAATGACTGGAATATCTAATTCTTTGGCTAATCCTTTTAAAGATCGTGAAATAGTAGAAATTTCTTGTTGTCGACTTTCCATGCCTTTTGGTCCTGACATTAATTGCAAATAATCAACGACAATCATTTTAATGTTGTGCTCCGCTTTAAGCCGACGAGCTTTTGCTCGTAATTCTAAAACGGATAACCCGGGAGTATCATCTAAAAATATGGGAGCGCCCGATAATGGACCGACAGCAACACTTAATTGTTTCCAATGTGCTTTTGGAAGTTTTCCGGTTCGAACTAAATGATTATCTACTCGAGCTTCAGAACACAATAATCGCATCGCTAACTGATGGTTGGACATTTCTAAACTAAACATACCAATACCAGCTTCATAATCGACAGCCGCATTTCTCATCATGGTTAAAGCTAAAGATGTTTTACCCATCCCCGGCCGACCTGCAATAATGACTAAATCACCTTCTTGAAATCCTGAAGTCATTTCATCCAAATCCAGTAAACCTGTTGGAACACCAATAACAGATCCTTTTTGATGGCTTAATTTGTCTATTTTTTCAAATGTATCATGAAGGACAGATTCAAGTTCAACAAAGCCGCCTTTCATCTGATTTTGGGTAATTTGAAAAATGGATCGTTCTACCGAATCAAGTATATCACCTATTTCTTGAGAATCATCATAGGCTTCTTGGGCGATATTGTGGGATAGACTGATTAATCGCCTTAAGATGGATTTCTCCATGACAATTTTGATATATCGTTCTATGTGCGCCGCAGTCGGCACAGCCTCTACCAAACCGGTGATATAATAGGCTCCGCCTACTTTCTCTAATTCATTATTCTTTTTCAATCGATCCATCACAGAAACAGAATCAATGGGGTCACCTTGATTGAATAATTGAATCATGACTGAATATATTTTTGCATGTGCATCTTTATAAAAAGCATCTGGCGTAAGCCATTGAATCGCTTTACTGACAGCTTCCTTCTGAGCAAGCATTGATCCTAATACGGATTGTTCCGCTTCATCAGAATGCGGCTGAACATTTAATAACTTTTCTTTATTTCCAGATGCCATAATTTAATTTTTGTCTAAAAATTCTCGAATCCACTTAAAATCATCCCATGCGGCTGCTTTAAAATTTGAATTTCTTAATAATGCAGCGGGATGGTACGTCACTCGGAGTGGAATCCCCTTGTATTCGTGTGTTTCATGTCTCATATCTTTGAGTTGCACATCTAATCCCAGTAATGTTTTTCCTGCCACCCTCCCTAAAGCCACAATCAATTTCGGTTGAATTAGGTTTATTTGCATATGAAGATAAGATTCGCATTGTTCTACTTCGGACGGTAAAGGATCTCTATTATTCGGTGGGCGACATTTCAATACATTACAAATGTAAACATCCTTGTCTCGTGAACGATTTATGGCTTTTAGAATTTTATCTAACAATTTCCCCGCGCGCCCCACAAAAGGTTCTCCTTCTAAATCTTCTTGTGCGCCAGGTGCTTCACCAATGAGTAATAGATTTGCATTTGGGTCACCAACACCAAATACAAACTTATCGCGCTTCTCTCCCAGACCGCACTTCAAGCAATCAGATATTTGAAGATGATAATCCGAAAGGGATTTTGGTCCAATACTCCCATCTTCCATTATCATATCTACCTTTTCATCTTGCACAAATAATTCATTACCAAACAGTGATTTTGTTTGTTCCAAATATTTTTGAGCAAGATTTATGTCGGGCATTTGTTTTATTCAGTTATTGGTTTATTCCACGTATAGTCACCTTCTAAAAATTGACCTACTGCGAGGGTAGTTGGTTTTTCCAATTCTACATATTCTTCAGGTGATGGTTCTTCTACTTCATCAAATACACCAAATTCATCATTATCAGTATCTTTTAATGTTGCATCGACTACGCGTTCGTACAATATACGTTTAGCTTGGCTTGACATTGCAGCGACTGCTTCGTACATATTTTCTGTTTTATTTTCAATGTCCCTAAAAGGGATGGTTCTAAGTGCCATGTAGGACTCCTGTGTTTAGTTGATTTACTACTTCAAGTAATTCTTGAGTTGCATCTTGTACATCCTCATTTATAAGAATGTAATCAAATTTGTCTTTGTAACCTAATTCTTCTTCAAATCGTTGTAATCTCTTTTCAATTCTTTCTTCTGAATCTGCACCGCGTTTACGAAGGCGATCTCTTAAATGATCCATGCTAGGTGGTAAAATAAAAATAAGAAAAGTGTTATTTGGATATAATTTTTTAATACTCATTGACCCTTTTACATCCAATTCTAACAGCAAAAAAGATTCAGCTCCAATGGTATTATCAAGCGTTGTTTTCAATGTGCCATAATATTCACCATGAACATCTTCATATTCAGCAAATTCACCCGCATCTATTTTTCCTTCGAATTCATCATGTGAAATAAACACATAATCAACTCCATTCACTTCAAATGGTCTTGGGGGACGCGTGGTGCGTGAAACGGACCATTTTACTTCGGGATGTTCTTTTTGTAGCGCCCGACATAAGGTCGTTTTGCCTGAACCAGATGGTGCTGATATACAAATGATATTAATCACAATACGTTCTGAACCTGTTCTCTTATTTTTTCCAGCTCACCTTTAATGTCAACGATTAAAAGTGTCACTTGAGACATTGGGCTTTTAGACCCAATCGTATTTGTTTCTCTACCAATTTCTTGTAATAGAAAGTTCAATCGTTTTCCAACGGGTTCATCCGCCTTAAGAAAAGAATCAAATTGTTCGAAATGACTACTACACCTAACCAATTCTTCAGTAATGTCCGCTCTCTCGACAATATAAGCAACTTCTTGAATTAGACGATTTTCATCTAAGTTTCCGTCAGACAATAAATCAGAAACCTTTTTCCTTAATGATTGTGTCTTTTCATCACTGAATTTCTTCACTTCACCTTCAATAATGGCTATTTTTTCGTCAATCCGATTTATTCGATCCTGCAAATCGTTTTTAAGTTTTTCCCCTTCTTTTTCACGCATTTGATTCACTTGATTTAATGCATTGGAGACCGCATCCAACAATACCTTTGTATTTAAATCAGAAGGTTCCGGAACGGCTATAAGATCATTCGCAGAAATGATATCACTTATATCTAATCTTTGTCCATACTCAACATGTATTTCTTGAATAACCGATTTCAATTTTTCGAATCGTTCACGATTAAATTCCATCGCACTCGGGTCTTGAGTTGCGGGGAAATCAAGTTTCAGATGAATATTCCCTCGTTGTAGAGTATCCGATATTTTCTCCCGTACTAATCCTTCTAGCCGCGGGCTTAGGGGCATTCCCCTAATTTTTAATTCCAGAAACCGTGAATTAACCGCACGTATTTCTGCGTTTACTTTTTGATTGTTTTTTCCGGCCGATCCCCTGCCGAATCCTGTCATACTTTTAATCATATAATTTTGTCTCTAAAAATGCCGGCAAAACTACACATTTTTAGAGAATATTCGCAATGATGAAGGCATATAAATCCTTATTTTTTATTCATTAATGCAAATTATTCTTGAGGAATGATCTTTTGAATAATCCAACTCGGTTGAAACGTAATTGAAATATAATGATTATTTCCAAGTTGTGTGGCCGGTTCCGTTAAAAGAAATGCATAATTTATGGATATTTCATCAAACGTTAAACCCAACCCGCTTGAAATAAACCCATCCTTAGATCGTCCCAACTGAAAAGATATTTTTTCCTGGTATATCCATTCCATACTTCCATCAAAAGAAATACCCAAATTTCCCGTTCCAATTGTGCTATATAAATTCCGGTTATTGGGCTCTATATGTGATCCTATATTATAAAAAACATGAATAGGGAATTTCTCAAGAGCGATTGGGAGAGAATAACCGATTGAAGCCGATGGTATAGAATTTTCAATGGTTCCATTGTCCCATAAGACCCCCGATGATGGGACATCTTTTATCGTTACACCTACATGTCCTTTTCCAAGCGGTTTAACAATGCCGATATTAAAACCAACACCTACGCCTGTATTTTCTCCGATAGAATGGTATAAAACTTTTAAGCCAATACCTCCTTTTTGATTTAAAATAGAAATGGGCGTAGAAAAATATGCGCCAAATTGATGTTGTCCAAAATAATCGAGTTTATTAGGATCTAGCCTCTCACCTTCATCAAGAATGCCATTTCCTTCTCCTAAATCATTTGTTCCAAATTGACCGTCTAGCCCCCAGTCCAACAGCATATTTCTCGTATCGGGAATTTGGCCAATCCCTTCATAAATAAATATCGAATGAATTGTACGTTGATTAACCTTCATCGGGAATCCAATCATTTCGCGATTAATCATACCGGCAAATCGACTTTGGTGTGAAAATGTCCAAGTTTGGTTTTGAACAATTGGATGAGCTGGATTTACTAAATAGGATCCAACATAGCCACCATGATAAGCTGTTAATGCATTTCCCAATGCAATCGAAGGTGCAGCACCGCCCGTATTAAATAATTCCCAACCATATTTTACCCAATAGTTATCTCCAAAAAGACTATTCAGAATAAAGATGATTGAAAATAGAAAACGTCTATAGACCATGGTCCTTTTTAATTTCATCTAATTTTTCTAATGCTTGCAGTGGTGTCATTTTATTGATATCCAATAAAGATAATGCTTCTTTTAATTTTGATTCTTGTTGATCGAATAAAGATACTTGGTTAGACGCTGGAGTGATTAATTTGTTTCCACTTTCCGCTGATTGATTTGATACATGATAATGCAAAATTTCTTTGGCCCTATTAATGACTTTTAGCGGTAAACCAGCCATTTTCGCTACATGAATTCCATAACTTTTATCACCAGATCCTTTAGATATTTTTCTTAAAAAAACAATTTTATCGCCAAACTCTTGAACTTCTACGTGATAATTTTCTAATCGATCTAATGTATTTTCTAAATCAGATAATTCATGATAATGTGTTGCAAATAATGTTCTAGCCGTAATCGAAGGTTCATTATGAAGATATTCTGTAATGGCCCACGCAAGAGATAAACCATCAAAGGTTGCCGTTCCTCGCCCAATTTCATCTAATAATACTAAACTTTTTGACGTTGCATTATTTAAGATATTGGCTGCTTCATTCATTTCGACTAAAAAAGTACTTTCACCGCCCGCAAGGTTATCACTGGCGCCAACTCGAGTAAACAATTGATCTACAATCCCTATTTTCGCCTGTTTTGCGGGTACAAATGACCCAATCTGCGCTAAGAGCACAATGAGACCTGTTTGCCGCAAGAAAGTAGATTTTCCTGCCATATTTGGCCCCGTGATTAAATGGATTTGACTTGATTGACCGTTTAAGCTTAAATCATTGGGGATAAATTTTTCTGTTGATGGAAGCAATTCTTCTACCACAGGATGCCTTCCACCTTTAATATCTAACTCTGGACCATCCGTGAGTATAGGGCGGCAATATTTTTTGGTCAAAGCAAGGTTGGCAAAATTGGCCAATAAATCTAATCGATTCAAGCCATAGGCATTTGTTTGAATAATGGATGAATTTTCTAAAACAAATGTACTTAATTCAGCAAATAACTTTGATTCAATATCGAATATTTTTTCTTCAGCATTTAATACTTTATCTTCATACAGTTTTAATTCTTCCGTGATATACCGTTCACTATTAACTAATGTTTGTTTCCGAATATAGGAATCAGGAACTTTTTCAGCGTGCACTTTTGTGACTTCAATGTAATAACCGAAAACTTTATTAAAACTCACTTTAAGAGAAGAAATTTTCAATCGCTCTTTTTCTTCGACTTCAAACGATTTTATCCAATCTTTACCCCCTTTTAATAATCCTCGCAATTCATCTAACTCAGAATGAATGCCATCCTGAATGACACCCCCATCTTTTAAATTAATAGGCGCATTTTCATTAATGGTTGAATCGACTTTTGTAATGATTAATTTAGCGTTCACAAAGGAAGATGAAAAAGATTTTAAGGACGCGTGATTTGTTTCCTTAAGCATCCCTTTTAATTCAGTCATTATAGACAATGTTTGAGATAGACCAACCATTTCCCGAGGTGAACATTTTTCTTTATTTAATTTTCCTAAAATACGCTCAATATCTGTTGTATTCTTCAATCGTAGTTGAAGTTGTTTCAATAATCGTTTTTCACCCAAAAAAGATTCAATCACATCTAACCGCTTATTCAATACTTTCCTATCTGTAATAGGTTGAAATAACCAACGTTTAAGAAGGCGGCCTCCACCTGGAGTAAACGTGCCATCAATTGTATCTATCAGAGTACCATGTGTTCCTTGGGTAGCCAAAGAATGAAATACCTCTAAATTTTTTATGGTAAATCCGTCTAAGCCCATTAATTCATCATTCTGAACTTTCTGAATCTTCGACACATGGTTGAGTGTTGAACTTAAATTTTGAGTTACATGGAAAAATAATCCGCCCGCAGCTGAAATGCCATCAACCATTTTTTCACATCCAAACCCTTTAAGAGATTTAACGTTAAAATGATCTGTTAATAATCTTAATCCTTGATCATAATAAAAATCATATGGATCTAATTGTGTAATAAATGGACGCAATTCTTTGTACCAATCAGAAAAAGAGTAAACAACATCCTTGCTTAATAATACTTCACTTGGTCCAAACTTTCGTAATGGATCAAGCAAATTATCCATCATTGATTCACCTAGAAAAAATTCACCTGTTGATTGGTCCAATATAGCATAACCGACACGATTGTTCTTGGAGTTAAAATAGAGAGATGCAATATATTTATTGGATTTTTGATTCAATGCTTGGTCGGAAATCAATGTTCCTGGTGTAACAATTTCAACAACATCTCGTTTAACAATTCCTTTGGCCAATTTCGGATCTTCGATTTGTTCACAAATGGCAATTCGATGGCCTGCTTTTACCAACTTGGGTAAATAATTATCTATGGCATGATATGGAAATCCTGCTAAAGGCACATCTGAAGCAGTCCCATTAGATCTTTTTGTTAAAACGATTCCCAATATTTTGGCGGTTAATTTTGCATCTTCATCAAAAGTTTCATAAAAGTCGCCCATCCGAAATAGAAGTAATGTATCCGGATATTTATTTTTTATTTCCAGAAATTGTTTCATTAAGGGTGTGGCTGCCTTTAAAGTACTACTCATTGAGTTCCGCCCCTTTTATTCTTACATTACCGTCACGTTGTGTCCAACCAATCATGTCACAATATTCAAGTAATGGAATCGCCCCTTTTCTAGATTGATTTGTCATAGATTTAAAATCACTCACCGATAATAATTGATTGGTATTATAATAAGTTGAAATCAATTCTAATAATTTTTGTTTTGTTTTAATACCAAGCCAAAGGTTACCGCCGATGGGGATTAATTTGCCATTTTCTTTTAACAAATGAAGCATATCACTCAATCGCTTTGGGGAAAGCTTTGTGATTTCTTGAATTTCTTTTATGGATATTGGGTCAAAACGATCGGATATAAATAAGGAAATAATTTTATCCATATCCACTTGATCCGATTTACTGATTGAATACTTATATCCGACCAAAGAAAATCCTTTTCCCAACTTTTCTAAAAGGGTATTATTAACCATACTCTGCAATAATTCTTGCCCCCAGATGCTTGATATATTACAATCCTCTAATATTGAGTCTCCCGGGATTACATTCCTTAATGGATTTTTTTCATATGAAATACGAATCGAATCTAAAATTGCTTTTTGGGCGGATTCTTCCATGATTGAACTATAAACAATACCCGTTTTTTCATCTTGCATTAAATCATAATCATTTATCCACTTTAAAATATACGATTGAGAAACAAAAAATGCCTTTGACCATTCTAGGAGAGTTTTAGGTGATTGCCAATTTGAATTCACCCAATAATGGAATCGATCTTTTGGCATTCGCGGTAAAAGGTGAATCTTATTTTTTTCGACTCGCCATTGTCCTGGGTTACTGTCTAGAACAATTCCTCCGGCAATTGTTTCCATTGGAGAATATGACCGAATAACAAATGGTTCGTCAGAAGCCACAGCAATTGGTTTTTCTAATGTTAATAAAATATTTTTTATTTCTCCATTTTTTACGGGGTCCCCAATTAGATTGGTGCGAGCTAATATTTCATTCGTACCAACATTAAGACGAAGTCGTTGCTTATTTTTAATGACCCAATTTGTCTTTTTTAACATATGAATTTGAGCAATAATTTTATCTGTGGTTTTTAAGGCCCCTTTCGACACTAAAATACTTCCACGACGAATATCGCTTTTTTCAATATGAGTTAAATTCAATGCGGCTCTATCTCCAATCAGAGCTTGCTCCACATCACCGCCATGACTCTGAATTCCGCGCACATGACAAGCAATATTTCCCGGTAAACATTCAATACTGTCATTTTTATTTATGACACCTGATCCCACCGTTCCAGTAACAATAACGCCAAATCCTTGTTTTGAAAATACACGATCAACATTCATCTTAAATAATCTAGATTTGGTTTCTGGCTTAACATCTTTTACGACGGTATGTAATAATTCCTTTAATGAATCTATTCCTTCTCCCGTCTCGGTGGACACTCGACATATCGGTGCTCCATCTAGGATAGATCCTTCTGTTAAAGCTAAAATATCTAATTCCACTAATTCTATCCATTCAGGATCATCCACTAAATCAATTTTTGTAATGGCGATGATTCCTTTTTGAATACCCATAATATTGAGAATTTCCAAATGTTCTCGTGTTTGGGGCATAATACCATCATCAGCAGCGATAACCATTAATCCCACATGAACAGAAGCAGCTCCAGCAGCCATGTTTCGAATAAACTTTTCATGGCCGGGAACATCAATAATTGTCACATCTTCATTTAAATATGCAAAGCCAAGATCAATCGTCATTCCTCTTGCTTTTTCCTGAGGTAAAGAATCCGTATCGGTTCCGGTTAATGCTTTCACAAGAGATGTTTTTCCATGGTCTATATGACCGGCTGTTCCAACCACAATTTGTTGCATCATTAAATCGCTGAAATTATATGAGCTAATTCATCAATTTGTGACGGCATAACTGCTTTTAAATCAATATAGTAATTACCCCGATTGATATAGCCCAATACTGGGTGATTTGCCATTCTAAATAACTTTGATAAATCATTCGGTTTAATTGTTTTACATTCAAATTTAAGTGCCATACTTTCAAGATTTTGAACAGGTAATGAGCCACTCCCAGCTTCAACAAAAGAATCATTTAATGTCAACCCTAATGATTTTATTTTCTTTTTTGTAATCAAGGAAAGAATTTTCTCACCTCGTTTTTTTAATGTGGATTTCTTGGTCGATAAAAGCGTTAAAGCTATGTTGTTTTTATTGACGGATGTTTTTTGATATTGTCTTAAAGTTTCATCCAACAAAGATAAAGTTATTTTATCGGATCGAACGGCTCGATATAGTGGGTTTGAATGAAATCGATTTATCCATTTCTTTTTACCAACGATTATACCAGACTGAGGACCACCTAACAATTTATCGCCTGAAAATGTTGTAATGGTTGGACCGGAATCTACGATATTTGTAACGGGCAATTCTGCTGGTAAACCCATGGAATCCATCTCGATAAGCGCTCCGCTACCAAGGTCAGCTAATACGGGAATCTTCGATTTTTTTCCGAGTGAAGCAAGTTCTTTCAGTGAAACTTCTTTCGTAAAGCCATCCACAATATAATTGCTGGTATGAACCCATAAAATTAATCCGGTATTTCTATTTATCGCTTTTTCATAATCTTTCACATGTGTTCTATTTGTAGAACCCACTTCTTTTAATATACATCCGCTCTTTTCAATAATATCGGGAATACGGAATGAGCCACCAATTTCAACCATTTGCCCTCGAGAGATTATAACTTCTTTCCCCTCCGCCATCGTATTTAATGTTAATAATACTGCTGCGGCATTATTATTTACGACTAAGGATGATTCTGTCCCCGTTATGGCTGAAATCATTGGATCAACATGTGATTGTCTTTCACCACGTTTTCCCGTTTTTAGATTTAATTCTAAATTGACATATCCATCGAGGTTTTGAGCTATTTTCTTTAATAATTTCCCTTGAAAGGGTGCTCGTCCCAAGCCCGTGTGCAAAACCACACCTGTTCCATTAATAACATTTTTTAAGGAATGATCTATATCTTGCAGTACGTGTTTTACTATATGTTTAAAATATTTTTCCCGAGTCGATGAAAGTTTATTTTTTAATATTTGAGCTCGTATTTTTTTAATTTCTCTTTGTACTATTCTCGTTACATAGCTATTATGCAGTGTTATACTCTTACTTACTTCAAGTATTACTTCATTTACTTGCGGAATCTTTTGTAATTCTTTCTTACTCATATACAATGGGAAATTCAGACCGATTTTTCATCAATTCAAGGATTGACTTTTTTAGATAATTTTTTGGCAAAAAACACTGCTGGGAAAAGTGCAAATCCCATAAATATAAATACAGTGGAAATATTCATCATTTCTGCTAACCAGCCTCCTGCGGCTGCAGATACGCCACCAATGCCAAAACTTAGAAAAAAACTAATGCCATATCCTATTCCACGATGACCATGATGCGTCAAATCCGCAACAAGAGCATTACCAACTGGTTGGCTTGTAAAATAAAAAACTCCTAAAAATAGGCTTACAAATACTAAAGGGATACCTGTGGTTAATCCCATTAAAAATAATACAGGAATATTGAGTATTGCTACCCACATTAAGATAAGGGGTTTGGGATAGCGTAAACCCGTATAACCACCCATTATTTGCCCAATGGCTCCTGCGCTAAAAACTAAAGATGTAAATAGACCGCCCTTAATAACTGGAGATAAAAATGGAAACACTTCTTGTGTGTGTTGACCAAAATGAGCAGGCATAAAAGTAGAAAACCCGCCAAAGACAAAGCCCATTGTCATGGAGAATCCATAATAATAAAAAAGACCCTGTTTGTTCGTACCTGGATGTTTGTCAATTTCTCTTTCACTTGAATTGGATTTTGATATGGGTATCATCACTAAAACAACAATTGAAAGGAATAAATTTAAAACGCCCATAACGATATAGGGCATTTGCCAATAAAAGGATTCTGATAATATGGACGCAAATAAAGGACCGATTGCTAGCCCAATAGAACCGGCTATACCATGATATGCCATTCCTTTACTTAAATGCTTTACACGATGTGAAATTAAAGTGAGTCCAGCCGGATGATAAATGCTTGATAATAGGCCCATAAACCCAAGAAATATCGAAAGCATAAAAATGGAATGAACCCAAATCATTCCAATCGAAAAGAGACCCGTTCCTAAAAGATATACGAGTAATAAAGAACGTCCACCAATTTTAGATTCAAAATATCCGGCTGGTATAGCGCCAGCACCAAACATAAATGCACTTATGGATGCCATTAAACCAAGTTGGCCCATTCCAAGATTAAATTCCTTCTGTACAACAATAAATAATGCTGGAAATATCAACATTAAAATATGGACGGATAGGTGGGAAAATCCCGTTATACCCAGAATGATCTTTTCGTTCTTATTCATAAATAAAAAAGCCCCTGCTATGTTAACATAGAGGGGCTATTAATTGAAAACTGAAAATAATTATCGTTTTTCAGCAATACGCGTTGCTTTACCTGTTAGATTTCTAAGGTAATTTAATTTAGCACGACGTACTTTTCCACGACGTTTGACATGAATGTCTGCAACCATTGGTGAATGAAGTGGGAAAATTCTCTCCACACCAACACCATTGGATATTTTTCGTACCGTGAATGTAGCATCAATGGTTTTTTTACCATGACGTCCAATCACAACACCTTGAAATTGCTGAATTCTTTCTTTGTTACCTTCTCGGACACGAACGTCTACGACAACTGTATCCCCAGAATTAAAATCAGGCACATCACTTTTTAACTGATCTTTTGCCGCTTCAAATAATTTGTCCATTCCTAATCTCCATTTTCATTTTTTTCGTTTAAATATTTTTTCCAAAGATCTGGACGAAATTCCTTCGTCCTTTCTTCTCTTTTTTCTTTTTTCCATTCTTGTATTTTGGCATGATGACCGCTTAATAACACATCGGGTACTTCCATCCCATCTACAACACGTGGTTGCGTATAATGAGGATGATCCAACAATCCACTCGGAAATGTATCCGATAGAGCCGATTCGATTGAATTCAGCACGCCCGGAATTAATCGAACAATACTGTCAGCCATCAACATAGCTGGCATTTCACCACTCGTTAGAACAAAATCTCCAATAGAATACTCATGTGTCACATATTTATCAATAATACGTTCATCAATTCCTTTGTAATGACCACAAATAAAGATAAAACTATTATCCTGGCTACATTCATCAGCCAATTTTTGCGACCATTCATTTCCACTTGGGGATGGATAAATTATTCTTGTACCATCGAGACCACCCACTTTTACTAATGCAACTTCTAAAGCTTGCTGCAAAGGTTCTGCCATTAAGACCATTCCTTCGCCACCGCCAAATGGTTTATCATCAATTTGACGATAATTACCTTTTCCAAAGTCGCGTAGATCAATAATGTGAAATTGAACTATTCCCTCCGATCTTGCCTTACGCAAAATACTATTTTCAATAAGCGTTTCTATGGTGCCCGGAACTGGTGTAATCAGGGCAATATGTTTCAATCGAGTAAACCGTCCATAGGTGTGATTAAAATAATTTTATCTTCATAGTCAATCCCTTTCACCACTTCAGGAATGACAGGAATTAATCTTTCCTTATCGCCATCATTAATCACATATACATCGTTATTTGGCAACCAAATAACATCTTGAAGAACACCAACCATTTTACCTTCATCCGTAATGACCGAAGAACCAATCAATTCAATTGAAATCATATTAATAGCATCAAAATCAGATGCTTCAACAAAAATTGTTTGACCAATAAGCCTCTCAGCTTCATCAATTGAATTAATCCCTTCAAATTTGAAACGAACTTTTTTACCCGAACCAATGGTTTTTTCAACCAACAAGTCTGTAGATGTATCGGGTGAGAAACCAATCATTAACGATTTATCTTTCACATATTCTTCAAAGTAACGAGAAAGCGGACGTAGCCGAACTTCTCCTTTTAACCCTGAAGTGGTTGTGATTTTTGCTATGGGGTGAATTCGTGACATATAAAAATATTTAGTCTATAATATCCAGTCGAGCTCTTTTACCACCTTCTTTGGCATTGATAGCGAATACAATTGTGCGTATTGCAGAAATATTTCTACCTTGTTTTCCAATGACCATTCCAAAGTCGCCTTCGCCAACTGTCAATTCATATATAATCCGTTGCTCAGTCTCTACAACATTCACCTGAACTTCATCCGGTTTATCTACTAATAGTTTTACTGCATTTTCAATGAATTCCTGCATGGCTTCCTCCAATCAGCTAAACATTCAATCTAAACTAGATAAATTTCCAGTTTATTCTTCTTCCGCTGATGCTTTTTCTTCCGCTGGTACTTCGTCTTCAGCATGCGCTTCTTCTTCAGCGGGTGCTTCTTCTTCGGCAGGTGCTTCTTCTTCAGCAGGTGCTTCTTCTTCGGCAGGTGCTTCTTCTTCAGCTGGCGCTTCTTCTTCAGCAGGTGCTACTTCTTCGGCAGGTGCTTCTTCTTCAGCGGGTGCTACTTCTTCAGCAGGTGCTTCTTCTTCAGCAGGTGCTTCTTCTTCAGCAGGTGCTTCTTCTTCGGCAGGTGCTTCTTCTTCAGCAGGTGCTACAGCAGCTAACTTTTCTTCTGCCTTCTTTTCTGCACGTTCATTTTTGCTTTTAATAATATCTTCACGATTCATTGACCATTTCATCATTTCTTTTTGAATGGTTGCTGTATCTAAACCCTGGCTAATCAAATGCCACTTATAAGCAATACCAGCTCTTTTCAATAATGCATGAGCAGCATCGGATGGTGTAGCACCTTCACCAAGCCAATAAAGGATTCGATCTTCCTTTAAAGAATATGATTTTTCTTTATCAATCGGGTTAAGCCATCCTAATTCTTCTATA
Organism: Fidelibacterota bacterium; assembly: GCA_016784605.1. Classification (GTDB taxonomy): domain Bacteria; phylum Fidelibacterota; class Marinisomatia; order Marinisomatales; family UBA1611; genus JABHGY01. The sequence goes on along the minus strand of JADHUI010000006.1, from coordinate 47,101 downwards.
GCTGCTCCATCTCGCCGTTTCCGAGAATCAATAGCAACCATTCTGTAGAATGGTCTGTTTCGTCTTCCAATACGTTTAAATCTAATTTTAGTCGCCAACGCGTTTCTCCTTAGTTAATTCCTACAAAAGATCCCATTCCTGGGAATTTTGGTGATTTCATATTACCAAATTTTTTCATCATTTTCTGCATTTCTGTGAATTGTTTTATAAGTGCATTAATTTCATGAACCGGTCGTCCAGATCCTTTACTTATTCGCATCCGACGACTGCCATTAATCATTTTCGGGTTTGATCTTTCAAAAAGAGTCATTGAGTTGATGATCGCCTCAGTCCAATCCATTTGCTTATCGTCTAAATTCATTCCTTTTAACATTTTTCGATTGACACCAGGCATCATACCCATCAATTGCTTCATAGAACCCATTTTCTTCAATTGTTGCATTTGATTGCGAAAATCTTCTAAATCAAAAGTGTTTTTAATCATCTTCTTTCGAAGAGCTTCTGCATCTTTTTCATTCACAATTGTTTGTGCTTTTTCCACAAGAGTCACAACATCGCCAAATCCTAAAATACGATCGGCAATTCGTTTAGGTTCAAAAAGCTGTAGTCCATCTAATTTTTCAGATATACCGATGTATTTAATAGGTTTACCTGTGACTTCCCGAATGGATACTGCAGCTCCACCTCGCGCATCACCATCCATCTTGGTTAATATTACACCAGACAAGGATAATGCTTCATTAAATATTTTCGCTGAATTAACAGCATCTTGGCCAGTCATGCCATCCGCAACAAATAAAATCTCATCGGGTGTTGAATCTTCAGCAATGGCTTGAATTTCCATCATCATTTCACCATCGATATGCAACCGACCAGCTGTATCCAAGATTACCACATCTATCTCATTTGACTTCGCGTGTGAAATCGCATTTTTACAAATAGATATTGGATTTCCAGCTCCTTCATCATAGACAGGTAAATTTGCTTTTTCTCCCATTTTTTTCAATTGGTCAATCGCTGCAGGACGATAAACATCTGCCGCGACTAATAAAACAGTCTTACCTTGCTTCTTTAATAATGAACCTAATTTCGCAGATGATGTTGTTTTACCAGACCCCTGCAAACCTGCCATCAGAATAACAGATGGACTTTGATTTAATTCTAATTTTTGAGCAGACCCACCCAATAGCTGGACCATTTCATCATGGATAATTTTTATAAACTGCTGACCTGGTTTTACAGATTTTGTAACTTTAGTTCCCTGAGCACGTTCCTGTACTCTTTTGATAAAATCACGGGCAACACGAAAATTAACGTCTGCATCCAATAGGACACGGCGTACTTCTCGCGTAGTTTCGTTTATATTTCGATCTGTTATTTTTCCTAGTCCACGAAGATTTCGGAAAACGGAATCGAATTTATCTGTTATTTGGTCAAACATAGTTTTTCAATAGGTTTAGAGCCTTGGAAATTACACGGCTCTTTTTCATAAGACAAATTTTAATTTTGATTAAAAAACAAGGTTTATTGTCAAACGAATGGCCGTTTACGCCAAATTGTTAATTCAAGTTAGATCCATTTTTGTAAAAAGGTGGTTTTACAATAATAGCTTCTTTTCGCTTACCTCGGATATCGATTTCAATAACTTGTCCCTTTTTATCAAATGGTTTATCGATATAACCAAGCCCAATTCCCTTCTTTAATGATGGGGACTGGGTGCCACTGGTCACTATGCCTATTTGTTCATCATTACAATAAATTATATTTTCTGTGCGAGGTATTGCACGTTCTGTCATCTCGAATGAAACGAATCGCCTAGATAATTTTGGTTTTATTTCAATTAATGCAGGTTGACCTATAAATGATGAATTTTTATTCATTTTAGTTATCCACCCAAGCCCCGCTTCAAAAGGATTCGTATTTTCATTAATATCATTTCCATATAAACAATATTTCATTTCCATTCGCAGCGTATCTCGCGCGCCAAGACCAACGGGTTTAAGTCCCATGGATGAACCCACATTCATAATATTATCCCAAATAGTTCCAATACTATCTGAATCAAAATACAATTCAAACCCGAGTTCCCCTGTGTATCCTGTACGAGAAATCGTTCCGCTTGCTCCAGAAATTTCGGCTTCAATAAAATGATAAAAAGAAATTTGGTTTAAATCGGCAAAAGTACATTGTTGCAATATTTCACGCGATTTGGGACCTTGAATTGCTATTAATCCTAAAGATTGGCTTATATCTCTTATATGTACATTTTTGTATTGATGCAATTTGAGCCATTCTAAATCTTTTTCATGATTCGCCGCATTCGTTACCATCAAATAATAATTATTATATTTATAGAGAATCACATCGTCAATAATGCCGCCATTTTCGTTACACATTGCTGTATATTGCGCTTGACCAATTTCAAGATTAGATACATCATTAATCGTTAGTTTATTTAAAAAGGATTCTGCTTCTGATCCGGAAATACTTATTTCGCCCATATGACTTACATCAAAAAGTCCAGCAGTATTTCTTACAGATTCATGTTCACTAACGATGCCTTCATATTGAATTGGCATTGAATATCCGGCAAATGAAACCATCTTTGCGTCCAAGGCTAAATGGCGTTTGTGGATGGGGGATATTTTTAATTCATGATTGTTCAAAATAGGTCTTTAATAAGGCTAAACCTTCTTGAATGTCTTCAACTGAAATACCCGAATAAGCAAATCGTATAAAGCAATCTTTTTCACCATCAATGGGACGTCCAAAATGGTTTCTCGTACAAAAAGATACACCTGTATTCTCTAATGATCCCTCTTGTAGTTGGCCTACATTTGTAAATCCTTTTCGATCCATTATTTCCGATATATTTGGAAACAAATAGAATGTGCTCTCAGGTGTCGGGATTGAAATGCCATTTATTTCATTTAATGCACTAACTGCAGCATTTCTACGACGTTTTAATTCTGCCAATATAGCTTGAAACCCCGATTGGTCTCCAACGAGACCTTCCACCATGGCGTGTTGGATAAAATGGTTTGAACACGATTCATCATTTACATTGAGTTTTGCCACCATATCAATAAAATGTTTTGGACCAATCGTTGCACCTAGGCGCCAACCTGTCATCGCATATTTTTTAGAAAATGTATACAAAATTACGGTTCGTTCTTTCATGCCAGGAATTGAAACAATCGATAATGGGTCCGAGTCAGAATACCGAATTTCAAAATAGGCATCGTCCGCCATAACCCAAAGATTATGCTTTATGGCTAAAGCGGCAATGGCTTCCATTTCTTCCTTTGATGACGCTGCACTAATGGGATTTTGATAGTTATTATAAATAATCGCCTTTGTCTTGGGTGTAATGGATGCTTCTAATTTTTCTAGGTCAATGGCAAATCCCGATGTTGTTTCTGTATATCCATAAGGAACAGCAACTCCGCCTTGGAATTCAATTTGCGATTCATAGATTGGATATCCAGGGTTAGGGTATAATACTTCGTCACCTGGATTCATAACTACAGCTATAAATTTCCATACTGTTGGTTTTCCGCCAGGTTGTACAGCCACGTTTTCAGGTGTATATTCTACGCCACGCATAGAACCAATGTTGTGGGCTAATGCTTCTCTTAATGGCATGATACCTTGTGCCGGAGCATATCCTGTATGACCATTTCGAATGGCTTTGATGGTAGCTTCTATAATATTTTCCGGTGTGGGCAAATTCATATCTCCCAGATGAAAGGGATAAACTCTGTGCCCTTTTTCTGACCAAGATTTTGCTAATAAAGAAACGGCAAAAGCTGTTTCAGTTCCGAGTTGTTCTAATCTGTTTGCTAATTTCATTTTTTATCCTATTTTGGCTAATGCTTGTTTTATCACTGTTGCTAAATCCCCCTCAGTCTTCCCGTCCTTTTCCATTTGCCTTAGAATTTGGCTTGCTATTTGTTGCTTATATCCTAAAGACACAAGCGCTTGAACTGCATCCCTTACAAGTCTTGATTCCAACTCACCAGATTCATCAAAACCCAATGAATCAATATCCATTTTGATAAATTTTTCTTTTAATTCAATAATAATTCTTTTGGCCGTTTTGGGTCCCACACCTGAAATAGCCGTTAAAGCACTTACATCTCCTGCGACAATTTTATTTTTTAAACTTTCTGTATTTATGCCCGATAATATTGTAATGGCCAATTTTGGCCCAATACCACTAATACCGATTAAAAGTAAAAAAGCTTTTCTTTCTTCTTCATGACTGAATCCGTATAAATCTAAAATATCTTCTCTAACGTGCAAATAAGTTGATAGCGTTGCTTTTTCACCTTCTTTTGGAATGGATTGCATCGTGGTAATACTACATACACATTTAAGTCCAATACCGCCAACATTGACAACTATGTAGTGTGGCGTTTTTTTCTGAATAATGCCCGTTAGAGTTTCAATCATAATGTTTCAAATTTGGCTTGGTTATAATAGGTGAGAGCTACGGCAATAGCATCGGTTATATCTAATGGTTTAGGAGGCGTTTTTAATTTTAAAATTTGAGTAACCATAAATTGAATTTGCTCCTTTGTTGCAGCACCATTTCCCGTAATCGATTGTTTTACTTTTCTAGGTGCATATTGCTTTACATCTAATCCTTCATTAGCGGCTGCTAACATAAGTGCGCCACGGGCTTGGCCTAATGTTAAAGCTGACTTCACATTTTTGCTATAAAAGGAATCTTCAATAGCCATAATAGATGGTTGATACGTTTTTATCAATTTTTGAACTTCATTGTATAAATATTTTAATCGTATGTGAATTGAATCTTTTTTGGGAGGTGTAATGGTGCCATAACTATGTAATCGTGTTTTTCCATTTTGTCCATCAACAATGCCAAACCCTGTAACCCCAATTCCCGGATCAATCCCTATCACTCGAACCACATTTATTCCTGCGGCATATCTGATTCATCAATATCAAAATTGGCATATACATGACTAATATCATCATTATCATCCAATGCTTCCATTAATTTCAATATTTTTGGCACATCGTTCGTTTCAACTTTTTGTAGATTTTTGGGAATGAGATCCAATTCGGCACTCTTAATTTCATAGCCTTTTGCTTCTAGCCTATCTCGAACATCCATAAGGTTTGTTGGTTCCGTTACCACAGTGTATAAACCATCTTCGGATTCAAAATCATCTGCCCCTGCTTCGAGAGCATCTTCAAAAACCGCATCTTCTTCTCCAACGGATGCATCCATAATAATTTGACCTTTACGATCGAACATCCATGCAACACTTCCATTTTCGCCTAAATTTCCATTATTCTTACTCATAAGGTGGCGAATCTCAGCTACAGTACGATTTTTGTTATCGGTGATAATTTCCATCATGATTGCAACACCTCCCGGACCATAACCTTCATATGTTGCTTCTTCATAGGACACACCTGGCAATTCACCTGTTCCTTTTTGAATTGCACGCTTAATATTATCAACAGGTAAATTATTGGCACGGCCATTAGAAACAGCTTTACGTAAACGTGGGTTCGAGCCTGGATCGCCGCCTCCCATTCGAGCAGCTACTGTAATTTCTTTAATTATTTTTGTGAAAATTTTTCCACGTTTTGCATCTTGGGCACCTTTACGGTGTTTAATATTGGCCCACTTACTATGTCCTGCCATAAATTTCCTTATATTTTGAACGCTGAAATTACATCATCATTAGATGTGACGACAAATGCTTTCATTTTTGGATCGCAATGACATTTTAAAAAAATAGTTATTATTCCATATTCGTTTAACCTTAATTTTATAAGAAACTATTTTTAACGATTAGTGTATTAATTTTCTAAGATGAATTATCCCTTTTTAAAGTACGTTTTATGGCTTGGACTCACCCATTTATTGGTTGCTCAAGCAGAAGTCCGTTCTGTTGGGATTGAAACGAGAGAAAATGGGCTCGTTATGACCATTCGTTTAGATCAATCTATCCCGCAGGATAATATTACAGGATGGAATGCAATTAATGGATGGTTTTATGTCACATTATACGATGCCGTGGCCGATTCTGACCGATTAGCAAAAACGGCATTCAAATACCCAGTACGAGATTTCCAAACAATCACAATGGACGAATCTTCACAAATTGGCATTAAACTGGCAAAAAACGTTGATCAATATGAATTTTATTTATCTGATTCTCCACCGGAAATCCTTGTTTCATTGCGCTACCCTGTTGAAAGAGTGCCTTTCCTAGCAGATAAAAAAAGACCTCCCGATAAAAAATTTGGTACAAGAAAGGATATTGTTATTCAGACTCCACCAGAAGAACCAGAAATGTCCTTTTCTTGGAAACGAGTTAAAACAATTGGCTATTTTTTAGGGACAACATTGACGGTATCTGGATTGGTTCAACAAGAGAAAGATCCCGAATCCCAAAATAATGAATTATCCACAGGCGTAATCATTCTTATAACGACGTATATTCTAGATAAGATATTTTAGTAAAAAAACACTTCATACTTAAGGTTACAAATTCATGTCAGAATATTTTTTCTATTTTGCCCTTTTTTACGCATTTGGACTTGTTCTCATGGGATTGTATTATCGATTTTTTAAACGAAAAAAATAAACATTCCTTTGAAATATTTACTATTTGGCTTGGGCTTAATTCTTGTCCTGCCCCTTTACGCTAACCAGCCACTGGTAAACATATCCGCCGATTATCTGCTCGGATTTAAAACGATGGAACATGGACCCGCTGATGGGACACCACACATTTTGGGTATTCTACGTAACGGAAATCATTTATCAGAAAAAACTCAACAAGATTTAAATAAATTAGGTTTTCGATTTAAATCAAACCATGTATCTCATTTAAGAAATGATTCTTTAAATCTTATTTATGAAACAAACCATTTTGCAATACATTATGATTTAAGTGGGTCTCATGCTGTATTAGCCGAAGACATAGATTTTGATGGCATTCCAGATTATATCAATCAAGTGGCAGATGTATTTGAATATGTATGGTCCGTAGAAGTGGATTCCATGAATTATGATGCACCGCCCACTGACGGCTTACAAGGTGGGTCGTCTAAATATGATATTTATGTGTCTAATCTTCCCTCGCAATATTATGGATTAGCTTATACAACATCGGGTGCAACGGATGAAAATGCCTGCGCCAGTTATATCGAAATCCGAAATAACTATAATGCATCTTGGTTTCAGGATAAAACTGAATTAGAAAATATTCAAGTAACGGCTGCTCATGAATTTTATCATGCCATCCAATTTGGTTATAATTGCTATGAAGAAATATGGATGATGGAAGCGACCGCAGTCTGGGCCGAAGATCAAATCTATGATCATATCAATGATTTATATCGATACATGAACTCATGGTTTAGTCGCCCAGAAAAATCCCTTAATGATGAATCCAATGGTTGTTCTCGATGCTACGGCTCATTCATCTTTTTTCAATATATCAGCGAACATATTGGCGGACATGAAACGATTCGACATATTTGGAATCATTCCAAATCCTATGGAAGCCAAGATCATCCAAAAGATTTCGCTGCCATTCAGGATGGGCTAGAAGAACATTCTTCCACTTTTCAATATGCTTTGTCCAGTATGGCTATCGCTAATCGACTTTTAGCCAACAATGAATCTGATGCACCTTATACATACGAAGAAGCGTCAGATTACCCTATTTCTTACCCATCCAATTCCGGAACCTATTATTTCACGGGTGAAACAAGTATTGAACATCCTAGCCCCGTATATGATTATGGAAGTCGATATTTTTCGATTTATACGAATGACCCCATGGACTTAACGATTATGGGGGAGTCTTTTTCAAATGTAGATTTAGATTTGAATGTTATCCTTTCACTCGATAATGGTGATATTGTTGTACGGAATGGAGTTTCCATTAATATAGATCCAGACTTAGGGATCGACTGGATTTCCGCAGTTGTAACAGCAAGTACAGACGCTCAATCATCCTATTCATTTGATTTGGTTTTATCGGAAGGATATTCAGAAGACTATAGTCTTTCTCAGTTATCGCCTAACCCCTTTTATCGTTCAACCAATGAATCCGGTTCAATGAATATGGATATACTTGTTATAACACCCCAAACGATTCATATTGACATTTATAATGTATTAGGGCAATGGATTCAATCATTCTCAAAAGCGTATGATGAACCTATGTCAGATCAATTTTTTTGGTATGGTAAAAACACATCTGGGCAAAATGTGCCCAGTGGCATTTATTTTATTCACATTTCAGGACAGGAAAAATCTTTTAATCAAAAAGTGACGATTATTCGGTAGCATCATTTATAACGATTCAAACGTTTTCTTTAATTCGTCTAATGTTTCTTTATAATGTATTAAGTCTTGTTCAAATCGATTTTCATACTCTTTTTTTGAGTCATTAATCGGAGTCATAAACACCAAAGCGCCTACTTCTCTTTTAGCAATTCCATTCATATTTTTGACATTTTTTTCAAATCGATTGAGTGCTTTTATTCTTTTATTCAATCGTCTGGAAAGATCAGAAATATTTTTCTGATACAAATCATTTTCCTGCTGAAAAACGGCTTCACCTAGGGTATGTTCAAATCGAATCATACTTTCACGAATTTCATGCCGTTTTAATGCTAATTCAGCTACTTCATTCTGCCATGGTTTTATTTGGTCTCGAATAAAAACAAGTCGCTTTTTTCGTTTTTTGAATAATTTGATACATTTTAATTTTCCACTCTCATAAACAGATTGTGATTGAATAATACTTTGTTTATTCGACACGAATGAATCTAATAATGGATGTGCTTCTCCCGATGTAGAGTCAACAAATACTAATCCCGGCTGTCCTTTTAATTCCAGAGCCATTTTCTTTTGTTCATCTAATGTAATGGTTATATGCGATAATGCTTTACCCATTCGAAGATTCAATGCTTTTAATTGCTGATAAATTTTGAATTTCTTTTTGATATTTACCGCTTGCTCTTCCTTTAAAATGGCTTGAAAAGAATCATATTCTTTTTGAGCAGATTGGAGCCAATCCTGAGTATTTAAAATATGAGCATTCAGGGAGGGTAAATCGCCAATGGGGTCTATATTTACTTTAAAAAAGGAACAGGATGTCCACCCCACTAAGCCAACAGTAAGTAGGCCAATATTAAAGACAGTTTTACGAGAAAGAATCAGGCGGATAATTCCCCAGCTTGATCGAGTTTGACTAAATTATCGTATCCACCAATCGGTTTATCATTAATGACTATTTGTGGTACAGATCGACCCCCCGTTAATTCAACTAAACCTTCTCGACTGATCCCTTCTTCTTCAATATTAATTTCTTCATATTTCATGCCCTTTTCAGATAATAGCCGTTTTGCATTATTACAGTAAGGACACCAACTTGTTGTATATACTTTAATCATAATATTTTCCTTTATCCATTGGATGTAACTATAGCCTGAATGTTACAAATTATTTTAAAAACAATCCTTTTTGAATTTGAGTATTATTTCCCTGTTTAGCCACGATGAAATAAGTTCCAGAAGCTACAGATTCACCCAAATGGTTTTTGCCATTCCATTTGATTAAATGATTTCCTCCATTCATCCATTTTGATATAAGTGTTGTTACTTCTCGGCCCATTATATCATAAATCATAACAGATACAAAACTATTTACTGGAAGATGAATATTTAAATGCGTCGTTGGATTAAACGGATTTGGAAAAGCAGATGAAAGATGAAATCCTGTAGGAATGGGTTCAGGGCCAACAGCCAATGGTGCCACATAATTATCTGGAGCATTTGTTGTAAATCGAATCACTCGCTCATTCGCAAGTGGAGCGGCTCCTGATGCGAATCCATGATTAAACGCATACTGTATTCCATCATTTTTTGCTGGAGATTCGATACCCACTGTGGCATAATTTTTTGTTACATCTACATCATCAATTTCTAAATATTGAAAATCAATTACACCATTGCCAGATTCAGTTGACATTGCTTCTTGCGTATAAAGGATAATTTCAAATGTTTCTTCTGTCACTTCGTCATAACCGTTTAATACGCGCGACCATTCCACAATAAATCGGCCATTGATTTCATCATGCCACGTATAGACGCGAATCCAATTATCATCCACGACTTCTAAATCATCCCAAAAAGGAGCTAATAATGCTTTTGGCCCCATAAACATGGGAATGGTATAATTCCAGAAATAATCTATATAACAGGATTCAAAAGAAGCCCATCCATTTGAACTAATGGTTAGTCCATCATACTCTTGACCATGATATTGGAATGTAAATGGCAAAGAAACATCGACATGATCATCATCATCTAAAAGATATTCAGTTCCGTTTGTTCCCCCAAATGATGGGTCTAACTCAACCCAATCAAAAGTAGGTGTTTGATCAAAACCGGCATCAGTATCATCAAAAGCCCAGTAACCATAATTGGATGGCGCAACAGGAAGATTTTCAGTTTGGGGTTTAATGTGTAGCGAAACTTCTTGACTAAATAATAGACGATTATCTTTAAGAAATTCCACCAAGAAAGTGACATCACTTCCGTAAGAAATATCCCCCAAACCAATATCGGCGTAATTTGTAAACAATTGTTCTTCAAACGCTGATATGGATGTTATGTTATCTTGGGAATCATCATTCGGTCCCAAAACACAATCAATGGAATCATTCAGACAGGAGATATCAACCCAAATATCAATATAATCTGCATTCGTATAACTTTGGATGGATAAAACAGGTGTAAATAATGAATTCGGCGTAACGTCAGTATTTCCAAATGAAATATCAAAAATGGGCATAATTATAGGAATAACAAGATCACCCATTTTTATTCCATTATTATCCGTAAGTCGAGCGGTGGCACCGTTAGAGTGCAAAGGTTCATAAATCACCAAATCAGATATAACGAGAATAGTTGATTCTCCTGAATTTATTTCAGGAATATTTACTTCGATAAGTTGAGGCTCTACTCCAGCATTAAACGATAACGATCCTATAAAACCACCTGCCACATTATTGGAATTATTTGTTAGCGTGATTGAAAGTTCAAAGGATTCACCTAATGCTACATTTTCGCCATTATCTTCAGATAAAACAGTTAATTGACTTAAATGAATATCCGATGTTGCATTTTCAACACTTGCAACGGAATGGCCTTGAATAAAACCATTCTTATTTGCATAAATGTCTATTTCTACACTATTTTGGACATCCACACTGGCTATAAACCGTCCGGTATTATCGGTTAATCCTTTTGCGACGATTTCTCCATTTGCCATAACACTTATAACAGCATTGGCAACCATTTGCTCATTTTCATTTGTGAGTCGAATATCTAAAAGGCCATCATTTTCATAGACTGGATCCATATCAAATAAAAATAAATTTGGTGTTCCTGTATAGACTTGTAAAGACGGATCGCCTAAAATATTATAAACATGGGTATAAAACTCTTGCGCTTCCCCTGCATCATCTTGCTCTGGAAATTCTTTTTGTAACCCCAATTGTCCCGCTAACATGGCTGGGGCTAATTCTACCACTTGATGGTTTAGCATAGCGTCATACATATAGGCATTAATGATATTATTGTATTTTGTACTTGTATGGAGATCGGATGGGCCGACAAAAGCGACGCCCCCTTTCGGCACGGATGGAGTTCCTGCTCGCGTGACTGCTTCTGAAAGGCACGGATCTACATTATTGGCGAAATCGTTGGAATTGCACACATAACTCAAAAATACAGGTGTAAGCCATCCATTATTTAAATCATTCACATCACTCACATGGAATTCAGGATAATGCCAACCATTGGCATCTCCCCATCCACGATAATTCACAATGCCCGCTCCTTGATTTATTGCAGAAATAATTTGGGGAGCGCCTTGTTGGACTGGAGGATAAAAAACAGTATCCACATTTGAATAACCAAAATCAAGCAATTCATCTCGCAACCAATAAGAAGTCCACTTGGGTGTGATGGGAATCGGATATGTGTTACTATAATTTCCAGCTACAACCAATCCTCGATTCAACCAATCTTGATTGAAGGCTAATGGATCTCGAGCATATTTCATTGTTTTTGAAAGAATAACAATTAAGTCCGTCAAATTATCAACGGACATTCTTCCAATAAAGACATCCGGGACAATATCATCTCCAAGCAAATGTGTGAATTTTTGATCAGAAACATCATTTGCAGGTCCATAATAAAAGGACGGTAGAGCTGCAAATCCATCTACATCTCCAATGAGGAGAACATATTCTAACATCGGGTCTTCTGCCAAAGTAGCCCCGATAAAGGTCTTTATATTATCCGAACTACTCCCTGCTTCAGAAAGAAGAGAAACGATCACATCAAACCCTTGCGATTTTTTAAAAGATACAAATTGATCCAAATAATTGACTAGACCATCTGGGACTATAATGAGATAACTCCCCCGATTCAGATTCATCGAATGCGGTAAATCCAACTCTGTTTCAACAAAATGTTGAAACGCTAATGGGATCGTTTCTTGAAGGAGGTTTTCAGTTGTTTTTCCTCGAAAAGATAAACCATTGGCAAAACTGAAACTCACCATCAAGGCGACTAAAATTAATTTTTCATAAATACGCATTTTTGTGTGACCATTTCCCTATCTGTATTTAAAACGATAAAATAGACGCCAGAACTTAAAAGTTTATTCACCGATTGCTCCAAGTCAAATCGGATGAGATGTCGTCCAGCAGACAATTGACTTATTGGATATTGAGCTATTTCTTGCCCTAAAAGATTATAAACAGCCATTCCACCTTTTCCGCCGGGCCAATAACCAATATCTAATTGAAATTGTCCTCGGGATGGATTTGGAAAAATACCATTTAAGGTTAAGGGGATTTTTGGCGTAATACCCCCTTGTGATATTGTTGTCCCAAGATATTCGTCCATAACCGAAAACAAAGTTAATCCTTCTAACTCCCATCCATGATAATTCACAGATTGATCTGGTAGAAAACTTAATTTTATTTTAACACTATCAAACCCACTTTCGTGTATAGCTGTAAGATAATTTGTTTGAAAACTCTCCCAAGCCATACCTGTCCACGATTTATGTGCAAGAAGAGAATCATTATTATCTAATATTAAGATAGAGATAGGATCATTATCCCATTCCGTTTCATATCGATGATCCACTTTTAAAACAAGTCGATTTTTCCCCGACACGTCCACCAACTCTGATTCCATCCATTGTTCGGTTAATGCTGTATCTCCATTTTCATAATAAAGATCTTCCTGAGTTTTAAGAATAACATCGCCTGCCACCCACGGACCTTCTGCATTCTCCCATGGCCAAGATGTACTTAATAATTGTAGATCCCCATTTATAAAATGTGCCGTAAAACCTAAATCTCTGTCCAAATCAAATGATCGTTTCCATGGTATGATTAACCCGCCGATGGGAATCAATAAATCATAAGATGCGGATGGTAAATATAGTGTATTCAGGCCTTCGCCGAGTGTCAATGTATCAACACCAAATTCTGATGTCAAATAACCTACATATATCAAAGGCATTTCATCTTCATCAATAAGGGTCAAATTAAGTGTATGCATGGCTGCTGGATTTAATCCAATATTTTGATGTGTAATAGCTGCATTATTTACAACCACATTGATTGTCTGAGAATCATATCCTTTCGCTCGAACTGATAATGTATAAGACCCAATATCTAAAATACGTCTATATCGTCCAAATTCATCCGTTTTACGTGGTTTTAGTACAGATCCAGTGTGTTCTAGTATTTTGATAATAGCACCTTGAATAGGAGTGCCTGTGGATGCATCAGTAACAATCCCAGTCAATTGAGATGCATCCATGTAATAGCCAATGGATCTATCCATGAGGTACCACATGGCTGGATTTATTCGCTCAATCGTATTTTCTAATAAAGTACTGTCAGGTTGAAGGTTCGATGTTCCACATTCAATGAGGTATTGAATGCAACCCGTTTCACGGTAAAACCAGTCATGTAACTTTCCATTACGGGATCCACTATAGACAGATAAATAGGAGCCAGAGCCATCTTCAGTCTCGATTTCTGAAGCGAAGTTATCTGCCAATGTTTTTACATAAACCAGATCCGGCGAAGGTTTTGTTCCTTCCCACAACCACGATGTAAACACTTTTTCTGATAAACGACCCGACCGTGAACTATGCCATACAATCGAAAAAAGAAATTTCTCCCGAATCGCTAAGTCACGAATGGCCACCGCTTCCCCTTCAGAAAAGGGTTCTTCTCCTTTGTAATAATCATAGTGAGAAGCATAATCGCTGGCGTCGGGTTCTAAAAATGTGTCTCCAAATGCCCAATTAAAATTAAAATTACGATTAAGGTCCACACCATCTATATCATTTCCTACGGAAGGATCATAATCAAATATCCCATTTGCAAAGGGACCGCCTGGAGAAAAGTCTCTTTTATTTTTTCGAAAACTCATATCTAATCCATCATGGACGACATTTAAACCTTCCGGGTTGGCTGTTGGGATAATCCAAATTTCGAGATTGGCTCTTAAAATATTAACATGATTTTGTTGCGATGGCTCAGGATAGGTTAAATCATGAATTAATTGTAAAACAGCTTCAACACCAATCACTTCTTCTGCATGAACTTGTCCAATAAATAAAACACGAGCTTCATCTTCCCTCTCATTTACATTATTGGAAATAATGACCGCTAAAATAGGCAAACTTTCTTGGGACGAATACCCGATTGTGTCCACTCGAAAAAAAGAATCAATTTCAGGATCCTGATTAAGAGATTCAAGATACCCATTTATTTCGTCTAATGAATGGTATCGAGGATCGAGCTCTTGACTTAATCCAATTGAGATACACAAGAAACCCAATATGTATTGAGCAAATATTCTATTCATGTTTTACTTTAGATATGTTATTTTATCTTTTATTATTACTTCATTAACTTTGAATTGATAAAAATATATTCCACTCGATAAATTCGCACCATTCATATCTTTGCCATTCCACGAAATTCGATATTTCCCAGCTGAGTTGGGCAGAATCAAGCGATCATTTACTTTCCGTCCACTTAAATCATAAATGGCAAATTCCACTGGTTGAGTTCCCATCATATTAAATTCAAACTGAATGGCTCCATTGAATGGATTCGGATATGCAGAATGAAGAGTAAAATCATCGGCCCAATATTCATCCACATCTTTAATGTCTAGTAAATCTGCCACTTCAATAATTCGACCGTAATAATTATAAATATCTTCTTTACCTGAGCTTCGTAAATCAATCCAATGGAGTAAATATTGCGATTCATGATTGTAATTTGTGACTTCAACTTGTCCCTGTTCGTGATAGTTTGCCACAACAGGAAAACCATCTATTTCTGACGTCATTCCATTCCATGTAGCATATCCACTGCCATAAATGTCAGCCCCACCAGTCATTAAAGGATCATTATTCCAAAATCCACGTCCATCCTCCCATAAAATGAGATATTGGTCCTGCAATATATTTTTAACATACGGCTTCAGTTGTTGTGTTGTGTCTGCAGAAAATTGAACGGCTTCTCCATTTAATTCTCCACTGACTAGATCTATTTCTTGTCCAAATACATTATAATCACTCCCATTACGTAAATCTTCCCAAGCAATAAAAGCTGTTTTTCCAATAGGATCTACATCCATAGATGGATTAACCTGATCATGTTCTGCATTTGAAATAGACAGACCGCCGTTTTCCCACATAATATTTCCATCCCAATCGATAATTTGTCCAAATATTTCTGTTTCAGTTGTGGTTGTTTGTCGCCAAACGACAAAAATGCCATCATCATCCGAAATGACTTCAGCGGATATATCTTGAATATCGTAAACCGTTTCACTCAGATTTATTCCATTGGAAGACCATCCAACAGCTAAATTTCCATTTAAATCAATTTTCTTTATTTTAATGGTTGTACTTCCCCAAGCATTATCGAGCCAAACAATCATTATATTATTATCAGGCGTATTGAATACATTTAAAACATATTCATCATTCCATCCATCCAATAAAACTTTACCACCTTCTTCTAATAATGCATTCCCGTCTGAATCATACTTTTGGAATAGGATATCTAAGCTGATTGCGGTTGATTCGCTCCAAAAGCAACCAATACTTTCTTCAAACCCCAAGAGCATCCCATTACGTTGGTCATCTATACTTGTAACAGCTATACCTGAATCGCCCCATACATTTTCAAAATCGGTTGTTAATTTATTAATCCGCATTGATTTCGGTGTATCTGACCCATCAAATGTAGCAACATACACATGGACACCATCAAAATAATATACCGGATAAGATAAATCATCGTCTGAAGCATCGTCATCTGAAAAGGTAATTTGATTTCCATTCGTTACTTCTAAAGATTCATTGACAGCCCGATTTGCATATATTTTTTGTGCGTGTCGATTATCTTCCCACAAAAGAATGATTTCATCCATATTTGAATTAAACCCTTGTATATACTTCACATCGCCGTCCATTCCCGTCGCACCTAAAATATCGGATGCCCATTGATTACTGCCATTTAAATAGCTGTTAACAAACAAATTGACGCTTCCTGATGATGCATCCCCATAAATAGTAAAGAGCCCATCCGTATTAGAAAAAATCACATTAGGTGCATCTTGATTTCCATCAGCATTGGTCACAAAGAAGTCTGATAAAACCATATCCCCATCTTCATTAATATATTGAAGCGGAATATCTGTATCAGGATTACTTCCTCGCTCCCAAACGACGTATAATCCACCATTTTCATCTGGTGCAAATCGACCATTTAAGTGTTTTTCACCAAAGTCATCTAATTGAACACCATCACCCCACAACACGGAACCATCTAATCCGATTTTTTGAAAGAAAATATGACCATCAATTGTATCATATCTTAAATCGGTCCAACTTAAGAAAACTTCTCCATCCGCATTTCTTTTTACTCGGGGAGATTTTTGAATTGCATCAAATTGTGAAACTTTAGCCGGCTCCGTTAGGATGAACCCACTTTCATCCATTATTTGATATAAAATTTCTGAACTTTCGTCGCCCGATTTCCAAGTGACAAATGACTGATTATTGCTCATATATGTCACCCGCGGGCGCGTTTCTAGTGAAGATGTGACGGCAACGGGGAATCCTTCAGTCGCCATCAGTAAATTCATATTCATATCTAATCTTTGACCATAGATATCCATATTTCCACCATTTCTTGCATCTGACCAAACGATATACGCTTCATGATTTCCAGCATATTCAATACTTTTTTCGGCTTGAGTTCCACCAGCTATAATAATAGGAACACCCACACTTGGTTCTATAACTTCATGATTTGCAGAAATATGCGTCCCATAAATATCTTCATTAATTTGATTACGTTTATCTTGCCACGTTACAAAAACACCTCCCAAACTATCGGTACACATATTAATGGATATTTGTCTCCCTGGAATCAACGCTAACGGAATACCATTATCTTCTAATAAACGATACCCATTGCTATCTACATGTTGATAAAAGACATCCCCTTCAGCGTCAAAACGATAATCAATCCATGCAATATAAACACCACCGTTTCCGTCTGATATAGAGACTGGGTCTTCTTGTCTTCCTGGTAAATCAGTTACAACGGCTCCACCTTCTCCCCAAAGTAATTCTCCTTCTCCACTCACTTTTTGAGCAAAAATATTCCGTGGACCAAACCGGTTATCTGACCAAACAAATATGGCTGTTCCATCTGTTCCAGGACTCACAGTTTTAAACCATTCGATGTGAATCCCTTGCCGAATTGGAATACCAGCTTCATCGAGTAAATTCTGTCCAAATAAGGTGCCCCAAAAATAAAGGGATAATAGTAATATATTTTTTATCATTTTCTTTCGTCTTTTCATTGAATAATGTTTAAAATAATTAAGCCTTCGCGCGTGCAAACAACTAAAGATTCATTCCAAAATGTGGAATAGTAGGTATAACCAACATCAAATATGCCTCTCGGTTCGGGACTCCTCGGATTGGAAATATCATATATGGCAATCCCTTTCCCCCCAACGGATAATACGGCTATATCCCCGGAAACAGCAATATGGTCAACGGTTAAATCTTCTGCAAATTGTGTTGGTGTGTATGGATTCACAGGTTCCGTTCTCCCCGTCGATTCTACGAATGCGGCTAACGGAATATGCCGAGCGCCCGCATCATCACACGCTACAAATAAACCGGTTTCCGTAAGCGTAACCTTTTCAGCATTCCCTGGTGTATCTAATCGATTAACAAATACAGGGTCAGCACCCAGCGAATCTAATCGCCACAATTCCACACCTTGTTGATCGACGGCTAATGCAATATTTCCATCTAAATAATCTAATCCCATGGGCTTTCCCGGAGTTGATAATTCATCTCCTGCTACATTAGACCATATTCCCCAATCAGCAAAATAATCAAATTTATTCCATTTTAACCCATCATCATTATCAGCCGCTAAAATGATGTAAGATTCACTCCCTTCTAAGATGCGGATTTCGCGTGTTTTTTCACTCATTTCTTCACCTAAAACAGCGAGAGAATCACCATGAATCACATCCATAATGACTACTCGACTATTATTCTCAAGAGCAAATATTTTCTTCACTGTTGGTGCATATTCTATTTGGGCAATATCACTTAAGTCTTGGGAAGCCGAATATTGATCTAAGCCAATAATTTTTGTGACAGAATTCAAATCCCAAATTTGGACCCCCGCCTGTCCGGCTGCAACATAAGCGGTATCATTGTGAATATCCACAAAGCGGCAGAAACCAGATGTATCTAATACAAATCTTGTT
Source organism: Fidelibacterota bacterium (assembly GCA_016784605.1). GTDB lineage: Bacteria > Fidelibacterota > Marinisomatia > Marinisomatales > UBA1611 > JABHGY01. The sequence goes on along the minus strand of JADHUI010000006.1, from coordinate 28,168 downwards.
TCCACTTCCCATATGGATTCTGTTTTAGGTTCCAAACATCCCGATAAAAGGAGGATGCCCATTACACTTGTTAATAAAGTTTTATTAATATTGATCATAAATCATATTCCATTCTATTTTGCACCAAACTTGCCATTGATTAAAACTCTTTAGGGATTCTACCCACTCAAACTGAGAGTCCGTTTTCCTCCAACGATGACGAACTGTTGATTTGATTGATATCGTTTCAGTTATACTTTTCTTCAACCAATAGTCAATTTTCATATCCACATGATTTCTGCCTGCATGGAGTGGATCTCCCAAATTTTCAGCATCATATAATCGAATATCTGCTCGAATAGCCCCTCCGATTCCATCGGTCCATTTGTTTTGCTTTGTTTTACTCAAGGGTAAATAAAATTGAGCATAAGAATAACTTCGATCAAAATCGCTTGCTCTTGCTGTATTTTGGAAAGTGCTATTATGAGCTCTTCCCTGTTCAAATTGAAACCCGACTTTCCCAAACCGGCGTATAGAATGATTTAATTTTATTCGTCCATAATAAATATCTAAATCAAATTCTGTAAAAGGTGCATTATAATATCGTTGTAAATACCCACCCCACACATTTACCCATGTTCGCTTAAATAAAGGATGTGAAAAACCTACTTTCTGATCTCGATCAGAAAACGCACAAGCCGCTAAAAATGTGGATGAAATATCTCGATTGATATAATGACGTAAGTAATATTGATCTAAATGATTAATGGAATATTCAATTTTTTTATAGGACCCTAATTTATAGGCTACTTTCAGATGATAGGATTCGTATTGTTTTAAAGCAACTTGAGAATAATTTGTTAGGCCTATTAATCCTGTAATTGTGAGTGCATTCCCCTTTAAAAAAATATCTTTTTTACCATAAAGTGACCCTTTCAACACATGTGAATCAAATGTATTCATTCCGCCCATAATTTCAGGATATAGATCAGCTTCTCCTTTTTCTAGTTCAGAGAAACGTAAAACATTTGAATCGTAGCCATTTTCTAGCCCAAAAGTCCAATAGGTCGGCGTATTACTCAGAAGAGCTGAAATCAAGAATAAGGATGATAGTTGTTTTATCATTTAATACTCAATAAAGCGGGCCAAAACAGTTTTATTTACATCCAGAACTTCAATCGTATAAATATGTTTCCCTTTTGGAACTTTAATTTCACAGGATCGCCATTTCCCCGGCACCCATTCGGGATGGTCAGGTATGGTTGTTTCAGATGATCTTTCTGTATTAAAATAGAAAGTTCCAACTACTTTTTGTCCACTTCTAACTCTAATACGATAGGATGATTCTTGTCCCATCCATTCATTAAAAGATAACCGGCTTAATATTTTGATCAATTTAGGTCCCTTGGATTCTATCTGTAGCGGAATATCTTGGGAACATTCAAAATAGGCCATCTTTTTACCCTGGATAGTTAAAGGAATAGCCGATTTATGAACCATGGGCATAATGATTCGTTTTTGATCTTCTCCAACTTGTTCAAATTCTTTTGCTAAAACACGCGAAAGAACTGGGTATTTAGATTTTCCCGAAGAGAGCAATTGAATTTGGTGCTCCCCTTTTGGAATATTAATAAAATAATTTCCTGAATAAGTATAATTATGCTTTGGATGTTGAACGGATTTAATCCTTTTTTGAATTTTGTAACGATGATTTACTTGAATCGTATCTTTAGTATCCACGATAATTTTGTACTGAAATGAATGACTTTTTTTATTTTTTTTCAAAACAGGGAACCGTGAAATAAATTCTAGTCGTACGGGGCCATTAACTGAATACACTAATCCTTCATCTTGAATAGGATAATAAATACGTCTTTTTTTATTAATAATCAGTATTTCTTTCTTTTCCCCATTTTCTGAAGGTTTCAATAATTTCGCATCTAGCGTACCTGTAAATAGGATACAAAAAATGGATAAGATGGTTTTTCTATAAAAGACTGTCTGGTTCATGTTGCAATAAATGTTCCTTAATTTTTTTCTTACTATGAATACCGACTCCAACCACAGCACCTGCAATAATCAAAAAAGCGATAAATGTAATAATGAGATTATATGTTTCATCAGCATACAATTTACCTGATCCAATTTCCGGAAGAGGGATGGGCGCAAACGGGAGGTTCAATGATTCAGTAAGTGCTTTAATGTTTAAAATATGAATAATAGGCACATTCTGTTTTGCAAAATGTGATAAAACACCTTCGATGCCTCCCGGACGAGTAATGTCGGTCACATCATTTCGATGAACCACTCCCGGTGGCAATAATCTGTGATTAAAAGATGTCCCTAAACTTGCAACACCGCCACCAACATTAATGAATGCGTCATAGGATTTAATATTTTTGACATTCGAGAATAGTCTTAATCGTTCTTGAATATTGTTTTTCAACCGATTATAATGAATTAATGGCAAATCATGTAATTCAATATTCTTAGTAATCAGCTCACGTCCTTTAGGACTCAATAGTCTCCCCATATCATTTCTACCGCCAATGGACGCAGCAATACTTCGAAATGAAATAGATTGATTATCATAAAGGTGCTTTTCCATATCTAACCATGTAAAATCTTCATGATTCGCTCCCCATTGAGAAGCGCCTACAGATGTAATTGTAATTGGGGTTATATCCATCGTTTCACAGGCTGTTAACACTGCAATATTTCCACCAGGCATTGAACCTGTTAATAAAACGGCAACTGTATCACCCGCTTTGAGTCCTGCTTGGTGATATAACTCAACCATAGCAGCAGATAAATTTGGATCAAGCGTGGTAAGTTTAGCGTCTAAGTCACCTTCGTCAGTTGTTGTCAAACTAAAAGGGCTTCCAATCAATCCAGTTTCATTGGGATCATTTTCTAAATCCACAAAAATTCCTTTTTCCATACGTGCTTTTTTAAGGTCTGCCATACCCTGTTTCATAAGTTCCGCGGCTTTTACTTTTAAATCATATGTAGGAGATACATGAATTACTTTATTAGAAATAGCAAATGTGAAACACAGGATGCTTAAAAGGGCAAGACCTACTAGAGTGGATGTTTTTTGAATCATTGGAATAAAGGGCTGTTTTTTATAATCAAACAAAGAGTTGTCCCCCAAAAAACATCATGACAAGCAATTTCACGAGGACAGCTGTTACAATTACAACCGATAATGTCCGCACAACTCCTTGGCGATCCATCCAATTTGCAATAAGTCCAGGAATAATATTCCCAATCACAGCAAATGACAATTCATCAAAAGGGGAATAAATAAAATGTCGAGAAATATATCCCAGAAAAAAGCCTAGAATCAAAGCTAAAACCAATCGTCTTTTCCCATACAGAAACATCACTTTACTTAATAAATGTATAATTCCATATACAATCGCAGCAACCGCAAACGTGATTAATACTTGTAACGGTTCATGTAAATAAAGAGAAATATATCCTGGAACAATAATGCCTCCGGCTGTAACCCCTAAAGATTCAGATAAGATTAAACTGAGTACAATGCCTAAACCAATGGAAACTTCAACCATTTACTCTAACCCGGTTTAACTGGTTTAATATTTCTTGTCCCGCTCCGACTTGATTCCCAATGGCATAAACCAAAGAATCATTGGGCAATCGGTCTATCATGTTGATAGTTTGTTGTGTTGGTTTGTCTAATCCAATCGTATGGAATTGTGTCATGGGTGAATGGTGGTGAAGACGATCTAACAATGCACTTACTTTATTCCCCCGCACAATAAAATGATCGGGTTTTATATGCTCAAGCGTTAATTCAATCATTTGCCGAGTGCGAACTGGGCGATCTTCACGTGAATTTAATAAAATACACGTCCCACCTTCTGCAGGATATCGGTCAATAATAAATTTCCAAATTTGTAAGGTTGAGACGGGATCATTGGCTGCCATTCCATTGACGAATGATATTGTTTTGTCGCCAAAGCCGCATTTCCAAACGACTAAGGCGCCCAAGTCTGGCTGCACATTCTGCATCCCTTTTAAAGCTATATTTCTCTCGATCCCAACTACGTTACAAACATCTAGCGCAACTGCTACATTTTGGGGATGTTCTAAATAGGTGAACCCATTCAATTCATCTTCAGTTATAGTGGATTCATCTGATAATTTGCATGATGTATCTAATGAATCAGCTACATTCTTTAATATGGAATATTTCTCAACTTCTCCAGTGATAAAAGACCCTTTTTCGGGTATGGTATTGCATAAAGAAAATGCAACATCTTCTTCTGTTGGTCCCATTTCTTCCAAATGATCTGGTCGCGTATTTGTAATAACGCCAATATGGGATTGAATCATTTGATGCTCGGCTATCCATTGATATTGCGGTTGGACGGCCATGCATTCCATAACCATTGCATCAGGTTTTTCTTTCGAGAAAAAGGACATTAGTCTCACTTGTTCACCAATGGATGGTAATCTTAATCGATGTATAATTCGGTCTTTCCCATCCATATCAATCACGCGAGGAGCAGTACCAGTTGTTTTTGCAAATGTTCGCAAACCTCCCGCACGCAATCCTGCTGCAATAAGCCGTGTTACACTTGATTTACCTCGAGTTCCATTTACATGAATTCTTAAAGGAATCGTGGCAATCGCACGTTGATGAAACTGGAATTCTAGCAAACCTGCCCCCAACAGGAATAACAATAAAAACCCAAGTATGATTAATGGGAAAACAGTCATTAGCCAAATATTTTATAGCGTTATTGCCACCCCATCACTATTTGGACCAAACCAAGCATATCAAGAACATTGATCATTCCATCTTGGTTAATATCTCCTAAATACGGGTTTATAGGTGACCCTGAACCCAGAATATAATCAACCAATCCTAAAATGTCGAATAAGTCAATCACTTCGTCCATATTTAAATCACCAAATAAACGAACTTCACTGCCGCGTGTCGTAATAAGGATTGCGGTTTCATCTCCAAGTTCCATAGCGGCTGTTGGGTATTGGTCATTCCAAGTATAGGTTAATCCAATTGTCATTGTATGATCTTCAATCCCTACAGTGGCATAATTTCCATGAGTTTGTCCCCACCCATAATTGCCATAGGATGTGTTATTAAAGTCTTTATACTGAATCAATATTTCACCGTCGCCGGTTGGTCCAAAATAATAAGCGGGATCTCTCAATATAATTTGAAAGGTGTTTGTTGAATTATTTTGGTATGTTCTAACTTGTGACCATTCAACGATATATTGATGATTTGCTTGATCGTAATACGTATAAACACGCCCCCCATTCGTTAATTTTAAATCATCCCAAAAACCAGCTATCATTGGAGACGGGCCTGTTGGTCCAGGTAATTCATAATTCCTAAAAGATTCCAAAGTGGATTCACCCATAGCGATCCATCCATTACTGCAAATACTTATCTCGTCATAGGATTGTCCATAAAATTTGAAAGAAAATGGAAGAGTAACCGTTTCAACATCATCACCATTGTTACCAGAATCCGTTAATGAATTAAGGTGAAATCCCAGTCCACCTTGGCGGTCGTCAATTTCAATCCAAGAGTAATACGGAGCCAAATTATATAAGGCATCACCGCTGTCATATATATAGTAGCCATAATCATCTGGTCCTAAGGGATCATAAATAGATGGAACTCCAATTTGAATTGGCACAACAATATTCGTTTCATAGCCATCACTGGATTCTAGATACATGATAAGGTGTACCATTGTTCCTGGGATTGTCCCTTCTAAAACAGATATTTCAAATGTATTGGTTGAATTTGATCCAACAGAACCTGCTCCAATCATGGTCCAAGTACCAATATTATCCACAATTTCAATCATGGGAGAAGGGCTAATAATGGTTCCCGTTAATGCGACCGCATTCGTTGAGCCACTATTGGATAAAATTATTTCAACTTGAGATGTTTGCCCAGATTCTAAAACATTATCGCTACTTCCTAATACATTCACATCATGAGCTGTAATATTATTACCTCGGGTTTGAAGATGAACTAATCCAGTCCATGAGCCGCCATTATTATCAGAAATATTCACCATAATGGGAATATCTATTCCTTCACTTACACCATTTTCTATGGTTAAAACAAATGGCGTTTCTGGTATGACCATTTGCTGCACATCGATACTTCCAATTGTTAATTCACCATTCACAAAATTTACTTGAGAATTATCGGTTGAAAGAAATACACTTAATTCATTGGCTGTTTCACTTCCATAATTTTTAAATGGAATATATAACTCAATCGTTTCACCCCCATTTATCATTCCATCATTATTTCCAGAGGACTGGCCATTGTTATCATCGTTAAACGTTACATAATCTTCCACGAGATTTACATTCACACTGGGATTATATATTTGGAAGGAACCTTGATACGGGACATGATTTCTTTTAGAAACAGTGATTAATACTTCACCTTCATCCGATGAAGGAATATTTAGCGTTACATTTCCAGATTGGTTTGTATATCCTGATTCAAAAATGTCTCCATCTCTCAGAATGGTTACCCAGGCATCTTTAACTGAAACAGGCCCATTACCTACATGTATATCCATGTAGTTTGTCCCGGACATCACCCAACTTTCATAATCCACATTAAAGGTAGATGGAAATTCAGTCCACATTTGAAGCGAAGCATCTCCCATTAAACTATTCCAGTGTGTAAAAATAGACACAAAATCATTTGGATTTGATGGATACCCCTTGGCTAAATACAATTTACCTTGCATTAAAGCCGCACCAGCCGTTTCTATTTCATCTATAAATATTCCATAATAAAAACCCATGTCCACTAAGTTATTAAACATGGTATGCGTTCCAGTAGTAGCTGTGCCAATACTTGCAACAGCTCCTTTAGGATTAGAAGCTGTTCCTGCTCGAAGAAATGATTCAGCAATGGAATCACCACCAAATGAACCTGTTCCACAAGTAATAACCGTTGCTACGGGAAGCATAAATCCATTCGTCGTGCTATTTACATTTGAGCTTGTAAAGCCACTTACGCCGTAATATCCACGGTAATTAAAAAATGAAATTCCTTCATTTATCCCACTAACCATTTGAGAAGGAAAGGATCCGCTATAAACAGTATTCACATCAGTATACCCGTTTAAATCTAAAATAGAATTAATGTTTTCATTTGTAATAACACATGAAATCCCAGATGTAGATGGATCGCCCACTAAACAGGCTCTTGTAAACCAATCTTCTCCCATATAAGGTGAAGATTCATAATTCAATATTTTTGAAACAATCGTGTTTAAATGAGATTGAGTTGAGAAGGACATTCTTCCGAGAAATACTTCAGGGAAAATATCGGATCCTTCCAATTGAGAATATGGATGATCTCCTTCTCCATTATAACCACTCCAATTTTCATAATAAGTTGGAATATCATACGTGCCACTAGCATCTCCAAAGAAAGTCACATATTCCGGTGGATTATCCCATGTTTCATAAGCATCTTCTATGTAGTTTTTTAAATTGGTCGTGTTATTTACAACATTTGAACTGGATACATAATTGACTTCATACCCTAATCGGTGTTTCCAATCCATCAATAATTCAATCGTTGACATTAGATTGCCAATATTGGAAGGAATAACATATAAAATAGATGGGCGCTGATAAGAGACTCCATCTCTGTTGTAGTCTTCATAATTAACAAGCAATGATTTATACATAGGCTCAAAAGCGCGTGAACGAGTTGCTGGGCGAAACCCTGCATCAATTGTTCCATTAGCTTCCATTGTAATATTAGCTTCATGAATAACCGTTAATTCTTGTGTGACGGGATTATACTGAAAAGGTGTAATAGTCACTTTAACCATCGTTAATTCTCTCATGACGATAGGTTCAGATACTTGAACAATATTATCAGGGAAATTTTGATTAACAGAATAAAGAGACGCATTTCTAACTAAAGGTGTTTCGGGATCAAATGAATCCTTATCCCAGCCATGGAACGGAATGATATTGATATTTTCAATGACTTCAGATTCCAAAATCTCAATTTGAGCTTGGAATGTTTTTCCAGGCTCAATAGCATAATAGGTTGTAACTGACGGTAAATACGGTTCACCTTCTTCAGCAACAGATCCAGCAGATGATAATTCCGGTTTCTGATATACTTTGCCAGAATGTTCAATTGTTTTTAAAGAAAAGTTGATATTTTCAAATCCGATTGTTTGTTTTCCATTTTGAATCCCTCGAAATGAAAAACCATCTTCAACTTTTGATGTTGGAATATCCGCCGCCAAACTGACTGCTACTGTAAAAATGCTTATTAATAATAATTTGTGTTTCATTAATTCCTCTCTAATTAAATCATCAAATGGTGGAAAAATTTTGGGTAATAATAACTAGCTATATAAATATCTAATCCTGCGAAAACTAAAAAAGGGGCAAATGGTAAAGCGCGGTCTTTATCAAATCCCAAGGACAAAGAAATAAATGTCCATGTTAACAAGCTGAATAAACTTGCTGTAAATAATGTGAGTGCCATTCGAACGGGTCCTAACCAAATGCCAAGAATGAATCCTAATTGGAAATCGCCTATTCCCATTCCATCCCGTTTGGTAAATAAAGATGTAACAACCATAATAACCCAAGGAATAATCGCGCCAATACCTAAACCCCATAATGCGGACGATAATGGAATTTGCCCCACTAAAATAGCTCCAAATAATATTAATCCTGATAGAGCGATAAGGAGTAATGGAATTTTAAATGATTTTAAATCAATCCATGCAATGACACTTATGATTAATGTAATTATTGAAAATAATCCTGCTTCAAATAAAGGGAGTTTAACAAAAGCCCAAGCCCATAAAAGACCCATCATTAATTCATAAATTGGCAGATTTGATACTGATTTAGGTTTTTCTACATTAAAAAAGATGAAAACATATTTCATCGCTGAAGCAGCCGCCACACCAAGAATTAAAGGGAGAATAATTTTCACAATATCCATTATAATCCAGACTGCAACGCTGATCCCAAATAAAATACGGGCAAATAAGTGATAACCACCATCAAAGCAATGACTGCACCCACAGCTAAAATTAGAATGGGCTCAATTAAGGAAGTCATTCTATCAACAAGCGCATTCACTTGTTTAAAATAATAATCTGCAGCTCGATCTAAAAGAGAATCCAGTTCACCTGTTTCTTCACCCGTGGAAGCTAATTGAAGTAAAATGGAAGGAAAAACTTCCGTTCTTCTTAATGCTGTTGAGATATTATATCCATCTCGAATATAATTAGCCGCATCTTCAATCGCTTTTTCGTAAACTCGATTATCTACAACTTTTTTTAATAAAGCCATTGTATCTAAAACTGGAACCCCCGCTCCTAAAAGTATTCCAAATGTTTTGCAAAATTTATTCAATATAGATTGGTCAATTAATGGCCCGAAAACAGGGAGTTTTAAAAAAACAGAATCAAAGATATAGCCCCCTTTTTTGGTTTTTGAAATAAGCCAAAGTCCAACAATGATCATAATCAACACCATAGACATGCTGTAAAAATGAAAACTTATCCAATCACTCAAATTCACAAGAGCTCTTGTCGCTCCAGGTAATCCAGCCCCTAACTGTTCATAAACTTCTGAAAATTTTGGTATAATAAATATGAACATTGCCCCAATCATACTCGCAAGAAAAACAACCATGAAAATTGGATAATTCATTGCAGAACGAACTTTTCGTCGCGTATCATCCAAGTTTTCTAAATAGGTGGCCAATTGATCTAAAATATCATTTAAGTTTCCACTCACTTCACCCGCTTTTGTTAAAGCAACAAATAAATTGGAAAAGACTCCCGGATGTCTTTCTAGCGATTCAGACAAGTTGAGCCCTTTACGAATATTTTCACCAACATTTGTTAATACTTTTTTGAATTTTTTATGTTTTTCTTCCAGAGCAAGACCCATAATGGCACGTTCGATTGTCAGTCCTGCGGAAAACATTGTTGATAATTGCCGAGTAAAGAAAACTATATTACTTAATGGAATACGGTTTTTAAATCGTTCAATGGACAAGGAAACTTCATCTAGAAATGGACCCAGAAAATCCCATGTTGTATCCACTTCTTTCAAGTTAACGACAACCATGCCTCCACTTGATAACTTTTGAGCGGCAATATCTAAGGAATCAGCATGGATTTCACCTTCTTTACGGTTTCCATCCTCGTCCTTGGTTAGATATTGAAAAACAGCCATTAAAAGTCTTCTACCGTTGAGCGTAAAATTTCTTCAACTGTGGTTGTTCCATCTAAAATACGACGAATACCATTATCTCTTAAGGTTACCATTCCCGCATCCAAAGCGCTTTGTCTTATTTCATCTTCATTCGCATTCTCAAAAACAAGTTTTCGAATATCCCTGCCCATTGGAATCATTTCAAAAATGGCTATTCTTCCATGATACCCAGTATTTCGACAATCTGCGCACCCTTTTCCATGGTATAAAGGTCCCGACACTTTTGAAACGTCTAATCCAACCAGTGCAAGTTCTTCTGCCGTTGGTGTATACTCTTCCTTGCAATTACTGCAAATTCGCCTAACGAGCCTTTGAGCCATTACCATATTTAAACAAGAGCCTACTAAAAATGGCTGAATGCCTATATCCAGTAATCGCGTGATTGTACCCGCTGCATCATTGGCATGCACCGTTGAGAATACAAGGTGTCCAGTCAGTGAAAATTTAACAGCAATATCCGCTGTTTCCCCATCTCGGATTTCACCAATAAGTAAAACATCTGGATCCTGCCTAAGAATCGATCGTAATGTAGAGCCAAATGTTAATCCAATATCTTCAAAAACTTGAACTTGATTCACGCCATCCAATTGATATTCAACTGGATCTTCTACTGTTGTGATATTGGTTGAATCACTTTTTATCTCTTTTAAAGCAGCATACAAAGATGTTGATTTACCCGACCCAGTCGGACCTGAAACAACAACCATTCCATATGGCTGGCTGATAATTTTCTTAAATATTTTTAAATTTTCCTGAGGAAATCCAAGAGAGGTTAAATTAAAATCAAAGCCCGTTTTATCCAATAATCGCATGACTATTTTTTCGCCATAGACTGTTGGTAAAATAGAAACACGCACATCAATGTCTTTTTGGGATGATTTAATGGAAAAACGCCCATCTTGCGGTAATCTCTTTTCTGCAATATTCAATTTTGATAAAATCTTAATACGTGTCACCAAACCACTAAGAGACGTAGATGGAGGTGTCATAATCGTTTGCAATACACCATCAATCCGGATTCGAATAATCACCTTTTTTTCTTGTGGCTCTACGTGAATATCTGTCGCCCGTTCTTTAATAGCCTCCTTAAAAATCAAATTCACTAATTTGACAATTGGCGCATCTTCTTCAGATGCTTTATCGGGAGACAAATCAACGACTTCTTGTGAACCTTCATCTCCAGAAATAATTTTAATATCATCAATCGTTTGGCTGACTTCAGCTGTTTTTTGGATATCACCATAAACTTTATCCAACGCTTTTTCCAATAATGAAGCACCTGCGACTAATGGCTCTGGATTTAAGTTTGTTAATCTTTTTATTGAGTCAATGGCTACCAGATCTTCAGGGTCCTCCATAGCCACAACAATAGTGGATTCATTGCGACTAACAGCTAAAACTCTATTAGATCGAGCAAAATCTTCTGGAATCAAGGCGGCAACGGCAACATCCGCTTCAAGTAGTAGAAAATTATCTGCTTTTTTCGCTCCCAATTGCAGTGCGAATGCAGAAGCAAAGTCGTCTTCTTCTATAATATTCAAATCAATTAATGCTTGCCCGAATTTGTCATGACTCTTCTTCTGTTGAGCTAACGCTTCATTCATTTGAGATTCATTAATTTTCCCTAGATGTATTAATATTTCTCCAATTTTGGAGAATTGTGGATTGAAATTTGTCGTCATAATTTTATGGACATCCTACGTTTGTTTGAGATCTAACCAATTGAATATCAAGAGGATCGCTTGCGGTTTGTTGCGGAATCATCAAATTAGCTGAAATAGACCCAGTGAAATCTTCAAATGTACATAAGCCAGATTCATCATCCGTGCTTTGCCACAAACATAATTCTTTAGGGAAAACGGCAGTGATTCGAGCAAAACCATCTTTGTCCGTAAGGACAAGCGGGCCACAATCAATCATAGGATATCCATCCCATTTTCCATTGTTTTCACCTTCATCAAATGTGCCATCAATACCATCTTTTCCAAAATCATCAAAGGTTTCAGATACTTCCGCTACATCCCATTCGCCATTGCCTGTTGTATCAAAAGCATCATGCATATTATTAAAGGTCCCCATATCTAATGTTTCCGGATTATCATCGGCTCCATAATCTCGCCAAGTGAAACAACCATCAGCGGCTAAACTATTACTTCCATCCGTATAAGATTCGTAACCCACTTCACGCCATTCGGAAACCCCCATCCCAGAGAAAGCAATAGGTGCGTTTACAACGGGATTTCCATAATAATCAATTAACATGGCTGTAATTGTTATTTCAGCTTCATCCGTGGCTGTGGGTAGAGTAAAATCCCAATATTGTGTTGAAGCTAATAATGTTAATGCTCCTGGGACAAAAAACATCACAGCGTCCCCGTCTCCTTCATTAATTTGGGCTGTAATTGTGTCTCCATTTGCACCATAAGTTGTAGCTGAAACAAGACCAATATCACCAATGGCATCTGTAGAGTAAGTGATGGATGAAAATGCGACACCATCGTAGGTATCACCCGTCATATTTTCATTACAGGTAAAACTAACACCTTGAACAAACGCATCAATTATTGTATCTGGAGGTGTAGGATCGATTGTCCAATAGACATATGTGCTACATTCGACTGGATTGTACCATTTGTCATAAACAATAGCCCCAACTTCAGTTTGGTAAAACCCACCACCAATTGATTCTGTAGATTGAGGATCATATTCTGGTTCAATATTGTATGGAGCACCAGCAGCAATAATAGCTTGATCTTTACTTGCAGATAAATCCACATTTCCATCTTCATCGCAATCCACGTCTACCTCAATGCGAATAACACCCGGTTCTGCACCGCTATTAACTGAAACGGTTGCCACACCATTAACCGTATAAATCGTTACTTCTGATTCGCCTGCATCTTCAAGATAAGCGCCCGCAAGCACAGGATTTAATTTAAATGTTACGGGTGTGGGTGAATCAATTAAGTTACCCCCATCATCATATACTTCTGCTTTAATGGTCGTTGATTCAATTCCTCCCCCATCTCTTACAACAATTTGTCCTGGATTTGAAGGTGGAATTTCAATAAAAGCACATGATTGAAAAGATTGATCTTCTATATAAATTTCTAAAGAATTTGTAATGCTATTGCCTGGGAACCCTGGGTGAATGAAGCTACCTGTTACCTCGGATACACCCACTTCGTTGGGATCACCCAAATCGGTAAATTCGACAGAGTCAACACCAGTGGAATCTGTTTCATTTCCAACCGACGGGATAAATCCTAATGTAGATTCATAGGAAATCAACACATTTTCAACAGGATTTCCCATTGCGTTGAGTAGTCGTGATGTAATTTTAGCTTTTGTTTCTCCACCATCAATATAAATCACATCGACGTCTGATGTCATTATGAGCGAATATGGCCACACATCTTCCTGATTGTAAACGTTAAATTGAATGGATACATCATTATTATTTCCGTAGGTCGCACTCGCAATAACACCTTCAAAGCTTGGCGTTCCAGGCGTATCAGAATAACTATTACCACCATCATCAAAATACGCACGAATTAGCCCTTCGGAATCTGTAACTGAATTAAGATATTGGATTGTGCCTACATCTTCGCCAGATACTTTTGTCGTCATTGTTAATTCAACACCCGAAACTGGATTATTAGCTGTGTCTGATACAGATGCAACCAATAAAGTTTGCGAATAATCACCTGCAATATCTTCACCGACTAAAACAAATTCATTATTTTCATTGAAAGCACCAGAATATGTATTCATTTGAACAGTATAAATATCTGATATAGAAATATAAGTTGTATCAGATACCGTTGCTCCAAACCCTGAGTGCGTATAGCTTGCTACAAGCATAGCTAAGCCCAAATCTTCTAAAGTGTTATTTTCATCAAAAACAATACTTCCTTTTCCGTCCGTATCTGTTGACAGAGTAGCTGTTTTACTTCCATTTGCATTATACCCACCTTTATCCGCTGAAAATTCAACAGTCATATTTCCACCAGCCGATCCTAATTTGTTTGCTAATGTAACCGAAATATTTGCATTTGTTGCACTTCCATCCAATAATATAGACGGTTTATCTGTACTAATATTAATCGCATAAGGCCAAACATCATTTTGTGAACTATATACATTGAATGTGGCATCTGCAGTTACTTTATCAGAATACTTGGCCGTGACGGTTACACCTTCAAATGTAGATGTGGATGCAATGTCAACAGCACCATCACCAGCGCCATCTGTATAGACAACAGTAATGATGCCATCTTCGCCTGTTTTCCCCTCATCTATATCCGTAGAACCGTAATTATCTCTACTTGAGAAATAAATTGTTTTATCTTTGATGGCTTTTCCATCTTCATCTGTTAATTTTGCTTCAATCAATGTTGAAATAGCCTCACCAACAACATCTTCACCAACAACATTTTCATCCGAAAAGGAAGAATATGTAGATCCAACGAATGCTTTTTGTGTAATAGTAATTGTATAATTGGCATCTTCGTCTACTGCAATTCGTTCATCACAACCAAAGAACTGAAGTGATATTCCCATTGCAACAACGATAAATATCTGTTTTGTATGATTTAATAATTTCATGTTATTCCCCTGTTCCATCTTGTGAAGGCTTATTAGACTCATTAACCGAATCGTTTTCAAACGATTCCATGTCTGACGATTTTGTTATGCCTGTATAATTGTCTTTTACAATGTGTGGCGTTATTTGAATAATTAAATCTGTTTTTCTTTCCACCACATTATTACTAATAAATAGTTTTTTTCCAATCCATGGAATTCTATGCAATACTGGAAATTTAAAAGTTGTATTCTTTTTATCTCGAGATAATAAACCACCTATAATAACAGATTCTCCATTTTTAACTCGAATCGTCGTAGAAGATTTTCTACTTTTAACTCTAGGAATATTTTTATCCGGCCCAATAAACTCAAAAATGGATGAAACTTCAGGTTCAACTCGTACTGTGATAAATTCATCCAAATTCACCGCAGGAAGAATTTTTAATTTGATCCCCACTTCCTCGCGTTGAACTTGAACTTGACCGCCAACGCCTCCGGAACTTAAAATGTAAGGAACGATATCCAATAAATCGATGGATGCTTGGCGCCCATTTAAAGTTGTTAATCGAGAATTAGCTAATATTTCTGCTTTATTGCTCTTTAATAACATATCAATGACTAAATTAAATCCAATAAGTTGGCGACTGAAATATCGAGGTATGATTGTTTGGTCCGCCCAAGAACCCCATTTTAATTTTTCTAAAGGTTGACTCCCAGTAGCTGCACCTGCCCCCGGAATACCATCGTTGGATGTTGTGGGTGTGGCATTTTCACCAATGACAGAAGAAATGGATGTGATTTTTGACCAATCTATCCCCAATTGCTCTTCTGCATCCACGGAAACTTCAATCAACCGCGTTTCTAACATAATTTGAATGGCTGGCACATCAATTTGAAGAACCATATCTTCAATTTCTGCAATTTTTTTCGGCGAAGCATTAATAATAAGTTTATTTCCAGACGTATCAACCTGAACTTGCTTTGTGATATCTGTTAACATGGATTGAACTTCCAATGCATTGGCATATTTCAAATTAAGCACATAAGAAGAAACACCCACTTCTTCCCTGAGTTTGTTTGGTTCTGCAACAAGGAAAGAATTCCCAACAACTTCATAGCTCAGCCCAACGGCTCTCACAACTAAGTTGATAGCTTGTTCAATGGGCACATTGTCTAAATGAATCGTAATTTTATCTTGCTGATTTACATTGGGATCTGTAACAATATTATATCCACTTTCTTTTGCTAGAATAGAAAGTATTCCAGGCAAATGGGCATCTTCTGCATGAATTGTTACCAAAGTAGGACTTTCCGCCTCACTTGAAGCAATAGTCCCAGCTGACGATTGGGCGAATAGAAAGCTAATAGCAAAAATGGGAACCATACTATATTTTAATAAATTATTTTTCATTATTTTTCCTTGTAATATCTTTTAATTATTTTTTTCAATTAGCGCAAAAATTGTTTCCTGATTATTTTCCAAATATTTTTGGAATTCAAAAAACCCAATTTCTTCAAATTGTTTATTAAATATTTCATCCTTCAAACCGTTTGTTATCGCTTTTTCTTTAAGCGCTTCAAAGGTATTTCCTGCAGGTTTACCACTCAATTCAAATTGAATTGTCCCTAGCGATAATTGAATCGTTTTTTTCCAATTTGGATCGCGCTCGAATGCGGGTGTTTCAATGCGGCTATTTTTAGAACTTTTATTACTTAATTTGATTAGGGCTGGAGCTTTTTTTAAGCCTGGCTTTAAATCTGTCTCACTATTATCAATATTTATTTCAGGTAAAATTTCCACAAGCTGACCCTTTGAAGTCTTCAACTCTTTCAATGAGGCAGTCTTAGGCACCCCAATCTTTTTTTCGGGTGTTTTAGGTAAAACATAATTTTGCAACTCTATTGGTTTTTCTAAATCGGATCCTGGTGCGGGGTAAGCCATTATTTTTCCTTCATTTTTAATAATAACTCTTGATTGGTCTATCATCAAGATTTCTCCCAATTCCATTAAATGATCTCCAGATTTTGCTGTAACGGTTTTACCACGATATGATATTTGAGCTTGAAAATGGTTTTCGCGTTGATACACCATAGATACGCGCACTGCCGACCTATCTCGTCTCAAACGACGACCGGAACCATCTGTTAGGAAAAGAACATTGGTAATTCGCATAGGCGTATTATCTAATTGAAATTGAAATTTGCCTCTATCCTTTAATCGAGTCTCTAAAAAAGTAATAACACTCTCTAAATCTTCATCCGTACCAAATTTTACTTGGGACGATCTATCTTGAATCTTTTGCCATTTTTTATTCATTGGGTATAGTTTAAATCCAATAATGATCAATAAGATGACACTTAACCAAGAGACAAGCATCCAAACAGTACGTGTACGTCCTTCATTTGTCATGATTTAACCCTACCTTTTCCTTTAACAAGGGTAATTGTAGAAAGGCCCACTTCAAAAACTTGGTCAATTAAATCTTCTTCTTGCATTTTAGACTTCACTCTTTCAATTCCATTTTTAACGATAAATTCATCTA
Source organism: Fidelibacterota bacterium (assembly GCA_016784605.1). Lineage (GTDB taxonomy): Bacteria > Fidelibacterota > Marinisomatia > Marinisomatales > UBA1611 > JABHGY01. Next base: position 10,748 of record JADHUI010000006.1, on the reverse strand, counting down.
TATTAATAAGACGCGGTGAACGTTCTAATTCCGTTAGGAATTCACCAAATTTATCAAAGCTACAATTAACCGTTAATTCATATGGGGATCTGTAATATCCTTTTTCTTTAATTCGCTTTCGGGGCTTTAGGCTCAAGACTTCAATATTGAGCTTATCCAATTTATCGGTAAGATCTCGAAGAAAAGGCATTGAAGCATCTTCAGCCAATGAATCTTTTAATGATAAAGCCAAATTCTCTTGAAATAATGTATAAACACGATCAAGTTTACTCGCCAATATTTGTGCACTAATTAAATTCTCATTTAATTCTTCTTGTTCCTGTTCTAATATTTTAATGCTTAATGGCTTTTCACCGATAAGCATAGATGAACCCATCCAAAAAGCCACAGTTAGTAAAACAACAACAGACAATAAAATTAAGTTTCTTTTTTCAGCCATTATCGTCCCTTCCGTTTAATCTTTTTCTTACCAGAAGAGTATTTTGCCGGTGCTAATACTTCAAATTTCACAATATCTTGTCCTCTAAAATTCAATCGATTATGGCCTACATATTTAATGCGTTGAAAATGATTCGCAAATTCAGAATTATTATTCAATTTTTGAACGTAACTATTAATAATTTCAAAATCTTTTCTATCGTCATATACAGGCGCGATTCCAGTGATGGTCAATTTATCATGTTTGAATTTCAACCCTGTTATTGCCATATCATTAGGGGTCATTTCCCCAAGCATTTCCATATTTCGCGCCCACAAGTATCGTGTTTGTTCTAATTCCGCAAACGATAGAATATCATCCTTTGATAAATTTTTCCCTTTCGCTTCTAATGCTTTGATTTCCATTTTAACTTTTTCTATTTCATTCTCTTTTTGAATAATAATTCTGTCATATCCACTCGAGATCATCCATATACGAATATTCGCTCCTAGAAACAAAATCAGAAACACAGAAAAAAGAACCCATCGTATTTGCTCATTGAATCTCTCTTGACGCGTTTCTTTACTTTCAGATTGATTTAGGTTTATGAGAATATATTTTTTCATGATAATCCTCCCCTGATGGCTAGACCCAATGCAATCGCATATTGAGAAGGATTGGAGACCTCTAATTCTTCAATACCCGCAAGAGATTCGAGAGGATTAATAATGGCTGTATCTACATTAAGTTTCGATTGAATATAATCAACTAATCCAGGCGTTTCTGCCACACCTCCACTTAATAAAATTTTCAAGAAAAAACTTTGTCCTGTTGTTTTAGCATAGAACCGGAGAGAACGTCTAATATCTTCTACCAAATTATCAAAAACTGTTCTTTCAGCTAGTCCAATAGCATTTTCATGATCGGATGTAGATTGACTCAAAATAGCAGAAAGTCCTTCTTTTTGAAGCAAATCTTGAGCATCGATATAGGATAAATCTTTTTTATCCATCACAGCTTTAACAAAATCATGCCCCCCAATTTGAATATCTCTCGTAAAGTATTGTTGTTGATGTCCCCAAACGACAAGCCCAGAAGAGACTGCGCCTATATCTAATAAAACCACCAACCCGTCTTCAGGCATATCCTTTGCGTGGGAAAAAGTATTGGTCATTGCAATCGGTTCAACATCCACAATTCCTGGTTTAAACCCACATTCTTTTAATAAATCTAAATGATGATTTAGAATACCTTTTGTACAGGCCACAAGACCGACATCAATTTTATCGACTTCTCTTGCATTTGGGCCGAAAATCTCAAAATCAATTACGGCGTCTGTTCCATCCATAGGTATATGTTTTCTCGCTTCAAGTGTCATAGATGAATGCAATTCTTCAGTAGGCATATCTAAGGTTGTGATTTGCTTGACACTGGCATGAACACCGCCAATACCGGTCACAATATTTTTTACTCGCTTGGGATTAATTCCCTGTAACCGCATTAATTCCTTTATGGCCATGATCCACATTGGTTTATCAATCTTTTCGGGATCATACGCTCTATTCGCATCTGGTACCAATCGGCTTGCAGCATCTAGGATTTTGAATCCTTCTTTTGTTTTTTCGACGGAGACTAATTTAATTGTATGCCTCCCAATATCGAGTCCAAGTATCATATTTTATTATTCTTTCTTTGCTATGCCATAAGATGACATATGTAAAATGACATTTCCATTCACATCTTCCGGATTTGGGTAATGCGGTGGTGGATTGTCCTTTAAATTATAATCGTAATGGTAATCTTTATCATATCCCACACCGGGAGACGCATTGTAAGGTCCAACGGTATTTCGTTTCATGTATCCACGTTTTGATTGAACCACTGCTCCCCATACATATACAGTTCCGCGAATATCATTTTGCCCCGTATTTCCTGGACTAGACGATTCTAAATAATACGGATTTCTATAGCGTCCTTGTCCATCAGCTAAGGAGTTATAGGGGTTTGACGTATTTGGATTTCCATATGCAGATAATGTATTCTGCCAATAGTGAGCTAAAAAGCCTCCATGCATGGCCATCATAGCCGCATTAATTTTAATATCTTGGCCATATTGTTGTGCACGAGCGCCATTCGGTTTCGTATTTGCAATAATGATATTTCCTCCGGCAATTAAGCCCAATATATTTTCCGTTCCTCCATTATTAGGGTGAATCACTTCCCCCGTTACCGGGTTGGAATCTTCATATACAATATCATCAATTAACCAAATATTACCCCATACACGATCTACAATACTTTGGTTATCGTGCCTTCTATATTCAGTATAATCATCTGTTACAATTGTATATTTTCCTTTGACGGAACCCCGGACCAATACTTGGCCACCTTTCACATATAAAACTTGTGGTTTATTTGGATAAGGAAAGAATGTTTTTGGAAATACAACATATTCACTGGTATAAACTGCTTCTGGGTTTGAAAAAATATCAGAAACACGCCAGTACTCTAAATCATAATGCTGTAAACCATCCACACGACAGAAATCTACTGATGAATGGCTATGGAAATTGGCAAATGCGTTAAACTCAATCGTCGGATCTAAATCTGTATCAGCACTTAAATTGATAAAAGTCACTGCTTCATCTTGTGAAAAACCAACATCATCCGATGAAGAGTATGAAAAATTTGCTACGTTATAAGCCACATTCCCAGATGGATTTAAGTGATTCCCAACTTCAATAATCATTGTTTTTGACCCTGAAGTATTTTGAATCTGTATTTGGTTTCCAGTCGCAATACCATTTAAGATAGAATAAACATTTTCCCCTTCAGAAGTTTGCGGATTTACGATAAGCCAAGAAGGGAATGTATATCCTACTCCTGGAGTATATGTATTATCAAATCCAATGCGTAAATGCCCTGCATCAATGGTAAAATTCGTAGCACTCGTTTCGTCCCATAAATAGGAGAATTCATTAGGTGGTCCACCAACAGGTGGAATTAAATACCACCATTGCGTTAAATAATACCCCTCGTCGGCGAAATGAATTTCCGACATAATCATTGTATCTTTTTTTGAGGGCGAAAAAGTAATTTTACTATCAGAAATAATGGTATTATTGGCATTGGATTTTGCATTTTGCGCTGAAGTAGAAGGTGGCCAAACGATTGAAGCAACCGTGTCTAAAATTGTATAAGAATCACCATCTCCGTCCTCAAATTCAAATACATCATCACTGCATGCGCCCATACTACCAATTCCGCCGCCACTTTCTACTGCTTCATATGTGATAGTGACTTCTGCATTAGGGTCGATTTCTGGGCAACCCCAATTACTAAAGTTAATGGTCCCATTTGTATGCACTCGCCCTTCAAGCTTATCGCTACCGCCAAAATTAATAACACCTCCATTCAAATCTTCATTTGGCGGACCAATGGGTAATTCTTCATTGGTGAAATACATAAATTCTTCAAAACCTTCAGGTACCATTGTTGTGGAAACTTGTTGAGTTACATCCACTTCATTTCCGCTAGGTGTTTTGTATTTAACAACTCCTTCGCTCGTTGCCTGATAATACTTTCGAGTAGAATTTTCAATTAAATCTGTTTGCATTCGAATATTTCTATATTGACCTAATACTTTTCCACGTTCATCCACACCAAAATCGCGACCTTCTGGAAACATGGTTGTGTCAGATGATGTAATTCCCGGCAAAATGACAATCCCTGCTTCATTGAGTCCCGCTTCTGCTAAGTATTGCGCTTTCGCTTCTGCAAAACGGTATCGTTCCATTGATGCAACAGTAGAACTATTTCTTAAATAAGCAATCGTAAAACCCATACTTAACATTGTAAAGAGCACAGCAAGAGGCGCAACTGATCCAGATTCGTGTTTTCTAAAGAAGTTCACTGAGATAAGACCTTGACATAAAACTCGTTCGATAAAATGGGAATTCTTCTTTCACACTCTTGCCATCTGTGTAAACAAATGATTTTAATTCTAGTATCAAATTCACATGAAAAAAAGCTTCGGAGAACCGACTTAAATTCTGTCGCACATCCACATGGCGCTCAACATCAAAATCACCCATCACAATTTGTCGTTTATTTTCTCCACGAAAACGACCATCTTTAGGCAATTTCAAACTTCCCGCTAAAGGGAGTTCTCCATTGATGAGAACCCCATCATCCATTGAAGCGGTTATAACAACATCGGGAATAAGATTTTCTTTATAATAATAAATTTTTAATCGAGAAAATCCATTAAAATGATCATCTTCAATTTTTTCGGCTAACCCCATTTCTCGATTTATTTCTCTTAGAACAATATTACCATAATGACGAATATCTTGACGAACAGCATCATGCTGATAATGGTAAAGAATATTTTTAAATCCAATCCCCATCCCTAATGCAATAACACCCACTACCGTCATAACAGCAGTCAATTCCATCAAGGTTAAACCCTGAGATGATTTTTTAAATATATTTTTCAATTGAAAGTAGCCATGACTGTTTCGAGGCGTCGTTCTCTCTGAGCGACTGATTTCGATTTTCCTTTTGGGATAAAGTCAGACCATTTTATCCATGTTTCAAGTTGGAACCGATTAAAACTCGTTTTTCCAAATTCGGTATCATTATCCAAATGAGTTATATCATAATAAACTTTTGCTACTACTTTATTTTGAGCTGTTAAACTTCCCCTTAAATACACTGTTTCACCTTCAAGATTCCCAACCATCTCTGATTGAGATAATTTTCCATCTGCGATCCGACCGCGCCAATATTCTGTGTAATTAAGCAATTCTTCGGTTGCTCTTTCACGCAATTCCAATGACCGGAGTTCACCTTGCGCATGTGCCGCACCCATCATGAGTCCAACCGAAGCAATTGAAATAATCATAAAAGCTGTCATAACTTCAATAAAGGTGAATCCGCTTTCATTTTTTATGAATGTTTGCATGATTGCCTAACTCAAATTTATCAGAGTACGTTCGATTGAAATAATTTTGGATTTTCTGCAATGGCTGCTGCCGCTTTGCGTTCAACTTTTCCTTGAGACACAAGTCGTTGCAAATCTTGATCTAATCCTTGCATACCATCCACTCCACCTGACTGAATCACGGATGGAATTTGGTAAATCCGATCTTCTCTTATCAAATTCCGAATAGCGGTTGAGGCAATCATAACTTCACAAGCAGGAATTCTCCCTTTTCCATCTTTTGATGGTAATAACTTTTGAGCGATAACGGCTTCTAAACTTTCAGACAGCATGGAACGTATTTGGTCCTTTTGACCTGGAGGAAAGATATCAATAATTCGATCTATCGCTTTAACAGCACTCGATGTATGAAGGGTTGACAAAACTAAATGACCTGTTTCAGCTGCCGTTAACGCCAACGAAATTGTTTCTAAATCACGCATTTCCCCAACCAAAATGACATCTGGATCTTCCCTTAAGGCTGCCCGCAAAGCATTGGAGAAACTTTTTGTATTTGCACCCAATTCACGTTGATTGATTAAACTTTCTTTTGATCGGTGATAATATTCCACAGGATCTTCAATCGTTATAATATGGCAAGCTCTTGTTGTATTAACGTGGTCAATCATGGCAGCTAATGTGGTACTTTTTCCAGAACCAGTTGGTCCGGTCAATAGAACCAAACCACGATCAATGTTTGCTAATTTTCTAAGTATAGGCGGAATTCCTAAATCATCGAAATCTTGAACCACTTCCGGAATGGTACGGAATACTCCTGCCAAACCATTAATTTGGTTAAAGAAGTTGACACGGAATCTGCCTTTACCTTCAAGCTTTGCCGATAAATCCATTTCTTTATTTTCAATGAATAAAGCAATTTGATCTTCATTCATAACTTGAGGTAATATGGATTCCATATCTTCTTGAGATAATGTGTCCATATTTAGCGGCTTCATTGTCCCATTGATTCGAACCATTGGAACGGAACCGACACTTAAGTGTAAATCAGACGCACCACTTTCGAGAGAATAGTTAAGTAATTTTTTGATATCCATACAAAAATTATTCTTCGTTTTTAGATCCGTAGCCCGTGAATCGTCCTGTTTCGATATTTAATATTACCTGGTGACCGCCGCCGCCAGCCATTTCTTCTGTACTGGTTGCTGTTATTTGTCCACCTTCATCACTTAGCTGAAGTTCAAATTGCCATTTCGCTTTGGTGGATCGTTTTAAATCTAATTGACCCGTTCGTTCTAAATCTTCTGTCGAAGATGGCCATTCACCATTTGTTTGAAAGTACATATCAGATGAATTAGAAATACTTCCAATAACAGACCGCGCTTCTGATGCACGGGCACTTTTAACATATTCAACATAGATCGGAACGGCTACTGCCGCTAAAATAGCGACAATCACAACCACAACCATAATTTCAATCATGGTAAATCCGGACTCACGTTTTTTGGTTTGAATCATGATGATTTTTCTCCTTTTTTCTTCAAGTTATTTGTTCAATAAATCGGTCCAATTTTTAATCTGGATAATGTAAAAGATGCAGTCGTCCCCCGCCCGCTACAAAATGAACGAGTTAAGAGAGAAAATCACTCACTATTTTCAAGGGTTATTTTAGAAGGATAATTTTATGCGTTTCAATCTTGGATTGCGTTTGCAATTGATAGAAATACATTCCTGCACTTATGGGTTTGCCAATATCATTATGTCCATTCCACTGTATATGATATTTGCCGGCTGGTTTTTGTTGATTAATTAATGTCCGGACAGGTCGTCCTAATAAATCAAAAATAGTTAATTGCGTCCAACCTTTTTCTGCTAAATGATATTCAATGGTGGTAATCGGGTTGAACGGATTTGGGTAAGCAGGTAATAACTTCGTTTCTGTCGGCAGAATCAGTGGATCATTTACATCCAGTATATTTTCTATTTCGTAGACTATGCCAGCAAAATTTAATAAATGGATATCAACAATATGACAGGTCGAATCACGATTAGGCATTAAATCTGTAATAAAATAATCATCATGGCCATCTGTATCATCTATTTCTACAATCGTATATTCCATCAGATCGCCCTGAAATTTGGCAATATCATTATTTCCAATTTGACCAATTAAATCGTCATGACCGCCAAATCCTGCGAGGCTATTCCATCCTTCGTTTCCAGTCAAAATATTGTCAAAATTATTTCCTAAAATATTGTTGGAATTATCTCCAATTAATCGCGCATTCTTCAAATATTGGGAACGATATGTATAATCTAATGATTCTTCTCTATGCAACAGAAAGTCAAGCCCAGAAGGCATATTCCAATCCGCTTCATATTCAAGTGTTTCTCCATAAAATCCTGAAATAATATTATAAAGAAGTGAGTCACTTTCAGCAATGGACTCCCGTGAAATAAAAGCATACTCACTCAATCCTGCCCATCCATTTTCATTTGGATCGTGAGCCCAATTTCCAAAATAACTTTCTAATCCTAAAGATACATATTCTGCCATCCACCATTCAACCGGAAAAGGCATCGAGTCCACAATATAAAAATAGCCATTTTCCAGTGCATTTATATATGCTGATTGGATGGAACCTTGAAGGCCCGGCATGGAAGTTTGAATCCCATATTGTTGTATGAGATGAGAAATGCGATATTGGGTTCTGTCTTGTTGGGATGAAGAAAAATATTCAGAACTTGACTCAGGAAATATTTCTGTTGCCAATACACCGTGTCCAATGACTCCCGTATCCCAAAGATTCTGAACATCTGTGTCAACGTCTTCATTATTCAATAAATATAAAATAACATTAGATGTTGCAATAGAATCTAAAACCACGGATTTATCACTTCCCCACATGCTACCTGGAATATCTGTTAGTTGAGATTGAAGAATTTTTCGCACATATAATATTTGATCAATGGTGACTTCATCTTGGATTAAAATGGGTATCACATCTCCATTTAAGGCTGGAATATGCGTATATCGTTGAAAGGCATCGCTAAATAATGGGTTCACCCATTCCGGAAGTTGAATGATTCCATTTTCGTTAACCGAAATATCCAAAATAGGCAATGAAGGAATTTCCCCTTCTCCATCTACGATGGTTAAATTTATAGGGACATACACAGTATTTGCACCCTCACCAACAATATTGACCGAACCTTGATAATATCCAACATCCATATTTGCTGTATTTATCATGGCTGAAAATGAGCTGGATTCACCCCCATTTAATTCTCCAGAAATAGCTCCATCCAATGTTATCCACGGAATAGCATTTGGGCGATCCACTGCCCAGCTAAAGTTATTATTTTGCGGCAGGGATGAATTAAATGCAATTAATGTTCCTTGTTCTCCAGATGCATCTTGAAAACCAACTGTGGCTGAATTGACAACACCATTCATTTCACGGTAATTCACTTGAAATTCTCCATTCGAATAAAGAACAATTTGAAAATCAAATGACCCTACGTTAGATGTACTCCAACGAACAACTTGATCATACCAAATCACACATCTTTCAGGTGAAATATGATAATAGACATGCCCAGACGGTGAACCGCCTCCCGCGGTATTAATAGGATTCAAATCATCCCAAAAACCGAAAATAGCTGATAGAGGGCCATCCGAAGATGGAATTTCGAAATTAGACCAATCATTATTATCTCCACCAAAACCTACCCAGCCATTTGGATTAATAATTAATTCAGTATACTCATTTTCATAAAATGAAAATGCAAATGGTAATTGAATTGGATCCGTAGATACATCATTATGTGGAAATATAGCTTCCGTTCCATCAAAAGAAATATCAATCCAATTATAAGATATCAAGGGTTCTGTTGTGGAGTAAGCAACATAATAATTCCCACCATCAGGCCCCATCGATGGATTTTCAAAAGCGGGAGGATCGGATGCATTCACAGCAAAATTAACGACGGATCCTTCATCTCCTTCATTTGTCACAGTAAATATTTCCAAGGCAGTTTGATTCGGTGAAATAGTTGGATTAAATATTTCCGGTGTTGCGACCAAGTGAGGTATCCCCAAACCAACTGAAAAAGTGATTGTTTCCCCTGCTTCACCTACATCATAAATATTTAATCCTCCCGGAGCACCTTGCCCATTATTATATAAAAATCCCGATGGATTTGTACCATCATTGATAGCTGTATGATTATAATCACTACTGTATGGAGCATTATTAAAATTACCATTCGCGGATAGTGTACCGCCTGGGCGATAAACATATATTTCATCCGGTGGGCCACCAGCATTCCCGTTCCCCGCTTCTGTATTAATTCGATATACAACTAATCCAGATCGGCTCCCAGGAGTGTTTACATCATAAATTCCTTCTTTTTTTCGATATTCTACAACGAAATATTCTGTGTCGGAATTGGGAGATGCAATTTTGTAAATAGAATTCTCTCGTGACTGTAATGGATTAAGCGAATATTGCCCTGATTCCGTTATTTCAGGGATATTTTCTAACCAATCGCCGTACTTATATTTCATAAATGCGGACATATATTGTGGAGGCTGACTTGTTGATTCCATAATATCCCAACCTCCCACGGCTGATGGTGCTCCTGTATCTTCATAATGATATAAATCTGGTGCGCCGAGCACATGAAAAAATTCATGGCATAATACTCCCACATTGAAATACCATGATTCACTGAGCATGAATAGATAATCCCATACACGTACGCCATGGATATACACATCTTCTGAATATAAAGCCCAACGATGTGGCCATAATAATTCTGCCCATCCATCAGGTTCACCATATATCACAAAAGATACAGCATCCACATATCCATCATCGTTTGCGTCAATCTCTAAATCTGGTGAAACTTGCGTTGCAATTGCTTCTATGGCATTTTTCAATAAAGTATGTTCACGTTCATTTCGCTGTGCATCCGTTTGATATCCCGTCGGGTTTGCATCAGAATAGGGTCTATAATAGCCACGATCATGATCATCAATATAAGCTGTATTTGCATCAGTAAACGTTCCAGGATATTGATGGGTATTTACCTCTAGCGTATTATAGGAAACTTCTCTGTAATAATTTTTTAAGGACGGTTCATCTTCCAAATTAAATACTGCATCGTAATACGAACGCGGATTAGGGAAATCCGGATCATCTGCAAATTTGATAAATACATTTATTTGTTCAATATTTCCAGAAGTTGGTGCATCTCGACCATCTCGAGATATTTGATTCTCAAAATTCGTTCTACGTTCATGATAGATATCTGACGATAACATTAATCCCGGAGTAAGCCCCATTTGGATAGGATCCACCTGATTCACAATATAGGATGATG
>JADHUI010000001.1 GCA_016784605.1 Fidelibacterota bacterium | reverse complement strand
ATTCCAGGAGATTTTGCTGTGAGTGAAAATATGCAATTGGAATACAATTATATAGATAAAAAGTCAGATGAATCCATTAAATATCTGTATTATAGTCCAATGGCAGCTGAATTTGCTCCCGGGAGTGGAGATATAATTGATATAGGAATGACCAGAGCAGGTAGTATGGGGAATGGTCGTATTGATCAAGACAATGTTACTCCCATTACCCTTGAAGCGATGGGAATAGGAAAAAATGGCTCAAAACTCAATATGGTTGAATTGTCTCCTGAAGATTTTGAGCAAATGATAGCCAATAATGAGAAGAATGCTACGCCAGAGACATATTCAATGTATCCTTCCTATCCAAATCCATTTAATCCAACTACAACGCTGAAATATGATATACCGGAAAACAGTCATATCAAACTAACGGTATTTGATTTATCGGGAAGAGTGGTAACAGAACTAATGAATCAAAGCATCATGGCTGGAACGCATCATAGTATTTGGAATGGGAAAGATAAAAACGGGAGATCGGTCTCTTCCGGTGTTTACCTTATCCAAATGAAAGCCATATCCACAAATGGAAAGAAGCATTTTACCAACTCACAAAAAATAGTTTTACTTAAGTAACCAAAAAAAGGAATCAATCATGAAACGAATATTCGTATTATTAATTATCTCTCTTGGCTTTTTATTTGCACAAGATTATGTAGGCGTTAAAAAATGTAAAACATGCCACAACAGTAAAAAGAAAGGGGCACAATTCAAAGTATGGGAAGCAGGGCCTCATGCCCAGGCATTCGAAACATTAAAAACAGATAAAGCGATTGAAGTTGCCAAAAGTGTTGGCGTTGAAGGAAACCCCTGGGAAAATGCACAATGTCTTCGGTGCCATACAACCGGATATGAAAAAGATGGTTATGAATTAAAAGGGGATGATTTTTGGAATTTTGATCCAAATGATAAAAAAGCTAAAAAAGCCGTAAAAAAAATGACCGGCTTACAAAATGTGGGATGTGAAGCATGTCATGGTCCAGGAAGTGACTATAAGAAAAAGAAAACAATGGTCGCCATTACTGCAGGTGAAATCACTGGAGAAAGTGTTGGTCTTTGGACTCCCAATGAAGCCATGTGCGTTGTGTGTCATAATCAAGCCAGCCCAACCTATAAAGAATTCAATTATGAAGAACGGATAAAGGAAGTTTCTCACCCTTATCCTGCTGGGCTAAAATAACAAAATAAAATCCCTTTAAGGTAATCAACTCATGAGAAAATATTTTCTTTGGCTTCTATTCACCCTTTTAACTCCTTTATTATTTTCTCAAGATAATGATACATGCATTGATTGTCATGAAGATGACGAAATGGAAGTGGTTCGGTATGGCGTCACCCATTCTTTAACCGTTACCGAAGATGATTTTGAAGGAACGCCACACGAAGGGTTTGACTGTATTGAGTGTCATACTGATATGGATGGCATTGATGAATTTCCTCATGCCCCACGATTAGAACTTCCCGATTGTGGCTCGTGCCACGAAGATGCTCAAGATGCCTTTGTGGATGGCTTTTTTCAACCACTCATTGATAAAGGTTATACATCCATTCCTACTTGCGCAGATTGCCACGGAAAACATAAAATCTCATGGAAGGGACAACCGCGGAAAGTTTGCGGTGTATGCCATCAAGATGTATTAGATGAATTTCTCCATTCGGCCCACTGGAACGCCGAAGATGAAGAAGCTGAAGTTACGTGTGTATCTTGCCACGACCCTCATTTTAAACATGAAAAAGGGTCTTTTGCAGAATCGGATTGGAAAATTCATGTGACCGAATCTTGCAGTGAATGCCATAAAGATCAGGTTGAGAATTATACGCAAAGTGGCCACTATAAGCAGGTGAAATCCGGCAATATGGATGCGCCCATTTGCTCTGATTGCCACGCTAAACATCAAGTTCTTTCGCCGAGAAATTCTCAAAGCAAGGTGAGTGTGGCCAAATTGGATATGGTTTGCACAGAATGCCATTTGGGTTATGAAGCGTCTATCCATCGTCCGGAAATAAATGATGACCCCAGATTAGAAACGTGTGTTGTTTGTCATACTGGACATGAAACTGAAATGGGTGGAAACACTGTTTCTTCTGTCTTTAATGTAAAATTGGGAGATGTTTGTATTCGGTGTCATACAGGGAATTTAATCACAGGAGAAAATGACGCTCACGGCGGAATTCATCGAAAAGAAATAGAAAAAATTGAACAAACAGGGGAAGCGAATTGCGGGTCTTGCCATGATTATCATTTTATGGCTGTTGACCATAATCAATTAACATCCCTTGAAAAATCATGTGGAGATTGCCACGAAAAAGAACAATTAGAATACGAAAAATCTTCTCATTTTATTGCATGGTCAAAAGGGCATGAAGAAGCACCCACCTGTATCTCTTGCCACGATGACAATAGAATTCAAAAATCAGATGAAACATTTGTAGGTCAATCTGTTGTTTCTTTATGTAGCGAATGCCACGGCGATCGGGATATGACTTTAAAGTTTCAATTAAATCCTGAAGTGGTGGATGGGTATCAAACATCTTATCACGGGCAAATGTATCAATTGGGTTATATTGGAGAAGAATTTGCAACATGTATCTCATGTCACGATAATCATTCTATCCTTTCCAGCGATCACGCAGAATCTTCTGTGGGTCAAGAACGCATTATCGAAACGTGTGCCCAATGCCATGAAAATGTTAATATGAATTTTGTAAAATATTTACAACACTATACGCCACACACCAAAGAGCAAAATGTTGTATTAAAATGGATTCACACATTTATGGTATGGCTCCTCGGTGTAACGCTTACGGTATTTGGCGGACATACATTATTATGGCTTATACGATTATTAATTATTCGGTTTAATGAAGGTGAAGTTAAAAAACCTGTTAAATCACCTATGCGATATCAACGATTTACCATGACTCAACGGGTAATGCACTTCTTTATGGCGGGTGGTTTCTTAGTATTAGCCGGTACGGGCCTACCCTTAAAATATGCTCATTCGGAATTAGCCAATTGGTTTGTTCATAACATTGTCGGTTTTCAAGCTGCTGCGATTATGCATCGAGTAGCAGCCGTGACGCTCTTTGTTGTAATGGGGGTTCATCTCGGGATACTCTTTTATGAAGCGCTCTTAAAACAAAGAAAAGGATTATTTTGGGGACCGGATAGTTTGGTGCCAAACATGCAAGATGTAAAAGATTTCTTTAATCATATTGCCTATTTCATTGGGGCAAAAAAGAATCCTCCCGCATTTGGGCGATGGACATACTGGGAAAAATTTGATTATTTTGCCGTTTTTTGGGGAATGATTATCATTGGTGCTTCTGGCATTTTATTATGGTTTCCTGAAGTGTTTTCCCGCTTTTTACCTGGATGGGTGATTAATGCAGCTCATATTATTCATTCTGAAGAAGCATTGCTTGCAACTGCCTTTATTTTTACAGTGCATTTCTTTAATACACATCTTCGCCCAGATGCATTCCCCATGGATGAAGCTATTTTCACAGGGCGCGTTTCAGAGGAAAGATTTGCCCATGAGCGTTCTTTAGAAAAAGATGCATTAAAGGATGATGAGTATCATAAAAGGCTCGTTCATCCTCTCAAACTTTGGCAGAAAAAAGGGTTACTTATTATTGGAACTCTATTTCTGTTTTTCGGATTGTTCTTATTAGTCCTTATCCTTTTAGGAACTTTCGCCTAGAACTAGATAAGATAAAAGGTGCCGCTATGCTAAAAAAGCAATTGCTACTTTCAGTTCAACGCTTTGTTTGGATACTTCTTTTTGCCCATTTATCCTTCCTAATTGGAAATACGCCACTTGATGATGAAACGTGTGAAGATTGTCATGATGATATTTCTTTAGATTTATCTGTCCACGAAGATTTGTCCTGCGGTGATTGCCATACACTTGTGATGGGAACAGGCATTGAACACGGCGAAGAAGGTGGAGAGCAATTTAGAGATGTATGTGATGACTGTAGCGAATGTCACGAAGATTCACGAGAAGAGTGGGAAGAAAGTGTTCATGGAGTGTCGCTATATGCTCCCGATTCTGAAAAAGAAGCAGCCCATTGTTGGAAATGCCATGGGGGACATAATATACTTCCGTCGGATGATGAAGATTCAAAAACGTATCCACTCAATCTTGCAGAAACATGTGGTGAATGCCATGCAAAACCAGAATTAGTTGAAAAGTATAATATTCCCAATCTCCATCCTGTTGAGCTTTTTTCAAAAAGTTTCCACGCGATTGAGTTAGCCAAGGGAAATACAGAAGCAGCCACCTGTAATGATTGTCATAAATATCATGATATTCAAAAGGGGACAGACCCAACTTCATCCATAGGCCATTCAAATATTGCAGAAACGTGCGGTGAATGTCATACAGATATTTACCAAGAATACAAATCCAGTGTTCACTGGGAAGCACTTGCCCGAGGTGAGCGAGAATCTCCCGCTTGTGTGGATTGTCATGGCGAACATGAAATTGTCGGATCTAGCCATAAAGATTCTCCTTTAACGAAAAGAGCTTCAGCTGAAAAAACGTGTTCACGTTGTCATACCAATGAAAAACTGATAGCAAAATATGGATTATCAGAAGGCAAAGTTTCTTCCTATCAAGATAGTTACCATGGACTTGCTGTATTAAAAGGAGACACTTCCGCAGCCACCTGCTTTGATTGCCATAATGCTCACGCAATTTTATCATCGGATATGGTTCAATCATCTATTCACCCAACGCAATTAAAAGATACGTGTGAAAAATGTCACCCAAATTCGTCGGATGGATTCGCACAATCTTATACGCATAAATCTGTCATGATTGCGGAACGTCCTGCTGAATATTATGTTAAAATTATTTATTATTTTTTAATCGGCATTACGATTGGTGGAATGTTGATCCATAATGGTATCATTTTTGTTGGTCATATAGTAGGGAAATACCGAAGAGAACAAAAACATGACTATATTCAGAGATATACTAAATCTCAAGTTAATCAGCATTTTATATTAATCATTTCTTTCTTTACGCTCGTGATTACCGGGTTTGCCTTAAAATATCAAGATCAAAGTTGGGTTATTCTATTAGGTAAAATAGGTATGACTGAAGCTGTGCGAGCGCTCACTCATCGCATTGCAGCTGTTCTGATGATATTATTATCAATTTGGCATATGGGAGAACTATTATTAACAAAAGCTGGGAATCAGTTTATTGTGTCCTTTTTTCCCAATAAAAATGATTTTGTTTCCTTGTTTAAAAATATCCGTTATTATTTATTCAAAGGATCAGAAAAACCTGAATTTTCTCGATTTGATTATGCTGAAAAAGTGGAATATTGGGCGCTCATTTGGGGAACTATTGTTATGGTTTCCACAGGAATTATTTTATGGTTCCCTATTTTCTTTGGACAATTTTCTCCGCCGTGGTTAATCAAAGTTTCGGAAGCATTACATTATTATGAAGCATGGCTTGCCACATTAGCCATTTTAATTTGGCATTTCTTTTTTGTTCTTTATCACCCTAAAGAATATCCAATGGCTCTCACGTGGATTCACGGGAAAATGAGCATAGATGAATACAAAGAAAAACATGCGGATGATTATAAATCTATAATGAATGAAATAGATAATTACAAAAAGGGTGATTTGAAATTATCCGACTGTAGTTTTCAAGCTGCTGAGTATATTAGGAGACATAAAATCAGCTCTAAAGATTGAATAAAACAACATACATCATTTTAGTTTTTTGCGCCTTTACTTTTGTAAGAGGGCAATCTTTCAATGATTTCCTATCCCAATTAGAACAATCAGATATAAATGCTCGTCCTGCTTTAGTGGATAGCTTTATGAATGCGGGTCATTCTTTTCCCTTAATTGAAGATTCATTAGCTCATTTTATTTATTTTGGTGACGCCTCCACTATTCATGTACCTGGAGATTTCAACGGTTGGGAACCGAATGAACATATAATGGACCGTGTTGAAGGAACAGATTTCTTATATCTTACAATGCAGTTTGAAACAGATGCTCGACTTGATTATAAATTTGTACGCAATATGTCTCAATGGATTTTAGATCCCCTTAACCCAAATACGTGTTCCGGTGGTTACGGCCCAAATTCAGAATTGGCAATGGAAGAATACATTCAACCAATTGAAATACAATATAATGGATCCATTCCTCATGGACAGGTTGAATCTTTTACTTTCCAGAGTACTATTTTAAATAATAGCCGAACCATTTATGTTTATACTCCGCCGAATTATGAGGATTTCCCGAATCGACATTTCCCGGTCATGATTGTAAATGATGGTGGTGAATATCTAAATCTGGGGAAAATGGATCATATTTTAGATTATTTAATTTCTGAAGAAACAATCGATGATATGGTTGTTGTATTTGTAAATCCGGTTAATCGCAATGAAGAATACTTTATGAACCCCGATTACGCCCAATGTGTTGTATCAGAAATTGTACCCCATATTCAAGAAAATTATAGAACATTGGATGGCTCTAACCATTGGGGTATTATGGGCGCATCTTTGGGTGGATTAATTTCCGTTTATATTTCTCATCTTTATCCAAATATCTTTGGGTTATGTGGAAGTCATTCCGGATATTTTCCAGAAGAGATTCAATCGCTTGTATCATCCAATCCAAATGTAGGAACACAATTTTATCTCGATTGGGGCACCTACGAACAAACGATTCTTGAAACAAATATTGCTTTATTGAGCGTCCTTCAAGATAAAGGATATAGTATTGAAACACGGGAATATCATGAAGGGCATAGTTGGGGAAGTTGGCGTGCGCACACGGACAATATTTTAACATTGTTTTATCCCCGAGGAACGGTCGACATCCAAAAAAAAAGAATAAAAGCACCCAACCACATTTCTATTAATTCTATTTTTCCAAATCCCTTTAACCCAACGACAACGATACAGATTGATTTAGTAGAGACGTGGCATGTTGGAAATCCCATTGAAAGTGGGGCCACATCTCTACACATATACGATATAACCGGCCGATTGGTTGAAACGGTGGTGAATAAGAAAATGAATCCGGGTAAACACGTAATACAATGGAATGCTTCTCAATACTCTAGCGGAGTCTATTATATTCAATTAAAATCAAATAATAGAGTAGATTATAAAAAGGTATTATTTCTTAAATAATCGTTCGGCCCATAAAATACCAATAACTGTTTTTACATCCGTTATGGCGCCATTCCACACCATTTCTATTGCATCTTGAATGGCGGTTGGCATTAATTCAATAAATTCATCCTCATCACAATTTGATTGCGATTCTATTAAATTTTCCGCGAGGAAAAGCCACATCACTTCATTTGCAAATCCAATTGCAGGATGAATATGGGTTAGAAATGTTAATTTTTCCGGTTTATATCCAATTTCTTCTTCACATTCTCGATGAGCACACACTTCCGGTTTTTCGCCAGAATCTAACTTCCCAGCCGGAAGTTCAATCATTTCTTTTTGAATCGGATATCGGTATTGACGAATGATGGCTAATTTCCCATCGGGAAGAATAGGAATAATACAAACAGCACCGGGATGATTGATCCATTCTCGCGTGCTTGTTTTTCCGTTTGGTAGTTGAACAATATCTTTACGAACATCCAGAAAATTTCCTTGATAAACATTCTCTGACGAAAGGCTTGTTTCTTTTAAATCAGACAAATCTATTCAGCGTATTCACTTTTCCCAAATGCCAACATGGGAAGAAAAACAAAAGGAAGGATAATTAAACCAACTGTAAATAAGATTTTTTTACCAAATACTTTTGCTAATTGGTGCGATCCTAATATATGGCCCACAGGAATCAGGATTAAAAACACAATCCACCATACTGGTTTTTGAATCACTTTTGTAAAAACAAATAAATTGAAAAATGGAATCAGCGCTTTCCATCCCGATTGCCCAGCTTTAGAAAAAAGTTTCCAATAAGATGCTGTCATAATAAGCATTATGAGCCCAACGCAAGAGATGGTAACAATAAATAGCGTACTTGAAAAATCAATGAATGATCCAGACGGTTCGAGTTCATTTTTCCCTGATTTTTTCTTAACTTTTTTTCCTTTACCAATCGTTGACCCCACGCTTTGAACTTTAAAAGCTTGGGGTGGCGTCATATCAAAAACAATTTCACTATTATCCGATGTTTCCGATACTTGTTCTCCTGCATTCCCAGCTATATCTCTATAATCAATAGAAAATGGGACAACTCCTTCAGAATCTGATTCCGTAAAAATATGATAATATTTAAAAGATTTTCCATCGGACGAACCGTCTGTTGCCGTATTGTTATTTAACAATACGGTTAAATTCTGAATAGATTCGCTTGAAGAAAATGTTAAAAAAGCTGTATCTCCTTTAACAGATAAATTGTTCCCAAATGGATTGGTTGATTTTAAAATAATATCATCCAATTCCGGTAGAGTTCCATCGAATACAATAACAGATGTATCGGTTGTTTTTGTTATTGTTTCTCCCGGATTTTTCGCAAAATCCATAAATGTAATAGAAAATGAAACTTCACCATCATCTGCATCTTCAAAACTATAATAAACGACCCATGTGTCATTGTTCCGAATAGGATCAAATTCATCACCATTTATTTCAATAATAGGTGTCAATATTGGTTCACTTACAGAAAAGGATAATGTAAGAGTGTCGCCTAAAATCGCCAATGCACCGTTGTTTTGATTTGTGGATTGTACCGATACATCGGTTAAAGTTGGAATTGTTTCATCAATGGTTAAAGTACTGTCACTCACTGATCCAATCATGCTATTGCCAGCTCGATCCCATATTTCTGCAATGAATTGAGCTGTGCCCCCTTCAGAAAAACCATCTAATGAAACAAATTTATCTCTGGGGATATATATTTCTTTTGTATCATCAATATCACCGCCATCAATGGGTTCTATTTTCCCTAGATTTTGATACGATTTTCCACCATCAAAACTCGAGCGAATTTGAATTCTTCCACCTTCCAGTGATTCATCATCTGCTAATGGAACATCAATTTTTACGGATGACGATAAACTATTCCAATATATTTTGGATATATCATCAGTTATTTCTTGAGCAAAAAGAGTACCAATAAAAAGGCTGAGCAATAAAGGTTTAATCCATTTATTTCCACTCATTTAATAATTCCTTCGCTAACGATTGTTGTTCAAAATCTTCAACAGGCTCATCGGCTGATAATGGCTTCTGAATCAAATCTGTAAGAATCTGAATCGCTTTTGATTTTTGTTTATCTTTATACAAAGATTTTGCCAAATATACTGTTTGTGTAAAAGTAGGTTTCCCTGTTTCATAAGCTATTGTTAAAAAAGAAACGGCATCATCATTGTCAGGCCAAGACAAAAGAAATGGAATATAAGGCGATTTAAAATGGACGGCTCCTAACATAAAATGCCCACCTCCATTCCAATAATTTGGATCCAATTTAATAATCGCTTCAGCTTGTTCTTTCATAATATCCGAGACACCTTCTTTTGCGGCTGTTAATATTCCATAAACTTCAGACCAGCTTCCAAGATTGGCTAAATACCAATACCGTAATGCAGCAGATTTTGGATAATTTTTGATAGCTAATTCACCTAAATCTTTCCCTTTCTGAAAAATGGTTTTTTTATCTTCTTTCCCGGATGCAACAAATTTTCCTTTATAATAATAGCTTTTTAATAAAGCCAACATAGCTTCTTCTTCAGATTCAGACTGAGCTTTTTCAAAAAAAGTAATGGCTGAGTTAATGGGCATAGCTTGAGCTTTCATTCCTGAACTTCCGTTCGCACGATCTAAATAAAAACCCATTCCTTTCTCAAGGTTTGACTGACCTAAGATAGGCGCTAATAATAAAATGATGGTTGTTAAAACATTTTTCATAACAAACTCCAGGTTAGAAATACTCGATGTATGTAATTTTTAATTCCCGTTTGAAATATTCTACTTTTTCTTCATCAAATAATAAATTATTAAAATTGATTTCAAGATGTAAATGCTCAACAAAGGTCCAGCGAATAGCTGCATTTAAATAACCGCCTTTATTGATGGACATATTTTCTGTTGTCATATCATTTTCATTCAATGCTGGATTATATTCAACTAGGATAGAAAATTCCGGATTCAATTCCATATCCAGTCCGAAAAAATAATTAATATCTTCATCATCTTGTTTTTCGGTAAAATTATAATTTACACCCGAATGAAAACCAAAATTCCCAAAAGGTGTTTTCCAATTTTTACTCCCTACGAAAAAGACGCCGTATGCCTTTGTTTCATAGCGATCTAACGAATCAACAAAATCACCCAATCCTTGAGTATTAACCCCAAAGGCAATACCCGGTATTGACATTGATTCATCAAATAGTTGGTATTTTAATAATGCCTCCGGGCGAGGATACCACTTAAGACTATCGTCGCCAATGAGATTTGGCGAACCAAAAGAAAGGCCAAACTGGAACCGGTCAGTAATACCTGCTTCTAATGTACCAATCATACCACCTTCATCTTGTATGCGCATTCCAAGGCTATAACTTCCTCGCGTCAAAGAACCCGCTGTCGGGATTGTTATAAGGCTCGTTGGCGGGGGGAAAGATTGAGCTAACCCTATGGCTGTCAAAGCAAGGGCGATTATAATTTTATGTTTAATATTTCGCATTACGTATTGGCTCCGGATAAATTACGGTTCCATTTCGGGATGTCAAAGACTCTACCCTCACTTTTGGAACAGTTAACAAATCTCCTGATTTACTCAATTTAAATTGAATTCCATTGTCTTCTAATGATATAAAATCTACTTCCATACGCTGACCAGATTTAAAAATTATTTCATCAAATTCAGTTCGTGGAATAATTCCACCATATGGAACAATAATTTTCTTTTCTTTAATTTCCTTCATAATAATTTCAGATTCACCTAAAGTATTTCCCGTTCTGGGTGGCGGTACTTTATATAATTGGTCTGATGGAGCCATTTCAAGGGACATATGTGAAATTAATTCTCCTTTACGTCCAAATTCCCAAATTTGATTTACATTAGCCATTACATCAAATTTATAATGGAATCGGCGAATAATATTTCCTGTTATTAAATCTCTCCATCGTTCATCTTCTAAAAATCCAAGATAATCATAATCCAATTCGACTTGCCCATATTTCTTCCCATTAATCGTTTCAAATTGTATTTTGGTCACTTGCTTGCCGTCGGGTATAGAAAAATGTGTTTGCTGACCATCAACGGATAGTGTATTATTTCCTTGAACCCACCAATCAATAAATTCTCTACTCCACGGTTCTGATTCACTAAAATCAACCAACTCTAAATATTCATTTTTATGATTGACTTTCCCCTTACGAATCAATTTGCCATTATCATATTCTAAAGCTTCTCTATCGGCCATGAAACCACTCGGGCTAATGTGCTCAATTAGAACAGGTTCATCCTTCTCGTTAAACGATACTTGAATATGAGATACCCCTCGACGCTCGGTTGCCATGATAGATTTTTTTACATGGAAGTCGTCAAGAGATTGAAAATATTTTATATATGATATATCAGAACTCTGACCGTAGAGAGATGAAAGCAGGAATGATATGATAAATGTTTTCAAAATATTTTATTCGTTTGGTTGTAAATCCTCGTCAAGTGTATTAGATAACCTAAATCGAAAAACGCTGGAAGAATTTGGATCGCAGACATAAATAACACCTCGCTTATCAACCGTAACAGCAGTTGGTTTTAGTAATAGACCTTTTTCTTCTTTTTTAAAAAAAGTATCCACGGAAACACTATCATAAATAGCTTCATAAAAAACGGTATCCACAGTAACGGAATCATTTAAAGTTATGGTTGTATCAATCGCTAATGTATCCACAATAGACCACATATTCACAGTAGTATCTACAATTGAAATATCCACACCCGCTTTTAGAAAATAATCTCCATTCGGGTTAAATATCAATACCTCTTGAGCTAGCGTATTTGCCACATAAATTTTCAAATCCCGATCTACAGCCACATCCATTGGATTATTAAAATAGCTATTTTGCATTATTTCCCATGTAGGTTGAAATCCTGAAGTATATGTAGCGTAATCGCCAGAGTAATTTGGAATGATTTTATGAATAGAAAAATAATCGCCAAGTTGAGAATAATAAATATTACCTAAATAATCTATATCAATGGATTGAGGATCATTCACGGTACCGCCGCCAGTCCCCTGTCCTTTAATCGTTGCACCAAATATTCCTTTAAACGCCCATAAGGTATCGCCATCATTCGTAATAATTACATCGGATTTCCTAAAGTCAACTCTCATAACGCGTTGTTGATAATTATTAAAGCCACCATAATGATCTGTCGCATAAATATAATTTTCATCTGTAGCAGGCGCAGTAATGGCTGATAATTTGCTGGAATCCCCCAAATAAAAAGTATCTTTTTCTTTATTCATGTGAGATTGACCATCGTAAAAAATATGGGGGTTTAAGATAGAATCAATTCTGGATTGATCTTGGCTAAAAGAAATATCAGCCAAAACCCATTCATTATCATTAAGCCTTTCTTCCCATTGCAAGGAAGATGCATCCCAATCTTCAGTAGCGCCTGTGGCTAAATGAACAAATGTCCCGCTCGATGAGATATGACTTAGACCTGAAAGATTCCAAAAATAATTCCATATAAAAATGCGCTGACTACCATCTAT
This sequence comes from Fidelibacterota bacterium, assembly GCA_016784605.1. Taxonomy (GTDB): domain Bacteria; phylum Fidelibacterota; class Marinisomatia; order Marinisomatales; family UBA1611; genus JABHGY01. The sequence continues at coordinate 202,462 of JADHUI010000001.1, read as the reverse complement.
AAAAAAAACATTCATTTTTTGATCCACATCTACATCTATTGGTGATAATAGTTGGGATGCATAATGAAGATCTTTTAAACCATCAAAACCTGATGGCTTATTCCCATTTTGATCAAATACAATTATACTTTTTTGCCCACTATCTGCTACAAAAACTCTTCCATCTTGTGCGATCGATATTTCTACCGGGTTAACAAGATCATAAGATTCATCCCAAACAGGATTTAATAATAAATAAGTTGTATCTCCAGCGAGAAACCCGCCCGATGATTCTTCAATAATGGTATCTGGGATGACAAATTTCTCAACACAGCCTCCCATAATGAGAAATACCAATAAGGTTAAATAATGCTTCATATTAAAAAGTGAATCCAACGCTGAGCCTTTTAGGGTCTGTTAAATTTTGAAAATTTGAATAGCTATAATCTATTTTTAATGATGTTGGACCAACAGGGACATGCACACCCATTCCAAAAGAATAATTTTCTTCTAATTTATTTAGTTTATAGCCACCTCTGAGAAACAACATTTTAAATAATTTAAATTCTAATCCAAAAACAACATACTCTGCATTATCGACAGGATGGTTTAATTGGACGGCTCCAGACAATATATGTTCTTCCGTTTCCCATAAATTCATGGCTGTTCCAACTCGGAAAATGGTGGGAGGAGAAAAAGCTTGAAAGGATGTTTCATCCACAATTTCTTCACCTGTATTAAAATCTAATATTCTTTTTTCATACGTTCCGTCCGGTTTGACTTCTGGACCAAAATGGAGTAGCGATGCTGAGAATCGCAATGAACGGAACCCTGTCCAATAAAATGTGCCCATATCCATCATGGTTGTTTTCATGGATTGCTGAGCTAAATCCTCTTGAACATGTTTAAGCGTAACACCAAAACTGAATCGGTCAGTCATTCTGGCGCTATATGTCAGCCCAATAAAACGATCCTGATATACAAAATAATTTCCCGTCCCGTTTGGTAAATATTCTGTTGTTTCCATCATGGGCGCCATATGGAGAATTCCACCGCTTATACCAATATATTGTTGGCCAAAAAGCCGTTGAGTATAACTGAAATAATCATAAAAAATATCTGCTGGATATTGAACTTTAGAAAGGGTTAATTGCGCCTCATTAAATTGGGCCGCTGTGGCTGGGTTATAATAAATTGATCCTGCATCTTGACTCATGGCGACCACAGCTTCACCCATACCAACAGCTCCAGCACTTACGCCAATATTCAAAAATGTAAACACAGATGTTCCTACCCTTTGACCGCCTAAAATTGGGAATAGGTTTTGTCCCCAAATTGATCCTGTTATCAGGAAAAATATTATATATTTTTTAATTGAATTCATTTTAAAACAGTAATTGTAATCCTATTTCCATACTTCGTGGTTTTCGAAATCTAGATGGGTCTAAATTTGGATTTGGACTATTGGCTAAATTATATCCAAATATTTCTCCCGGCCCATAACCTCGGCCCGTATATGGATTAATTCGTCTAGGGATTTTTTCATTAAATACGTTTTCAACTTCTAAATACATTTTAACTTTAAACTTATTCAGTTTAACCATTTTGAAGAGTTTCAATTCAACATTCGTAGAAGGAATTTCACTAATATAATAGTTAGGTCGGTCATCCTCTCTTGGGCCTTCATAGTAGGGTGTTTCATTTACATAAATTATTGTATCTGGGATTGATCGCGTATATCGGCGTCCTGATTCATATTCTAGACGGATAGAGCCTCCCCAATTTGATGGGTGGTTATAGGAAATATTTGCAAACATATGAATTGGGCGGTCCCAACTCATAAAATTTTCACCCAATGGCTTTTCAGATAATTGACCCGCCTGAACTAATAAATTATCTAAAGGGGAAGAACTTTTTCCCGTCACAATGGAGTAATTAAAATTCAAATCAATATACCAATTTGTCAAAAGGCGGCTTTTTACAATCGCTTCAACACCTCGAGCTCGAGCATAATCTGCATTGAAATACATATTAAAACTCAAATGAGCATATTTAGGATTAGAAGGGTGTATCGTTTGGGATGTTTCATAGTCAAACATATCTTTCCAATATGCCTTTACTTCTAGAACTTGATCTTCGCTAAAACGATGCTTTACCCCTAATTCATATTGCACGGTTGTTTTTGGGTTTAAGTTTGGATTGCCAAAAACTTGGTATGTGCTAGGAGATGTAGAATTAATTTTGGCATACACATATTGAAAAGTGGGTAATTGAGAAAAGTGACCATAATAGAAATAAAGGACATCATTATCCGTCACAGGATGTGAAATGCCAAAACGTGGACTTAGCCTTGCTTTCATTCTATATTCATCGCCAATCCACGGGAATCGAAATGTTTCTTCCATAAATAATGCTTTTGCATCATCTGTTATAATAACTGTATTAGTATCCGCAATGGCGTTTTCTACAAATTCTCCCGGGATCCAATAATCGCCTCTAAAACCAATATTTAAGGTCATACCTTCAAATGCGATTCGATCCTGAACATAAAAAGCGCCAAAATAAGTACGTGCGTTATAATAATCAAAATTGGCCCCAAACCCACTAGCGCCCTTCCAAGGTTCATCGATATCTAATACTTGAATATCCGTTATGGTATGTTCAAAACCGGATTTTATTTTATGGCGGTTTGCTGTATGATATGTCCAGTCCATATCCAATCGGGTATTTTGACTTATTAAATCATACCACTCTGGTGCAAATCCTGTATCATAAAATTCATCTCCATAAGTGATTTGAATATTTCCGTCATGATTTGTGTTATCTAGGTTATAATTTATCGGTTCTAAATCAAGACGTTCTTCATATTCTCCCCAATTCAAATCTTTAACAGCGCTATGCTCCATTGTTAAAAATTGGCCAAAATTAATCTCATAAAATGATTTGGTAGATAATGTATGTGTCCAATTCAGACTCATAAGCCGAGTGTCTCTTGTAACCGTATTATACTCATCTAAAATATTCATATATCGATATGGGAAATAGGTAGACGAAAATGCGCGCGGCATAAAAAAGCCTTGATTGATATTCATGGATATATCATAGGAAAGACTCAGTTTCTTTTTCGGAGTCCATCCCCAAGTCAACTTATACATAAAATGCCAGTCATTGTTTTCTCTTGGCGATAACTTTTCCATAATTTTATCTGATTGATCATCACTCAGAGATGGTAATGACCAAAAACGGTGAGGATATATTTTTGAAGCTACAGGCAGATTCCCATCATACATTTTACCATAACCATTAATAAAAAATGAAAATTGACCCGGAAGATCTGTAGAAAATAGTTTAGGTAATTTTTCCAATAATATTGAAGGTCCGCCAAGGTTGAATTCAATACGATCTGAGTTATTATGTTCCCCGTCAGGCATTATTCTATCGCTAGAATACTTTAATGCACCTTCAAATTTATCTCTGCCTTCTTTGAGCTTTATATTCACAACCCCTGACATAGCTTGCCCATATTCAGCACTATATCCACCGGTAACTATTTCTAATTCCTCAATAGCATCTGCATTTACAAATAAATTTCCAGAGTACCCGGAAAGTGGATCTTTAACTGAAAAACCATCCACCACAAATAGGCTTTCATCAATTCTACCGCCACGAATGTGAATTTCATTATCTTGAGTGGTTACACCAATTTGTTCGGCTAAAATATCTTCAACACTAGACACAACTTTATTTGAAATTTCGTCCGATCTTATGCGCGCCATTGATGATGTTTCATCCACATCAAATAGGGGTTTTTTACCCATAACTATGACATCTTCACCGAAACTTAAAACCGTTTCTTCCATAAGGAAATCATAAGTAAATGTTTCGCCGGAAACAATAGTATTTCCGGTTTTTAAAATAATTTTATACCCGATAATAGATGCTTCAATATCATATTCACCCGATTTAACACCTGAAATAAAATAGTTCCCATCCATATTGGTTGCGGCGCCATAGTAAGTTCCCTTTACCATAACATTTACACCCGGCAATCCTTCACCTGTTTTTTTATCTGTAACTTTTCCAGAAATAGACCCTGTTTCTTGAGCGCAAATCAATAGAGGAAATAATAATATTAATATCTTTTTCATTCAACAAACTCAACTTCTAAAAGATATTTTATAAATTTACTCGCCGAGCCATTCCCTTCCATAACGGCTCGACTGCCATTATGAAAAGGGAGGGTCATCATAACAACTTTGCCTGATAATTCTACAGGAGAAACTTCAAATTGCCCTAAACTACAAACAATTGGGTTTCCTTCCCAATAATCTCCATTACCTGGATCTGCCATTTGATACAATGGTGTTATTTGATCAAATGCCTCGCCTTTTAATTCATTTTCATCGCGAAGATTTGGATATAACCCTTTTACGCGATTAGCAATCGTATAACTTGTTCTTAAATCTAGAGTTGAATCCACAAGGGATGTCACATCTCTATCAGGATACAATCGACCATTTGGATTAATATTTTCCACACTATCTAGTGGAAACCAAGTGAATGATGAATCTCGACGCCAAAATTGAGGGACATTCATAAATAAATTCCCTCCATTCCAAATGAACGATTGCAAGCTCGCGTCTGCGTTTGGATACGTTTCGTTTCCCGTATAAGAACCAAACCAAAATACATGTTTAAAAGCATTTAATGTAGCGCTGACATCTGTTGAAGAGTAGGGCAGTTCTTCGCCAATCTCCCAAACGGAATACCCGTCCGCTCCTACAAGACTATCTAAAACAGATTTATACCATAATTGTGATGTATTGTCGCCGTCTTGAGGAAAATCATCCACAAGCAATATGTCGCCGTCAACCGCCAAAACTACCCACGTTTGCGCTTCACTCACATTGACTGAATCCGGGAATTGAATGATACTACTTTCGGCACCTGCAATATCTTTTATCTTTACAAAAAAAGCATGTTCACCTGGGTTAATGTCTGTTAATGTTACGCCTGACTCTGTTCCATCAATTCGGGTCCAACAGGTACTACAGGTATCGTCGATTGAATAATATATATCTGTAATGGTTTCATTGCCATCTTGATCATATATATCCCAGATAAATGTTCGAGTTCCAAATGTATAACTCGTATCGCCATGAATATTTGCAATCAACGGATTTGATAAATATCTAAAATTGACTTCTGGCGAAGAGTTTTGAATTGGAAGTGTCAACCGAGCGGGAGATTCATCCACATTGCCATCTTCATCTATAGCCTTTACTTCAAAACTGAATATATCAAGGTTTGTTCGAATGGGGACATAAAATAAACCACTCTCAAGGTCAGTAAAAGTCCAAGATGAATCTGTATTCCATTTATAATAATACCCCGAAATATTTCCATCTGAATCTTCCCCCCACCAATGCAATTCTTGTTTACTGGTTGTAATGGTAGAGAAAGCTTGGGCTAATGTATCCCAAACAAACCCAGAATCAGGGTCTTCTCCAATGACATAAGTCAATTGCCCTAAGGAATCTATATTGGCATAAATCGTATCGGTAGCAATTAAGGATAAATATGTTTCTGGGATAGCATTATCCACAGGATTAGATAAATCCTCGTACTCCCACAATTGGCACGAAAAGAGGGCAAATCCCCCTATAAAAAGAATAATTAATCGGTTCATAAAAGAGTAAGCGGGGAAATGAATCCCCGCTTACCTATTGGTTTATTGTACCATTAACATTTTACGATGTGAAATAAAATCACCCGCTTTGATGCGGTAAACATAGACACCAGAAGCAACACGTTCGCCCATGTCGTTTCTTCCGTCCCAATTCACTACATGAAACCCTGGATTAAATGATTCATTGGTTAAGAAGCGTACGCGTCTTCCCAATATATCATAAATAACCAACCTCACATCTTGAGTTGCTGCCAACTCAAATCGTATTTGTGTTTCCGGGTTAAATGGGTTTGGAAAGTTTTCATACAAAGCGTATGAATAAGGGTTAAGATTTACATCATCATTAATCCCTGCAGATTGACCTAAATCAGCCATATTTCTAATTTGAACTTTATACGTTCCAAAACTAAAATTAAAAATACCGCTAATTGATTCAAAAACCTGCCCTTCCGCAATTGTACTCATGAAGTTATGTGCGCCAATAGAAGCCATATCATCATCAAGCAAGCATTCAAATCCTGAATCATCCGTAATGGACCAATCATACGAATTCACAGAAGAAACCGTTACATTATTCAACTGAACTAATGTCCCTTCATAGGATTCTACTTCTTCGCCCATTTGTGATAATTCTTCACAGCTAACAAGAGCGGGCGCTGGTACAGCATTTCCCGCAGAAAGCACTTCAACATCTGAACCTACTATACGTGTATTGCCGTCAAATTTAAAATGCCATTCTGGATCAAAATCTGTTACAAGCCCATAAACTTGAACTTCGTCTCCAAGAGATAATACATCTAATGCTTCACCATCAAATAGAACTCCTGTCCACGGACCACTTCCATCTTGAAATGCGTAAGAACTATATCCGCTATTATATTGGGCTGTATCTCCTGTAACAATACCTGTTACAGACACTTCACAATTATGATAGCGCGATATCCCAGAGGGCCAAGATGTAAATTGAACATCAGCGATTGTAAGATTATCTGTAACAACAAATCCTAGCTGACCGTTTTCATTATCGTAAGGAAATGTGCTTGATTTTGGTTCAGATTGATCTGCTCCATCATCCGTTGCCACAATGTAATAATTAACATCATCACCATCTGATACAGGAATATCTCCAGTCCATTCAAATCCATCGCCTGGCGCCATACTTACACTCTGGTAAGTTCCGCCATTCACACTGTACATTATTTCTGCAGATGCAACAGATGAATTATCTTCAATTTCGCACATTACAGTTACACTCCCATCGGAAGATGTAGGTGCGCAAGGCTCGCGTGTGGGCTCATTAATTGCTGGAGGACCCGCGCCAAATTCTAAGTCACCTATATAAAGTGGCTCTAGTTTATAAGCGCTAGAATCTGCATAGGAGCCATAATGATGATAGACCCAACCTCTTAAAGATTGAACAAATGAACCTACAGGAGGAACTGGGTTATTATCAAAGAAAACACCAATACTATCAGAATCATCATCGACCAGCACGTCTCCACTTCCATCATTCACAGAGAATAATTCATATTGATATTCATTTCCAGATACAATTCCATCCACGACTTTCACCATAACATTGCCCCATTGCTCTGCTTCTGTTGGCCAGCGTAAATCACCCGTTTCAACTGTATCAATTGGAGGCATTTCTTGTTCAAAATCAACCAAATCAACTGGCTCTGTAATAAACAATTCTGTCATATTAGCAGGACCTGTTGAATATTCAGCAATATATCCAGTTGCATGAACTAAATCGCCTTCGAATAAAATTGGAAACGCCGTACTATCTGGGTCGTAGGATAAAATAGCACTCCATGGGCCGCCATGGACATCTTCATAAATGAATTTTATACCTGAACCGGCATAACTCAATCCAGTTGGCATAGTGACTATTCCTTTTAAAGTGACTGTTTCTCCTTCATAATATGAAATATCAGACACTTCATCTTCACCTGTATTTAATAAATCACTAAAAAGGACTTGTTGGACACGTTGAATACGTGCAGGCTCGCCTACAGCTTCAACAACATCGCGAGCTAAGCGTGGCTGAATTTTTGTATTGGAATAATTATAATCCAATACACCAACAACTTTTGCTAGATTTGCATCTGCTTCGGGCCAGAAGAAATAATCCCATTTATCATCAACGCGTACAGACCCTGTTCCATCGGAAATTGTCCATTCGCCATATCCTTCATCTGGCTCAGTGATTGTTACGCCTTCAACTGCAATAAGGCAACTTTCAAATGCTTCAGCATCTGTACCGCCTGTTCCTATTTGCAATGCTGTCACTTGGTCTGGGCCAAATGGCGCAATAGCTGGACCATGAATCATTGCAGAAGAAATATCTGTCAATTCTGTCAATCCATAATATTCTGTAACTACACCCGTAAGTGTAACACTATCACCTTCAGCAATAGAATTTACATCACCCATTGGCGTTTGAAATGAAAAGGTATCCCAGCCATCATAATTAAAACATACAATCCCATTCCATGGGCCTGGAGCATCCTGAACAAATAAGTAACGATTATCACTACCGTTCCAAAATTCTGCAGTTACAATACCGCTAATAGTTACTTCTTGATCTACCAACGGACTTGCATCGTCTGTCGATGGATCTGCAACATATTGAATATCGTGAATTGTCGTTATCGATGATTGTTCCATTTCATTAGCTGATCCTGGAGTTGGCGTTGATAGGAAGGCCCAATTTTCAGCACCGTCCGGATAACGTCCAAATGAAATATCACCTGTTTGTTCACCAAATGTTAATGAATCAATCACATTACCATCGGATGTGAATAAGCCTATTTGTTCACCACCGCCGCTTAATTTTATTTCAACGTGTAGAACCCCTTGCTCTGATTCCTTATCTGCCCAAAGCAAAAGGAAGCCACCAGGTTGAATTGTTGTCGAATCTGGCGCTGTATTAGGAATCTGCCATTCTGTTGTGGATGTTAAATCATCCGTTATATACATCCCGCCAATATCAATAGCTTCTGTACCGTTATTAAATATTTCTATAAAATCATCGTATTCGCCATTTTCATCCGTACAACACAAATCATTACTTGCAAGAAATTCATTAATAACAAGGTTGGGCGCAGGAGCCGCAAATTCATGTGGATGAGAGCCAATATAATCCCATGTGTCTTGATCTAAAACAACCCATTCTGAGTTTCCTTCGTCGGTACCAGCAGAACTAGCCCAGTCGCCGCCATTCCCTTCAATAATAGTTGCTTTTCGAACTAATGTGTGATTTTTAGTTGCTTCAACTATACCAGCAACATCCCAACCATCACCCGGATCGCCGTTCCAATCACCAATACAATCGATTACCGTAAAGGATGATTCTGTTCCTTCCACAAGACAAAATCCATCATCTCCATTACTAAGATACTGAAATTCATAATCAGCAAAAGCAAGAATTATATCATCTGCAGCAGGGTTTGCAATTACATAAACATCACCTGCATCTACCGTTGCGCCTGCTGGAAATTCATTCCAATATTCATATTCGCCTGGTGTTGATGGCGCATTACTCACATTGGGAAAAGCTAGACCTGTTAAATCTACCGCCGAACCCGTTCCATTATAAATTTCCAGATATTTATTATTACTGGATCCCTCACCGTATTCACTAAAGAAAAGACCTGCTACGTCAACGGCTGGGTTTTGAAGAGCACCTTCATCAATCCAATTCGCAATAATATCTACTTCAGCCGAACTTAAATCGGGATTGTTTCCAGGTGGCATTGAACCATTTTCGACTCTTTGCCATAGATAGCTATTTGCATGGTCAAAAGGAATTATAACAGGGCCATTGCTACTGTCTCCAGTCATTAAATTATCATATGATGATAAATCTAGCCCGTTTTGGTAATCACCTCCATTTGTATGGCAGCCAGAATTTGTGCAATTGGCATCAATGACGGTTTGAACATCTGCTCCATAATCTACTTGGCCAAACAAAAGCCCAATTGTCATGATATTTAAGATTACTTTATTCATTTGTGTCTCCTTTTACTAATTAAACCTATTGCTAGTAGGTTTTACTTTATGATTAAAAACTTGCCTTCTTTTACTTGACCTGAAGATTTGTCTTCAACAGAAAATATATACAAACCTGTTGCAGCTGCCTGATCGTGCATGGTAATTAAATCCCAAGCATGTTCTCCTCCTGACATTTGCGGTGATTTTTGATTATCTATGTTTTGGACATCTACTCCTTTATAGTTTTCATCATGTTCTATAATGTCAACCAAGTCTCCGGCAAGGGTGAAAATACGAATTTCTGCGGTTTGTGGGAGGTTTTGAAACCAAATCATTTTATTTCTACTTCCATACCCATCCCACTGAGCCTGACCTCTATATGGATTTGGATAAACTGAAGGATTTTCGTCCCAACTTCCAGCTATAGGTGTAGGTTTCCCCGGATAAACATAAGTTCTATTTGCATAAATTGAACTTTCTAAACTTTCTAGGTTTGCGTCTGGATCTCCCTGATCATAAGCCGTAACAGCATAATAATTGATCCACCCATTTTTAACACCGTCATTTACGAATTTGTAATGATAATAAACACCGTTTAGTAGCGTACTATCTGGCTCACCAAATTCATTTGTAATTTTAACTAAATTGAAACCGGAATTATATCCAATATCGTTTACTGAATCAAATTCTCCCAAAAGAGTGAATTCGCCCAATGATTCATTCAATGTTTTACGTGCTCCATAAATTCGATATCCTTCAAAATCTTTTTCCTGGCTAATGGGATCTTTAAAATATTCAGCATTATTTTGCCAATAAACAGTTACTTTGTTTGATTCAACGATCAGTTTCATATTTGGCGTGGGAGGAGGGGCGGGTAGAATATATCGATCAATTATTTGATTATTATTTAAGTCTTCCCCCTCGTCTAATTGATTATTTCTATTTTTATCTTCGCCATCAAATGCTTTTTGTGCCCAATCATAATTCACAATTAAGTTTTCTCGTCTTTCGTGTGTGTCCCCCGCACCCGTAGCCCATAAGGCACAAACTACCGTAAAGGAAACATTACAACTTTCTCCGGGTGGCAAAATCCAAATTGTAGAATCTACGTTTGCAGGTGTGCTTCCCAATGGCCCAGCAGATAATAAAAAGAGCCAACTATCTGGAGAAGTAGGGTATCCATCTTCTGAATAATCTGGTGGTCCAGGACCAATTTGTACATTTGATTTTAATTTATCATATCGTTCAAAATCATCTAATGGCATACCAAAGCTGGGATAATCCGCATTGTTTGAATTTGTCCAAGCCCATTGCTGATAATGTGTTTTTAAATATGGCCTAGGTACATTTGCCCCTAATATAGAAATTCCTATATATGACTCAGCCCAACCATCATCCCCATCCGCATCAAATTGATACCCAATATCTCGGGTAAAACCTGACGGGTCTACCGATTGATCAAATCCATCTAAATTGTCTGTCCAAGTAAAGCCACCACCTGGCTCATATTTATTCGTGTAATTAAAATTAGCAACTGAAGCATCTGTCCAAATCCCAGAATAGATATTTTTAATTGTATCTTCACCTGCATTAGTAATTGTGTAATTCAGAATAACAAAAGCATCCGCATAAGAATAATTCCATGCATACGCTTTTAATTCAATATCAATCCCTAGAGGATTATGATTAATGATATTTTGACCATCACCTGGTGAATCACCATAATCTGAAAAGGTAGATATCATATCCTGATGGGATATTGCGTCAGGTGAATAATATTGCGCCATGGAATCTTGTGTCGTAGAAGCAATGGATGATTTTATATCAATAGATGATTTTGAAAAAAACTCAAATCCTTCTTCCCCGGAATCAAAAACACCATCCACAATAGCTGTCGAAACGCGTCTTTGGCCATTTACAAGCCCGCCAATCCAGAGCCCGGCATAAGAAAAGTGTTCAATTTGCTTGCGTAAAACTTCCGTATTCTGTTTAAAAACACATGATGGATTAATACTCCCATCCTCCATGCGATTCCAACCATTTCCAAGAATCCCAAAATTGGTAATCGTCAGTCCTAATTGGCCTACAGATGTAAATTTATCAAACTCATCATCAACGCTTGAAACTCGCGAAAGTTGCCTGCTCGGTTGCCCAGCAACTAGAGATATTAGGCTAATAAATAATACAATTTTTTTCATTACTTAATAAGAACCAATTTTTTAGATAATACAATTCCTTGAATATTGTAGTATACGAAATATACCCCAGAAGAAAAAGTGGAAGCATCCCACTTAAACTTATGACTCCCTTGGCTTAGGCTCCCTCTATAAATACTTGCAGTTTTTTCTCCAGCAATATTGAAGATTGAAATTTCAACATTTGACTTTTGGTTTATTGTTAACCAAATATTCGTTGTTGGATTAAAAGGGTTGGGATACGGGTTAAATATATGAAATGATTCGGGAAATGTCTCTTTGTCTGAAATAGATAAATCATCCCAAGATCTTCCTGGAGTCCCTAAATCTCCCAAGCCGTAGGCGCTTGTTGCGGAATACCAATTGTCCTCAATATTATTATCAGAATCTAAGTCATGAATTTCCATAGAATATCCACTCCCATAAGCAAAACTACTGGTATAATTCACCTCATCCACAATTGCACCTTGTTCATCTGTTAGTATAGCTTCATCTGCGTTGTTAGATAAAGAGAAACCATCATAATCATAGTCCGATACAACGCCTCCATTTAGATCAAAATCACTATTTCGACAAAACACTAAATATTGCCCAGGCTGGATTAATAAGGTGGAATTATCGGTTGTAATTGTATGATCGTCGTTGTCATTGTCTTTAATATGCCATCCATTTAAATCAACAATATCTTCACTGGCATTATGAATTTCAAACCATTCACCGTAAGAATCAGAAACTTTAGATGGGTTTGGCATAATTTCTGTAATGATAATTCCAACATCAGAATAAACCAAATCATCAAACCAAACATCCATATAAACAGGCAAATGATCTGACGCATTATATAACGCATCTGCTATTGCATCATTAACGGATGTATTGTTGCCGTCATTAATCGATTGGTTGAAATGATTTCCATCATTTCCAAATGCCCAATATGTATTTGAGATATAATGCATATCTGCTTCATCGTCTAACAATACTTCTGACGTAAATAACCAGTCGAACCGATCATCCATTCCGCCAAAATTTCCACCCCTAGGTGATTGGGTATGAACATCTGAATAAGAACTATTATTATGCCAATAACCGATACGATCAATAGGATCAAACAATCGACCATTATTATCGCCGGAATCCCCCGTCAACATATCAAAAGCAGGTTCAGATGTAGGGCTATGAGAATAAATATTAAAATCACCCGCAACTATAAAATCAATCTCCGCAGGTAAAGTATTTAAGTAGTCTCTTAAAATTGTAACTTCCGCTAATCTCTGCTGAGCATTTTCATCGCCAGAACTCGCCTTTAAATGAACGCCATAAACCCGAAATTCTATTCCAGAATCATTGTGCATCATTATCCATTCTACAACATCGCGAGTTCCAGATGACTGGGCGGTATTAATGGTTGATGTGCTAATAAATGTAAACAAATTATGTTGATAATAGAGTGCAATATCCTGACTTGCGCTCTGATTTGTAAATGTTGCCCCCGTCCACATATTTGGATGAGTTATATCAAGTACATCTGATTTAAAATGACTAAAACCTGATTGCCCTTGCACCTCTTCCGCAATAATAAGATTAGGTTCAATAACATTTATAATGGCAATGAAATCATCTTCTCTGTCATTTTCATCTTCATAATTTAATAAGTTGTATGTCATAATTCTTGCAGACGAAGCAAAAATGCATGAAAATAATAACCCAATAACTATACCCTTCTTCATTAAACATCCTCTATAATTACCTCTATGCCACCGATATGAATTCCTCGGTGATTTTTGAAAATTTTGGTCCGGAATTTACTGAGAGAATCCAACTCATCCTTAGAAAATAATTCCAATTTTTCTAATAATGTCATAACAACAATCGGCATAACCCGAGCATTCCCATCTAATACTTTTAAAGCTATTCCCCAATTTTCAGTTTCGGACACTTTTAAGGAAATTCCTCGTACAGCTTCACCACCCCCTTTTGTTAATCCTCTTCCATTTAGAGCTTGCGTAAAAAGAGAATCAAAATTATTTCGACCAGCAATCATATAGGGGTTATGGGTCATTGCTTGATACGCACGCTTTAATTCGGGATAATGGTTGGATCCTAATTTTTGAAATAACTGGGCAATAGAAACTAATGTTAAAAAAGGTGTCGGCGCGGAACAACCATCTATCCCAAAAGGTATGTCGTCTAAATATAAATATTCTTTTAATTGACCAATGATTGTTTTTTGAACAATATGATCTTGTGATGTATACCCTTTTGGATCAGCGTCAAGGAATTTGGCTAATGACAACATCCCGGCATGTTTCCCGCTACAATTATTGTGGTAGGGTAAAGGTTCATTTCCCTTTTTTATTTCTTTATACCGAGATGGACGATCTGCGGGATAGTGCGAACCGCATTCATAATGAGCAACCGTATACCCCAATTTTGATATCATACTTTTTGCGGTATCTACATGAATTTTTTCACCATGATGGGATGCGCACATAAGGGCAATTTCTTTTTCGGAAAAACCTGCAGCATCAACCGCACCCGCTTTAATACTTGCGGCAGCTTGGAAAGGTTTCAAAGAAGAACGGATACAAGTAAGGTAGTGCGGGTCTCCAAAAGAATGAATTAGTTCACCTTTTCCATTAACGATTGCTCCAAAAGTTACATGTATGCTTTCAGTAAAATCGCCTCGTGTAACTCTAGAAAGAATAGCCATTTAAATCAGTGAAGCAATGAAGAAACAAAACGAAATTTATAACCCTTTTTTTGCAATTCAGGGATACGTTTTTTCAATACAGCTAACGTATTTTTCTTCACATGACCTATTCCAATAGCCACACCATTTTTCTTAGCTGATTTTGCTAATTCATCTACTTGATTATTAATATCGTTAATATTTTCGCTATTATCTAAAAAAACTTTTCGCCTTGCAGTTGAAACACCTAATAAAGACATTGTTTCTTCCGCTACAGTATTTTTGGTGGTTCGACTATCTAAAAAATATTTTGTTTTATCTTTTAATACATTTCCAATAGCCGTCATAACTCTGCGATCTTCCGTTGCTTTTGACCCTTGGTGGTTATTCATCCCGATAGCTTGTGGAATTTGTTTAAATGCATTTTTTATGCGTGAAATAATTTCATCATCTGGCTGAGATGTCATTATAATGAAATCTTCTTCACCTTTAGTCTTTATATGTGATTCCATAGGCATATGAATAATAATTTCAAACCCAGCTTTTTTAATTTCTTCTCCCATTAGACTGCTATATCGATGCCCGGGAATTACAGCATACGTCATCGGAGTTTTAAAATCCAAAAACCCATCAGAAACTGCATCATTTCGATAGCCAAAATCGTCAATCACTAAGCCAATTGTACCTTGATAAGCAATTTTTTTCCTCTTTTTAACTATTTTCTTTGGCTTCGGAGATTTTGCTTTTAAGGCATCATCAAGTTCCGTTAATAATTGTTCGTTTTCTAAGTTAAGCCGCTTGATTTCTTGGTTTTTTTCTTGAAGAGTATTTAATAAAAATCCAGCAAGAAAGATTAGCGCAACAATAATACCTAATTTGATATCAATTTTATTCATGGCAAAAGAATGTAAAAGTCAAAAATTTGAGGGGTCCCAATATTTTGCGAACCTAATTGAATAGCATAGTGAAATCCATATAATCCTGATCGCCAACCAATTCCACCAGAAATTGACTTTTCGTTTTGCGAGAAAATAGCGCTTGCTTGAAATAGTATGTTTTTCCATTGAATTTCATTGCCAAAATTGAATAAACCCGTTTTTGGCAAAAAGGCATATTCAACACTTGTAAAAAACGTATTTGAAAAAGAACTGAAATTGGACTTCCAAGAGAAGCCGCTTAGTAAACGAATCGGAAGCGATGGCTCTTCAAGTAAAAATGAATTCATTTTACCTATATTGAGTAAAGACAAACCTAACTTTCCTTTTTTAGTAATGGGCCTCCAATAACCAAAATCCATAGCAAATCCGCTCGAGTTTTCCATGTATAGCGTCATATCCACCCAACGAACAGATAAACCAAAATGGTTTTCATTCGATTGAAAAGAGATAGTTCCATCTATCGACATCCCGCTTGCGGTATAAAAAGCTATTGGTTCAGTTTGTGGTTTATTTCCTCTTAATTCTAAATCATTTAAGCCTGAATAACGTAAATTAAATCCTCGAGTCATTTTTCCTTTTGATTGGATATAGCTTAAACTTGTTAAATCCAAACCGCCTAAACCGCTACCGTAGGAAAAATAAACTTCAGACCCAATAGAATGCGGTTGTAATAATGCCGGATTCCATAAACCATTTCTATTCAACAATGGATTCATTCCCAAGGCTAAGTCTGACGCAGTCATTGGAATGGATAAAAATTGTGTTCCCATACCTAATAGGCAGGAGACACTGATTAGCCATAATTTAGAAATGAAACGCATATGACATTATATGAGCTGTTTGCCCCGATATATCCATTGAAAATGCATAATCTAAGCGAGAATCGTGTTCTTTAAATAACTTATAATCCATCCCGACACCACCGGAAAATCGATTATTACCATAACCGCCTCTTAAATAATACTGATCCATTAAAACATACTCTAGTCCAACTCGTGGTAATATATCTACATAAGATTCATGGTTGGTAATAAAATTAATATCGCCCACAAATAAGAAATTTTTGTATATGTATTTTGAACCCACTCTGTATAATGTGGGGAATTCATCTTTATAAGGACGCCCCTCATCATAAATATCGCCTGTATTCCATTGATAATTTGAACTGATATCTTGAATCATAATTCCAATCGTTTGACCTTTTCCTGATTTAATTAGAATACCAATATCAAAGCCCAATCCAGAACCTCTTAAATCGCCATCATTAGTGGGGAGTTGATTTCGTAAAATTTTGAAATTCGCTCCAACGCTTAGCCAAGGTTTTATTCTTTGCGAAAATGTGATAAAAAAAGCATCTTCGCTTGTATTCATTATTTCCGTTTTTTCACCGGCTGAAGTTCTTCCTTGAATATCGGTTACACCCGCACTGAGCCAAGCAACGCCAATACCTGCAGTAGGAGGCAGGGGCGCGCTAAAACTGGTTACGGCTAGTCGGCGATCTAAAGATAATGTTTGATAATTAAAGCCCACTTGTTTGTCCGTATTAAAGGCTGCCCAAGCTGGGTTATGGTACGCAGAAAACCCATGATCCATTTCAGCTGTAAAAGCACTTCCCATAGATGTAGATCTTGCCGAGGTTCCAATCCGTAAAAAACCGCCCGATAAGCCTGCATAATTTTCAGCAAAACTCGTTGAAACGAATAAGGATAAAAATAGAATACGTAATGTTAACTTCATTATTTCACCAGTATGAGTTTAGTCCAATGATTTTCAGGGGAACTGTTTTGTGACGATGCGAAATATAAATTAATGAAATAAACACCATTTGAAACAATTTGGCCTGCTTCATCTTTTCCATTCCATTTAATCGCACCCATGTCTGTCCGCCTATCATGCGTATAAGCATAGACTTTTTCCATCGCAAAATTATAGACACTAATTTCAACAACATTATTAACCATTTCGCCCAAGTGAAATCGGACAAACCCATCATTATCTAATTGATTATGATTGTAGGGCGAAAAAGGATTTGGATACGCATAAACTTCAGATGAATCATATTCGGCTCGATGAATTGCCCAAGATTCTCCGTGTAAATCTCCCGTAAAAGCTACGCCGTCTGGTGTCCCAATCCACAATACCGTTGAATCTCGAAGATCCAAAGCAGATGTATAGACTGTGTTAGATAATATTTGCTCCATCGATAAATAGGATTTATCAATCGCAGGTGAAAATCGAGCCCAATTTTCACCATCTAAACTTTTCCATAAACCATTTGATGTTGATGCGAGAATTAAGGAATCTTGCGCTGTTACATTATAAACGCGCTCTCCTAATAAAGCCGCATTCCACGTTTCGCCCCCATCGCGCGTATAACTTAACCCTCTTTGTTCGCCAGGATCTTCTGCATTAACGGTCGCAGCCCATACAGTCACGAATCCGTTCCAATATTGTTTGGCTAAACTCACCACAAAATTACCTGACAATCCATCTTCCGGATAAGAGTAATGATCCCAATTCACACAATTATAACTCACATTATCAACGACCTCATCAACAATGATTCCGCGATTGACCCCATTTGCAGTTCCAGCCCATATAGTATCACCATACGCTAAAACAGAAAAAGCCTTATGGTTATGATTCCCTCCATCCAGCGGATCCCTCGGGTTTAAGTAATAATTTTTTAAAATAGATTTACCATCAACAACAATAAAAGAATCGCTTTCACAGGTAGAAAGGTGCGCTTGATTATCCTGCGGTAATGGAACATTTGCCCAAACTTTATTGCTTAAATCATATCGTCTTAATCCGCCGGCCCAACTGGTAATCCATACATATTGATTGCCATTATTTGAATGGAACGTAGCGTCGTAAGTCACATTTGCCTGTGGGACAGTTACGGGTAATTGATAGAAATATCCTTGGCCAAATGGAACCAAAGTATCCGCCTGCTGATCTACCGGTTGAGATAAATATTCCCACTGAATTCCATTTGTATCTTGAGCGTTTGTTGAAAATACTAATCCGCCACCCATTTGGATGGTACCATCATCCGTGGCAATTGCGGCAAATAAACTGTCGCCCATAACAGTTATAGCTGAGATTCCCCCACCTGGGATGGTTAATGTTGTTGCTCCATTGGCAAGTGTATCCGATGCTGTATGATAGGTGTACATTGTATGTCCATCAAAGAGAGCCAGCCCACGACCGGTTCCGAGCCAAACCAATGAATCGCCTTGAAATTTTATTTCTGCCACAACATTACTGGTAAGCCCAATTTGGGTTGCGGAATCATTCATGGCCCTTTTTAAGGCAAATCGCGTTGGAATATCTTTTTGCCCAAAAATAAGGACAGGGAGAAATATCAAAAGAATAGCTTTTTTCATTCAATTACCTCCAAAGTTGCATCAACAGTTACAAATAATCCGCTCCAATCTTTCAGCCAAAAAGTAGCTACATAGGTTCCTAGCGGATTATCATAACCTATTGTAATCAGTCGCGAATAAACACCATCCCCAGATGTTAAATCCCAAATGGATGGATTATCTGTATCGTTTGGATATTGAGCCCCATCATCATACAATAAAATGGGATCACCATTATTAGCATAACTTCCATCTGGTTTTTTAAACAGTAAAAAACAGGATTGAATATCGCTTAGCCCGTTCGGGTCATGCGCTGTGACGAAAATACTGTCAATATGATATAAATTTTGCTCTGTAGGGCGAACCATTGTATCCGGAAAAGAAATAGAAAGAATCGCCGGTAAAAGGTTGCCTAATTCAGACGAATCAGAATATGACACAATTTCTGTTCCATATTTTGCAATAATCTTATAAAAGACTAATCCAGAATCAGATTGACTAATAACATTGGTAATTTCAGTAGAATCATTCGCTATTTTAATTCCATATATGCCATCATAGGATAAAATATCCCCTTTTATTCCCTCATCATTAAGCGCGATAGAATCAGCAACTCTAAGTGAATCAGTTCCAAACCATAGTACATTCACTTGAGACAATGAACTTCCCTCATAATTTTCTGCAATTGTAGAAGAAAAATATAATTTTTCTACATCTTGATGAAAAGTAAAATGGACTTGTGAAATAGGAACACTGTCTTCAACAATTGGGTCTGTTCCGGGACACCCCATAAAAAGAAGAAACATTGTTGAAATTATCAGAACTCGCATAGCCTTGAATTTAGGGTTACCATTCATCATGAACCACCATCGGTTTCTTCGGAAAAACTATAAATATAATCTGTTAGTAACACGCCTACTTGTCCAAGGCTTTCAGCAGAACAATTTTCGGGCAAATCAGAATGGGTATGCCAAAAGTTTGCATAAGAATTTGGATAATTAAAATCAATAATATCTATGGCCGGAATTCCGGCATGCTGATAAAGCGGGATATGGTCATCATAAATGGCGTATCCAATCTTAGATTGAAAAGCTGGAAGATCTAATTCATGAGCTCGATTCCAAAGCCATTTAACTAATTCTCTGTTTTGATTATAAGAATAACGTTCCATAGGTAATGTTAATTGAGCATCTCCAACCATATCAACAATGATCGCTTCATCGGGCTTTGGGATGGGAAGATGTTTAGCAAAATAATGTGACCCTTGCCCAAAAGATTCATTTATTCCAGGTATTCCTAAATCTTCACCATCAAGAAAAACGATATTGACGCCAACGGGAGGCGCGTTTTTTCCCATTACTTGCATTAACTCTAACAATACAGCGACTCCGCTCGCTCCATCATTTGCCCCAATAATAGGTGATCTACGCTTAAACTTGTCCATATCCTCTTCTGCCCACGGGCGCGTATCCCAATGAGCTCCAATCATTATTTGAATGTCTGACTCTGGGTTAAACCGAGCAATAATGTTGACTAGATCGTACGTTTGATGATCTTTTTGTTCCGTATAAGTAAATGGTTGCAAAACGACATCATCAGAATGAGTTTCTGCTTCTTTAATTAAAAATTGTTTACACGCTTCATAACCATCTGATCCTGGGTTTCTTGGTCCAAAGTCACATTGTTTAACTAAATAATCAAAGGACCTATCTTCATCAAATGACGGACCACTTCCACCGCAAGTTTGTATCGCTAGACTTGAAATAACTAAAACAAATATTATACTCAATTTCATATTTTTATCCTGAAATACTCATATTAACATCAAACCCAAAATCTCGGTCAATCTTTTTTCCGGTAGTTTTATTTTCATTTTCTCTGTATTCGTAAATAATACTTCCGCTCACCTTTGTGCTAAATTGATAAGATGCTCTAATTCCTGCTTTCCAATTATTGCTGAAAGCACCCTCTTCTAAGTTGATTTTATCCCCCGACTTAAATTCTTTACTATTATTCATATCCAAATTCAAAGTGAAATTCATTGTATTCTTCAGATTTAAATCGCCATAATAAGGAATAGGTATTCGCATCCCTCCGCGATGGCTATAAGTCGTTGAAGATGTTACGCTCCAATTTTGTCTAATAGTTAATCCTGTTGGTAATTCTTCTAATGATTTATCTCTATTATGTCTAATATTCATAGATATACCTTTTTTAAGAGTCATATTGACACCAATTAATGGAGAAAACCCAGTCTGTATTTTTGAATTTCGTTCATAATCTTTATAATCATCTGCAAAGGTACCGAAGTTTAAGAAATTCATATCAGTAGGTACAATATTTTCAAACTGCCATTGTCTCGTTTCTTTCCCAGAATAATTATGTTCCAAAGATGCCGATTTTGCAATCCAGTTGAAAATTGGCAATTTTTCTACGCCTGAAATTCTAAAACTCCAACCGACAAATGGGAGTCCATTTTCTAGACGATCTCCATACGCAAAATAATCTCGCGTCATGGAACGTGTTTCAACACCCGATCCTGATCGTGTCGTTGCAAAATTTTGCCCATAATTCATATTAATCGTTAAATTATTTGTTAGTTTTAAACCTGAGCGAATGGAACCGTCTAGTTTATGATCCCAATTACCAAAATTTGTTCCAACATCCGACGAATGCTCTAGTCCGTGGCTTGGGAGCCACCCAAATTTATAACCTGTCGGAACTTCTCCTATAATTTTATTGGCAGATCTATTTAAGGTTTCAGAATAACTCAAACTGATTGGATTAATTTTCCCAAATAAACCATGAACAAATGAGAGTAATTTATTTTCTTTTCTTTCTTTTTTCGGTTCTTCCTTTTTTTCAGGTGCTTTTTTTCGCGCTCCTGTTCTTCGTCTTCCTCCAGCTCTTTTTGGTTTCTTTTTAGATGGCGGTTTATATAATACTTCAAATAATTGAACGGGGGTTAGGGTCATGTTTGACGAAAACCTTAGCCCAGTCGAAATATCCTGACCTTCTAAGGATAAATTATCATTCCATCGATAATTAGCTGAATAATTAAAACTAGGTCGGAGCCAAGAAAATAGCGTCGGGGAAAAAGATGTATTCATGCTTTCTGTAATGGATGTGACATCACCCGGATCTAATGCCTTTATTGCGGAATATATATATCCGCGATAATCGTTTAATTTACTTTTCCCGGTCCATCCATATTTTGATGAAAGACTATTGGTTAATTTATAATCCAAATTCATCGTTCGATCTAAGCCAAAACTATAAGCATCATCAGAGCGCACACCCCTTCTTGTTTCATTCCAAGATAGTTTTTCTGAAAAACTCATATTTGTTTTAAAACTCGATGGCGTATAATAAAATTGAAATTCGCTGAATTTTTTCCCAACCATTGGTACTTTTTCCATCCATTTAAATGGGCGAATATAATTATCTCTTCCGAAGGGGATATTATAACCAATATTCCCAGAATATGTTTCACTTTGCTTGTCTAAATACGTAATGTCTGAAGATCGGGATCTTGCTGCGTTGAATTTTCCTTGAAGCTGATCAATGGTGTATTTAATTAATTTATTATCTGACTTATTTGTTTTTCCCAAAGAAATCCCCATAGACATGGATTCTGATTCGGATACAATTGAATCTGGGGCACTTTTTTCTCCAACCATAATGTCTTCACCGGGGAAATATTTTGGCCGATCAATACTTTTGCTCAATGATGCATTTAAGGGTAAAGCAAGTCCCCAAGACTTTGGCAAAAAACGATGTAGATCTAATCGCCCCGAAAAATTCAAATCTTCTGAATTGTTTGTACTTGAACTTAATCGTTCTTGAAGTCGATGATAATCTGCGTCTTGACGGCTATAGGTCATAGTGGCGGTGGCCAAATCAGCTAGCTTTAAAGATGATTGAACACGCATCGCCACACCTTTATCTTTTTTAACGCCACTTAATCGTAATTCATCTAGCCACACTTCACCCGAAATATCGTGTTCTGTTTTATTCTTAATCCCAACAGTAAAATATTGAAGGCGATTCAAGGCGGGTTTCCCTTTTATTTCTACTTTCTTTATGGGGAGACCATTTTCATCCGTAAAAATATATCGTTTTACATCAGCTGAGTCTAAAAACATATCTGTTTCACTAAGCTTTTTGATTGAAGTAGAATCTTGTTTCTTTAACGTGGATAGCCATTCTAAATCTAATTTAATTTCATTTCTTTTTCTATCTTCATCCCAATCTTTAAAAACTGATTGAGTAATCTCATAATAATCATCTCCAAGACCAAATTTGATAAAAAAGTCGATATCACTTGTTTCCGAATATTGATTCCACCCAATTCCCGGATTTCCATACAGATAAAGCTTTAAGAAATCATAAGAAAGGAAACTTCGTTTTTGGCTATCATTTAAATTGTATAATACTTTTGTTGCGGCACCACTATTGCGGGCGGGCAATTGATCAAATTTCAAAACCAACGATTGCTCTTTTGATCGTATTTCGTTTATGCGATCATATTCCCCCTTTACACCAACGGGTGGTACATAATCTGCATTGTCCTCGGTATTTATAACCGTAACGGCAAATACACTATCCGCATTTTCGATAGAATATCCAGTAGAATCTGTTGCTACGCCTAATTCTCGCCAATCATTTCCCACCATTTCAATTTTGGCAATTTCTAAGGCATGTAATTCTGAATCAAAATCTGATACAGAAATACGCATATTTCGAATATCATTCCATTCAATATTTTTTACTTTTCTAAAATGAGATAAAGGAACGCGAAATAATTTCCAACCTGTAAATTGGCCATCTTTTACTGTTTCTCCGGCAAGATACGTTGTGTCTGTTAAACCAAAGGTAGTTGAAAAATAATCATTCGTTTTGTCAATTAATTTCAATCCATCTAAATCTTCCGTATCGGGGTATTTTCCACCTTCTTGAATACGTGAACCTGTTCCGTTTCCTTCTGTGCCATTTACTTTTGAATAATCGGTACTCCCCTCTTCGTAATGCCAATTATCCCCATTTGGATCAGACGGATCTATATCCGAGGCGTGGTTAATAAATAAAGTGTCATTTGTCGATAAATAATATTCATACGTTTCTGTTTCAAGACATCCACCCCATCCATCTTCTGTTTCGTCAAAACAACCATCTAAACCCGTATCTTCTTCTTCTTCTAAAAAACCATTACCAAATTGGAGTCCCTCTGGAATATCTTCCGTATTTAATTTTCCATTACCGTCTTTATCTTCACTTATTTTTCCTAAATCAATTGTTATATTGCCTGATTCTCCACGAAGCCATATTTCAAAAAATTTACTTTGTGTTTGGTCGTAATCTCCTGAATATAGTGATGTGGTAACACCCGACCAAATTGAATCTTGAAGAACACCGTCTTGATGAGGGCGCTTTTGATATCGCAAAACTAATACATCCGTTGTTTCATTTCCTGCTCGAATTGATGTGGATTGATTTGGCCAAATATCACGCGTTCTATATTGAATATATGGATTGTACCAATAGAAACGTGCTCGATTTCGTTGTCCAAATTGGCGCGACCAAGTGCTATCTTGGTAAATAAGTGGCGCAGATGCTTCTTTCCAAAACCGTCTTTGAATTGATGGGGATGTTGTCCGTTTTGACCCTTCAAAATCATCAATAAAGGCAACGCCATTTTCATCGTCTGTTTCAGGATTGCTTATAGAATTAGGATTTGGCATTACCTGAGCAATTTCACCTTCAAGGCTAAAATTCGATATTTTCTCTGTTTCAATTAATGGCAGTTTATCTAAAAAGCGAGTCAACCCGCTTAGATCTCGTTCAAAACGTCCATTTAAACCCCAAATAAAGTTTCGCGTAGGTTCATAACCCACTTCTACTTTTTCATTAATGATGGATTGATTATAATAAAGCGCAGTAGCTCCAATAAAAGATTTATCGCCCAAATCCATTTGCGCTCGTGTTCCGACAATCGTCTTTTTATCAAATGAAACGATTTCATGTCTATCGTATAAAATTTTCAATTTTGCATTTGGATTATCCGCTGCGTCTCCAAGAAGAAAAATTGTTCCAGAAAAATAGTCAATCTGATAATCAATTCCCCGCTTAAGTGTTACACCATTTTGTATGACTTCTTCACTTCCATCCACAAGCATAAACCCTAGATTAATCGTGGAACTTTGATTACTATATTTTGCTTCTAATGCAAATCGATGATCCTGATTAATAAGGTTTCGATCGGTAGTTGTATAAGTTGCACCTGTTCCCAAGTGAGATTGTAGTGCTGGCATAGTATTACCACCCATAAGAGAATCAGACGATACAAAGGGGTGTAAAGCGGGAAAAATAATTTCACCATCTCTTAGATTAACAATATTACCATTTTCAACATCAATTAATTCATCCGATATCCGTTCCTGCGAATCATTCAAACTATCCAGCCCAAATAAAGTGATGTAAGGGATACTTGTATTGGGATCTCGATCGCTTTCAGGCGTAACGCGTTTATTAATAATTCTAAATTCAAATCCTTCCGGTTTTATATTCGTCGTCCCAAGGTAATATACATTTTTAAACATTAAATCCCATGTTGGGTTATTAGGATGTGGTGATCTAGGTTTTAACATTTGAAGTGATAATTCTGTTTGCGTTGAATCCACTCCTTGGCCAACAACCAAGACTGTATCTCCATTTTGGTCAGCTAATACATAAGTACAACCTAAAATTTCTGTGGTGAGCATTTCGCGAAGCTGGATATATCCCAAATCATTATTAATGAAATATTGCACATCCCTTTCCATCCGAATAAAACTCCCTTCTTCATTATATTCAAGATACGATGAATCAGCTGCATTTGTTGCATCCACATATGCGGTCCCAATATTCGCTCCAGGATCATTGGTTTGATCCAGTTTATACAATTCAAAGTTTTTAACAACAACACTACCATCGCCCGCATTTATCCTATGGAGCCCATCAAACAATGGATAAAAAGATGGGATTGAAACAGGGTGGTATTGCGTCCCATCAAATGCAACTGTATCAGCGCCATTCCTAAACCACGGATGAATAAAAAAGTACCGGTTTTTGATAAAATCAGTATCTTTTATTTGTTGAGAATTTGATTGGGACCCACCTTCATATTCTAATCGTTCTTTTTTGGTTCTTTCAATAGATGCGATGGTTGTTATATCAATCGGTCCTAATTTTGAAATGGCTTTCAGTCCAAATAGCCCCTGATTTTTGCCAGAAAATGTCACATATTTTGTCCTAGGAAGAGAGAGAGAAATATTTCCAGCTTCTACCTTTTGAACTATATCATCTTCTGCCCCTTCATAGGAAATTCGAATATTGTTTTCCCAATCAAAATCACGTTCCGAATCCTGATCCATGGACACTGTAATTCGGTCACCAATTTTGCCCCGAACATTTAAATTTTGTTTTTGATCAAATTCCAAGTGTGTGTTTTGAGTTTGGTTCAAGCTTGACCGAACAAGCTCTTGATCTTGAAAAACCATCTTCCCAGACACATTTACATTACCACTTAATCGAAGTGAAGCGCGGCCTAATGCACCTAAATCCACTCCAACAACCTCAATCATTTGTCCGCGTTTTTTGCGATCATCCCCCTTTTTATCATCGTGGATAGATTCTATAAATTTGATATACCAATTTTGGTAATACATTTTTTCTAAATACCATTCAACCGGCATTGTTTGTGATAGGCGTAGTTGTTTCCCATCAATGAATTCGGAGAATGTAATTGTTTCCCAATTCCGATCTAAATCTATTTTGAGTGCATATTCATCATATTTGATATTTAGTATCCCTAATGGAGATGTTAAGGAGTCATATGCCAAAGAATATAGTGGAAATATTTTTGGAAATGGGTTCGATACATATTGGGAACGAGGGATGTATCTTGCTAAATGGGAGCTTTGCCTTTCAGTACGATTAGAGTCCAGCGACTGAGAAACGAGCCCATTTAGACATAAAAAACCCGCAAATCCTAATTGTAAGATCCGTCGGGCAGTTGATATTTTGTTTATTTTGGTTTTCAAGATTCGATCTTGTTCAGTTGTTATCTATTTTTTATTCAGACTCCTTTCTTTTTATTTTTGAATTCACTATTCAAAATAGTGGTAATCTTTTTTACCGCTTTTCCGCGATGGCTAATTTTATTTTTTTCTTCACTCGACATTTCAGCAAATGTCTTTCCTAACTCTGGGACATAAAAAATTGGATCATAGCCAAAGCCACTTTTTCCAAAAGGTTTATGTGTAATCATACCTTGTATGAATCCGTCCACCCATAGTTCCTTACTTGATGTAACAAATGCAATAACCGTTCTAAAAATAGCATTTCTTTTTACGTCATCAATATGTCCTAATTCAAAAAGCATTTTATTTACATTTTCGGTATAAGTTGCATTTTCTCCCGCATAACGAGCCGAATAAACTCCAGGAGCGCCATGCAAGTAATCTACTTCTAATCCTGTATCATCCGCCAAAGCAGGAAACCCCGTTATTTCATTCACCGTTCTGGCTTTTAATAATGCATTTTCCAGCAGCGTTTTTCCCGTTTCTTCTATTTCACCCACTTGAGGAAATTCATCTAATGTTTTAATAATTAGACCCAATCCACCCAAGGCGGAAGAAAGTTCTTCAACTTTGTGGCGGTTATGTGTTGCCAAAATGAGTGTTTTCTCGTGTGACATCCTCGGATCACTAAGGGAAAAATGCCGGGGAACATAGGGTGATTATAACATTAGAACAAGCATAATTCTAATTCAGTGTATTTCTATAAGTTTGAGTTTGCTTCACCGATTTTCGGCGAGTAATTTCCACGCGCTTTTTTAAAGGGAATTCTAAACCTTTTGTAGATACGTAGTTTCAACATTCACTACTGATTCTATATTTAAATTTTACAGCAATGCTGTATTGTGGCTCGGTAGCTCAGTTGGTAGAGCAGTGGACTGAAAATCCATGTGTCGCTGGTTCGATTCCGGCCCGAGCCACTCATAAAGAACTCATTCGTGAGTTCTTTTTTTTTGTATAAACCAGATAACAATACCATTTGCCATTAGTCCCCATACGCCACCATGAATTCCCAAAGGTTTAGATGGAATTAAAGGATAAACCCAATGACCTACCATAATGATTAATGCAATTCCAGTCCCAACGATAATACCATAAAAAACAGCTTTTCCTGATAAATTTTTCATGTGAACGCCTAAAAATATAGCTGGAGCAATTTGGCATAATAATTCTAGCTTTATTTCAAAGAGTTTCCAAATGGTTTGAGGAAGCTTTATGGCCAACACAACCGCCAATGCCATAACTAGCCATGAAATGAATTTTCCTATATAAGTTAATTTTCGTTGGCTTGAATTGGGTCTAACTCGTCTATAAAAATCTTGTGTAGCAAGGGATGAAACAGCCAATAAGGCGGAATCAACCGTCGACATTACAGCCGCAACTGCAGCTGAAATAAACAAAATTAATAATCCGGATATCCACGGAATGTGTTGACTTAAATCATTTAACAACAACAATGTTACTGTTTCACTCCCCGCTCGATCAAGTCCCGGGAATTTGGATACACCCACTATTCCAACATACACCATAAATAAAGTAGTCACCAATGGCATAAATACCATAATCTGAAATGAGCGTTTTAATGTATGTTCATTTTTGGCGGCATAAATCCGCTGAATTGCATGAGGATAAACTGAAATCCCAAAAAACACAATTACCATTGTGCTTCCCCATGTCATTAATTCTTTTGGTGTTAATGCATCATAGAAATCGGGGCGGATTTTTTTTAATGTTGTTTCTGCAACATCTAGTCCGCCATATTGTGTTTGAATTGTATAAAATATGAGAAATACACCTAACATAAGTAATATGCCTTGGATTACATCTGTCCAGGCGACACTTCTCATACCGCCCAATGTTTCATAAATCACCATAATAAGAGAAAGTAGAATAATACCTTCTGCGAATGGGATTACACCACCCGTTGTTGCTGTTACAATGAACCCGATTGCCTTCAAATTGGTTAATATATAATTCCCGAGGGCGACTATCGCTAAGATGGAAATTGTTATGGTTAAACGATTAGACTTATATCGATGTTGGATAAAATCGCCAATCGTAATGAAATTATATTTTTTTGATAATCTAAACAATTTAGGAGCATACAATAAATATGCTCCAATAATCGAACTCATAAATAAAACGGTCACGAGAGAAGAAAACCCTGTTCGATAAGCTTTCCCCGCAAAACCGATTAATGTATTTCCGCTATATTGAGTTGCGTATAATGTAAGAAATAAAACAAAAACACCCATGCCTCTTCCTGCTAAATAAAAGTCGGCTAATGTTTTTTCCTTTTGAGCAACTCTGCCGGCAAACCCAATGCCAATTAAGGACAAAAGGTAGACACCCATAAAAATGATACCATTTGTACCTAATAATGGTTGGCTCGAAATATCATTCATGAGATGATTTTTCTGAATCTGAGTGCGTTATTTCCCAATTTCTCTCAATGAGCCAAGCGATGATAATGCAATACATTAATCCTGCGAATAAACTATAAATTGCCCACAAGGGAAAGCCGAAAACGGTTGTTTTAATCTGGAGTAATCCCACCCACGGAATGGTGAAAAAAAGAAATAAAAGGGAAAGTGTAAATAGTCGTTTCTTAGACATATTCAGTTGCTAAGCTTTGAACAAATTTACAAATAATTAGTTATAAAGACACTTGTCGCAATCTTTCAAATAAAATGGCTGACACAGCGGCGGATACATTTAGGGAATTGGTTTTTCCTTGCATAGGTATGGTTGCTTTAAAGTCGCAAGAGTCCAAAACTTTTTCTCGAATGCCTTTTCCTTCGCTCCCAACAACAAGGATTATTTTTCCTTTATAATCCAAAGAATGCCATTGTTTAGCATCAATGCTATTTTCTAATCCAACGATCCAAAAACCTTCATCTTTCAATCGATAAAACTCATGTTTCAAGTTGGTAACTTCGTATAATGGAGTGTGGACAAATGCCCCTTGGCTTATTTGTAAAACCGCATTCGAAATGGATGCTGAATGGTGTTTCGGAAAAATAATTCCGTCTACTCCGGCACACTCTGCTGTTCGAATAATTTGACCAAAATTTTGTGGATCTTCAATTTGATCTAAAACTAACAAACAGGCTGTTTCTTTCGTTAAATAATTCGGTATTTCTTGCTCAACAACATTACCAAAAAATTCAACGACAATCCCTTGTGTACGACCTTTGTTAAATTTATTTTTAAATTGATGCTTAGATAATAAATCAATTTGTTCCTTAAACTGTTTTTTCGGATCAAATGAATGCCTATTTCTATCGGCCTGTGATCCTTCTTGAATATAAATGCGATGAATTTTAAATCTACTTGATTGTAATAGTTCAGTACATCCGTTTAAACCGAAAATGGAAAAAGGGGTGGGGTTTTTAATTTTTGGATTTGTCATTGCCTGAATAATAAGGCGGATTCACTTCCCAATGGAACACTTTTTTAACCTAATCTCAGTTGTTTATATTCCGCCTGAATTTCTGATCAAAATATATTTAATATGAAAAAAATCGCAATCATTGGAGGGTCTGGCTTTACTCAATTCAGTCAGAATGGCTTGAAGTTTATTCAACGTCACGGTAATAACGTTCCGCCACATAAAGTTAACCATAAAGCCAACCTACTTTCCTGTAAAGAATGGGGAGCAGATCAAATCATTGGCATTAATTCTGTTGGAAGCTTGAAAAAAGAAATTGCTCCTGGACATATAGTTATACCCGATGATTATATTCAATTAGGAAGCATCGATACTTTTCATGATGATTCGGCCATACACGTAACACCCGAATTAAACGATGAATTAAGGCAATTATTTATTCAAGGAGCGAAAATTCTTCAACTACCTGTTATTGAAAATAGTATTTATTTCCAAACAAACGGCCCTCGTTTGGAAACAAAAGCAGAAATACGAATGATACAATCTTTCGCCGATATTATTGGGATGACTTTAGGAAGTGAAGCTACGCTTGCCAAAGAATTGGGTATTCCTTATGCGTCTATTTGCATGGTTGACAATTATGCAAATGGTGTTGACGGAGAAAATGTATCTGTAGACCAAATATTCGACACACAAAAAGAAAACAAAGTAAAGCTTGAACAATTGTTGAGAGAAATTTTGTGAGCCTATTCATTAAAAATGTTTTGTTAAATGAAAATGTCATAGATATTTTTATCCAAAATGGAACAATTAACGCCATTGGGGAAAACCTCGATTTCCAAGCTGATAAAATTATTAACGGAACAAACAAAGCCGTTATTCCTTCTTTTGTGAATGCGCATACACATAGTGCTATGACATTAATGAGATCCTATGCAGATGATATGGAATTACATGATTGGCTTGAAAATAAAATTTGGCCTTTTGAAAAAAATATTACTGAAGAAGATGTGTATTGGGGAACGCGTCTCGCCATTATAGAAATGATCAAATCTGGGACAACCCATTTTAATGATATGTATTGGCATTATGATGGAACAGCTCAAGCTGTAGTTGATTCGGGTATTCATGCTCATTTATCTAGCGCATTCATTGATCTGGGTGATAGTGAATTAACAAAAAAACAAATTGCTGAACAGGTCGATTTATATCATCGAAAGAATGAATATGAACCAAATGTTACTTTTACTTTGGGAATCCATTCATTGTATACTGTTACAAATTCGGGCGTAGAATGGGCGCGGGATTTTGCCAAGGATCATAATTTAAAAATTCATATGCATCTTTCAGAAACAAAAAAAGAAGTGGATGAATGGGTAAAACAAACGGGCATGCGTCCTGTGGATTATTTAGATAGTTTGGATATGTTGGGTAACCACCTGCTGGCTGCTCATGTAAATTGGGTAAGCGATGATGAAATCCAAAAACTTTCTGATAATGGCGTCGGCGTTATTCATTGTCCTACATCAAATATGAAATTGGCTTCCGGTGTTTTCCCATATAAAAGAATGAAAGATGCGGGTGTTCGTATGGGCCTGGCAACAGACGGCGTTGCATCTAACAATAATGTAGATATGGTGGATGAAATAAAAATGGCTGCCTTATTACAAAAATCATCCAGTCAAGACCCAACTATTATGCCCGCAAAAGAAGCGTTCCATTTAGCTACAAAAGGAAGCGCATCATTATTTGATTTAAATATGGGTGAAATAGCCGTCGGGAAATCTGCCGATTTATTATTGCTTGACTTAAATAATATTCACCTTATCCCTAATTATCATCTTATTCCAAACCTTGTTTATTCCGCTCATAGTGGCTGTATTCATACAACCGTTTCAAAAGGTGAAATATTAATGGAGAATGGATCGGTAAACGATGAAGAGATTATTATTGAACAATTTAATAAAGCTGCCAATCGGCTTGTAAAAGGATAATGTAATAGTATGAAAAGTTTGTGGAATGATCATGATGTAAAACAATTAAAAAGTGCTTTAGATTTACGTGTTTATACATCTAGGCTATTGGGACAAGACCCATCTCTTGTACTTCATGGTGGTGGAAATACGTCTGTAAAATCTTCCGTTGAAAATATTTTTGGTGAAAAAGAAGATATTTTGTTTGTTAAAGGAAGTGGATGGGATTTAGGAACAATTGAAGCAGAAGGGTTTGCTCCTGTTAAAATGGATATGTTATTAAAAATGGCGGAACTTGAATCCTTATCCGATATTGATATGGTAAAATATCAGCGGTCTGCCATGATTGATCCTTCGGCACCCAATCCATCTGTGGAAGCCATTCTTCATGCTATTATTCCATTTAAATTTGTAGATCACACTCACGCAGATGCTGTAGTAACCATTTCTGATACTGAAAAGGGGGAAGCCACATTAGCTAATCTATTTGGACAGTCTGTGTTACTTATACCGTATTCAATGCCCGGATTTGATTTGGCAAAAACAATATATAATTTGACACAAAATGTAGATTGGAATTCTCTCAAAGGAATGATTCTTTTAAATCATGGTGTATTTACTTTTCATGATGATGCCAAAGTTGCTTATGAGAATATGATTCAAATCGTATCAACTGCTGAAAAATATTTATCTGAAAATGGTGCTGATTTAACGATTCCAATACAGGAAAATGAAATTGAAACTTTCCAAATTGCTCAAATAAGAAAGGTAGTTTCAACTTTAAAAGAAAAACCTGTAATAGCAAAATTGAATCCATCAGATGAGTCAAAATATTTTAGTAAGCAAAATATTGAAAAAATTTCACAACAAGGTCCACTTACGCCAGACCACGTCATTCGAACTAAACGAATACCCGCCATTTTAACAGATCAATTTGAAGATGATTTAGATAAATATATCCAACAGTATGTGGATTATTTTGAAGAAAATAAAACAGACGAAATTTGTTTAAATCCAGCGCCCAACTTTGCGGTTCTTAAAAATAAAGGAACATTGAGTTTTGGGTCAAATGTTAAAGAAGCACACATTATTCAAGATATAAACGATCATACGTTTAGAGCCATTTTAAAAGCAGAAGCTCTGGGCGGATTTAAAGCATTAAATGCGAAAGAAATATTTGATGTTGAATATTGGAGCCTTGAACAGGCAAAATTAAAGAAGGGTGGAACCGCGCTGGAATTCAATGGTAAAGTTGCACTTATTACAGGGTCCGCTAGCGGTATTGGAAAAGCAATTGCTGATTTGTTCATCAGTAAAGGTGCGGCTGTTGTGGCGCTGGATATTGATCCAAATATTTCAACGCTTTTTAATACACCAAATGCTTTGGGAATACAATGTGATTTAACAAATGAATCTGATATTAAAGCGGCCATAAAAAAAACAGTTGAAACATTTGGCGGTATTGATATTGTGGTGAGTAATGCAGGTATATTTACACCCAGCCAAACCATTGAAGAAATGGATAGTGAACAATGGGAAAAATCCTTATCCATCAATTTATCATCTCATCAAAAATTAATCAAAACGGCTGCTCCTTATTTAAAATTAGGTATTGATCCGGCCATTGTAATGGTGGCATCTAAGAATTTCCCGGCACCCGGTAAAGGTGCAGGTGCTTATTCGGTAGCAAAAGCTGGGCAAACACAGTTAGCAAGAATTGCAGCGCTTGAATTAGGTGATCATGGAGTACGTGTTAATACAGTGCATCCACACGCTGTTTTTGATACGGCTCTGTGGACGGATGAAATTTTAGAACAACGTGCAAAAAATTATAATATGACGGTTCAAGAGTACAAAACAAACAATCTTCTAAAAACGGAAATTAAAACAACACATGTTGCAGAAATGGTTTGTGCAATGGCTGGAACTATATTCAGCAAAACCACCGGCGCTCAAGTTATGATTGATGGTGGTTCAGATCGTACGCTTTAACGTTTTATTTTATCCAATTCACCAGGATTAAAAATCCCTTGTTCTGTAATAATTCCTGTAATGTATTTTGCAGGTGTTACATCAAACGCGGGGTTTAATGCAGAACTTCCCCGAGATGCAACTCTCAATCCATTAACGTCTAATACTTCATTTTCATCTCTTTCTTCAATGGGAATATCCTTCCCCGTTGGGCAGGTGAAATCAATCGTCGAAATAGGAGCTGCAATATAAACGGGGATTCCATTTTCGCGCGCAACTACCGCTTTTTCATATGTGCCAATTTTGTTAGCCACATCTCCATTTGCAGCAACACGGTCCGTTCCTGTAATAACCATATCCACTTCTCCGCTAGCCATATAAAACCCGGCTGCATTATCGACAATAACCGCATGGGGGATTCCTTCTTCGTGCAATTCAAAAGCTGTGAGTTTCGCTCCTTGGAGTCGCGGACGTGTTTCGTCTACAAAAATAAAAATCTTTTTTCCGTTTTCGTGAGCAATTCGCATAGGAGCTAAGGCGGTACCATAATCTACAGTTGCAAGAGCACCTGCATTGCAATGAGTCAATAATTTATCTCCATCTTTTATTAGTGCATCGCCAAATTCTCCAATTTTACGGCATGCTTCTGCGGATGCATCAACATAAGATTGGGCTGAATCCATTGCTACTTTTTTCATAATGTTGGGATCGGATTCTGATAACGTATCTTTTACCACATAGTCCAGTCCGTGCTGAAGATCGTAGGCAGTGGGACGTGTTTCGAAAAGAAAATCACGAATCTTTTGGATTGATTGCTCATTGGGAACATCCATTTTTTGAATAGCTTGCGCTAGGCCAAATACACCCATTGCGCCAATAGCGGGAGCACCTCGAATTATCATAGTTGAAATGGACTTTGCAACATCTTCCAAAGTATCAATCGTAATAATTTCAAATTCTTCCGGAAGTTTATTTTGTTCAATTGTGTGGATGGTATTTCCTTCCATCCAAATGGATCGGTAATTTTTTCCTTGTATAATCATAATCTAAATTTTGCTTTTTGTTGTTATGAAAGAGAAAAAGTTAAGACGAAGATTTCAGATATTCTTCATTTTTCCTAACATATCCCCATTGGAACTCCACAGATATTCAGCTAACTTTCTCCCCGTTTCTGGGCCCATAGCTCAATTGGTTAGAGCAGCAGACTCATAATCTGTTGGTTCGGGGTTCGAGTCCCTGTGGGCCCACAAAAAGCTTCAATTTATTGAGGCTTTTTTATTGGCTGAACCGTGAATATTCATGTTTTTATAGAAAATATTTGATATTGTCTTTTTTCATGAACGTATTTTGCTTTTTATTTATTTATTGTATCTTCTCGCATTCAATTTATGTAACCATGAAGAAACTATTCATCTTTATCCTTTTTAGCCAACTTGCTTTTGGACTTCAGGGGAAAATATCGCTTTATTCGGGATTTACCTTTGAGGGTGAAATCACGACAGTGGAGCGTACCCATGCGCTGATCATCCCACAAAGCCTTACTACAACTTATGAAATTGGCATAGATGAAATCAAAGCACTTGTTTTAGATAATGGGTTTATTATGGTTCTGGATGGACGCGTAGAACAACTTTATAGAAATGGCAAATTTCTTACAAAGACCCAAGCGCTCGTAGAAGATGGATACGAACCTGAAATTAATTATACCGATGAAGTATCGCTTGACGGAGATGAATATTTTGATGAATCTGAACTAACCCTAACTAATTCAGATTATTATTCTTTAGCATTAATCACGGGATTGCCCGTTTATGTTAGGCCAACAATGTTAAAAAAACTTGGAAATACTGGAGAATATGGAAAACCAGCATCCATTCCAAACTTGGGTATCAGTATGAATTGGCCCTACTACGAAATAGGACCGGTTGACCTCAGCCCCGGGGGAAGAATAGTTACAATAGGTTTTCAAGATGGCCAAATTCCATCCTTTCAGGCGCTTTCTATTGGAGGTGTTCTCAATATTGATTTCACACCAGTTTTGTTTTTCCTCCCTGAAAATATGCATATTGAGACTATTCAAGGTTTGACGATGTTAATGGGAATTGATGGTGATTATAGTGGCGGGGGAGGTATGATTTTTGGTGGGAATATTGATTATTGGGTATCGAATTACCCTATTAAAGTTCGATTGTTCGGTGAATTTCACGTTATTCCTCAAAGCGATCCCGTATTTCCATCTTTGAAAACTGGGTTTGGAACGATTGGGCTTTCTGCATCCTTGATTATGAAACGTGGAAAACGTAACTAGTTTTTCTTTTCTTTTTGAGGCGCGTTAAATAAAAATGTCTCGACTCATTCCCTTAATTGCTATTTTCTTTACTCTGTCTAATATAAATGGCCAAAATTCATATATAGGACCCGTTGGGTTTGACTATTCCGGTGTGCATGAGGGTACATTCGAATCAGTTATATTTGACACACTTCCATCTGGCGGCGCTTTAACAGGCACAAATCTTGATTCTATTTGGGTTGTCGTTTCAGCTTTAGATCAAACGGCGCCTGACACTTTTGATTTATTCATGGCTCTTATGCAAGATACAACAACAGCTGTTCATCCTCGTACTTGGACTATTGCTCAGACTGATTTAGAAAATATCGATTTTTTAATGTTATATGTGCCGGGGATTGATTCCAGTTTTTTAAATCAATTTTCAAGTTTTTTTCCTGACTCATCTACAAATGCCGATTCCACATCCACTGATTCCGCGCTAACATTAATCATCCAAGGATTGTTGGATGATGTTTTCGTATCTATTGATGGCGCTCTCGAGATTGAGTCCACCACAGATTCATCTTTCGCAGGATCTTTCTATGGAACATTTCTTAAGGGCGAAGTGACATGGCCATTGCAGCAAATCAATATTTCAAATGGCTTTTTTTCTGTTAATAAAACTGCATTTTCTTCACTGAACATTAACGCCTTAGGCGTAATGACTCCTGATAAGTTTTCATTAGGTCGTCCTTACCCGAATCCATTCAACCCAACTACAACGCTTCGGTTTGTTATTCCAACTTCAGAAAGGGTTTTATTAAATATTTACAATATTAAAGGTGACCATATAGAAACATTGATTCAAAAACAAATGAGTGTTGGATCGCATACAATACAGTGGGATGCGTCTGAATATTCTAGTGGAATTTATTTTGCCGTTCTTTATTTTAACGGGAAAAGACTCTCCCAAAAACTTTATCTAATTAAATAATATTAATCCAAATGAATATTAAAAACTTTGAAATAGTAAACGATTTACTCCTCTTAAACTGGAGTGATAATTCTGATTCCATGATTGACTTAAAACAGTTGAGAGATAATTGCCCTTGCGCCAATTGCGCTGGAGAAAAAGATGCTCTTGGTAATTTGTATATTGGACCAGAACAATTGAAAACAGATAATAGTTATATTGTTCGAAAGTTAGAGCCTGTTGGGTATTATGCTTTACGTCCTTATTGGGCTGATGGACATAAAACCGGGTTGTACTCATTTGAATTATTGAAAAAATTGTCTAACACATAAATATATTCTCCATCCAATCAAATTAAATTCCAATACTATGAATAATATAAAAAGCAATCTTACCATCTTTATGCTACTTTCTTGCTTTCTCTTCTCTGATGAAATTGCTGTAAAAGAGATTCCGCTTAAAGGTTTAATCACGGATCGTCAACAGGAAATTTCCGGAATGGACTGGTACGGAAACAATCTGTTTCTTCTTCCTGAAAATCTTGGTGGTTTTCTTTTTGTCATATCAAAAGATGATATTTACCAATCCATAAATTCAAATAATCCAAATCCAATTACGCCGAATCAAATATCATTCATTACGCCAGATTATTCTAAAACGATACCCGGATTTGAGGGTTTTGAGTCTATTGCTTTCTTCGGTGATCAATTTGTTGTCACCCTTGAAGCTAAAAGCGATGGTAAAATGCATGGTTATATAGCGTGGGGTAAAATAAACCCTAAAACACTAAAAGCCATTATTAATGATGAAGACTTATTAGAATTGCCTGTGCCGACTCAAGTTAAAAATATGACTTATGAAAGTGCGCTTATTCATGAAAATTCTGTCATTCTTTTTTATGAGGCTAATGGGAAAAATTTACGTAAATCAGCTTGGCAACATATTGTATCTTTGAATGATAATCATTCAGCGAGAATTGACTTTCCTAATATAGAATATCGAATAACAGACGTGACTAAAATAGACCATCAGAATAAATTTTGGGCTATTAACTATTTATGGCCGGGCGATATTGATCGATTAAATCCTGCTGAGGATCTTATTTCAGCAAAATATGGAAAAGGGGAAACACATCAATCTTCCAAGGCTGTTGAAAGGTTAGTGGAATTTCAAATACAAAATGGCGCTATACATCTAACAAACCAAAAACCGCTTCAAATTCAATTACTAGAAGATAATTCTAGAAATTGGGAGGGGCTTGTTCGGCTCGATAAGAAAGGATTTTTAATTGTAACAGATAAATTCCCCGGTTCGTTACTTAGGTTTATATCTTATAAATCAAAATGAATAAACTTTTTTTCATTTTTATATTTTCACTCTTATTCTCACAAAACATAGAAAAGGCCCCATATGTATTAATGATTTCTTTTGATGGGTTTAGGGCCGACTATATCGATTGGTATGATACGCCTAATTTCGATAGGTTATCTAGCCATGGTGTTAAAGCTGATGGGATGAAGCCTGTCTTTGTTTCAAAAACGTTTCCAAATCATTATAGCCTTGCAACGGGAATGTATATTGAAAATCATGGATTGGTTGGTAATCATTTTTATGATTCTGTTTTAGATGAACAATATACTTTGAGCGATCGGTCGAAAGTAGAAGATAGTCGATTTTATGGAGGTGAACCCATCTGGGTCACAGCTGAAAAACAAGGTGTAAAAACTGCGTCTTATTATTGGGTAGGATCTGAAGCGCCCATTGGAGGGATTTATTCAAGTATTTGGAAAAAGTATGATCACCATTTCCCTTTCCATTCTCGAATTGATTCTGTTGCCAGTTGGTTTAGCTTACCTGAAGAATCCCGTCCGCATTTAGTCATGTTATATTTTCACGAACCAGATAATACCGGCCATCGCTTTGGGCCGAAAAGCCCCAAAACCGCCGCGATGGTTGATTCAATGGATATTTTAATGGGGCGCATCATAGATGCAATGTCTCAATTGGATATTTATCCTAATTTAAATATCATAGCCGTAGCGGATCATGGCATGACACCCATCAGCCCCGATCGAACGATTAATCTTGAAAAATATGTGAATATGAAAGATATAACCATGGAAGGCGATGGTCCATTTTCTCTTTTATATGGAAAAAATAAATTCAGAATGAGGCGGTTGGTGAAAAAATTAAAAAAGATACCACATCTTTCGGCTTATTTAAAAAAAGATATTCCTGATCGCTATCATTTTAAAAACCATTATCGGATTAAAGATGTTTTATTAGTTGCTGATGAAGGATGGTCAATTTTGGGTATGAGTGGGCGATCGGCTGATCCAAATAGCCATTCGGGTGGAACCCATGGATACGACAATGAATTAAGAAGTATGCAAGCTTTGTTTGTGGCCGATGGTCCAGCTTTCAAGGATGGGTATAATTCCCCTGGGTTTGAAAATATACATGTTAATCCTCTTGTTGCTCATATTTTAGGCATTACACCTTACTCAGATATTGATGGGAATCTAGATAGTATTAAACATATTTTAAAAAATGGAGATAATGATTAAATGAAATTTCGACTATTACTTTCTGCTGTTATATTAACATCCATTATGTTTGGTTGGGGGAAAACCGGACATCGCATTGTGGGAGAAATCGCTAATCAACACCTATCCAATTCTGCTAAACAGACTATTGCTAAAATATTAGGCCATTCCGATTTATCTAGAATTGGTAATTGGTCCGATGAAATTAAATCGGACCCCAATTGGAAACATGCTTGGAATTGGCATTTTATGACGATTCCTGATGGAGAAACGTTTGAACCCGGAAAACATGAAGGCGTTGCTTATGAAAAAATAAACGACTTCATATCTACGTTAAAAGACGACCATTCATCTCAAAGTGAAAAAGAAATCGCATTAAAATTCTTAGTTCATATTGTAGGCGATTTACACCAGCCACTTCATGTGGGAAACGGTAAAGATCGTGGCGGAAATGATGTAAAAGTAAAATGGTTTTCCGAGTCAACAAATTTGCATCGCATTTGGGATACACATTTAATTGATCATCAAAAATTAAGTTATACAGAATATGCCAACTATTTAATGCTAGGATTTCCCGAGAATGAAAAGCAAAAAGCTATGTCAGCAAATTTGATGGATTTCATTTTAGAATCAGCAACATTTAGAAACCAAACATATATTATTGAAGATGGAAATTTGAAGTGGAAATATTTCTATCAAAATAAAGATTTATTAGAAAGCAGACTGCGTAACGGCGGTTTAAGACTTGCCGCTATTCTTAATTCTATTTATTAAGTTCATTTGTAATTTCTTGGCGTGAATAAAGCGCCTATCTTTTCTTTAGTAAATGTTTCTTATTCCGTTAAGGAAAAGGAAATATTGAAATCTATTTCCCTCGATATTTACCCAAATGTAATTACATGTATTACAGGTCCATCCGGTTCTGGAAAAACAACTTTTATTCGATTGTTAAATGGTTTGCATTCCCCAACATCAGGAACAATTCAATATTTAAATCAATCTTTAGAGAATTATGATTTTCGAAAGCTCAGAAAGAAAGTTGGAATGGTTTTTCAAACGCCTGT
This sequence comes from Fidelibacterota bacterium, assembly GCA_016784605.1. Taxonomy (GTDB): domain Bacteria; phylum Fidelibacterota; class Marinisomatia; order Marinisomatales; family UBA1611; genus JABHGY01. The sequence goes on along the minus strand of JADHUI010000001.1, from coordinate 161,304 downwards.
TATTATAAGTGGAACGATTAAAGATAATCTTACTTTAAGCGAAAAATGGCATAAAACACAAAATCAATTAGACCGTACTTATTTAACATCCATTTTAGAAAAAGTTGGACTCGATTCATTATCTTTAGATCAAGATGCGATAGATTTATCTGGTGGTGAGCAACAACGAATCACTTTTGCGAGGGTGCTAATCAATCAACCATCTGTATTGTTATTAGATGAGCCTACTGCAAATCTTGACGCAAATCAAGCTGATCGTATTCTTGATTTAATTCAATCATTAACAAAAGAATATCATTTAACGACTATCATGATTTCACATGATGAAATGCGCGTTCATCAATATGGGGAACGATTTCTAAAAATGACTCACGGGGAATTAACCGAAGTATGACTCAATCTTTTTATATCATTACATGGACAGATGTTCTTGTATCTCTTGTATTAATTGGGATTAGTATTGGTCTTATAAAATGGTTAAAAATTGGATTGGAAAATTCTTTAATCATTGGCACGATTCGAACCTTTATTCAGCTAGGTTTTATGGGATATGTATTAACCTGGTTTTTCCAACAACAAAGTTGGGTCTTTATGGTATCGCTTATTGCCTTAATGATATTAATCGCCGGATTTGAAGGAACGCGACGACAAAAAGAATTTAAAATTCCTCATCTATTTTGGATTATGACTGGCTCTATCTCGGTAGCTGTCATCCTTGTTTTAGGCATAATTCTAAAGGTGATTTTGAATATAGAACCTTGGTATTACCCGTATGCCATGATTCCGATTGCCGGTATGATTATTGGGAATGCATTAAATTCATCTACATTAGCCATTAATCGTTTTATCGGAGAGCTGAAACACCGCGAAAATGAAATAGAAATGTACCTTTCTTTGGGCGCTTCGCCGAGGCATGCAATCGATGATGCCTTTAAAACATCTATTCGCTCAGCATTGCTTCCCAATATAAATGGATTAATGATGGTGGGGTTGGTCCAACTCCCCGGAGTGATGACAGGGCAAATCCTTTCCGGTATAGATCCTATGATTGCTGTGCGATATCAAATTATGATTATGTACATGTGGATTACCACTGTAGCCATAACGGATATTTTAGTTTTATTATTCACGTATAAACAGTTTTTTACAGATAAGGCTCAATTAAGAAAATCATTATTGAGAAATCATTAACTTTTTTTCCCTTGATTGGCTACCGCCTGAATTGAAGCTTGAATCGCTTCTTGATCTCCTAAATAATAATGTTTAATTGGGGTTAAATCATCATTGAGTTCATACACTAACGGAGCGCCTGTTGGTATATTTAGACCTAGAATATCTTCATCTGATATAGTGTCTAAATATTTTACTAATGCGCGCAACGAATTTCCATGGGCAACAATTAAAACATTTTTTCCAGATTCAATATCAGGCTTAATGGATTCAAACCAATAAGGTAAGAATCGATCAACCGTATCTTTCAAACATTCGGCTGCGGGCAGATCGTCTGGGTTAAGTTGCTGATATTTTTTATCATACTTCGGGTGGCGGTCATCATCTTGTTCTAAAGAAGGCGGAGGCGTATCATAACTTCTTCTCCAAATGAGTACTTGTTTATCCCCATATTTCTTGGCTGTTTCTGCCTTATTTAATCCTTGAAGAGCGCCATAATGTCTTTCATTTAAACGCCAGTCATATTGGATTGGAATATCTGTACCGCCCATTTCTTCCAAACATAGTTCCATCGTTCGATTGGCCCTTTTTAACACGGAAGTATGAATTTTATCAAATTCAAATCCTTCATCTTTAAATACTTTTCCAGCAGAACGTGCTTCAGATATTCCTTTTCCTGTAAGGTCAACATCCGTCCAACCTGTGAATCGATTTTCTAAATTCCATTGACTTTCGCCATGGCGTAATAAAACAAGTTTTATCATAATGGTTTTCTTTTCCCTATAAGTGTAACAAGAAATTCCCAAACTCACTTTATAGTCCAAAGGTTTTTTTCTGTAGATTTAAACTATGTGTGGCAGAAAAACATTAACAAGAGACATGAAATCTATCATAGAAGAATTAGCTATTGATGAATGGGAAAACCCAGAAAATTTTCACTCAAGTTATAATATTACACCCACGCAATCATCCCCTATTTTAATTCATGATAATGGCTCACAAGTAAAAACGATGAAATGGGGTCTTATTCCTCACTGGGCAAAAGATGAATCTATTGGGCCAAAATTAATTAATGCTCGAGCTGAAACTTTAACCGAAAAACCATCCTTCCAAAATTTAGTATCCAAAAATAGATGTATTGTTATTACAGATGGGTATTACGAATGGAAAAGGGTTGGGAAACAAAAACAACCTTATTATATCCATCATCCGGAAAATAAACTTTTACCCATGGCTGGATTATGGAGCCAATGGAAATCCAAAGATCAAACAACCGTTTTTTCCTATACAGTTATTACAACAACTCCCGCACCTGATATTGCATTTATTCATTCAAGAATGCCTGTTATCTTAACTGAAGAAAATATGCCTATTTGGTTAAATGGAAATCAATATTCATCTAATGATGCATTAAAAAATTTAATCCCCTTAAAAACATCTCTTGCCTTTTCACCTGTGTCCCCCTTCGTGAATTCGCCAAAAAACAATTCGCCGGAATGCATAAAGCCGTTAGATAATCTTCCAACAATGACTCTATTTTAAATAGTATTTTTTTACACAAATTGCCTGTTTTTTACCCTGATTTTTCTAAAAAGATTATTATTGGATTTGTCTCTCCTGTTTATCAATTTTAGCACGTTATAACGGCAGTGTAACTGTCGCTAACTTCATGATAAAAACAAACAAGGAGACACTCATGATACGATCCACTCGGATACTTGCGAGCTTCTCTGTCCTTATGCTAACCTCAATCCTATTTGCTCAAATGACTGTATCTGGTACAGTGACTGATGCTAATTCGGGTTCTGCTCTTGCAGGAGCAAATGTGGTTGTTGACGGGACAGATCAAGGAACCGCTGCTGACGCTAATGGTGCATTTACTTTAAGTAATGTTCCAGCTGGCGCTACGGTAACAGCTTCTGTGATTGGTTATACTAGCCAATCTATAAGTGCTGCCCGGTCATTAAATTTTGGCCTCGAACCATCAGCTATTGAAATGTCTGCGCTAGAAGTTTTAGCTTCTCGTGCTGGCGAAAAAACACCTGTTGCTTTTACGAATGTAACAAAAGCTGACATGGAAGTACGTCTTGGTTCTCAAGATATTCCTATGGCATTAAACACAACACCTAGTGTATATGCTACCCAACAGGGTGGTGGTGCGGGTGATGCACGAATCAATGTTCGTGGATTTAACCAACGCAACGTGGCTGTGATGATTAATGGTGTTCCACAGAATGATATGGAAAACGGCTGGGTCTATTGGTCCAACTGGGATGGTGTTGGCGATGCCACATCTTCTATCCAGATGCAACGTGGTTTAAGTGCTGTTAATTTGGCTACCCCCTCCATTGGTGGAACCATGAACATTATTACCGACCCTACCGCTTTGAATAAAGGTGGAAGTTTTAAACAGGAACTCGGTGCTGGTTCTTTCTTAAAATCAACATTGAACTATAACACTGGTTTAATCGGCGACAAAATGGCATTTAGTGCTACTGTTGTTCGTAAAACAGGTGAGGGTACTGTTGATAAAGCTTGGACAGATTCATGGGCTTACTATTTTGGTGCAAGCTATGCCATGAATGATGCAAATCGTTTTGAATTATATGCTATTGGTGCTCCTCAGCGTCATGGACAAAACTTATATAAACAAAATATGATGGCTTATGACCAAGATTTCGCTGCTGATAATTATAAAGCTGAACTTGAAGTTTTAGATTCAGACGAAGACGGCACAAGCGATTGGGATGAATGGAATGGACAATTCACAAAAGAAGACGGAACTGATGCTGGTCGTTATTTCAACCAAAACTGGTCTCCTATAAACGAAAGTTATACAGGAGAACAATACTGGTATATGTATGGCGACAAAACACAAGCTCGTCATGCGGGTGACTTCTTAAATGAAAGAGAAAACTTTTTCCATAAACCGTTAGTTAACTTAAACCATTATCTTACTTTGAATGATCAAATGAGATTATCATCTATCCTTTATTGGTCAGGTGGTTCAGGTGGTGGTACCGGTACTTACGGTAAAATTCCTACAATGGATGCTGATGGAAACCTCGGTGATGATGACTATAAATTCTATTATGGAAGTGGTCCTTGGACACGTGACTGGAATACATTAGTTGATTATAACTCTGGTTCTGCTGATACGGTTTATGTTGATAAAAAAGCTATTGCTAGAGCTCCAGGTCAATCTGTGGGTATTTTGAGAAATTCTATTAATCGTCAAAGTACAATTGGTTTAATTACAAAATTAAACTACGATTTATCTGATGCAATCAAATTGCAATTCGGTTTAGACTGGCGTACAGCTGGTATCGAACATGCACGTGAAGTCCGTGACCTTATGGGTGGCACCTTCTACGTAGATTATGCTGATGATAATGCACCTGACGGTAAAGAAGTTGGTCTCGGTGACATTATTGCTTATCATAATGAAACAACTGTTGATTGGTTAGGTTTCTTTGGACAAGGTAGCTATTCAGCTGGCGCATTATCCGCTTATGGTATGGCTGGATATTCGACCATTGCTTATTCTTACCAAGATCATTTCTCTGTTGCAGACGAAAAGATTGTTGCTGATGCAATTTCTACCACACAAGTTAAAGGTGGAGCCATGTATGATGTCATGGATGGATTAAGCCTTTTTGCTAACTTCGGTTTAGTGGAAAAACCACCTATCATGGATAATGTTATTTATTATGATGGTACGGTTGCTTCAGATCCTGCTAATGAAAAATTCCAAAGCATGGAAGCGGGTGTGAACTACAACGTAGGTAATATTGCTGTAAAAGCGAATTACTACAATACCGATTGGAAAGATCGTAACTTGACAAAATCTGTAACAACAGGTCAAGGATCTAGCGGTGATACAGATGTTATTTTCTTAACAGGTATTAACCAAAACCATAGCGGTGTTGAATTCGAAGCTTCAAGTCAACTTATTGATATGCTTCGTTTAGATGTTGCTGTTAGTTTAGGAACATGGCAGTTTGTTGGTGATGCTTCTGGTGATTACCAAGAAGATGAATTCAATGATGAAGGTCAAGTTATTGGACAAACGACAACAACCTATGATTATGCTTTAGATGGTTTGTTTGTAGGTGATATGCCACAGACAGCATATGTTGCGGGTGTTACCTTAACTCCAATTTCTGGTCTAAAACTCCAAGTATTATACAATATGTATGATAATAACTATTCTGATTGGAGTCCAGACAGTCGTGAGTATAGCGGTGACGATTCAGATGCAGATCGTGAACAAGTTTGGATGGCTCCTGGTTATTCAAAAATGGATGTGCATGTGAGTTATGACCTTCCGGAAATGGCTGGCATGAAAATGCAAGCATTTGCTCATATTTTCAATGCACTTGATGACGTTTATGTTCAAGATGCTGTTGATCATAGCGAATACAATTCCTGGGGTTCTAAAGAACATAAAGCTTGGAATGCAGAAGTATTCTTAGGCGCGCCACGTTACTTTAACGCAGGTATTAAAGTTAATTTCTAATTTGATTTAGAAATGTGATTTACAAAAAAGCCTCGGCAATTGTGTCGGGGCTTTTTTGTTTCTAGCTGTTAATTTAGCCTATGAATTCAAAACTCTATTTCCTCATTTCAGGCATACTCTTTGGATGCGTCTGTTTGCTTTATGCGTCCACTTTATTCGGGAATAATACCATTGTATTTGGTGGATATACATTACCGACTTCAGTGAGACTCGTTGCTACTCTATTAACAGGAAGTTTATCCTTTTTTGGATTGTCCCAATATATTAAAAATTGAAATCATCCTTTTGAATAAAAAAAGAGTTATTCCTAGCGCTGATCTGGAATCCAATCTTTGATGTATTGCCTACAGAAGTAGGTTCCTGAATGACGTTCAAAACAAACAAGTCATTACGAGGAGCTTGCGACATGGTAATCTCATCAGCTCCTAGGTTAAATCCCGACCCATTCAAGGAGATTGTCCCGTCATTCGACGGGATTTTCAACTCCATCCCGCTTTTCGCAGGACTCGCAGTGACTTTAAAAAATAAGTGTCATTTCTGGCTTCGACCAGGAATCCATGCTTTGGTTTATCACTGGTATAAGTGGATTCCAAAATCAAAAAATATTTGGAAAAGAAACATTCTTCATCTTGACTTGAATCATTAGAAGCGGTACTTTTTTTCATGGCATCCCTTCAAAATCATATCCTTATTTCCATGCCCCACATGCAAGACCCTTTCTTTGCTAGTTCTGTGGTATTTATTTGTGAACATTCCAAGGATGGTGCTATGGGCCTTGTTATAAACAAACGATTTCAACAACCCGATTTGATGGACTTATTTGAACAATTATATGTGGGAGAAGATAATTTACTCGAAGCTGTTCCGGAAATTTTCTTTGGTGGACCTGTTTTACTCGAGCGTGGAATTGTTCTTCATGCAGGATCATTTGAATCGGAAGGCACTGTAAAAGTTTCAGATGATTTTGCCATTACGAGTCAAAAACAAATATTATCTGAATTACGTAAAACAGATAATATCCCCTATAAATTAATGTTAGGCCATGCAGGTTGGGGGTCTGGACAATTGGAGCGTGAAATTGAAAATGGTGATTGGCTTCTGCAATCCACTACATCCGATTTTGTCTTTAAAATGCCACCAGAACAAATGTGGAAACAAGCTGCAGGCTCTCTCGGAATGGATTTAGGCCATAGTTCCGGTATTGGCGGACACGCCTAAAAAATTTATATTGATTTTAATTGATATAAATCAATCTTCTTTGTAATCTTTCTTTCGTTCATATAAATCATTTCTTTATCCCCAAAAAAGGAGGATAAAATGAAGAAATATTACATTTTAATGGTTGCCTTTATTGGGTGGTTTGGCTCTTCCCAAGATACCCTTTCTACAGATGCGGAATGGACGTCAGAGCGGGCTATTGGCAATCACCCCAGCGGGATTTATTTTGTAAAAATGATTTCTAGTGACTTCACTCTAACACAAAAACTTATTTTATTGAATTAGGAGATATAAATAATGGAATTCAAATATATTATAATCGGTTTTGTTGTTGGGTTTATTGTTGTGTATTTGAAAAAAAGGAAAACAAATAATTCCCAATAAGGTGCCGTATGAAATACTTCAGTTTCATTCTAATATTTGTTCAGTTCTCCTTAGCTCAATCTGATTTTTTATGGACAAATGTATCGGGTGATTCTGTCACATTTCATCATGATGAAACATATCGAAATTGTGGCGCACTCTATACCTACGATATTCAAATCGGAGAAAACCATTCTTTAACCATTACTGAAATAGATACGGGTGATATGCTATGGTGTAATTGTACGTTTGATTTATCTGTATCACTTGATGGTTTTTCTCCCGGAGTTTGGACCGCTCATATTTACGCATTAGATCAAGATCAATTTGGAGATACAACGTATTATGGAAGTGTCGATTTTACCATTCAACCCGACTGGCTTATTGAAGCGACAGAATCAAATTGCGGATTTGTAGATGATCCAAATGAAACATTATGGCTTAATACAGAGGGTCAAAACCTTGTGTTAGATTGGGCATTACATACTAATTGCTGTATTGAATCTGCTTGGGAGACAGAACTCGTCGCCGATACATTTTATGTTAGCATGATTGATATTGGTGCACCCTGTGATTGTGAATGTTCTATTATGTTAACTGCCATTTTTGGCCCCTTCCAGCCCAGTGTATATGTTTTAGATTTAGCCGGGTGGCCAGACCAACCAACATTCATTATTGAAGAAACAATTTCCACATTATCTGAGTTTCAAAGTGCGTGTTATTGGGTAAACGTCAATGAGGAAACTCTATTCCCTCAATCATTCAAACTTGAATCACCTTTCCCCAATCCATTTAATCCAACAACCACGATCCGGTTTAATATTCCGGTAGAGACGTTACATGTAACGTCTCTACGTATATTTGATATTACCGGGCGTGTTGTGGAAACATTGGTAGACGATATAATTGAACCGGGAATACATGAAATCAAATGGAATGCCGGAAATCACCCAAGCGGGATTTATTTTGTAAAAATGATTTCTAGTGATTTTACTCAAACACAAAAAATCGTATTAATGAAATAGGAGATCTATATGAAATATGCCTTATTATTATTCGTTCTTTTTATGGGTTGTGATAAAGATCAAAATAATGACATTTTAGAAGAAAGTGCCATTTTAAGTTGGACAGGGAATTATGCCGTGGATGGGTGTGGATTTTTTATCACTATTGGAGAAAAAGAATATAAACCGGAGAATGAATCTGTCATTCCCGATCGTTTTCAATCATCCGAAAATATGAATGTATTCATAGTATACGAATTATCTATTGAACCTGTAGAATATATCTGCGGATTTGCTGGCCCATCTGAAATGGATAGAATATTTATTCTTGAAATTGAGTAATTCACAAAGGTATCCTTGTTGAAATAAAATATTCTTGGCAGATTCTATTGTGGAATCATTTGCAATAACAGAACTCCAACACACTCTGGCTAAGAACGGAAATCGCGAATATTCTGTCCGTATGGCTCAGTATATGAAAAACCAATTTCCTTTCTACGGAATTCAATCAACGCCTAGGCGCCATATTTCCAGACAATGGTTAAAAAATCATCCAATAGTAAATGAAACAGATACATGCGATGTATTGAAATTGCTTTGGGGGAAAAATCAACGCGAATTCCAATATATTGGGAGTGATATTGCTAAAAAAAATAAACGAAAACTCACACCAAAAAGTATCCCAACATTAGAATATTGTATTCGAACTAAATCTTGGTGGGATACAGTTGATGCTTTGGCAGCACACCCAATTGGAATGATTGTGCAACACCATCCAGAATTAATATCTCTAATGGATCAATGGATTGAAGATGAAAATATGTGGATTCGCCGCACGGCTCTTTTATATCAACTTCAATATAAAGAAAAAACGAACCAAGATCGATTGTTCAGATATTGTGAATTGCGAATGGATGACAGTGAATTTTTTATTCGAAAGGCGATTGGGTGGGTATTGCGACAATACAGTTATATTGACCCGGATGCTGTTATAGATTTTGTTGATAAATGGGATGGGCGATTGTCAAATCTTAGTAAGCGTGAAGGATTAAAAGCTATTCATCGTAATGTATAGTTTATTTTTTTAGCACCAAACTTTCTATAGAATAATAATACAATAATTTTAACAATCTCAATTCTGTGGATGGTGTTTTGTACTCATTTTCAAATTCAGTTATGAATGAATCAAATTGAGCAAAATCAATAAGGGGCGTTTCATTATCTCCAAAAATATTTTCTTGGAATCCAAAACCAATAACAGGATCAAATATAGAAAACGCATCTAATGATTTAAAGAAATTATCATAGTGTGCTGGAATATAATATGTCGGTTCCATCGCTTGTATACATTCAGCAATATTGTTTTCCATTTCCCTAGAAGCAATCGTTTGAATTAATATATCCACCTTTCCAATTTTCTCTGGGTTTTGAATAAAAGGAGAATCAGAAAAATATATTTTAAGCCCGCCATATTCGATTAAAAAACCGATGGATTCATTGTGGTTTAATTTATAATCCCAAACATAGAATGGTGGTGTTGATTTAATGGGTCCGCTTGGTCCGCGCCACGGGAAAAAATCATATTTCGGATGTTGCCCCTGGAATGCTGTTATTTTAAACCGGCCCACCTTCCACTGATTATTATTCTCTTTAGATGAAAAATTGGTAACATATATGATTGCATTTTCTAGTGGTTTGTTTTGGTTTTTCCAAGAAATATCAGATTTATTATAGGAATAAATAATGTGTTTTGTATTTCTATCTCCAATTAAAATAGGATGAGTTTCATTATTAAGATAATGAGATAAAATATAAGGAACATCTTGAATGTGGTCGTAATGGCTGTGCGTAACTAAAATAGCTTTTTGGTCAGATGTTTTATTCTGTTTAAGCACATAATGATCAACCGCATCCGTATCTATTCGTAACGGTTTAAAGTGGTCTGTTGGAGTTGGCCTTGAAACGAACGGGTCAATCACAATGGATGTTTTCCCATCCGTTAATTCAAATCCAAATGTTCCTAACCAGCGAATTGACAATCCATAAGGCGCCTTTGTTGACCTTTTTACCTTTACCGCTGATGAAAATCGCGAAACTTCGTGCCATTCATATATCGCGCTTTTTTTTGAATCATAACCTAAAATACCCTTGTAAGAAATATGATAAGGGAGCAGGTGGCTTGACTGCCCAAATAAAATAGACAGTGAAAGAAAAAGAATCGATTGAATCATATCGTCTATCCTACAACATTCTATCCGTAAATTTCAAACCCCAATTATAAAAATTTTCAATAAGGAACTTTTTATTTTTTTATTGGTAAATCAATTACAATAAAGGAGATGTAATCATATGTTAAAAATAATTTTATCCCTCGGTTTACTTTTTTCATTCTTGGTAGCTGAAATGCCCTCTGATAAAAAAATTGTCAAAAAAATGATGATTGTAAAGGCAGATTCTGATAACGATGAATCCATTGATATAAATGTTAACGCATCTGTTAATGATGATATGTTAACTCTCTCCATTACAAAGAATGGTGAAAACCATCAGTTTGAAATCCCCTTGGGCAATATGGATGCTATGCATGTGTTAAAAGAAGAATTAGATGAGTTGGATATTGACATTGATATTCATCAACTCATGGGTGGGAAAATGGGTCATGGGAAAGGCAATATGGATAAAGCTCATAAAATGATGAAAATGTCTCATCACGGCAAAGGCGGTTTTCTTGGTGTCGGGATTGATGCATTAGAAGGCCAAATGGCTCATTATTTTGGAGCGAAAAATGGAGGTGTTTTAATAACGGATGTAATGGACAAAAGCCCGGCAAATAAAGCGGGAATGAAGGCGGGAGACGTGGTTATTAAAGTGGATAATATAAATATAAAAACGCCTAAAGATCTTAAAAAGACTATTTCTTCATTTGAGCCGGGAACAAAGGTAAAATTATCCATTCTAAGAAAAAACCGATCTAAAAAAATTACTGTCAAATTGGGGAAATCAAAAGATTCAAACTTTAATGTTGAAATGGACCACAATATGGATTTTGATTTTGATGGTGACGAACACGGAATGATGATGTTTAAAATGCAAGAGGGTAATCATCCGCCTTTTGATGCTCCCAAGAAAATAATGCCTGGAATGATGCGCCACAAAAAAGAAATGGAAAAACTTTTTGAAGATGTGAAAAAACTTCAAGAAGACGTGGAATTACTGAAAAAGAAATTATAATCATAAAAAACATAGATTCTCTTTCCTTTTTGATTATCTGATTCTTGTAATTTAAGGGGTGAAAAAAATCATCCCACCTTTAGCGGTTATTACCGCAGCGCTCCTTTGGAGTTTTGACGGGTTTCTTCGCCAAGAGCTGCATTCTGTTTCTTCTTTTCTAATTATCACAATTGAACACGCAATCGGAGCATTATTATTTCTCCCCTTCTTAATTAAAGGATGGGGTGATATAAAAAAAATGAATCAACGTGGATGGGTTTCTGTATTGTGGATTAGTATTTGTGGAGGAATTTTAGGCACATTTTTCTACACAAAAGCATTAAGCTATATTGATTATATCAATTTATCTGTGGTTGTCTTACTTCAAAAATTTCAACCATTCTTCGCTATTGCCCTTGCGTCTATCATTTTAAAAGAACCTATCACTAAACGATTTCTATCTTTAGCTGGGTTAGCCATGGTGGGAGGATATTTAGTCACTTTTGGAAACAATTCCATAGCTCAATGGAATGATAAAATGATTATCGCTGCCTTATTGGCGCTCCTAGCTGCCTTTAGCTGGGGAAGCTCCACGGTCTTGGGAAAGCATGCTTTAAATCGCCTTTCATTTACAGTTGTAACAGCCTTGCGTTTAGCGTTGACGGCAGCTGTGGCGGGCATAGTATTACTTTACACACAAGGGAATGTAACGGATATTCAATTGTCCGGCTCACAATGGAAAGCTTTACTGATTATTGTATTTTCAACGGGTTCTGTTGCTCTTTTCATTTATTATTATGGGTTACAAAGATTGCCCGCATCTCATACGGCGATTTATGAATTATTTTGGCCAATTTCTGCTTTAATATTTGATTGGGTGATTCGAGAAAAAAGCCTAGTTCCCATTCAGTTTTTAGGCGCAACAATACTATTAGGTTCTATCATGATGCTTACCCGAGAAAAAACAACCTATGGATAATTTTACACGGAAAGATCATCGTCATAATTTGATCTTAAATTTATTTCATGAATTTACATGGGGGTTCGGAATTGCCTTCCATACTGTGTATGCCACAGTACCTTTATTTTTAAAATCCTTGGGTGCCCCTGACATTATTATTGTTTCTACAGCGGGTCTTTTTGCCATTCTTGTAGCCATACCACAATTATTTTCCGCCTTAATGGGTCGCAACATAAAGAACATTAAACGAGCATCTTTATTAATACACGGCATTCCAATATCTGTTGTTTTTATGATGGGAACGATTTACACATTTTATATACCTACCGGGCCAAATGCGTGGCTCTATTTTTATACAGGATTTATTGGGTATGCTCTAGCGATTGGATATTTACTTCCTATCTGGGTTGAATTTTTAGAACATGCAACTTTAAAAGAAGAACGGGGACGGTTTTTAGGGATTTCGTTTGCTATAAATAGTGTTGGGGGTTTTATCGGCGGCTTAACAGTAAAATGGGTTTTGGACAGCTCAATTCCTTTTCCACAAAACTTTGGAGTTGGCTTTTATATATTTTTCTTTTCAATTACCATTGGGTCAGCATTGTTTTACTGGTTTCGCATGAAAGAAAGGCGTTTGGATATTCCTCATAAAACCGTGAAACAATTTATTGCCGACACGAAAGATATTATTGTGGGACATCGGAATTTCCAAAAATATTTATTAGCTCGTATTTTTTGCACGGCTACTTTCCCCGCTATGAGTTTATATGCCGTGTATTGCCAAGATAAGTTTGGGTTCGAAATTAGTGAGGCAGGTGTTTTTACGGTATTAAATGTAATTGCGGGTGGTGGCGCTGCTTATATAACAGGAAAATTAGGAGATAAATATGGACATAAATCATCTATCATTTTATCTTATTCTGGCCACTTAATAGCTGTTTTATTAGCCATTTTCTCCCAGTCCATGTTATGGGTATATGGCATATTTTTCTTTTTAGGGATTGGAATTGGTTCCTTCATGCCAGCATCCATGAATTTAGTATATGATTTCGCAGGAGATCGAGACACAAAAACGTACATGGCGCTCATTGATACTATTTTAGCGCCCTTTGTTGTACTCATTATTATCGCTTCTGCTACACTTTCATCATCCTTTGGGCCTAAATCTGTACTCATAAGTGTATCTGGTATGCTCGGTGTTGGATTGTTTCTACTAATTTTCGTTGTAAAAGACCCGGGAACAAAAAGACAAATTGAAAGATTTTCTTCTTGATTTTCCACTGATAACCTTGAAAATTCTATACTGACTAGATAAAGATGTATAAACCTCATCACACAAAATTATTCATTGTTTTCTTAATCGGCCTTTTTATCGTGGGCTGCCAAGAAGACCCCGAGCGTCACTTGAAACTTGGAAGTTGGTATCTCCAAAAAGATTTAGTTGACGAAGCTATTCTCGAATTTCGAGAAGTGCCTCGCCTCTATCCAAATGATTTTGGTGAATTAACACGAGAAGAATTTCAAATATTAAGTAAAGCTCATTTCAATCTTGCTTTGGCTTATACAAAAAAAGGTTGGTGGAAGTTTGCTTTAAAGGAAGCTCAAACAAGTTTTGAACTACAACCTGGAAAAGAAAATCACGATTTAGTTGAATTAATAGAAATAAAGCTCAATTCAAATTAATTCAATTTAAGTTTTTTTCATGCGCCCCCGAATTCCGGGGGTTTTTTATTTATATTTTAAATTCAGATAATTGAATGGCACCATAGAAAAAATCTTTAGAATGATCTAAACGCCAACCAGCTTTTTCTAAAATTGGAATTAATCCACCTTTTTGCATCCAAATTTTATAATGAGCAAAATGTTTTTTCCCTGCAAACCGTTCAATTTGTTTAATGCCTAATTTATAAATAAAAGATTTTAAAGAAACTTTTGGTGGATGAGTAAAGTCGACAACCATAAATCGGCCATCCTTTTTTAATATGCGCTTTACTTCTCCTAATTCTGATTCGATCATTCCAAAATCTTTTTCATGCAAGGCAAACTGAGATAAAACAATATCAAAAGTATCATCATCAAAAGGTGTGTCGTTGGCTTCCCCAAGGATGCAGCCTGTTAATCCAATGCTTAATGCTTTTTTAAGCATTGCGGGTGAATTGTCGATTCCCCGCCTGTCAATATCTGGAGAAATCATTGATAGTTGTTTCCCTGTTCCGCAACACATATCTAAAATAACTATTGGATTTTTTATTTTAATTCGCTCAACGACCGCTTCTCGAATATGGTGCACTAAAGGTTCAATCGTGTTATCATATCGTTTTGCAACTTTTGCATAATCATCTTCAACTCTTGACGCTTTTGAGCGCTTACTTTCTATTTTCCATATCCATAATCCAAGAATCGCAAACCCTATAAACCAACCTCCAAAAACTTGACTTGGATAATGCACGCCGAAATAGATTCTTGAAAAACCGATCAGGAAAATTACAACTAAAGCTGTCGCCAATTGTTTATACCGATATCCCAACCAACCCCAAACAACCACAGCCATTTGTGCGTGACCGCTTGGGAATCCATATCCCACCACAGATATTTTATGGTTATCTATTGGAGGGCGAGGAAGCGCTAAGCCATGTTTAAACAATTCATTTATAAATCCAGATAGTACAATTATTCCCACAAAAGAGAACCAATCTTTTCTTTTAAGAAAGGGAAACGACACAGCTATATAAATAAAATAAAGGGGCACGTTTCCAAAAAACGTTACCCCTTTCATAAAAATAAATATAAATGGGTGATCCATTTTTAATCAGCCCAAAGTATATTAAAAATTAAAACGCACCCGAACGATGTTCTCCGCCATCACAATAAATGATAGAACAATTAATAAAATCTGCTCCAGGCTGAAGAAGCATTGCAATCGTATTCGCTACATCTTCCGGTGTTGTTGTGCGGCGAATTGGGTTACGTTTTTTTGTATTTTCCACCCACATTTCCCAATTATCCGTTATTTTTGTTAAAGCACGTGTTGGTGTAATCCCGGCTTGAACTGCATTTGCCGTAACCCCAAATTGACCCAGCTCCCATCCGATTTGCCGAATAATTGCTTCCATGGCTACCTTTGCGACACTAACAGGGCCGTAGCCTTCCATGGCTAAATAATTTCCTTCACTCGTTAAACCCATTACGCGGGAACCTTCCCCAAGTAACCCTTCAAAAAATAGTTTTTGAGTCCAATAAAGAAGTGAATTTCCCATGACATGAACAGTCATATCCATTTGACGTTGAGTAACCGGTTTTTCACCAAAGAAGTTCGTTGTTGTTCCAAATGCAATTGAATGTAATAATAATTTTAATGGTTCTCCGCCTGTGATTCTCTTTATTTCAGGAATATATTTCTCCATTGTTTCTTCAGATGCGGCATTTGTATTATAATAATGACAGCGACCCTTCGTTAATTCTGTGACCTCAGCTATTGTTTCTTTTGCAATTTGTTTTGCCTCGCCGCGATCAAAGTGGAACCCAATGATTCCATAGCCTTCAGCAGCAAGCTTTTTTGCAGTTGCGCCACCATGTCCGGTTGATGCGCCAAGAATTAAAACCCATTTAGACATATTTCCTCCAAAAATTAAATATCAATTTACCGAATAATTTGTGTACTCTTTCAACTATTAAATCATATAATAATTAGGAATTCATGAATAAAAAAACATCATATACAAAAGAAGAGATTCTCCAGGTTTCCGAGGGTGAAATTTTTGGAGTAGAAAACGGAAAACTTCCACAGGCGCCAATGTTAATGGTAGATCGCATCTTAAACATCAACGATGATGGCGGAACTTATGGTAAGGGGCAAATAATTGCAGAAATGGATATTGATGAATCGTTGTGGTTTTTTCATTGTCACTTTAAAGGGGACCCTGTCATGCCCGGATGTTTGGGGTTGGATGGCTTATGGCAACTTATTGGCTTTTTCTTAACATGGGTTGGTGGCGAAGGTCGCGGGCGGGCACTCGGTGTCGGCAATTTAAAATTCAAAGGCCAAGTTCGCCCCTATCATGATAAAATCACCTACAAAATTGATGTTAAAAAACTCATTACAAAACCTGTTTATATGATTTGGGGTGATGGGGAATTAAGTATCGGCGATCGTGTAATTTATATTGCCAAAAATCTTCAAGTCGGACTCTTCGATAATTTAACTTATGATTTTGGTGGCGATCCCACACAAGACACTTTTTAGTTAAGGCAAATACACTATGGCACTTCAATGTGGAATCGTAGGGTTACCCAATGTTGGGAAATCCACAATTTTCAATGCGCTCACTGAATTATCAATCCCGGCAGAGAATTATCCTTTTTGCACGATTGAACCTAATCTTGGAATTGTCAACCTTCCAGATAACCGCCTTAACGGCTTAGCTGAAATTTACCATCCAGAAAAAATTACACCTGCAACGGTGGAATTTTTGGACATTGCAGGATTAGTTCGTGGAGCGAGTAAAGGTGAAGGTAAAGGAAATAAATTTTTAGGTAATATTAGGCAAGTTTCTGCAATTCTTCATGTTGTTCGCTGTTTTGAAGATGATAGTGTAACGCATGTAGACGGGAGCGTTAATCCTGTAAGAGACGCAGATACCATTGAGGCTGAACTCCTATTTGCAGATTTGGAAACGCTTGAAAAACGTCACCGAAAAACAGAAAAATTATCTAGATCTGGTGATCGTCAAATGCAAGTTGAATTAGAAATCATCAATAGACTTTTAGATCATTGTTCTAATGGGCACCGAGCGAGAACGTTTAAAGCAACTAAAGAAGAATTATCCGTTATAAATACATTACACCTGCTCACTCAAAAGCCTATACTTTATATAGCAAATGTGGATGAGGATGAAATTGTTAACACGGAAAGAAATGAACTTGTCCAGTCATTATTCGATTATGCGGAAAAAGAAGGAAATAGCGCCATACGGATCTGTGGAAAATTAGAACAAGAAATTGCATTACTTGACTCTGAGGAAAAGCAGCTCTTTTTAGCTGAGTATGATCTCAGTGAACCTGGCTTAAATAAAGTAATTCATGCTGGTTTTGATTTATTAGGATTAGAAACTTTTTTCACTGGAGGGCCAACGGAAGTAAGAGCTTGGACAATTAAAAAAGGATCAACTGCGCCCGAAGCCGCCGGGGAAATCCATACAGATTTTAAACGAGGTTTTATAAAGGCAGAAATATTTTCCTTCAATCAAATTAATCAATACGGTTCTGAATCAATCTTATCTGATAAAGGATTAATTCGACAAGAAGGAAAGGATTATATCGTCAAAGATGGCGATTGTATTTTCTTCAAATTCAATGTTTAATAATTAAATAAAAAAGGGCAGAAAATCTGCCCTTTTTTTTAAAATAAATTTAATGAAGATTTATTCGTCTTCATCCTCGTCATATTCGTCATATTCGTCATCTTCCCATTCATCATCTTCGTCATATTCTTCCTCGTCATCTTCATCATAATCGGGTGGATAAGCATATGCATAAGGATCATAGCCATAAGGATATTCAGGTGTTTTTTCTTCTTCTTTCTCAACAACAGGAACGGGTGCACTTTCTTGTTTCACCACAATTACGCGAGGATCTGCTGTAGTTGTATTTTCGGATGATTCAATCGCCTGACGAACTAACTCTTTTTCATTTGAGCTCAAAGCACCAGCTGAATCGGATGAAAATTGACCTCGAAATAACATGCCTGTTAAAATTGAAAAGAATAAAACAACTAAGGATATAAGAAGACCTTCTGTTTTAAACTCCATGCCCCCCCACATATTCTGGGTAATACCGTAAGCCATAAAAACACCCACAGCAAGTAAAACCCCAAAAAGAATAATGAGGTTGCCAAGAAGTGAAGGAGGTTTACTCTCCACAACTAACATGTAAACAAACCATCCCAGTATACCAAATACGGCTACTGCAATGCTTAAAACATATGATCCTGCGAATAGAGATGCGAAAAACCCAATTACCGCAGATGCAGGGATCATATACCCCACTCCAGACTTTATATCATTTGACATAGTTAAAACTCTAGTTAATTTCGGATTACTGCTCGACAAATTGGCATTTTTTTACAGTAAAATCAAGATTTTTCAAAAAAGGTTTATTTTTCATTATTTTCACGTTTCCATATCGAGGATGTAACTTCCCATCCCTAATTTTATATCTAGAATGAACAAACAAATAAATATCGGTATTATCGGCACGGGCCATTTAGGCCAATACCATGTAAAACATTACTTGGGACTACCCAATGTGAATCTTGTTGGCATCCACGATGTTAATCCAAGACAGATGGATATTATTCAAAAAACATATCCAGTTAAATCTTTTTCTTCAATGGAAAAATTGATAATGTCCTGTGATGCGCTGTCTGTTGTAACGCCTACTGAAACACATGCCATCGTGGCTGAAAAGTGTATCGAATTAGGAAAACACGTTTTTATTGAAAAGCCTATAACAAAAGATATTAAAGAAGCTGAACGACTTGTTCGTATCGCAAATGAAAATAATATATTAATTCAAGTTGGACATATAGAGCGGCTAAACCCAGCTATTTTAGCCTTAAAACCATTTTCAATTTCTCCTAAGTTTGTGGAAATTCAACGATTAGCCCCCTATACCGTGCGTGGTACAGACGTTCCGGTCGTGCTAGATTTAATGATTCATGATATAGACATACTACTTTCTATTGTTAATTCTCCTGTAGCAAATATTAGAGCAACTGGCGTATCTATTTTAACCGATTCCGTTGATATAGCGCATGCTCGTCTTCGTTTTGAAAATGGAACTGTGGCTAGCATAGTTTCTAGCCGTGTTGCTCAAGATAAAGTTCGTAAAATAAAATTATTCCAAAAAGATTTTTATGCTACCTTGGATTTATTATTAGGGTTGACCGAAGTGTATCAAGTTAACGATGAATCAAATGATGAAATATCGCCAACCACAGCCCCATTCGAGTATCACGGGAGAAAACGAATTATTTCATATACAAAACCGCCTGTTGTTCAAAATGATGCTTTAAGAGATGAATTAAGTAATTTCATTCAATCAATTTTAGGAAATGCTACGCCGATTGTTGATGGACAAGCTGGGCGCGACGCCCTAGAGATTGCAATTAAAATTCAAGATATGATTATTCAAGATATCCACTAACCACCTAAACCACCTAAATCAAATGCCAATTCATAACTTTTTTTTCAAATACAGAAGTTTTACTCCGATCCCGCTCGTTTTATCCATTTTATATTATTCGAATATTTCCTATCCAGAATGTATGTTTGGAGGCATTATCATAGCCATTGGTGAATTTATTCGATTAAATGCCGTCCAATATGCTGGTGGAGAAACA
The DNA here is from genome assembly GCA_016784605.1 of Fidelibacterota bacterium. GTDB lineage: Bacteria > Fidelibacterota > Marinisomatia > Marinisomatales > UBA1611 > JABHGY01. The sequence goes on along the minus strand of JADHUI010000001.1, from coordinate 141,460 downwards.
AGGACCATTAAGGTGGGCGCTCCTGCATTGTGTACGGCTGGACCATATGCTCGAACTAGGAACCCGCTTTATATTGGAAATATGATTATTTATTCTGGAGTGATTATTGCTGCAGCTGGACCCCATATGTGGTTATTGCTTTTGATTAGTTTTTTATTTTTCTCTATACAATATACTCTAATTGTGCAATTAGAAGAATCAACGCTTTACGAGCTTTTTGGTCAACCATATATCGATTACCAAAATAATGTACCTCGATTATTTCCAAGGTTTTCCTCATGGAAAAACAATGATAATCGAATTCCGTCATCCATTATAAAAACACTAAAGACCGAACGAAGAACACTTCAAAATCTTGCAGTCATCATTTTAATTCTTCTTTTAAAAAGTCAATATTTATAGTCTTGTAATAAAATGAAATATTTTATCATTGCTGGCGAACCCTCTGGTGATCTTCATGGGGCTCACTTAATTCGTGCTATAAAATTACTTCAATCTGATGCTACTTTTATTGGACACGGTGGAAATAAAATGTCTAATGAAGGTATGTTAATCATTGAACATATTGATACTTTATCTATAATGGGGTTTACAGAGGTTTTAAAACATTTACCAAAAATGTTAAAAATAATGGGTGAAACTATTAAAACAATACAAATCGAAAAACCTGATAGAATTATTTTAATTGATTATCCTGGATTTAATTTAAGACTCGCTAAAAATGTTCATCATTTAAATATCCCAATAACTTATTTTATTCTACCTCAAGTGTGGGCTTGGAAAGAAAACCGCGTTAAGACAATCAATAAATTTATTGATCAATCATTGTGCATATTCCCATTTGAACAAGAGTGGTTTGAGTCTCGGGGAATTCCAGCAAATTATGTAGGACATCCGTTTGCGGACCGACCTCCATTGAAAGTATCAAAAAAATCATATTATAACACTGTTGGATTCTCTACCGAACAACCCGTTTTAACACTTCTACCCGGTAGTCGACAGCAAGAGATAGATCGCCATTGGCCCATTTATTTAGATGTTGTAGAAAGATTAAAACAAACAAATGATCAAATTCAATTTCTTGTAGGAAAAAGTCCACATATTAAACTTGAACCGTGTCCAGATTATATTAAAACTGAGCCCGATGCTCGACTAGCAATGGCTTTTGGTACGGCGGCAATAACAGCATCTGGAACAGCTACCCTTGAATGTGCCGTGGAAGACATTCCTTTAATTGTATGTTACAAGTTTTCTGCATTGTCGTGGTTAATTATTAAACACGCTACTAAAGTGAAATACGCATCAATGGTCAACCTTATTTTGAACAGAGAAATCGTGTCTGAGTATTTACAATCAAATATGACGCCTAAAAACCTTTCATCCGCTTTAATCCCTTTATTAAAAACAAAATCCGCCGAAAGGAAAGTAATGCTAGATGGTTTTAATGAAGTTAGAAGATCTCTTGGATTGCCTGGTGTATACGACCGCGCTGCTCAGGCAATAATCGCTAGTTCTCGCCAAAAATGAAAATATCATTATTATCCTTTTTCGGGAAATGGACATTAAAATTATTTTATGGTCTCAATCGCTGGGACATAAGAGGGACTAACCATTATTTAAATGTATTATCCTCTAACCAATCTGTCATTATATCTTGTTGGCACGGGCAGTTGTTAGCTGTCTTTATGCACTTGTCCGGTAATAATTATTACGGATTAACGGGGATGCACAAAGATGCTGAACTTATTTCTCAAATTGGAAATAAAATGAAATGGACTTTCCTGCGTGGATCTAGCAAAGAAAGAGGAAAGGAGGCTTTTTCTGAAATAGTAGATATCTTAACATCGAAATCAACATTATTGGCCATTACCCCTGACGGACCCAGCGGCCCAGCAAGAGTTCCAAAACCCGGCGTCATTCGTGCTTCTCAAAAAACAGGTGCACCTGTGGTCCCCGTTACGGTTCATTCGTCGCGTAATTGGGCATTCACAAATTGGGACACTTTCTTTATGGAAAAACCATTTGGGAAAATTTGGATTGAATATGGCAAACCCATTTATTTTTCAGAAGAAGAATCCATGGAAAGCTGTATAAATATACTTACTCAGAGTATGATTGAACTTGAAAAGAATAATTTGCATTATGCAAACAAATCATAATAAAGAGTACCTCGTTTGGATACTCTTCCCCTTGGCGCTGTTTTATTGGGGAATGATTTATTGGAGAAATATATTTTATAAGTTTGGTTTTTTCGTGATAAAAAAGCTTCCGGTTCCTGTGATTAGTGTTGGGAATATTTCCGTTGGCGGAACAGGGAAAACACCTACTGTTATTTCTATTGCTAATAAACTTCAAAAAGATGGTTATCGCCCAGCTATCATTAGTCGAGGTTATGGCCGTAAAACAACAGGGACCATGATAGTAACCGACGGAGTAACGCCTCCGCCATCTTGGGACAAAATAGGCGACGAACCGTCTTTAATGGCTCGAAACACTTATAATATCCCCATTGTTGTTGATGAAGATAGGTTTCGAGGAGGGATGGTATTATACCATAAATATAAGCCTAATGTTTTTATACTGGATGATGGGTTCCAACACCGAGCATTGTATCGGGACTTAGATATTGTTTTAATAAATAGTAAAGACACACAAAGCGATCACAAACTTTTACCCTACGGTTTACTCAGAGAACCTTGGGATCAAATCGTTAGGGCAGACTTTATTATAACAACTAAAAACAATCAAAACCAAGTAACGCCCTATTTGAATCGAAAATTGAAATCAGTTAAATGCCCTGTTTTATCAAGTAAATTTCTATTCGAGAATCAATTAAGAAGCCTTGATGGTGAGAATAAAGATATATCAGAATTCGAAAATGGAAGAGCATTTTTGTTTTCAGGCCTTGGTGATAATCGGGGATTTTTCAAATTAGCCAAAGATCTGGGTATAAAAATTGGCGGAACGACCTCATTTCCAGATCATCATAAATATACAAAAACGGACTATACCTTAATTGAATCTCAGTTTAATCAAACTGAATCAGACTTTATTATAACAACTGAAAAAGATATTGTTAAGCTAGGCAATGGGTGGAAAGAATTGCCTATATTTTATTTGCCTGTAAAAATGAAACTACCGAACGGATTAACGTTTAATCAAATACTCGATTAAATCTGAGCCATACCCCAAGCAAAAACGACACCAACAAAGGTTAACATTAAAGGCCAACCGGTATTAATGAGTTGCTTTGCGCTTGGGTCATAAAAAACATGTACTTGAAATTCGTGAGCCGTTGTAGCGCCATGTTCGTCAATAGCCATAAAAATGAAATCATTTGGACCTGTTTGATTCTTTTTGGGCGTCCATTCTACAAACCCTTTCTTTTTATTGAAGCGGGCATATTTGGGTAGCCGAACCGGTCGAAATGTTATTTTATCGCTATTTAAATCTTCTGCTGCAAGTTTATAACGCCAAGTATGGCCTGTTAAACCAACAGGTTTAGGTGTTGATAAAATATTTGGCGGCATATTAATATACATTTTACCAGATTGAATGTCTTTACCATACCCATCAGAAACTTGTACTTCAAATGTGCTATAATTAATCTGTGCGGCTTTAGGCACCCATAAAATGCGTCCATGTTTATCCATTTGCATTCCGTGAGGTCCGCGAATTAATGTGTATTCTAGATTTGCATCTGTATTTCTATCTTCAACTCTCAGTTGGTATTTATACAACTCACCCACGAGACCCATTCTAGGTGGATTGGAAACGATTGTGGGTAAATGATTGGAATATAATTCGTACGTCTGTTCATCGTGAGAATATCCATCTGAAACAACCACAGAAATCCGATGTCTGTCAACTTGATCTTTATTGGGGGTCCAATACATTGTTCCCGAAGGATCATCAACAACCATGCCTTCTGGAAACTCTGTTAGCGTATATTTGAAAGGGCTGACTCGCTCAACAACAACTCTTGGAGGCTTCCCTTTATTGCCTTGGAAAAACTCCCAAAGAAAATCTTTCATTTTGATAGTACGATCGTCAATGGTTTCTAAGATGGCGTAAAGCCTATCGTCTTCAAAGAAAATAGAATGAACATATTTTTTTAGATTTAATCGAGACAATAACGTATCGGCTGGATAATCTTTATTGACTTTATAAATTGCATCTGCATTTTGCCATTCGCTGATATAACGATGGATGTTCTCGAGATACACATCATCAGATATATTAATTGAATAAATACGGATACTATTTACATTTTCTACTTTAACCACCCTGTCAAAAGGAAGTAATGCGCCTTTATTTTGATCAACAATCATCATTTCATATTTATATTCATCGCCAACTGTAGCGCTCATGGGCGGTATGGAAACGATTCTTGTTGGCGCATTTACAAAAAATTCACTTTCAATAATTCTAGATTCATGTCCGTCTGATATTTCAATTTTCAATTCAGAAAAATCAAGGTTTTGTGATGTGGGATCCCATTTTAGCCGACCTAAATACGCATCCATACGCATACCTTCTGGCATCTTGTGAGCTGTGTAAACGAGTTGATCGCCAGCATTTGGATCGTCAACCATCAATTGAAAATCCCACGTATCTCCTAAAGTTATCAAATTCATGGGTGGAGGTGCTTTTTTAATAATAGGAGGATGATTTACAAAAAGATTAACATATTGCGTATCAGATGCAACTCCGTGAGAAACCATAATAGCAAATGGCATTGTATCAATTTGAACTGGGTTTGGCGTCCAGTTTAGTACCCCCTTATTATTAAGAACCATTCCGTCGGGTCCTTGTAATAATTTATATTGAACCGGTTTATCTTTTTGTTGACGCCAAAGCTTTACTTCGTATGAATAATCCTGCCCAACTTTTGCCTCTTTGGGAGCATCTGATAAAATTTTAACCCCCGCTTGGGCGAATAGTTTAAACTCTTGCGCTGTACGATCGAAGCCATCCGAAACCACAACTCTAACATCATATACATCTACATGAGAGCTATCTGTCTTCCATGATATAATTCCGTCTTTTAGCGTCATTCCTTTAGGGGCTTTTTCTAGCTCAAATTGGAGCATTGCATCTCTGTTTCTATCTTGCACTAACGGTTGATATCTAAATAAATCTCCGGCAACAAATTCTATTCCAGCTGGTTCGCTTAAGAAGACTGGCGGGTCATTGACATATATCCACATTTCTTCATCTCGGCCTTCTAACACTGGAACAACTTTGTAGGATTGCGTCCTTTCACCGCTTGCAGATTCTGGCTCCATCATTTCATCTACCTTCATTCTCACATGAAACGATAAAGGGAAGGCGTCAAGTTGTTTTTCGTTTGGCACCCATCGGATTGAACGTGTTTCATAATGAAAAAACATGCCTCTTGGTGGCGTTAATTCCCATCTAAAACTGTGAAACTGTTCTGTGCTATCGCGATGTAATTCATATTCGAATTGAGCATTACTTGAAAGAACATAGCGCGGTAGTACATGTTTAGGAAGCCTCTGACCAACTGTTTCCACGGGCCTTGGTTGTTTGGGTGATTCTAAGGTACGCGTAATTTTTTTGGGGGATTGAGATCTCGGTTGCTCTTTTAATACATCAACTTCATCTCTTTCTGGCTCTAATGCCTTAGGGAGTCTTTTTCTTGGTTTTTCTCCTAAGTCTGTAATGATTTCAATTTCAGGTTGAGGTAGTTGAGGTTCCCTATCAGGTAATACTTCAATATATACCTCCGGAACAGGTTCGTCTTCTTTTTGAGCATTTGAAAGCATTTCAGGAAGATTATTAGCGATAAAATCTGAGCTTACAATAAAACCTTGGTCAAAATCTTCAGACTTTTGTCCAACATTCATCATATATACTGCGCTCTCTGTTCCGTCCCATCCAGCGACAAGTACTGTTCCGGTATAATGTCCTTGCTGTATCAATGGAAGTATATTTGAAATCTGAAATCCATCAATAGCATTATCGATTGTTGTTGAAATATTTTCTACAACAGCTGATTTCCCAGAATAAAGAGATAAATTATTAATATCTGTAGAAAGAATTAATAAATCATCAAAAGTATCTTGATCAAAGTCCGTAGTGACAACTTGACTTAATGGGCCGCCAGAAATCGGTAATTTATCGATCACAAGAGTTGCGGGTGTAAGGGTTAATGCAACTAAATCGCCGGAGCGGAAGGGCAACACGAGATCTTGAAAACCATCCGCGTCCCAGTCTGTTAAAACAATAGAGCGGTGGATAATTCCACTTAATCCTTGAAATGTCTTTTTAATTAATGCGCCTGAATCAAAAACACCTCCCACATTATAAAATGGTTGTGCTTTGAGAATATTTCCTTCGGGGCTAATTGCGATTAAATCATCATATCCGTCCATATCATAATCCACAACACCGGCATATAACAATCCAGAACCGACCAAAAGATCATCTGGGCGAATTTTCTTTTTAACAGATAATTGATCATCTTCTCCAATACCAATAAAAGCAAAGCCTCTAAATGGACTTCCTAAAGAAAGGACTATTTCTTGAGTCCCATCAGCATTCATATCTAATAAAGCAAAATTATTACACCTTAATGATTGACCTTGCTTTCCAACATCCAATGTGGCAAACGGAAGCTCTGAAAATGTTTCACCTCCCCAAGAATAAATAGCTATAAAAACATGAGGTGATGAATTATCTCCAAAACGAGATAGATTCATTACGGTAATGAGATCTGGTGAGCCGTCACCTTGAATGTCACCTATAATGGCATTTACAAAATAGCCTTCTAATTCATCGGGTGGGGAAAATTCCCATGTCTTAGTCTGATATCCATCATTGTCTACCTCATAGTAGTGTACGGATGATGGAAAATATTCTTCAGACGGGTTTAATTCCAGAGCAATAAACTCTTGTCGCTTATCACCATCAAGATCATAGGACCCTTCTAAATGAACAATCTTTTGCGATTGCCCTATCACCATTTGGGTAACCAAAATAAAAATTGCTGCAATTTTTTGAAAATAATTCAAAACAATATCAATTCGTAAATTAATTAGGCGCTGGTGTTTGGTTGGTTGAATCCTGGACATCTGGTTCAATAATATCTATCTGATTTTTTGGTTCATCTTCCACTTTATCCGTTGGGGATTGTTCAGATGGGAGGGCGGGCTCTTCTAGCATCGCTTCCTCACTTGACATTTCCGCAGGCTTCGGTCCAGATGGCGATTCTACATTGAGGGAATCTTTTTCGGGAACGTGACTTTGCGCCGCTTTAATCGGCACAATTGGGTTACTTTGTTCTTTTAATTCTGTTGGGAGTCTTTTTTTCATTAAGATTTCAGGGAACTGTCCCGCAGATCTCCAGAGTGGCTCTTCAAAAGTGCCTCCTTGAAGAAGTCTTACTTTTAATGAATCTGGGAAAACTTCTTCTATTAATCTCGAAAACATGACGGCAGGTTCTACTTGTCCAACTAAATCAAATTCTGTTGTGATTTTTTTGGATCCATTTTCTCGAACTTTAACTTCACCTCGTATAGCTTGTAACTCGCCTTGGTCAAGAAAAACCGCTAAAGATTGCGCGGGATTTGACGGACTTGTTGCTGATAAATAAATTCCATGTGTCTCGGGAGCATTTGTTGAATCGCCATCAAATGAAAACCGTATTAACTGATCTGTAAAATCCATTCCAAGTGACGATGGAAATCCTTCGAAAAAATAATCTGGAAACTCAAAAAGCGTTGGGTCAAATGATACTGGTTGATATGATTGGCTTAAGGAGTCTTTTAAAGGAGAAATTGAAAGGAACACCACGTTTGTTTGCATATCGTGTACCATAGAAATAGTGGTTATACTATCCAATCTAGCATTTCGAATGGAATAAGCATAATCATATACTGAACCTCTATTTAAGTGGGCTAAGTTAGCAGAAATGCTATGCTGTATGTGGGTAGGGTCGCCGATGAGTGGCATTTGATTGACACCCACACCAAAAGGTGATTCACCATCAAAAACGAATCGGCTGGGTGTTTTCTCCATCGGCGTCATCACTTGAGCATAGTATAAATCAATAGGTACAAATTTAGTTTCTAACTCAATATTAACTGTTGTATCTGGAGTAGATTGTTTTACGATTGTATCTTTTATTGCTTCAGAGAAAACTGACACACCGCTGTCAATGCCTGGTATTTTATCTTTTTCGTCTGGAGGTAAAATTGGGTGTTCTGGAATAAGATCCGCCTCAACAATTTTTACATTTTTGCCAGCACCATTAATCACCAACAAATCTGAAGCCATTTCGGTGGAAATACTTGGAATTTGATTAATGGGTAATAACTCTTTTTCTAGTACAATATCCTTTTTTGCTTTTTGTATAAAATCAGATAACGTTGGCCCAGACATAGGATATAATCTCTCTTGAGACCATAGTTTGTGTCGTTTAATTGGGTCTTTTTCGATGAATAGCTTTTTACCCGTATAAAGAGATGAACTTAATTTTAAGTTCTTTCCATCAAAAAAGATACGTTCTACGTCTCCGGAATCAAACGGCAATAACAAACCCTCTTCTTTGGCGGTTCTAGCCGAAAAGAATGACAAACTCGAACTTAATAGACTTCCTCTTGCATCAGACACTAATACATCTGATGAGATTTCCGAAAAATTAACATCATCAAAAATGCCAGCTTTAATGGTGTTATTTTCCAATGATAGCTGTATAACATAATCTTGATTATTATAACGGTAAATATTCGACGCCAACTTTCCATAACCATTTTCGATTAAACTGGTCCCAACATAAATAATATTCTCAACTTTAAGTATAGATTCATTTATACTTAAGGAAAATATTGCTGTCTTTCTAACAGGCGATCCAAGAGAAACGGCCATTTTTCCTGTCGAACCCGTTAAAGATGAAATTGTTGTTGGCCTAACACTAGAAAGGCCAAGTTCAGATGGATATAATTTGAGAGGCTTTTCCGCAAGTCCAGTACCATTTCCAACAAATACATATAACCACGGTTGGATTACCTCCCCGGGAAGGCGATTAGAAATAACAATTAAATCATTAAAACCATCTTGATTTACATCCATCACTTCAAAATCCATAACGACACCACTATGATCCATTTCCCATGACCATATTAATTGAGATGCGCCTCTTGAAGAAAATTCCAATAGACTAAGTGTGGGTCCTGACGAGAAATTCTGGACGATCGACTCTTTTTTCCCGTCGCCATCAAAGTCATATACACCTTGCATGTGATAAGGGCCGCTTGCTATTGCAATAGTCAGAAAAAATAGGAGTCCGACGCTAAAAGCCTTGCTTTCAGCACGTGAATTCCTCCGCATGTACGCACGTCTGCTCATGTTAAGTCCTAATAGATATACTTTTTATAGGGAGAGAATATACGATTGACCTCCCTTACCTCGGTTAGTTGTCTCGACAAATATAGGTGTTCATACGTTATATAATCAAGAAAAAGACCTATAAATACTATATCATTGAATTCTCAATTAAAACGTATAATTTCTTTTGTATTTTTTGAATGTGGTCTAAATTTTTAGGTTAATCAATGCGGAGACTCCTAACATCGTGAAGAAAAAACTGCTCTACATCATTTTTGGTGCATCTTTGGCAACAGCCCAAATGGACCTGTACCCCGTTGAAGACTTTTTTGGCGGAGGAATCGGATATAGTCCGATGTATATCTCTTTGGATTCAATTCCGGGATCTGCATCCCTAACTAAGCTGGGGTTAGATCCTACAAATTTCACAACACCTTTTGTTTTACACGGCGGTGAAGGTTTTGCGCATATAACAGGACGCTGGAGGATTGGAGGTTATGCCGGACTTGGTACTTCAAGGATTAGTACTGTACCCGATATTAAATTATATATTGACAGAGACAGTACAGGAACCTTCACAGCCGCAGATACATCCGTTAGTTATAAGGGCGATTTTTCTCCATCATTAGAGGCAAAGTTTAGTTTTTCACTTGGGGCAGCAACGGTGGAGTATGTTATGCCTGTTTTACAAGATTTAGAATTATCTGCTGGAGCGTTGTTAGGATTGGGCCACGTAAATATTACCGTAGATCAACACACAGGAACCCCAAAATGGGAAAATGCATTTAGTAGTGTTTATGGCGATGTGGATTCAACTGGGACTTTTTATTACAAAGTAACGGATATTGATGGCGCTCAATCTGGAGGGTTTAGCGCTGCAAATATGCCCGGTGTAATGACAGATTTAAGTGGTTTATTCTTCAATTTTCAACCTTACTTGGCTGTAAAATGGCAATTTCTCGATCGAATGGGGTTGCGAATAAGTGTTGGTTTTAATAAGGGAACTATTCAAGCAGGAAGGTGGTATTTGAATGGGCGCGTTCCAATAAGTGATTCACCTAAGACGACTATACAAGGTGTTACTTTTAGAACAATGCTATATCTAGGCTTATAAACAACCTTTATTTATTAAATAGTGAATTTTAAACTAAAAAGAAAACTTCCCTTATTGGGGTCGGGGTTACTTGGGTTCTTGCTCGCAATAGTATTAATGGCGTCCTATGCTTTTTCGAGCAATCAAAATGTTTATCGCATTTTAAAAGAAAAGGTTAATGTATTAAACCAAATTATAACTTATGTGAATCATTTTTATTTCGATGATGTGGATTTAGAGAAAATAATGGATGGAGCTTTCCATGGTTTAATGGAGGAATTAGACCCGCATTCAACATATATTCCAGCGAAAGACCAAGAAAATATAGACGAATTATTTCGAGGAAAGTTTCAGGGTATTGGTATCGAATTTGATATTCTTCAGGGATATATTACTGTTATTTCTCCTATCCCTGATAGTCCATCAGATCATGTTGGATTACAGTCGGGTGATAAAATTATTTCAATCAATGAAGAAGATGCTTATAAAATAACTAAGGATGAGGTTTTTAAAAAATTACGCGGCAAGAAAGGATCTTCGGTTGATTTGTCTATTCAAAGAATCGGCGTTCCTAAACCTTTTGACGTTACAATAATTCGAGACGATATTCCAATTTATAGTGTAGCTGCTGCTTCGATGATTGACGATTCAACGGGTTATATTTTCCTAAGACGCTTTTCCGCTACAACAGATATTGAAGTTAAAAAAGCTCTAGATAAATTAGATGCAAGTGGAATGAAGCGCCTCGTTTTTGATCTAAGAGGAAATAGTGGAGGTTTTCTTGAACAAGCGGCTGCAATATCAAATTTGTTTATCACTACACCCGATACATTAGTTTTTACTAAAGGAAAAATTCGAGAATCAAATCAAGTCTTTATGGCTAACCCAAAAAAAGGACGTAATGATTTTTCATTAATTGTATTAATCAATCGCGGATCTGCAAGTGCGAGTGAAATTGTTGCTGGTGCTGTACAAGATTTAGATCGCGGTTTAGTCATTGGGGAAACTAGTTTCGGAAAGGGATTAGTTCAGCGCCAACTCCCCCTAGAAGGCGGTTCGGCGCTTAGAGTAACAATTGCGCGTTATTATACACCAACAGGACGATTAATTCAACGGCCATACGAAGACGGAAAAGACCATGCATATTACCGAGAATTGTATGATAAAGACCGAGAAGCTAAAATGGACTCATTAAAAGAATTGAGACCGAAATATTTAACAAAAGGCGGGCGAATAGTTTATGGCGGAGGTGGAATAACTCCTGATATATATTTACCATTTAAAAACAAATTAACAAGGGATACACAAAAAGTCATAAGAAGCGCCAAAAGACCTATATTCAATTTTGGGTCTAACTACGCATCAAATCATTCGTTGGAAATAAGCAACGCTCAAACTTTTAAAAAAGAATGGGTTGTTTCAAATGATGTATTTAACTCTTTTTATGAGTATTTAGCAACTGACTCAATCGAAGTGAGTCGCGATTCACTTTTGATTGATTTATCTTATATACAGAATAGAATTAAAGCAGAAATTTCCGGTGTTGCATTTGGAAAAGATGAATCTGCGGCGATTAGAATACAAACAGATAACCAAGTAATGGGTGCGTTAGATTTTTTTAAGGAAGCAGATGCATTCCTGCAAACTTCGCATTAAATTTAGTGCCTTTTACAGATAAATAATTTAATTCATACATACTAAACAGATTAACGGAGGAACAAAATGGTACAATATTTTATCAACGGTGGAGACTTCATGTGGCCAATCCTTATATCCCTTTTATTTGGGTTGGGATTTGCTATTGAACGCTTTTATTCATTAATGTTGTCTAGTATTGATTCAAGGAAATTTTTTGATGAAATTATTGAAAAAATAGATGAGGATGATCCAGCTTCTGCATTAGAATTGTGTAATACAACAGCAGGACCCGTTGCATCAATTATTCACGCAGGACTTTCTAGAATCCATAGAGGTTTAGGCGAAGTTGAAAAAGCTATCCAAAATGCAGGATCCATTGAAATGGCTTTTTTAGAAAGAAATATGATTTGGCTAAATGCGGTAATTACAATTGCGCCTATGCTTGGCTTTACTGGAACGGTTGTTGGTATGATTGATGCATTTGACGCTATTAAAGCTGCTAATGATATTTCACCCGCAGTGGTTGCTGGTGGTATTTCTAAAGCATTATTAACGACAGCGTTTGGTTTAATTGTAGCTATGATTATCCAAACATTTCAAAATGTTTTTGTGGCGCGCATTGATAAATTAATCCTCGACATGGAAGAACAATCCGTTAAAATCATGGATCATTTATACGAAAACGAAACAAAAAAATAAGGCACACATTCTTCGATGAAAAATAAACGCCGATTTAAAAGCGGAGAAATCCCCACGTCCTCAATGGCGGATATTGCTTTTCTTCTATTAATCTTCTTTCTAGTAACAACAACGATTGATACCGATAAAGGATTGGGAATTGTTCTTCCTCCACCTGGTGACGTAGAAATTGAAATTAAAAAGAAGAATATTATGAATTGCCTTATTAATTCTCAAGGCGCTGTCTTGCTTGATGAAGAACCAACTCCTATAGATCAAATCAATGGGGTTGTAAAAAGGCGTCTAGCAGAAAATCCGCTTTTAATTGTATCTGTTAAGTCACATAAAAAAACAGAGTATAGCGATTATGTTCGGGTTATTGATCAACTTAAAATGGCAAATGCAATGCGTATTTCCATAGCTAACTCCAATTAATAAATGAAATTTACACGTAAAACAAAAATATCTAGTGAAATCCCTACGGCTTCCATGCCCGATATTATCTTTATGTTACTTATCTTTTTTATGGTAACAACTGTTTTAAGAGAATCGTCTGGTCTTCCTGTTGAACTTCCGAAGGCAAAGCGGATAGAAAAACTTAAATCTCGGCGTCATACTGCTCAAATCTGGGTTTCTCGAGAAGGACTAATATCCATCGACGATAGACTTTTCAATGTTTCAGATATTCGACATATTATGTATGATAAACGAGTTTCTGACCCAATGATTACTGTGTCGCTCAAAGCAGATCAATCTGCTAAAATGGAACTTATTTCAGGAATTCACGAAGAACTGCGCCAAGCAGATGCTTTAAAGTTGAATTACTCAACAAAAACATTGGTTAATTAATATGGCTAATCCATTAAAGTTCAAATATCCAGTTGTTATTAGAGCAACTAGCTTGATTGGTGTTTTTCTAGTCATTCTAATGTTTTTAATATTTCCGCGTTTTTTAACTACTGTTGTATTTGATGATATTGATCAGATTGTCATTGATTCAATTGATATACCTCAAACACAACAGATAGATCAAGCTCCACCACCTGCTCGTCCATCTATCCCAGTTCCTTCCGATGATGAAGATATTGCAGACGATTTAACCATTGATGAAATGGACTTTGACGAAATAGATTGGGAAGCTCCACCGCCGCCGCCTTCGGGGCCGAAAGTAAAATTTATTCCTTATGATGATCCGCCCAAAGCAATATCTGGTATTCGGCCAGTCTATCCAGAAATCGCACAAGAAGCTGGAATTGAAGGTGTTGTCGTTGTCCAAGCATTTATCGATGAAAAAGGTCGCGTAAAAGAAACCATCATTTTAAAAGGTATTCCTAATACCGGATTAGATGAAGCGGCTATGGAAGCCATCAGAAAAACGCGTTTTAAACCAGCAAAACAAAGAGAACGCCCTGTGGGTGTTTGGATATCAATTCCTGTCAATTTTAAACTAAAATAAACTCAACCGTCATTAAATAAGTAAAAAAGCCCACGTAATTACGCGGGCTTTTTTACTATATATAGTAATACTTCTACATTATAGATGCTTTTAAAAATTCACGATTCATTCTAGCTATATTAACCAGTGATATTTCCTTTGGGCATTCTACTTCACACGCACCCGTATTGGTACAATTTCCAAATCCTTCTTCATCCATTTGATCTACCATATTTTTTACGCGATTAGATCTTTCTGGTTGCCCTTGTGGCAATAAGGCAAATTGGGATACTTTAGCTGAAACAAATAACATCGCTGATGAATTTTTACATGTTGCAGCGCACGCACCACAACCAATACATGCAGCAGCATCCATTGCTAGGTCTGAATTTTCTTTTGCTATTGGAATGACGTTGGCGTCTTGAGCGTTTCCTGCGTTAATAGAAATGTATCCGCCCGATTCCATAACACGATCAAATGATTGGCGATCCACAATCAAATCGCGGATAATAGGAAAGGCTTTTGCTCGCCAAGGTTCTACAACAATTGTTTCGCCATTCTGAAAGCTTCGCATATGAAGCTGACAGGTTGTTACCCCTCGAATTGGACCATGAGCTCTCCCGTTTATAAATATACCGCATGTACCACAAATACCTTCTCGGCAATCATGGTCAAATGCTATGGGATCTTTTCCGCCCATTACAAGATTATCGTTTAAACTATCTAACATTTCAAAAAATGACATATCTTCAGAAACACCATCAAGAGGATAAGTTGAAAATTTTCCTTCAGATTTAGCATTTGATTGACGCCAGACTTTAATTTGAATTTTCATTACTTATAACTCCTCGTTGTGAGTTCAACATTTTCAAACTCCAATTCTTCTTTATGTAATTCGGGTGAACTTGTGTCTCCTTTGTGTTCCCAAGCAGCTACATATGTGAAATTCTCATCGTCTCGTAATGCTTCATTGTCTTCCGTTTGATATTCAGTTCTAAAATGGCCACCGCAAGATTCTTCTCTATTTAATCCGTCTCTGGCCATCAATTCACCTAATTCGAGGAAATCGGCAAGTCTGCCAGCTTTTTCAAGCTCCGGATTTAACTCGTCGAGCTTTCCAGATATTTTAACATTTGACCAAAATTCTTCTCGAAGGGTTGGGATTTTCTCAATGGCCGTTTCTAATCCACCTTTATCTCTTGCCATTCCAACATGATCCCACATAATTAGACCTAATTCTTTATGGATACGATCCACAGTCCTATTCCCATTGATAGAGATTAATTTATTTAATCTTTCATTTACATTAGACGTCGCTTCTTTAAATGCATCGTGGTCCGTAGAAACTTCCTCGCCTAATTTTTTTGATAAATAATCACCAATTGTATAGGGAATTACAAAATATCCATCTGCCAATCCTTGCATAAGCGCACTTGCCCCGAGGCGGTTTGCTCCGTGATCTGAAAAATTAGCTTCACCAAGAACGTATAATCCGGGTACCGTTGTCATTAAGTTATAATCAACCCAAATACCGCCCATTGTATAATGGACAGCGGGGTAAATACGCATTGGTACTTTATAGGGGTCTTCACCGGTGATTTGTTGATACATATCAAATAAATTACCGTATTTTGCTGTTACCTGATCTTTTCCCATGCGGTTAATCGCATCTTCAAAATCTAAATAAACGGCCAATTTTGTTGGTCCAACACCACGTCCTTCATCGCACATTTCTTTTGCGCGACGACTAGCCACATCTCTTGGGACCAAGTTTCCAAAAGATGGATATAATCTTTCTAAATAATAATCTCGATCGTCTTCTGGAATATCATTTGGATGTCGATCGTCTCCTACTTTTTTCGGAACCCAGACGCGACCATCATTTCTTAAGCTTTCACTCATAAGTGTTAATTTAGATTGATGTTCACTTGCAACTGGAATACACGTTGGATGGATTTGCGTAAAACTAGGATTTGCAAAATATGCGCCTTTTTTATATGCTCTCCAAGCTGCTGTTCCATTACTCGCCATTGCATTCGTTGAAAGGAAAAAGACATTACCATAACCACCCGTTGCCAATACAACTGCATTAGCGGAATGAGATGATATTTCACCTGTAACTAAGTTTCGTGTTATAATTCCTTTTGCTTCTCCGTCGATCAGAACCGGTTCTAGCATCTCATGTCGAGGAAAAAATTGAACTTTTCCTTTATGCATTTGCCGGACTAAAGAAGAATATGCGCCTAATAAAAGCTGTTGCCCTGTTTGTCCTCTAGCATAAAAAGTTCGAGACACTTGTGCGCCACCAAACGATCGATTGTCTAATAACCCTCCATATTCTCGAGCAAAAGGGATTCCTTGCGCAACGCATTGATCAATAATAGCGTTGCTAACTTCTGCTAACCGATAAACATTCGCTTCTCTCGAACGATAATCGCCGCCTTTAATCGTATCATAAAATAATCGAAATACACTATCGCCATCATTGGGATAATTTTTTGCTGCATTTATTCCGCCTTGAGCTGCAATACTGTGAGCTCTTCGCGGTGATTCATGGAAGGAGAATGCTTTTACATTATACCCCATTTCTGCAAAAGATGCGGCAGCGGCAGCGCCACCTAAACCGGTGCCAACAACAATAATATCATATTTTCGTCGATTAGATGGATTGACCAATTTTAAATCAAATTGATGTTTTGTCCATTTTTCAGCTAAAGGTCCGGAAGGAATTTTTGAATCAGGAAACATATTAGAATCCTCCTTTAATAAATCCAAAATAAACAGGAATAGTTAAAAAGCCCAAGGGGATGATTAACCAAAAAAATACTGAAACCCATTCTATTAATTTGCCATATTTATTGTATCGTATACCAAATGTTTGAAATGCAGATTGAAACCCATGTCGAAGATGAAACGATAATAAAACCATTGCTATACTATATAGAAGCGTTACAAATATGTTTCCAAATCCGATAGTATTATCAATAACAATATTAAAAAACTGGCCATCATCGTGCTGCACTTGGAATTGATACCAAAATGTTTGAAGGTGAACGATAAGAAAAATAAAAATTATACTTCCGGTCAATCCCATATTTCTTGAGAAAAAGGAACTATTTTCATTTGCTTTATCCGATAAATATTTGTTTGGAGTTGCTTTCCTATTTTCAAGGGTTATTCGAATGCCGTTAACGATATGTACTAAAAATATCATCGTTAATATTGCTTCTATAAATCGCACCAACGGTTTCATGCTCGATAAAACAGAAACATAGCCATTGAAAAGATCTGGACCGCCAAAAAGGGTCAGATTTCCGATTAAATGTATAATTAGAAATAATGACAAAAAAAGACCCGATAGGGCCATAAATATCTTTTTGCCAATGGACGAATTCGTAAATGTAGAAAACCAGCTCATGTCAACCTCGATAGACTAAAAAACATATCTTAATTTATGACAGAACAGTCTTAATTAAAATGGCTGTATTTCAAAATACAAATGAATTTTGGCTATTATGTATTTTTTCTTTCTAAACTTTTTAATGTTAACCATTTGAATAAATTCAAATGGTTGGAGGTATCCGTTGATAATTCAGGATGCCATTGCACAGCAATAAATGCTTCAGGGTTTTCCGTATCTTCAACCGCTTCAATAAGTCCGTCGCTTGCCCGACCTACGGATTGCAATCCTTTGCCTAATTTTCGAATGCCTTGGTGGTGTGTACTTGCTACTATTGGATCATTATGCCCCATGACACGAGATATAAGACTTCCTTCTTCTAAATGAACGGTATGCTCAGCCCAATCCCCATTGAAATCACCATGAAATACATTTCTTTCCACTTGAGTTGGAATATCCTCATAGAGTGTTCCTCCATAAATGATATTTATATGTTGAAACCCTGCACAAATAGCCAAAATAGGCTTGTTTAATTTTAAGGCAGATTTAAAAATTGCACGGTCAAAGCTTTCTCGGTTTTGATGCATAACATCGTCATCTAATAACTCCGGCTGATTTCCAGAATATGTTTGAATAGGTAAGTCTGGCCCGCCAACCATTAGTAAACCATCTATATGTTGAATAATTTCATCAACAAACGATTCATTTGCTGAATGGTGTATGGTCATGGGAACGCCACCGCCTAACCAGACCGCATTATAGTAGTTTTCTTTTGTGCCATTCCACCACGAACTATTGTGATAAAAATAATATGGATTAATACCAATTAGCGGTTTAACCATTTTTGCCTAACAAAAATGTTTTTAAATCACTCTTACTTTCTTTAAACAGATTTTGTGTTTGAATACTCATAAACCCCGAGGAATAAAACAACTCTAAGTACGGATCTAAAAAAACGCGTTCATTTTCAATTTTTAGTGATTTGCTTCTTATATCTAACCCTTTTTGCGCCAACTCACAAATAATTCGAATCCACTCTCCCATAGTTTTTGATTGAGGGCCCGGCTGATTTAAGTCTAATGTTTTAGCTGCTTGATTAAGTTGTTTCCTGTCTTCTAATGTGAATGGTAAAAAGATTTCCACTAGTTTTTCTTGAATGGTTGGTTCAGATAATAATCCCATCCAAAAGGCAGCCGGTGCCATTTCAAACCCTCGTGGTGGACGATCAGCGCCACGTACTTCTAGTACATTTTTGAATCGCACATGAGTAAAAACTTGATGTAATGCCGCCATTATATGTTCGTTATTTATGGATTTTTTGGTATCCATTTCTTTTAAGTATTTACCTAGGGAGCCATTATATCCTTCAGCGCTTCCATCATTTTTATATATAAAAATTGCAGGTGTATTTAACACAACAGAACTAAATTTTTCTAACAACCCGTTCGGTGAAGTAATGTCGTGATCTACTAAATTTCCACATCGGGCATTATCAGTATCATTCCATATATCATATCGCTTATTTTTATTGCCGGTTGGTTGTCCATTCATAAACGGGCTATTGGCAAAAAGAAGCGCACAGAATGGTTCTAATACATCTGATAGCCATGCCATCGTTTCTGCTTCTTCTTTAGATGAAATGTCTAAATTAACTTGAACGCTTGTCGTGTTTCGCATCATCCAGGGTCCATGATTCCCAACTTGCCTAAAACGCTGATCCATTAATTGATATTTATTTTGCTTTATCAAATCAATTTCATCGGGTGCGTAAAGAGGCTCTAAGGCAAAATCCATATGAACTAAATTATGTTTTTGAACAATTTTCTTCACTCGATTAAAATGAGCTAACATTTGCCTGTGAATCAGATGAAGGTTTGTGTAGGGCGACGATGCCCACTCTAACTGTCCGCCCGGCTCTAACGAATAAATTGATCTTGGAGATTCTCCTGTAGCTAATTCATTTATTTCTTCAATAAAATCCATAGCGGAAAATCGATCCGTTTTATTCACGGGGATTCGCTTCAGGTTTGCGTCGTAAAAAAAACATTCAATTTCGACCCCAATTCTTCTATTTTCAGGATCGGTTAGGTTGGATAAAATGACTGATTGGATACGTTCGTTTAAGGACATTGTAAACTGTTTGATAAATCCATGTTTTGATAATTGTTTAGAATTTGCCTTGTTTAACTTACGAATCGTCGGCCAAAAAGAAAGCCTATTTGAACATTTGAAATAAATTAAAAGACGGCTAAAATACGTAGATGTACCTCTTAGAGAAAATTAAATGTTGTATCCTTATTTTTGTTTCCATGGGCACAATTTTTGCACAACAGCCCATTCAACAAAAAATAATTAAACATTACCATGTTGTAGTGAGTGACAACAATCAGGTAAAAGAGTTAACGGGGTTGGCGCAAATTCGTTATTTATCGGATGGCTCTATTTTAGATTCAACAAACTATTCTTATGTAACTCCTTTAAGTGAAAAGTATGCTTATGTAGGCGGATCCGAAGAAGGGCTTCAGCTCTTAAGAAAAATGGATAAAGAAATTATTGATCGCTATCTATATGAATATAACTTGGATGGCGTGCTGGAAAATATTATTTGTACAGGTAAAACAAATCAAATCCTTTGGAAAGAATTTTACAAATATTCGCCTAATGGAGTTTTGTTAAAAACAATTCGCTTTAACCCGGACAAGGCTGAACCACAACAAAGCATGGTTCGTTTAAAAAAACAAAACCAAATAAGCTCATGGACCGAAGCATTTGTTTATGATACAACAGGAACAATGATGGAGCATCAAGAATTCTATGATGAATTTTTAATTGAACGTACGACTTATCGATTAAGCGAATCTGGTAAACAGACACTACTTCAAGAATATTATGACCCATCTCTTATTCAAAAAAGTATTTATAAATTCAATGAATTGGAAAAAATAAAACATCAATTAATCGTTGAAAATCAGGGTATATCTGTAAAATCAATCACATTTTCTTACGACGGCTTTGGTCGCCAAAATAAAACAATTACATTTAATGAAGATGGACTTGTTCAAGATTCTATTAAATGGGTCTATAAACAAAATCAAGCTATTTCAACACATTATAATGAAATGGGGTATATTCATAGGCAATTCATTTATGATTTTGATTCCCATATAAAATTATTAAAAGAAAGACACTATGACGGTGTGGGAAATTTGTTATTTAAACAAATTTATTCTTACTCGGAAAATGACCGATTATTTATGATTCGAAAATTCAACCCTAATCATCCCAACCGGACAAATGATAAAATTCCACTTAACGTTTCCATCTTTGAATATGATTAAATTCAAGCCTTCGGTATCATGCCGAATAATTTAGGAGGTCTCATGAAAACCATAGACATTAAAAGCTTATTGATTGGTGTATTGTTTACACTGCTCATTTTATCTACGTATGGCTTTAGAACAGAAACTGATGAATTAGGTAACCTTGTGGTTAAAAGTTTAACCATTGAAGATGACCGTGGCGTTATTATGACCTATATTGGCAATGGATATGTACAAACATATAACCAATATGGCGAATCCACATTATTTGCTGGGACAGGGAAAGATGGTGGTGGTTATATGCGCACCTATAATGGAAATGGTGATGAGTCTGCTTATGTTGGCACGGGGCGCCTTGGCGGAGGTTATATGCGCACCTATAATAATAGTGGAAAAGAAACAACTTATTTAGGAACTGGCTCCGATAATGCGGGACAAGTTCGTATTTATAGTAAAGGCGGGGAAACATCTTCATATCTTGGCGATGGATATGTTCAGTTTTATAATCAATACGGTGAGCGCACTTTATTTCTAGGAACAGGAAAAACGGGTGGTGGCTATATGCGCACCTATAATTTTGATGGGCGAGAAAGTGTTTATCTTGGAACGGGCG
The DNA here is from genome assembly GCA_016784605.1 of Fidelibacterota bacterium. Taxonomy (GTDB): domain Bacteria; phylum Fidelibacterota; class Marinisomatia; order Marinisomatales; family UBA1611; genus JABHGY01. The sequence continues at coordinate 119,932 of JADHUI010000001.1, read as the reverse complement.
CTGATAGCACTGGACAAATTCGTATTTATGACAATGCTGGAGAAACAGCTAGTTTCGTCGGGAATGGATATTTCCGTACATATAATCAGTTTGGTAAATTGACATCTTTCTTAGGAACGGGTGCTGATGGTGGTGGCTATTTAAGAACCAATAATAAGTTTGAAACTGAAACCGCATTTTTAGGCACAAATAATTCAAATGAAGGGCTCATTAACTTAAATGACAAGTTTGGGCAGAGTTTTTGGATTCGAATTAATAAAAATTGATTTTTTGATTTTTCCAATGGGTATTCTTAACTTTACCGAACATAAGGTAATCCGAGGGAGAATAAGGCATTCTTTTTATATTCTCTCCCTTATAAACATTATTTCAAAGAAAGGATCTGACTATGCGCAGATACCTATGCGTAATCGCATTATTTAGTCTGGTTTATGGCCAGAATGACAGTCTTGTATCCACTTTTTACTCAAGTGGTGCACAAAAATCTTTAGGATTTTATACCGAAGGCGTTCGTGATGGTTTATGGACCGAATGGTTTGAGGGTGAAGTTTATGAAGATTTTGGGACCGACGGCCAACCAAACACTCAAGACGAAGGTGAAGGAAATGGAGTATGGGATTCAACAGAAACCATCACGCTTGACTTAAATAATAACGGTATTTATGATGCGCCCCAACTAGCCACCCAAGGATTCTATGTGTCTGGTAATAGAGACAGTCTGTGGGTTTTTTGGTATCCAAATGGAAATAAAAAAGAACGAGCCTTTTATCAAAACGGAAAATTAAGCGGACACCTGAATAAATGGTTTGAAAATGGAAATCGAAAAGAGGGTGGTGTTTATGTTGGCGGGGTCCAAGATAGTGTTTGGACTTGGTTTTATGAAAATGGAATAAAAGAAGAAGAAGCTTTTTTCTCCGATGGAGAGCAAGAAGGAAAATGGACTTTTTGGTACGAAGATGGGACTAAAAAAGAAGTTCGAAAATATGTGAATGGAGAAAAAGATAGTACTTGGGTTGTTTGGTATCCAAATGGAAATAGAAAATCTCTTGTAACTTATGTTGGTGGTAAATTAACCGGCCCATGGATTTCTTGGTATGAAGATGGAATTTTTAAGGAAAAAAGTGGTGAATATAATGTAAATAAATTGCACTCTCTTTGGACAACATGGTCAAAAAAAGGTAGAAAAACAGAAGAAATTACATATGACAATGGCACAAAAAGTGGCCCGTGGGTTCAGTGGAATTCTTTCGGTGATAAGGTATTAGAGGGGCATTTTAAAAAATCAGAAAAAGATGGCGAATGGGTTTACTTCTATGACAATGGACTAAAAGAGAAACAAGAGAATTACATAGATGGAAATAAAAATGGGAAATGGATCTGGTGGCGTATTGATGGTATTAAAGATTTAGAAGGAACATATATTAATGATATTAAACACGGCATATGGATTCACTGGAATACAGCAGATCATAAAAAGTTAGAAGAAACATTTGTCAACGGAAAATTAGATGGAAAATTAACGACCTGGTTTAATAATGGGAATAAACAGCGCGAGGGTATTTTTATAAATGGTGAAAATGAAGGCGTTTGGTCGTACTGGAATCCCGATGGAACCATTGATTATACTTTTGACTATGGAAAAGGATTGGATAGATCTGTTATTGCTGGGCTAGAACAAAGAGATAGTGTTTACTATAAAATTGGGAAAGCAAAACCATTTACAGGTATTATTGTTGAAACAGGTGGTGCTAGAAAATACTTACTTCTTGGTCGGTTTGAAAAAGGCTTAAAGCACGGAAAATGGATTCAGTGGCATCGGAATGGTCAAAAATCAATTCATGGGTCTTATCGATATGGACAAAAACAGGGTGAATGGACTTTATGGTATCGTGAAGATGAGATGCAAAAAATGGAAGCTTTTACCGTAGGGGAATATAGTGGTGGGACATTTAAATATTGGGACGAGGATACATACCGGAAAGAACAGGGTTATTTTTCTAACGGAAAAGTAGACAGTGTTTATAAATATTGGTATCCAAATGGTCATTTATGGCGAGAAGAACAATATAGCCGTGGTATAAAAAACGGAAAATGGACTGAGTGGTATAAACACGATCATGATTTAAAGTTTTCAGAAGGAAGTTGGAGTTATCGTGGTGACACCTACCGCCTAGAAGATGGTGAAGAATTATGGAATTGGTGGTGGTACCATAATGATAATAAAAAGAAAGAAGGATTTTATCTTAATGGGATCGAACACGGTCATTGGACCTGGTGGTACAATAATGGCACAAAAGAATCTGAAGGAAATTATACATCCGGTGAACCTGATGGTTTATGGCTTTATTACACAGAAGATGAGGTGGTTGTTGAAGAAATTTCATTCAAAATGGGCGAACGCCACGGACAATCTTCTAAGTGGTTAAATGCTGAAGAAAAAGAATGGGAGAAGTTTTTCAAAAATGGAAAACTAGACGGGCCGAGCACCTACTGGTCAAATGGTTATCGTATGACGATGACATCTTACAATAATGATATACCTGAAGGCCCTTGGGTTATTTGGTATCCAAACGATACGCAAATAAAAGAACAAGGTTTTAACCAAAATGGCAAACGAAGCGGTTTAACAACCTATTGGTATTCCGATAGCGTTAAGCAAAAAGAAGGATATTACAGTAAAGGAAAGCCTGAAGCAGTTTGGTCCTATTGGAATACAAAAGGCGATAAAGATTTTGACTTCGACTTTGGAAACAATTTAGAACAAATTGAAATAGCTCAAATCAATGAAAATGAAGGGCTTTTCTATAAATTGGGAGACGAAACTCCATTTACAGGTGTTATAGTAGATGATATTGAAACAGCTGGGTATTTATTTTTAGGCGCTGTGAAAAACGGGCAAAAAGATGGCCCGTGGATTAAATGGTATCCTGGTGGGAAAAAAGTACCTGAGGTAACTATTACAGAAATACCCGAACCTGAACCTTTTAAACCTTGGAGCGGAAATAAAGAAGAGCAAGGTTCCTATAAAAATGGTAAAAAACACGGCATGTGGACCGAATGGTATGGAAATGAACATGTAAAATCACATGGCGAATATAATGAAGGTATCATGACGGGTGAATGGGCTTTTTGGTTTGACAATGGCGCTATTGAAAAGAAGGGTCAATTGGTAGAAGGAAATGCGCATGGCGTGTGGGATTTTTGGGACCGCGAAGGTCGAAAAGTACAACAAGGCTCTTTTAGTAATGGTATAAAAAACGGACAATGGGTAGCTTGGTTTGATGATGGCCGTACGACAGAAGGATATTATTCCAACGGGAAAAAACATGATATTTGGATTAGTTGGTGGGATGCAGAGCGCGGAAGAAAAGAAATGCAGGGAACTTATCGCGAAGGTAAAATGGTGGATAAATGGTATTTCTACAATGTTGACGGAAACTTAAAAGAAGTTCGATACTTCTCTCCATCTTTTAAATAGCCTAAATACACCAGCTGTTGCGCTACAACCTGCTTCGTGGGTAGGTTTAGACACTCTGTAATTATTCTTTAAAGGAGTTTCATTATGAAAAAACTCTTATTCGTCATTTTGTTTCATTTGGCGGTAAATGGCCAATCAGAATCATTTATAAACTATTCCGCCTTTGAGACAAATGAAATCTATGCGGCATTTACCAATGATGGCCGATTGTGGTATCAATCTCCATACCCTTGGGGAGGAAGTGGTAGTATTTTTTGGCCAAAAGAAAATGAATCAACAATTGTTTTTCAGCATGGTTTATGGCTGACTGGATACCAAAATGAATCATTAATTGGCGTTACTCCGTTTTGGGATGCCAACTATACACCCGGACCTATGATCGATGGCCAAGCAGCCATTATTGCTTCTCCTGAAGATTCTGCACTTTATCGGGGTTATATCATTACATCCGAATCTGGACCTGGTGATTTAGATTATGATGAATGGCCGTCTCATTGGGGAGCGCCAGCACACGAAGATGGAACGCCTATGCTTCTAGGCGATGTTACGATGTGGCATGTGTATAATGATGCTCATCCGGATGTTCACGGATGGATTGAAAACAATTCTGAGTCTAACGCAAATACTCATTTAGAAGTTCGTGAAACTGTTTGGGGGTATAATGAATCCAGCTTTTTGGCAGATGTATTATTTTTTAAATGGCAAATTTTTAACAAAGGCGATGACAGTTTAGACAGTATGGTTATAACCCATTGGAATGATATTGATTTGTGGATGGCTTTGAGTAATATGCCAGCGTATGATTTGGAAATGGATTTTGGATATATGTATTATGACCTTGATTCAATTCCAGCAGACGCTCCAATGACTGCTAGCTATTTTTTATTGCAAGGGCCTTTAGTTCTTGCGCCGTCAGATGCATTCGTTGGATATTCTTTTGGTGAACAAAAGATTGGATATTACAATCTAGGAACGAGTGCTTTTTGGGGCATCTCTGATGATTCAAATCCACCTCAAAACTTTGGAGGAAGTCCTGTAACGCTTGAACATGTTTACAATTTTTCTACTGGGTTACGTCATGACGGTTCTCCAATTGTGAATCCAGTTTCCGGAGATGAAACATCTTTTACGTTCACGGGAGACCCTATAACCGGCGGTGGGTGGCAAGGTGTAAGTACTGGTGGTGGTATGGCTGGCTATATGGTATCCACAGGAAAATTTAATTTAGCGGCTGGCGATTCTCAGGAAGTCATTTTTGCATTAACCGCTAGTTCTGGCGATTCGCTTGCACATGGTATTAGCAATTTGAAAGAAAAAATTGGTTTAATCCGAAATTATTACAATCAAAATTTCGCAAGTATTTCTGAAACAAAACACCTACCGGAATCCTTTATTATACACCCCAATTTTCCAAATCCATTTAACCCAACTACAACCCTATCTTTTGAGTTAAATCGCGATTCATTTTTAGATATTTCCATTTATAATTTAACAGGACAATTAATTGATGTATTAGACCAAGCATTATATCATTCTGGATATCATGAAATTAGTTGGAATGCAAAAGACTACGCCTCTGGGATGTATATTTATAAAATTTCAACTGAAAATGCTTCTCGAATGGGTAAGTGCATCCTGCTAAAATAAAGATTCCCTAAATAACTAATTTTATCTGTCTTTCCTTCTGAAACTTTAGAACGATGCACTATTTTCTTTCTAAATTCGGCACCTTATTATCTTACAATTTTATTAAATAGAAAGCATACAATACAATGAAACACGTTTATCAATTTGGAAATGGTCAAGCAGACGGTAAAGCAGATATGAAAAATTTACTTGGCGGAAAAGGCGCCAACCTCGCGGAAATGAATTTATTGGACGTTCCGGTCCCGCCAGGATTTACTATAACAACTGATGTTTGTACTGAATACAATAAAGTGGGTCAAGAACAGACGGTTCAGATGATTAAGGAAGAAGTAGAGCTGGGTGTTAAAAATATTGAAAATATCATGGAGGCTGATTTTGGAGGGACAGAAAATCCCTTATTGCTATCTGTTCGATCAGGCGCGCGTGTTTCAATGCCCGGCATGATGGATACTGTTTTAAATCTTGGCTTGAACGATTTAGCGGTTGAAGCTATTGCTAAAAAATCAGGTGATGAGCGATTTGCTTGGGATTCTTACCGTCGATTTGTTCAAATGTATGGAGATGTTGTTCTGGGAATGAAACCAGAATCCAAAGAAGATATTGATCCTTTTGAAGCTATTATGGATGAATTAAAAGAAAGTCGCGGCATTGAACTTGATACAGATTTCACCATTGAAGATTTAAAAGAACTTGTTTATAAATTTAAATCTGCCGTAACAGCGCAAACAGGGAAGGAATTCCCTGATAATCCTTGGGACCAACTTTGGGGTTCTGTAATGGCTGTATTTGATTCATGGGAAACGCCTCGGGCTGTCTATTATAGAAAACTTAATAAAATCCCAGATGATTGGGGAACGGCTGTAAATGTTCAAGCGATGGTATTTGGTAATATGGGCAATAATTCTGGAACAGGTGTTGCCTTTACGCGAGATGCTGGAACAGGTGAAAATATTTTCAACGGTGAATATCTTATTAACGCGCAAGGAGAGGATGTTGTTGCGGGAGTGCGAACACCTCAACAAATTACAAAAGTTGGCTCTGAACGATGGGCGACTTTAGCTGGTGTTGAAGAAGATGTAAGAAAAAATATTTATCCATCCCTCGAAGAATTGATGCCGGATATATATTCTGAATTAGATGAAATCCAAAATAAACTTGAAAATCATTATAAAGATATGCAAGATGTTGAATTTACAATGCAAGACGGGAAATTATGGATGCTCCAAACACGGTCAGGTAAACGTACGGGGTTTGCTATGGTCCGTATTGCTATTGAAATGTTGGAAAATAATGAAATTGACGAGAAAGACGCTTTATTAAGAATGGAGCCTAATAAATTAGATGAATTACTTCACCCTGTCTTTGATAAAAAAGCAATGGAAGATGCACGTGTATTAACAAAAGGTCTCCCTGCTTCCCCGGGTGCCGCTACAGGTCAACTCGTCTTTTTTGCAGATGAAGCTCATAAGTACGATAATGCCATATTAGCCCGAATTGAAACATCTCCCGAAGACCTTGAGGGTATGAATATAGCAAATGGTATTTTAACAGCTCGCGGAGGTATGACGTCTCACGCCGCTGTAGTCGCTCGCGGAATGGGAAAATGTTGTGTCTCCGGTGCCGGTGATTTAAAAATCAATTACAAAACAAGAAAAATGGTTGTTAAGGGTGAAGTTTTCAATGAAGGTGACTGGGTTTCACTTAATGGCTCAAGCGGGCGAATATTTGAAGGAAAAATAAAAACAATTGATCCTGAATTGTCTGGAGATTTTGGCAAGCTCATGGATTTAACGAGCAAATATGCTCGCATGTCGGTACGGACGAATGCGGACACGCCTCATGATAGTCGCGTTGCTCGAGAATTTGGCGCAAAAGGAATTGGTCTTTGTCGTACAGAACATATGTTTTTCGAAGGAGAAAAAATTGTTGCTATGCGTGAAATGATTTTGGCTGAAGATAAGGCTGGTCGTGAAATGGCTTTAGAAAAATTACTCCCAATTCAACAGAAAGATTTTGAAGGCATATTTGAAGCCATGGAAGGGTTGCCAGTAACAGTCAGACTTTTAGACCCTCCATTACACGAATTTGTACCACACGAAGAAAAAGGCCAACAGGAAATGGCTGATGTGATGGGTGTCTCGATCGATGTTATTAAAGAAAAAGTAGAAGACTTGTCTGAGATTAATCCAATGTTGGGTCATCGCGGATGTCGTTTAGGGAATACTTATCCTGAAATTACCATTATGCAAACGCGGGCAATTATGGGTGCTGCATTAGCATTAAAAGAGCGAGGCATTACTGCTGTTCCTGAAATCATGATTCCTTTAACTGGAACAGTCTCTGAAATGGAAATGCAAGAGTCTGTTGTTCGGGATACTATTCAAACTTTATTTGATGAAAAGAATAATTCAATCGATCATTTAGTCGGTACTATGATCGAGATTCCTAGAGCTGCACTAACGGCGGATAAAATCGCAAAATATGCAGAATTCTTTTCATTTGGAACAAACGATTTAACTCAAATGGCCTTTGGTTATTCAAGAGATGATGCGGGGAAATTTTTACCCGTTTATCTTGAAAAGGGTATTTTAAAAAATGATCCATTTGAAGTGTTAGATCAAGAGGGTGTAGGGCAATTAGTTGAAATGGCTTGCGAAAAAGGACGACAAGCTCGCCCTGGAATAAAACTCGGCATTTGCGGAGAGCATGGAGGGGAACCAAGTTCTGTTGAATTTTGCCATCGCGTTGGTTTAGATTATGTTTCTTGTTCTCCTTTTAGGGTTCCTATTGCAAGACTTGCTGCAGCGCAAGCAAATTTGAGAAAATAAAATAAGTACCTATATTATAACAAACCTGAATGCGACCCATCGCAGTAAGGTTTGTTATTTGAGTGTTTACACCCACACCAAGCTAATTTTTTTTCTTGAGTGCACTTTAGCACGATAGGTTTAAAATCTGTCTTTTTATGTGCCCCATCACAAAAAGGTTCTTTTTCGGTTAGTCCACATGAACACCATGCGTATGTTTTGCCCGCTTCCGACATAACTACGATTGGTTGATTTTTCTCTTTCTTCATTATTTCCCTCTCTTTTGTATGTGTAGAATAATTAACCCAGGTGAAATATAATATTAGAAATTCAAATAAATTGCTTTTCAACTATGCTATATATGTTTATACTTATTATAGTTATGAAGCATCTGAATTACATCAACATCTTTGTTAATAATAACAATAATAACGCTAATAATATAAGCGTGGGGGATGTTGTGTAATCTAGATCGCCAATTAAAATTACACAAACCCTCACAGCGAAAGCTTGTGAGGGTTTTTTTTTACTAAAAAAGAAAAGGAAATACATAAAATGTGCGGAATCGTATCTTACGCCGGATCAACCTATTCAATTGAAGATATAAAAACTCATGTAGATAAAATTCAATACAGAGGGCCTGACAACTCTCATTATGAAAGTGTATCACAGGATATACATTTTATTTTTCATCGATTAGCAATTATGGGTTTATCAGATGAGGGAAACCAACCTATGAAACACCCAAAGGATGATTTGATTACTTTAATTTGTAATGGTGAAATTTATAATTATCAATATTTAGCAGAAAAATACAATTTTGAACTCCATTCTGGTAGTGATTGTGAAATCATTTTATTTATGTATAAAGAGTTTGGGATAGAAAAAACAATCCAAGAACTTGATGGCGTCTTTATGTTTGTTATTTATGATGAATTAAAAAACGAACTCATTTCCGGAAGGGACCCAATGGGTGTTCGCCCGGGGTTTATCGGGAAAATGGACGATAATATTTTTATTTCATCAGAAGCAAAGGTATTAACAGATCTTTGTGATACAATAACACCCTTTAAGCCAGGGACATGGTGGACATCTAAATCCCCCGAAACATTTAACCGGTATTTTACATATTCAACACCCATAAACACCGAGACGGATGAAGATAAAATTTGTGAGTCTATTAGACATTATCTCACTTCAGCTGTGGATAAAAGACTCATGGCTGATCGAGAAATTGGTTGCCTTCTTTCAGGAGGGTTAGATTCAAGCCTTATAACGGGATTGGTGGCAAAAAAATATAATGGTCGAGGTTTAAACACATTTACTGTTGGGATGACTGGAAGCGTTGACCTTGAATATGCAAAAGGTGTTGCTGATTTTTTAGGGTCAAATCATCATCAAATTGAGTTATCGCAAAATGAATTTCTTGAAGCAATAGAAATGGTCATTTATAATATTGAATCATATGACACCACAACCGTTCGAGCAAGCGTTGGAAATTATTTGGTTTCTAAATTTATTTCTGAAAATTCCGACTGTAAAGTCATTTTCAACGGAGATGGCGCGGATGAAGTTTGCTGTGGTTATGTTTATTTAAAAAACGCTCCTTCGCCATTGGATCTTCAAGAAGAAAGTGAGCGACTAGTTGAAGAAATATATTTATATGATGTACTTCGATCGGATCGCAGTATAAGCTCTAACGGACTCGAGGCGAGGACGCCATTTTTAGATAAATCATTTGTAAAATATTATTTATCTATTAAACCAGAATTAAAACAGTTTGATGGAGAGTTGCGACTTGAAAAACATCTTCTTAGAAAAGCATTTGATGGGTTAGACATTATCCCCGATAATGTTTTATGGAGACGAAAGTGCGCCTTTTCTGATGGTGTAAGTTCACAAAAAACATCTTGGCATACCGTCATACAAGAATTTGTGGACAAGCAAATTTCAGATAAAGAGTTTTTTCAATCCGCAAAATCTATTCATCATTGCACGCCAATGTTAAAAGAAAGTTATTATTATAGAAAAGTGTTTCAATCGTTTTTTGGAACAAACGATCATTTAATTCCAAAATTTTGGATGCCAAGGTGGACAGATGTTATAGACCCTTCAGCAAGAGAATTATCTGGTTATAAGGAATGATTCGGTAATGAATTAAGTGTCGTTAGAAGAAATAATTGCCTTATTCGTATCTGTATATAAGCCTAGTGCTATATATTTACGGCAAACGGCGTCCGCATATTCTTCAGAGAAAAAGGAACCAACTTTAAAGACGTTTCCGCCACGCTCTTGTATTGGATCTAATTCCGGTAGTAATTCTTTTACTGATTGAATTTGGTCTTCGCCTTGAGGAACAATATTTACATCAAAAATGGTTATATCTCCACCTTTCTCTACGCTGATGTAATGAGAAATCATACCTGTAAATTCAGCGATTGCCATCACTTCTTCCTCTGTAACTTCATCATCCGCTTCAGCCATTAGATTAATTAAATCTGTTAACCCAGATGCAACATCTATATCTGGCTTATCGTCTAAATAGGATTGAACTAGCCCCTTTAGTTCCATCAAATTAGTAACTTGCTCTGGCTTGCCTGATTTTAATTCGGGAATATCAATATGCCATCGATCTGCAAATTCGTTAATTAAATCAATTTCTTCTTGAGCTATATCGTCGTCAATTGCTGCAAGCTTAGTCAAAATATCAATAATTTTTCTAGCGCCCGTTGGTCTAAGCATTGCGCTTAATAATTCTCCCGATTCCTTTTTCTCAAGATTTAATGCTTTAATAAATAGTTTAATAAACCCAATGTCGCGGTTGGCATCTACGAAAAAACCTGCACCAATTAAGGTGAAAATGACCGCAAGCGATAATCCTAACACAACTTTCCCTGCAGAGAAAAAATCATGTGTAATAAATATATTATTTAATAAGAATGGAACACCTACAACAAAGCCTAACATGGCAGCAACAATTGAAATACTATTAGCAACTTCTTCATTTTTTCGGCGTTTCCAAATTTTATTCACTTTTAAATAAGCTTGCATCACCGAAAATAAAAGAGCACTCGATACGAGTATTGATAATAGCTTTTTAAACAATCCGGGTTTAGCATAAAGTGTATAAAGGCCCGATGATATATTTGATTTACCATCGATTATTTCAAAATTATTATTATCCTTTATTTTAATAATAAAAAAGCCATCTCCAGACAATTTACCTGTTCGGTAAGAACCATCTATTTTTTGAAAAGTGTAATTTGCTCCATTGTCGCTGGAGAGAGAGAGATAATTCCCCTTTCCTGAAATAGTAAGCGAATCCGTTTTTTCTAAATTATGATAAAAGCCGTCTGACAAATGATCGGAAGCAAAAAGAAACGATGTCACTAGAATGATAATATTTATGAGTATGTATTTATTATTTTTCATATAAGATTTATTTGGATTTATGAATTAAGAATATTTTCAATGTAATTATGATTCTTATTGTGGGAGATTTGATCGGAGTTAATAATCACTAATGGGTTCAAAATCTGCTGTAAAGTGTCTTAAAAACGGTGGCTGTTTTGTTATTTTATACCCGTTTAGTTCATTTCTTGAATCATATATTTCTCTCATTACTTCAATTACATAATCAATATGACTTTGGGTGTGCGTTCTTCGTGGTAACGCTAGGCGAACTAACTCCATCTCTGACGGTGTTTCTTGTCCTGTTTTTCTATCAATTCGCCCAAACATAACGGATCCGATCTCGACCGTTCGGATACCTCCTACAATATACATTTCAACCGAGAGTGCCTGTCCGGGGTATTGTAATGGCTGAATGTGAGGAAACAATTCTTTCGCATCAATATATATCGCATGTCCGCCAGGAGGTTGTAAAATTGGATATCCAATCTCAGTTAGATGTTCGCCTAAATAACGTGTCTCTGAAATGCGATAGTGTAAATAACTTTCATCTAAAACTTCTTGTAAGCCTACGGCAAGCGCATCAAGATCTCTTCCGGCTAAACCGCCGTATGTAGGAAACCCTTCAGTTAAAATAAGTAAGTCTTTTTGTTTTTGTGCCGCTAAATCGTCGTTTGTACATAAAAAGCCACCTATATTCGCCATACCATCTTTTTTCGCACTCATGGTACAGCCATCGCCATATGACATCATTTCATGAACAATTTCTTTTATCGTTTTATTCTTATATCCCGCTTCACGTTCTTTTATAAAATATGCATTTTCTGCAAAACGAGCCGCATCAAAATAAAGGGGAATATTGTGGTTAGAAAGAACAGCCTTTACTTGTTTTACATTTTCCATTGATACGGGTTGACCTCCACCTGAATTATTGGTGATGGTTATCATACATAATGGTATGTTTTCTGATCCAAATTTACTTAGGGTGTTTTTTAATTTTTCAACATCCATATTTCCTTTGAATGGATGGAGATTTTTTGGATCTTTTCCTTCTTCAATAACTAAGTCTAATGCTTGGGCGCCTTGATATTCAACATTAGCTCTTGTTGTATCAAAGTGAGTATTGTTTGGTACAATTGATCCTTTTTTGCACATGACAGAAAAAAGTATTCTTTCCGCAGCGCGTCCTTGATGTGTTGGAATGACATGTTTGAATCCAAATATATCCTTGACTGATGTTTCAAATCGTTGAAAGCTTTGACTTCCAGCATAAGACTCATCGCCTCGCATAATGGCTGCCCATTGCTCAGAACTCATTGCACCTGTTCCGCTATCCGTTAATAAATCAATCAATACATCTTGAGCGTTTACCTTAAAAAGATTATAATGAGCTTTCTTTATAATTTCTTCGCGCTCTGCTCTTGTTGTCATTACGATAGGTTCAATTGATTTAATAATAAACGGTTCAATGACTGTTCTAAAAATCGATTCTTTTTGTTTCATGTTTTATATTAATCCTTGAAAAATAAAAAAGCCTCCATGAAACATGAAGGCTTTTTGTTAAAATATGGGGTGTAAATTATTCAATCATTTCTCCACCACCAAGCATATCTGCTAAATTAATGGCGCCATCTTCTTCCATCTTTTTGGCGGCGGTTACAATAGCTTTTCGCGCACCATCCACTTCGCGTTTAGCGACAGCCCCTTCAACGGGTTCATACATGGCTTGTTTCTTTTGTGGGAGGTTTTCAATTACACGATCTACCTTTTCTTGTTCCATGCCTTTCATGGCCATTGCAAGAGAATCTAATTCTACTGAATTCATTAGATCTCGAATAATATTATCTGGGAAAAATTCGAAAATATCCTCAAACGTCAGGTAATACTTTTTGACTTCTTTATATAATTCCGGATCATCATTTTGAATTGCGGCTAAATATTTTTCTTCTTCTTCAGAACTCATTGAGCCAATTATTTCAGCAATCTCTTTTCCACCGCCACGTGAAAAGTCAACTGTTTTTGGTAAAAAGTGCGATTTTTCACGAAGTTTGTTGGCTACTTCAATAATTCCTTCTAAGGGCACATTATCTAATCCGCCAAGTTCTAATAAAATAGCACCTTTATCTTCGGGCGCCATCCGGTTTAATATATTCATTCTTTTGTCAGATTCAAGCTGCGCCATCACAATGGCGACAACTCGTGTATCTTCTTTAGAAACGAGGGCAATCATTTGTTCATCATTAAGGTGTTCTAAAAAGTCAAATGGTTTTAGAGGCCCATCATCTTTTGTTTGATACTCTTCACTTAAAAAACTAAAATAAAATTCTTCCATTATGCGTTTTTTGACTGCAAATGAAATTTCACCTATGTCTCTAGCTGTTGATCTAATTTTTCGAATATCTGTCTTTGAAAGGTCTTGAATTAAATTCATAGCCAAACTTTCACCTAGAATTGAAAATAAAATGGCAACTTTTTGAAGGCCGGATAATCGACTATAATCTGTTATCATATTTTGCCTCTATTTCTTCTTTTTCTTATCAGAATTATCATCGTCACCTGATTCAGGTTCTGGCGCAGGTGCTTCTGGCTCCGGTACTGGTGGCGCAGGTGCTTCCATCCAATCCTTAACAATCTGGGTGGTTTTGTCTGGTTGCCCAACGCTCATTGAAATGACAGATTTGCGAATATCATTTACCTCGCTTTGTAAAACGCTTGGGTCGTCGTCAATAGATTTTGGGGATTGATGTGGCTCTATTTCTGGTGTTGGCTCTGGAGCGGGTTCAGATGCTTCTGCAATTACTTCAGGTTCAGATGGTTTCTTTTCCTCAACAACTTCTTTTTCGTCCTTTTCATCTTTTTCATCTTTTTTTGATTTCTCAGATGATTTCTTTTTCTTTTTACGTTTTGGCTTTCTGCGAGGCGGTGGAGGATACATCCAAGGCGGCGCAGGTGGCTGCTTAGATTTATTCATAAGTAAAACAACTAAAAGAAGTACTGCTACGCCACTTACAAGCGCCAATAATATAGTCTTCATATCTGGGCCAGCATTTTCAATTTCTGTTTGAATTTGATCTAATTCTGTTTGAGTCGCTTCAAGCATAGCAAGTTTTTCTTCAATTAGTGAATCTCTAGATGCTTTTTCTTTCTCTTTTATTGCCAATTCTTTAGCGATTTTTTCTTCAGCAATTTTTTTCGCAGCCAAAGAATCTTTCATCATCGCTGATAACAACATACCCTGTAATGATTTTAGTTTTGTATCTAAATTGGAATATTTAACTGAGTCAACAGATGACTGCTTGACTGACTCTTTATCTTGAGCTGAATATTGCATATCCTTGAGCGCTTGGATTTCGTCGTTTAATTTTTTCAACTTAAGGGAATCATTTTTAAGCATGGCATTTTTTTCTTCTTGAAATGCGCGCTCTCTTGCTTCTATTTTTAATTGGGCAATTTCACTTTTAAGTAAATCTTCTACCGATGTAATCCTTGCTGTTTCTTCATCTCTATATCGTTGTAATTCTTCTCTCCAGCTTTCTTCTCGAGAATCTGTATCTACGACGCGTTTATTCTCAAGTAGTTCAATTTTTTCAGCAATATTTTTCAGTAAGATTGTTTCAGCTGATCGCTGGTCTCTTCTTTCTTTAAAGCTTGCTGTCATTATCGTGAGTTTATCCCCGCGATTTCGGTTAAAGTTTGCAGCGGCCATTGTGAGTTGCCGTATATTTTCAATGAGTTCGGGCGCAGCGCCTTCTTGTAATATTAAACTAATATCGACTCTATTTACTTCTGCTCTACTTGGGCGTTTTCTTGATTTAATTATATCCGTTTTTTGGAAAGCCTGACTTTGGTTAGATGCACTGTTTTCCGGTACAACAACGATCGTTTCCTTAACGGGTTCGTGAGAATTTGTTTCAAATGTTTTCTTTTTACCGTCTGCCATTTCTATTTCAAAACCAGGTATTGGCAATCCAATTGAATACATACCCCCACCACCAGATTTGTTTTTAGATTTTGTGGGTTCAGTTACTTGTGTTGTGGTCTGATATGGCGAGGTTGATTCTGCTTTTGGAACACCATTAGTTTTTGGTTGTTGCATGGTAAACTGCTCGTTTACTTCATCGCTAATCTCTAGTTCAACATCCACATTTATAACATATTTATATTCATCAACAATCTTAGACAGTGCGTCTTTTATGCGTGACCGAATATTATTTTCAACCATGAGTTTTTGAGCTATATAACTTTCTTGCCCAATAGACATGCCTAGAAAAAGGAATAATCCCAATATGGCGCGTTTGTTCCTATACCCTTTTTTCATTATTCACTCCTTGTAAAATTCTTTTATTTCTCACCTTCAACAAAATCGGCTTTATGATGAGATGGTTTTAGAAAAGTAATTTCAATGCGTCGGTTTTTTCCTTTTTGTTCATTCGTTGCATTGAGTTCTGCTAAATATTCTTCAGTTAAATCTTTAAATTCACCTTTTTCTCGAGGTACATACTGGGCATATCCTGCGGCTATCAATCTTCTAGGATCAACATTATTATCACCCAATTCAGTTGTTATATGTCTTATGACTGCTGCCCCGCGAGACGCGGATAATTCCCAGTTACTTGGAAACTTTTTACGAATACTTCTAGGTAGCTTATCATTGTCAGAATGGCCTGCTACCTCAATTTGAAATATACTATTTGTTATTTTTGATGCTATTTCATTTTTTAATAAATCTTTTAATTCTTTTTTCAAATTTGCTGAACCAGATTTAAAACTAAAATCACCACTGACATTTAAAGTCACACCTTTTGGGCTCGTCGTTACATCAATGGGTGGGTCGCCTTCTTTCCCTTCTTTTTGCATATCTTCTTTGATTTTTTCAACCATCTCTTGAAGAGAGTCTCTAACGTCTAAAAGGTTATCCAACTTTTTTTCAAACTCACCTTCAAGCTCAGCAGCGCCGTCCATTTTGATTTTACTTCCTAGCGATTTTCCTGTTGAATTTGCCATTTCTTGTATTTTGACTGGATCCATCGTGGATAAAGCTGCAAGAAGCACAAAGAAAGCAAATAGGAGGGTCATCATATCAGCGAATGTACCAAACCAACCCGGCAATCCTTCAGCAACTGAATCAACTCCTTTTTTATAACCTGCTTTCCAGGCTTTTTTTTCTCCGGCCGTTGCCATTTAATTTATCCTTCTCGCTTCCATTCTTTTGGAGGTATAAATGAATTTAGTTTTTCCCGCACAATAATAGGATGTTTTCTTTGGTGAATTAGTCGAGCCGCTTCCACAAGTAATGCCTGTGCTGTGGTGGATGCAATTTGTTTTTGGTTTAATTTTGCAGCCATAGGTAGGAAAAATAAATTCGCAAAAACAGCGCCATAAAAAGTAGTGATTAATGCAGCTGACATACCCGGTCCAAGAGCATCTGCACCGCCCGCACCACCGAATCCTGCTAACATAATAACTAAACCAATCAACGTTCCAATCATCCCCCATGCTGGAGCCATCTCGCCCATAGATTTGAACATATCAGCCTGTGTTTTTTCTCTTTGTTCGCGATATTCAATGCGCGTTTCTAATATATCTGTTAATTCATCTAGAGAATACCCATCTACAACCATTTGACAGCCATCTTTAAAAAAGTAGTTTCGGATAGAATCTAGATTTTTTTCTAAATCTGCGGCGCCTTTTCTTCCAACGTCTGCTACATTCACAGCATCGTCAACTAACCCTCCTAATGGAGGTCCATCGCCCTTCATAACAGCTCCAATTGCTGCCCCTAAGCCAATCACGTCTTTTAAAGGAAACGCAACCGCTAAGGATGCAATCATACCTCCAAAAACAATAGCGAAACTAGAGCCTGAGATAAACCCTCCCATACTTGCGCCAGATGCAGCAGCGGCTAGATATATTCCAGCAAAGATTGACCCAATGCCTAAAATAAGACCTATGAGAATTGCTAAATCCATTATTTATTCCTCCTCAAATAAGCTGGTTGATTTCAGCCTATTTTCATGTAATGCTTTTAAAATATTTCGAACATCATCATACTCTGGATCTAGTCTTAAGGCTAGATTCCAATTAATTGTAGCACGCTGAACGTCGCCTAATTTATAATATATTGATCCTCGTCGCGCATAAGCTAACGCCATGTTTGGATTTAATTCCAAAGCAAGGTCAATCTCTTTTAATGCTTCTCTATAATCTCCTGCATAAAAATATCTAAGAGACCTCGATAAATACCTCATTGCCTCGTTCATATTATCTTCGGCTACATTTTGTTTTAATGTGACGGATTTCAATGAATCATTTAGAAATTTAGATTGTTGTTCCATTGACGCAAGCCGTATCATCATATTTCTCATTTCATTATTCATGAGAGACATGGAATCTCTAAGAGTTGTTACCATTAAATCAGCTAACGAAAGAGTCGTGTCTAAATGCATTGGGATTGTTTCAAAACCGTTTACGCCATAACCGGGTAATGGCTCTCCAGACGGACCGCGACTTGGAACGGTTGTTTTATCCTTTCGCGGCACAACCATATCAAACCCCATTGTAAACCCCGGGTGACCTTTCCAATAGCGTGTTTTCCATTCTGGTAATTTATCTAAGTGGGTGAACCCTAGGTTCAGGCGGTGATCCGAGGTAAGGGGGATGCGGAGTCCCACATTGACACCCGTTCCGTCAAATTCACCCACTATATCTAATCCACCCCAATTTGCCAAATAGGGTGTTTTGAATAAAAAGCCTAAAAATACACCTGATTTTGTAGAATTAGTTGTATCGATGACTTCAATCGTATCCATAGGAGCAAGACCGCCGGTCCCAAATCCCATGTAAGTATTAAATTTGTATTTGCCTAAATCTTTTTCACTGCCCAAAACCATAAACGCAGATAATAATTCTGTATTTAGACTAAGCATTTTATCAGAATTTGGGTCCGTCTTAAAAACGACATCCTGAATGCCTACAGATAACGATATGTCGTTATAAGTGTAAACTTTCTTTTGAAAGTGAAAGCCGAATTCAACAGACGGTGTCACTAGAGATTCGCTTAACATTGCAAGCGATGTGGTGTCTCCACCTTGCACGGATGAGAATCCAAATGAGAATCCGCGAGATAATTCCATATCAAAATACACCCCTTTAGATGTATTCATTGGATCAAAATTGTGCAACTCCGTTCCAAACCCGGCTCTAAATAAATATGGAGATTTTCCTACGCTAGTCGTTGGAACTCGCATCATTAGACCTGGGCGAGTGTACACAACGCGCGTTGAACTGTATCCTATGCTTGCCAATAATAGGAATGCTAAGAAGTGTGTATTTACTTTTTTCATTATATCATTATCTCTGCTTAATTAGCTCGGTGAGTCGATTATTCGTATTCTTCCCAATCTATGACGTAAGAATACCCAATAAAAGTGCCAAACTCTGATGGAACATAAAGTTCAAAATTTCCAACAGCACCTGGAAGTAAACTTGCATCTGATACAATACCGCTCTCAAATGTATTATAGGATCCCTTAGCAAAGGTTGTAAGCGTTTTTGTTTCACCGCTCCAATTTTTTCTAAATACAAAATCAATCTTTGTAAAATCTGCTCTACGGCCACCTATATTTTTTAATTCGCCCGTAAAGATAATATTTCCACGACTATCTTTCTTTTCGGTAATGTTGCCTACTAAAACACAGTTTGCTGAAAAATGTTTAGCGTTGTTGCGAGCGCTATTATTATTCGACGTGTATCTTGGCTCTGCTAATTTTGGCATTGGAGGTGGTGTATAGCTGTCTCGAATTTGTTCCGGAATATATTCCTGCGAGTCATCTGTAATTACATTATCAATAATACGAATCACTTGGTCTCTTTCAATAATAAGATAACCAACCAATGTTTCTACTTTTAATGTTTTGTCATCTTGATAAATAATTTTACCAAAAACAGTACTTCCGTTTTTTAAAATGATTTCTTTAGAATAAATCGTTAATGGATTAATCCACATTTTGCTTAAAGCTTTAAGATCGTCTAGCTCTTGGCTAATATATTTGAATTCAGCTGTAAGCTTTTTTATTTCAAAATTCAATTCATTTAGAACAAAATCCCTATCAGAGCCTCCAGTTGCTGTTGGGGATTTTATTTTTGTTGGAATGGCATTGGCGTCTTGAATGAGTCTTTTCTCAAGAGGTGATGAGCTAGACCCAGACGTTGGTTGCCCGTCGGTAGCAGCCTGTGTTACAGCTGGTGTAGCGTCGACAGAAATAGTAACGTTTACTTCTTTCTTTTTGTCGCCATCAGCAAGAACAACAGAAGATTGACCGTTCCCTTTTTCCTCGTGAGACACCTTTAAAGTGTATTCACCTGGTTCTAATTTTTTAAACGAATATTTTCCGTTTCCGCCCGTTTTTTCTTCTCCAACCTCTTCACCGCTCATATCTAAAAGTTGAACAATTGCTTTTTTCACTTTTTTATCATCAACATCTGTAATTTTCCCAGAAAGCTTAATTCCCTTCGAGAACGCAAGTGTCCCAGCGACAAAAAAGACGCAGATAGCGAATAAAATTCGCCTATTTAGACCATAATATGATTTCATTGTTTTTACCTCGGATTTGTAATACCTCAATGACTATCATCACTAAAGGCTCGAGATTTTAGCTCGAAATACAAAATGTGTCAAGAACCAAATGAAATTGGATAAAAAGTTGTTTTCAGTTGGATTTTGAGAAACTTACCTCCAAAAATCGTCTAATTTCTTTTTTCTGGCTAACTGTTTTTTTAATTCTAATTCAGCTTTTTCAACCAAATGAGGTGGTAGGTTTTTTTCAGTGGCTAATAAAAAAGCTTCTAAAATTAAATCAAAATCAGTGTCTCCAATTTTATAATAGGCTTTACCTGTCCAATAATGATGTTCCCCATTTTCAACCATAAGTCTATCACATTTTCCAAATAACTCTATCGCATCCCAAATTTTATTTTTCTTCCCGGTCTTAATCAATATTCGCCCTTGTGTAATCCGTGTATAATATTGGGCTGTACTATCTTTTGGCGAAAGAGATAAAGATTCTTGAAAATGCTTATTTGCGGTTTTAAGGTCATTTATATATAAAGCTTCTAAACCAACATTATTATGCGCTTTAGTCAAGGCTTGGATTAATCGTTGATTGTTTGCCCCTTTTTCAATTAACGAATCCTGCATTGCGAGAAGTTTTTTGGGTTCGTTTGTGGCTAATGAAGTATAATTTGTTCCTGCGCAGCCCATTAAAAACAAGACTATAATGGTTGTAAAAAATATTTTCATGTTATCCTTCAAAATTAAATAAATTTTTATTATCTCTGAATTCTTGATACATATCTTCCATTGAGTTTGCAACAAAATATCGATCTTGTATGGTGCTATAGTCAAATCTTGTCATGATAATTTCTTCTATATCAAATGGCTTAAATTCAGAAAAACTTGACTCTCCTTTAGAACATGCAACCACACTTTTTGTTTCATCTAAGCTTGAAATAATTCCAGCTCCATAGATTTCATAATCCATATCATTTGCTACTCGACGAAAAGTATCCGTTTCACCATTATTTTTAATTACACCAAATTCATATGTCCACCACGCAAAGTTTTGAAGGCGTTTTAAATTATGAGCCACAAGGTCTACACCCAATCCTTTTTCATCATTAATAAGCTCAAACCCTAACTCGCCCATTTCCGCTAAAAATCCAGCATATTCTTTATTCATTAAAAAGGGAATATGGCCTTGAATATCATGAAATATATCCGGTTCGGGTGTGTAACCTTCGTCATTTTGAATATTTACCCCTGTGTATTTATCTTCAAATCGAGGGGAGTTTCGAATTATGTCAGTCACGGGGAATTGTCTGTTTTTATTTAACTGAAAAAATAATTCTTCATCAACAAAACCCGCGACAGGCGTCAGCTGCCACCCGGTAGCATTTTTTATAATTGGAGAAATAGCGTCAAACTCTGGAAACATATTATTGGGAATTGGAAGTGACCTAATTCCTAATAAATATTCCCTAGAAGCATACTGGTTTAATAAAAATTCTAAATTTTGATATAGTTCCGCCCAGAGTTTATTTTCTAGGTTTGTAATATCATTATACTTTTGTTGTTTTATATATTGATCTTTTTTGGTAAATATTTTAATTCCCCCAACAGCATTTGGGATAATATTATAAAACAAATGATCATATTTTGTGGATTGTGACACCATATTTTTTTCGCTTATTTATTGATGATTATTTACCAAAGCCAAATATAAATAATGGCTCTGTTTTTTCTCCCATAATCTACATCATAAGGTTGGTTGCATTCTTCGCGCATATCTACCGCATCAGAATGAAACATATCATAATCTTCGCCTGGTATAACCGCCTTAAATCTCCCTTCTTGTTCCATGCACCATTCTCGAACGGCGTCTCGTAATTGGCCAGTACCGTGTCCTGTAATTATTTTTACAGCTCGAATACTTCCTCCAAAAGATGCTTCGCTTACAGCTGTTTCTAATAGGGTCATTGCGTGAAATAAATTATTTGTTGTATGTCCAATATCAACAATTTTCATTTTAGAGTTTTTCTTCATTCTAGAATCATTCTTTTGTTGATATTGCCTTTTCTGTGAATGAAATAATTTCATCTGCAATATTTACACCTGAACAGTTTTCTATACCCTGAAGCCCAGGAGATGAATTCACTTCCAACACAAGCGGCCCTCTATTAGATCTCATTAAATCTACACCCGCAACAGATAAACCCAAACAATGCGCCGCCTTAACGGCTGTTATTATTTCTTCTTCTGTTAATTCAACTTGTTCTGTACGGCCACCTCGATGAACGTTAGAGCGAAATTCTCCCTCTGGCGCCACTCGACGCATGGATGCCACAACTTTATCTCCAACAACAAATGCGCGAATATCTGTTCCGCTTGATTCTTTAATAAATTCCTGAACTAAAATATCTGCGTCTAATTGGCGAAAAGCACTCATAACCGACTCAGCTGCTTTTCTTGTTTCGGCTAAAACGATGCCTTGTCCTTGGGTTCCTTGTAATAATTTCATCACTAAAGGTGTACTGCCTACGGTTTCTATCACTCCTTCAATATCTTTTGTGTGACTTGCATATCCTGTGACGGGCATTTGGATTCCTTCCATAGCTAAGATTTGCAATGACCTTAATTTATCTCTGGAACGAGAGATGGCGTCTGACGGGTTAATACAATAGGTATTCATTGTTTCAAATTGTCTCACAACGGCTGTGCCATAAAAGGTGTGTGGCGCACCGATTCTGGGTATAATGGCGTCCACCTTTCCTAAAGATTCGCCGCCATAGTAAACTGTTGGCTTTTTCGATGTTATATTCATAAAACACCTCAAATAATCTACCACCCGGATTGTATGCCCTCGTTTCTCACCGGCCTCAAATAGCCGCTTGGTTGAATAAAGATTTTTATTTCTAGATAAAATTAAAATGTTCATTTTTTACTCTTTTTTATTTTGCCCTGTAAAAAGGATTTATGTGGGTGAATAATATGTTTTCTCTTCAGACTATTTCGCCCAATAAGCATTGGGTAAGACATACCCGATCTTCGCGCCAATGTAATTTCGGTATACCAAGATTCTTTCCCTAATTTGATTTTCATTTGAATGATTGGCCTTATTTCAGATACACCAAAGGAATTTTTTACTTTTTTATAACCCAAAATCGGGGCATCGATATAATGAAACATTTTTGATTGATAAACCCGGAATTTGATTCTTTTTTCTTCTCCGTTTTCATAAGGAAGTAAGTGTGTTGCGTGTAGGGCCGATGACCTTGCGCCCGTGTCAATCTTTGCTTTTAATAAAAAATTGTCATAATCGGGGAAAGAAATCAATTCTCTCCACCCAATTAACGCTAATTTTTTCTTAGGTTTTTTGGGTGATATTTTTTGTTTTGTAACCATAAATCGGCGGGAATATTACATGAATTAACATCCGTTTCCCCTTGAAAAAATTAACCCTTTTATTTCATTTAAATGTAGCTTTTCATATTAAATAAATGGGAAGAATTATGAATAAAATTGTATTAGGTCGCACCGGAGCTGAAGTACCCACTATAAGTTTAGGAACATGGTCTTATGGCGGAGTGAGCTCAAACTCGAATATGCCTGTTGGATGGGGCGGACAATCAGATCAAGATTCTATTGATGCTTTAAAATCAGCCCATTCAAAAGGAATTACTCATTGGGACACTGCAGATGTTTATGGCAATGGCAGGTCAGAAACAATTATTGGATCCATGTGGAACGATCTTCCGCGAAATGATATTTTTCTAGCAACAAAAGTTGGGTGGGATAAGGGGCCACATAAAATGTTTTATCACCCAGATCATATGAAAAATAATATGGAACGGTCTTTGAAAAACCTTAAAACAGATTGTGTTGATTTAATGTATCTACACCATTGCAATTTCGGGAATCAAGAAGAAATGTTTGATGATGCCCTTGAAATTGTAAAACGATTTCAAGAAGAAGGAAAAACAAGGTTCATTGGATTATCTGATTGGTTTTCTCCTAAAATAATGACATTTATAGATAGAGTAAACCCCGATGTCGTTCAGCCATACCGAAATGTAATGGATGATACATACAAATCAAGTGGCTTAAAAAAGTGGATTGAATCTAATAATGTTGGTATTTGTTTCTTTTCTCCAATCAAGCATGGATTATTAACTGGTAAATATGATAAGCCGCCCGTATTTGAAAAAGGGGATTTTCGAACAAGTATTCCTGACTTTCAAAGTGCTGATGTTATTGCGAAAATGAAGGAAAACCGTTCACGGCTGGAAGAGCGATTTTCAAACCATTCAAATCCGTTAATGCGTGGGTTGGTGGATAGTCTTCTTTCTGATGCGCCAACTGGGTGTGTTTTGCTAGGGCAAAGAAATGTGGAACAAGTTGAAGCGGCGGCACTGTTGGGTGATGCTTTGGCTAAAGAAGATGCAGATTGGGTGAAAAATCTGTATTAACTAATAATGTTTTTAATTGTGAGATTAAAAACATTATTAGTCTTCGTCGAGCTCAGACTGACACTGAACGCAAGGATTGTCCCTTCGATTATGAATAAGGGTAAATAAAAAAATACTTCTGAAATTTCCATATCCTTATTTTATCAATGCTTTGTGTTCTTTGGTATCCTTCATGTCAAATAATTAGGTTAATTAATGAGATATTGAAATTTAACATAAGCTTGAGATTGAGACACTTCCCAGTCAATTTGATTATTGGTTGTGCCGATGTAAAAAAGAGTAAAAGGGTTTGGTTGATAACTTAACAAAGGTTGAATTTGAAAGGATTGATCAAAATTATTATACTGTCCAATCAGCCGAAAACTGATTGCCTTATTATATTGATAGTTCAAACGCATTGATGCCAAATAGCCGGAATAATATTCATCCGTATTATCGAATGTTCTCATTTGAAACAAGTTGTATGAAGCGCCTGCAATAAACCTATCCGACAGTTTTTGTTCTCCGCCAAAATAGGCTGTTAAATCTCTTCCTTTTTCAGGGTTTTCTAAAAACGTAGCCATTTGAACTCCATATTTCCCGCCAATATATAGTGATGTTGATTTTGTGAATTGGCTACTAACGTTCAACCTGATTCGCCACAGATCTTTAAGGGTTATGTTTTTAAATCGGCGAAATAAATTATAGCTCACATTGGTATTTATATTGGTTTGCTTGGGCAAATTCAGATTGCTAAAGAGAAAAATACTTTGGTTTTTTTGCTCCCCTTCAAAATTGAAATTTATACCGGTATAAAACCCGGCAACAAATTTATTAATAAAAGTATTCGGAGAATATATCCATACACTTTCAAAATATAGCCGCCTGTTGTTATTGCTAGAGACAAAACCATTTTCTGCTCTGAAAGTTGGTGAACTGTGATCGTACCCCGCCTCCAAATTCCAATGTTCGGTATCTCGGCGAAATTCTAATTCCACTGCATTTCCATTAAAAGATTCTCTATCAAATGTGAAGGTGTAATTATTACCAAAAGTTTCAGAACTTATCACCAGAGAATCGTTGGGTTCTCGCGTTCGTGAAAACACCGCTTGAAATTCAATTTGATATGTTTTATTGAAGCGATACCGTGTGTCAAACCCAACCGTGGAACCGCTCCCGTTATTGCCTATCATGCGACGATCTGTAGCTAAAACGCCAAAGAATCCACCAGTGTTTATCGACCGTTTCATCCTAAATATATTTGAAAAACTTTGACCGCCTAAAGCAGAAAAACTTTGTTCTTCCCCTGGAATAGTATAAGGAGAATTTTCATCCACAGCAGAAAGTAAATACCAGGATTGCTTTTGTCCGCGGTTGATAATTCGTCCAGCGGCAATGGGATCATTTATGGATCGCGTATATATTGAATTGATCCAGGTATCAATCAGGTCATTCCCCGCATTAAAGAAGGGACGTTTTTCCTGAAAATACAGTGCATAAGTAGTATTCACATCAATCTGTTGTTCATCAGCCTCTACTTGGCTGAAATCCGGATTGATAGTCACTTCAGCAAACTGGTCGGAACTAAAACTATATTTTACACCCAGGGATGCTTCACCTTTCGGGGTACTATTTAGAAGGATATTTTTTTCGTTTAATTCCGAAACCCGGGACCCTACAATTGCGGGCAAAAATTCAAAGCTACCCTTCTGTTTGATGCCTTCAATTCCAGTCAATGTTCCTAATTGACACAAGAAACAGGGATCCGTCCTGTCATAGCCTCCCCAAGTGATTTGAGCCCGTTTTTCGCGAGGGAGACTTCGGTAAAAACCAACCTTCCATTCCTGAATTTCATTATCAGGAAAAGACAGACTGGAGAATGGTATAGCCATTTCAACCTGATAGCCATCTGCGGTGATTTTACCGTGGGAATCATAAACCAGATCAAATGAAGCGTCATCGCGATTGCCATCGTTTTTTGCATCCAATTGAACCCCATTGCATTAGACCCAATCATAGTCCCCACATTGGCATCGCCGTAGGTATCCAGAAAAATGGCGACAAAATCATCCCCCCAAGGTTGGTCGCGCTTTTGGTAAGATGCTCTGATTTCTTCCGGGTTGGCATCAGCCCAAAAAGCTACATACAGGTTTTCTTCATCATAGCCCACTTTCACCAGAGTTTCTTCAGCAGGCTTAACATTTTCGCCGGGATCAATTTCAACAAAATAATCGGTTCCTATAGCTCGGAGCCAACCCGGTTCTTCCAGATTCCCATCAACGGTTATTGGGGAATGAAATCGCTCAGCAACAAAAATCGGGTTATTGAGTATTTCCATTTTTTCACCAAATATGGTATGGCTAAATAATAAAAATGTGATTGATAATTGTTTAATCAGATTGGTCATTTTTCATCCTTAATTATTTTGGTACACTCTTCAGACTGAAAATAATATGAAATGGTTGTCATGCTTTTTTAAAATCAATTTTGAACTAATAAAAAGATTTCGGATAAATTTTCAATTTTTCCGTTCAATAGTTTCGAGGCGAATGAGTCTCTCGGCGCTTTTCTTTTTAGCGAACGATTTTTGTAACAAGTCCAACTCTTGATTAATTTTAAATTCTTCTAACAATTGGCGTTTTTCATCAAGTCCGCTTTTTTGGAGCGATTTTAGTTTTATTTCAAGGTCTTTTAATTGTTCATTTTCATCATCAATATCTACATCTATTTCCAAATTCCAGCTGGTGTCAACATTATTACAACTAAGACACGTCAACCCTTTCCGTGTCATTTTCCATGTATTACCTATCATATCCCTATCGTGCATCCTGTGTACATTTCGAATATCATAAATAAAGTATTTCAACTGCTCACCCAAATAAATGGATTTATCTGTGGGCACCAACAGAGTTAATTTCACTTCTTGCTGTTGGTAGGGATAATCAGCAGGCACTTTAAAGAATTGATCAAAGGACAGTGATGATTGATTTTCGTGAAAGTTATAAGAGATATTTTCTGCATAATCTTTCGCATCATAATAGGAGTTGGCATGAGCACGTTTTTTTACGTATAAATGAAACAAGGTATCTCGGGAACGACGGATATTCAACCGGATATTTGATGCCAGTCTGTACTCGCCATTTTCTGATTCAATGATCTTTGTATCTCGTTCATTCCAGTAAAAATAGTCATGCGGTGCAAGTTTCAAATTCAAGGTGTCCGACAAAACTTGATGGAGCGTATAATCTATTTCTTTCCTGGCGGATTCAGAAAATAATGCGGCACTGCGAAAGCCGAAGAAAATCATAAAAAGGAGTCCAACAATCCATAAGCTTAACAAACTCCCTTTCACAGTATTGGACTGCTTTGCCGTATTGAACATTAATCTTAATCCCAAATAAATAATTTGAAATAATGGAATGCCAATAAACAGGATGATACCCAGAAATATAAAAATTTGCGGCAGTGGAAAATGACTGAAAAAGGATTCTAATGTATAAGTCATTTCCTGGAATTCACTACCAAACCCTAATCCAGATGTGATTACGATAAAAAAAGATAAGGCGATGGCAGCAACAAGACCAAACCCTAATAATAAAACTCCGATTAGGGGTTTAATAATTTTTCCCAAAATAGTGAAGATATTTTTTAAAATATCAAAAAGAAAATTGAATATGACACCCAAAAAGCTAAACACTGTTTTTAACACATTTTTTCCATGCCCCGGCTCAAGTCCTTTTTCAACTTGTTCTGAAATGGCCTTTCCAATCGCATTGGCTGTGATGGGTTTTCCCTCCATTTTCAAACGATCAGTTGTACTGTCTGCTTCAGGAACAGCTATCCAAAGAACCAGATAAACAAAAAATCCAAATCCACCTAAAAACAACGTTAGTAAAAACCCCAGACGGAACAAGACGGGATCCACATTAAAATACACCCCCAGTCCGCCGCAAACTCCCCCAATGATTTTTTCATCCGGATGGCGAAATATTCTTTTTGTTTTATTTTTGATTATGGATGGTTCGTTAAAATCATCTTCAGTGTCATCCAAACCATATTCTTCCGGTTTACCCATGATTGCAATCACATCGTCCACTTCGGTCTTTGTAATAATACCAATCTTCTTTTCTTGCATAATTTCAGCGATCCGGGATTCAATATCGTTTACAATTTCATTTTGACCATCTGATATTGAAAAATGATCTCGTATTGTATTAAGATAATTCTGTAACTGAATAAAGGCATCTTCATCTATGTGAAATATGATTCCGCCCAAATTGATTGTATTTGTTTTTTTCATTGGATTATTTTTTTTTGGTGGTTAACCGAACTGCTTTAACTAAATCTTTCCATGTATCATCCAGTGCCGATAAAAAAACAATCCCTTCTGAAGTGGCAGAATAATATTTTCGCGGTGGGCCCGATTTTGATTCTTCCCAACGGTAAGATAGAAGTCCGGAATTTTTTAAGCGAGTTAATAATGGATATAATGTCCCTTCTACAACGATTAAATTTGATTTTTTTAACTTTATCAAAATATCAGAAGGGTATGCTTCACCATTTTTTAAAATGGAAAGAATACAATATTCCAATACGCCTTTTCGCATTTGCGCTTTTGTGTTTTCAAGTTTCATTTATTATTTTATTATTTGACCTAACTAATATACATGTATAGTTTAGTACCTTGCAATACATAATAGTAAAAAACCTGCCAAGACATACTTGAAAAAAAGTGGATGCCTGTAACCGTCGTTATATCTTTTGGATAAACCGTGTAGTGCGAAGTCGATTTATAGCGGCGGCTATTTCATATTTCCGTGGTCTTGAAAAATTGCCAGGATGCTTTTCTTTTTGATAATATGGATCCAAAAAATCTAAGCTATTTTCGTTGAATAGCTTTTCTATTTCCTCAACGACATCCTTAATCGATAAAGTGTCGTTCATTAGTTTTTGGGTTGCATAAAATATAGCGTAGCCAATTGCGCCTGTTTGGCTTGGGTCCACCAATTGATCACTATAGCGTAAATCGATTGTGTTTTTCCCATAAATCAAAAGATCGCGAGATTTAATGTCAATTTTAATCTGTCTCCGGCCTCTAGATGCATCAAAACTTTTCTTTTGTGGGGAGCGATTTGTGGGTTTTGTAAAGGCTTTCGGTGATTCTGCTTTTCTTTGGGTTGGGAATTTTTTTACAATTTCCACCACAGAATTCCCAACATCATTTGGTGTATAATCCTGCATTTTTATAATGGTATCCGCTGCTTCAAAATAATCCCCAGAACCTCCCATTACCAAAATAGTTGAAACGCCAAAGTCATCATATATTTCTCGTACCCGATCTACAAAGGGCGTAATAGGCTCATTCTCTTTGTGGACCAATTTTTGCATTCGAGCATCCCGGACCATAAAATTCGCCGCCGAGGTATCTTCATCTAAAAGGAGAAGGTTTGCCCCAACTTCCAACGCTTCGATAATATTGGCCGCTTGGCTCGTGCTTCCGCTTGCGTCTTCACTGCAAAACGAATCTGTGCTGATTCTTTGAGGTAAATTATCAATGAAAGACGTAATGTTTACCTTTTCAACGCGTCGCCCTTCTTCAGAACGAATTTTCACTGCATCTATTCTTGTAATAACATATTCCCTTCCGTCGCCGGGAATATGGGGATAAACACATCGCTCAATTGATTTTAACAATGTGGATTTCCCGTGGTATCCTCCCCCAACAATGAGTGTAATTCCATTCGGAATTCCCATACCTTTCATTTCAGTTTTCCCATTTGAAAAAGGGTTTGGGATTTCTACGGTGACTTCCAGTGATTGTGGGGATTGAAACGGCACGACCGATTCTCCGGATAATGGCAAATCGCACACCCCAGATTTTCTCGGAAGTATTGAACCATTTGCAATAAAAGCGGTTATATTTAAATTGTCTAATTGTTGGCGGATGGCTTCTTGGTTTTCCGCGCAACTCACAAATGACCTGCAGATGTCTTGATTTATATTTTCCCAATACAGCGCATTTTCAACAATGTGTGGTAATTCATTGAAAAATATGTCAATCGCTTGTCTCCCTAAAATTCTCCTTCCATTAGCAGGAAGACCTATTTGTATTCGAGCTTCGATCCAGTTTTCAGAAATAACAACAGCTGTCCGATCTAAAACTTCTTGCCTGCCAGCATCGATATAAATGATTCCGCTCTTTCCTGACCCTTTTTGAGGGCCAACAATATTCTGAATGACATTTCGAATCGCGCGAGCAATAAAATCTTCTAATGCGATTTTTCGCACAGAATTTTCCCAGATATTTTTCGGAAATTTAGATTTTTCTCCATGAACACGAAGCCTTACTTTTGATGGCTGGGCAAAAGGATCGCCCTGAACGTGATCTATATATAATGTGTGGGTTGTAAAACAAAACTCACCACCAATCTGCTTATACGCCTTATAGCCTTTGCCATCAATGGTTGATAAAGTTTGTTTTAATTTTTTATCACTAAACATGGCTTATGAGTATAGGTCGTTTTAACTTAAATCTATACTCTTCATCATCGGAAAACAATATGGATTATAATAAAGATTTAGAGATGTTTTTTACAATAATCAATTGCCAAAGAGACATCTGCGTGTTGCCAAAATAATGCTTTATTTAAGAAGAATTATTTTTTGCGACTGACTTTTTGAGCCCGATTGTATTTTAACAAAATAAACACCACTCGGTTGATTGGATGCATTCCATTGAGCTTTATGGCTTCCGATATGTTTAAATCCGCTAAATAATATTTCTACCAACTTTCCATTAATATTGAAAATATCTATGGATACCTCGCTCGCTTTGTCTAAATGAAACTGTATCGTGGTTGTAGGATTAAATGGGTTTGGAAAAACGGTTAATAGTTCAAAGTCTCTTGGAAAATTGTGTTGCTCAATATCCAATTGTGGGTTTACGGCAATAATGACAGTATCCGGTTCCGATGATAATTCACCATCTGATACGATAAGAGAAAACAAATAGGCAATTGTATCTCCTGTCGTTGTGGCGATAAAGGTTGGGGTTGGGGATGTATTATCATCTAATTCAATCCCGTTTGGGACTCTCCATTGATAAATTAATTCACTTGATTCTGCATCATAAGATCCCGACCCATCTAAATAAACCGTTTCATTTTCCATAACAATTTGATCTTCACCCGCATAGGCGATAGGCGCTGTATTCTGAGTTCCGCTATCAAATTCATGTGCTCCTAAATAGTCCCACATATCTTGTTCATACACAATCCATTCTGAGTTATCGGTATTTGTTCCGGCAGATGATTCCCAATTTGTGTTACCTGAAATAACGGACGGTTTCCGCACTAAAGTATGGTCTAAAGTACCGTTGGTTACACCTGCTACACTCCAGCCATCTCCAGGATTTCCATTCCAATCGCCTAGCCAATCTACAATCGTAAAGTTGGTTTCATTTCCTTTCACGAGCGCATAACCATCGTTCCCATTACTCAAATATTGATGAGTCACATCAGCTTGAGATAATATGGTTGAATTTGCTTCGGGATGAGCAATAATATATACTTGAAGTGGGGCAATGGTTGCATTATTTGGAAAACTGTTCCAGTATTCATATTCTCCAGGTGTTGTTGGGGTATTTCCAACGCTTGGAAATCCATACTCAGACAAATCAATTGTTTGTGGCGTTGGATTAAATATTTCTAAATATCGATTTACGCCAGACCCTTCGCCGTATTCACTAATAAACAAATCGCCATCAATTGTTTCAACTGAATAAATATGAATAATATCACTTGATATGGCTCCTTCATTATCCGTCACAGTTAATGAAAAAGAAAAGCTTCCGGGCGTTACGGATGTTTCAAAAGAACAGAATTCTCCATTATATGTAGAAAGTGTAACACTTTCTCCGCTGACTTGCTCCCATTGATACAAATCGATGGATCCATCAGAATCATAACTCCCAGACCCGTCTAGAAAAACAGTCCCTCCAACTAAAACCGTTTGATCTGGGCCCGCATTAGCCACCGGCGGTGTATTTTCTGTACCGGTTCCACACTCTCCCCAAATACATTCTGCCCATTCGGGGTGATCAATAAAAGGGTTTCTGTTATTTTGAATATCATACACTGCATTGTTTCGATTTGTTTCTTTTTCACTTACAGGATCAGCTTCGTGCCAAGCAAGCAACATATCTACAGCCCAATCTTTTAAGTCTGCACCATTTACCATATCATTATTATCCCACCCAGAATCTTCTGTATAATACCGTGTAGACATATAAAAATAGGTTCGCGCAAAATCTCCTTTATATGTATCAATGGGTTCAAAAACGGTTCCGCTAAACCCATAGGCATCCATTGTTCCGCGCTTACTGCCATTTTGAGATGTCCAAGTTGCATTCGAAACTTCACCAAAAGGGTAATTAGATCGCATCCCATTTGTGTATCCGTCCGTGGGATAAAGGTGAAACAAATCTGTATTCATGGGCGAGCCGTTATTAAACCAGCTTTTTGGCCAGGAATGTTCCCTGTTATAACAATCACCCTCTCCGCCATAATTACCACATTGATCTGACCCAAACGTATATTCGTAAGGTGGTGTTCCGCCGGGTACGTCTGAATACATATCCCATACTTTATTATTCGGTTTTTTATCTGTGGATTGAAAATGAGTCCATAAAGATGAGTAAGATTGGCTGGAATGATTGTCTATTATTAAATGAAGCGCCAATCGTAAATCTTCTCCGCTTAATCCTTCGGCGGTGTCATAATACCCTGTTGGGGCTTGGGCTAAAATGAACGAAATAAAAAATAATATTTTATATAATTGTTTCATGGGAATTGGGTCGGCAG
The DNA here is from genome assembly GCA_016784605.1 of Fidelibacterota bacterium. Lineage (GTDB taxonomy): Bacteria > Fidelibacterota > Marinisomatia > Marinisomatales > UBA1611 > JABHGY01. Next base: position 86,726 of record JADHUI010000001.1, on the reverse strand, counting down.
GTGGTTAAATACTTTTGATAACAGATAAATAGTTAGTTGTACCAGAAACACCTACAGGGACGCCTCCGGTTACAACAAATCTATCGTTGGGCGCAATAAGCCCTTTATCAGATAAAACTTTTGTTGCAATACCTTGGATTTGATCTGCATTATCATACGGGTCTATCAACACCGGTTTTACCCCCCACACAATCTTGAGCTGGCGATAACACTCTTTATTGGGCGTTAATGCAATAATTTTAGCTTCTGGTCTATATCGCGAAATCATTCTTGCTGTACTCCCGCTATGGGTCATAGTTACAAGACAGTCCGCCGATATTTCTTTTGAAACTTTACAGGCAGCGTGGCTAATAGCATGCGCAGTCGAAAATCGTTCTTGCCTCGGTTCATAATCATAAATTTCAAAAGAAATTGTATTCTCTGTTTCTTCAATCACTGTTTTTAAAACATCAATCACAGCTTCTGGATTATTTCCCGCAGCTGTTTCGCCTGTAACAAGAAGTCCGTCTGCGCCATCTAATATGGCATTTGCAATATCGCTAACTTCAGCTCTCGTTGGCACGGGACTTTTTACCATAGATTCTAGAATTTGTGTTGCTATAATAACGGGCTTTCCTTGATGTTTTGCTTTTTGAATGACATCTTTTTGTATTGCTGGAACTTTTTCTAAGGGAATTTCAACGCCAAGATCGCCACGAGCAACCATGACGGCATCAAATTTTCGAATAATATGTGTTAAATCTTTAACCGCTTCCCACTTTTCAATTTTTGCCATAATGGGTATATGTGAATTCTTTTCAGATAAATACTTATTAATCACATCCGCATCAATGGCAGAACGAACAAAGGATAAGGCAATCCAATCAACCCCTTCTTCTAGAGCGAGATCAATATCTTTTTTATCTTGTTCGGTTAAAGTAGGAATGTCTAACTCAATCCCGGGGAAGTTCACTCCTTTTCTACTTTGGATTGTTCCCCCAATGGTAACTTCACACTCAAGAGTTCCTTCTGAAATTTTATTAATTATATTTAACTGAATTCGGCCGTCATTAATTAATACTTTTGCCTTATCATGAATATCTCCAAACAGAAAACCGCCGGAAATAGGTATGTTTTTTTGTGGCTCTATACCTTCATTCGTAATAATAATTTTTTCACCTCGAACAACGTGAATGTCTTCAGAAATAGCATTGACGCGGATCTTGGGTCCAGCTAAATCAGCCAACAGTGTTGGGCGATCTCCGGAAATTGTTTTTACTTTTTTAAGTGTTTGGATGTATGCGCGTTTATTTTCTTGGGTTCCGTGGGACATATTAATACGAAAGCAGCTAACGCCTTTGTCGCTTAATGATTGAAGTTTTTCAATTGTATCGCAAGAAGGTCCAACTGTTGCAAGTATTTTAGTTCTGTTTAAATTCATGGAATAAATTTAGGTGTAGTTTTGCAAAATCACATTCATCGTTTCATTTTATTTATCTTTTTTTCATTTATGGTGGTTTTTCATGGATGTGAAAAAAAAGGATCTTGGGATGACCGTCGCGTCATCCTTGTTTCAATTGATGGACTTCGGGGCGATATCGTTCTTCGTCCGCAAAAGTTTGGGTTTAAAGATAATGAGCTACCGCATTTTTCGCGCCTGAAGAAAATGGGGGCCTATTCCGGGCAGGTACAAACCATTTTCCCATCACAAACATATCCAGCTCATACATCTATAATTACCGGCGAAACGCCTCCCGTTCATGGCATAATTAATAATCGTCCCTTTGTTCCTGAAACGAATTTTTCAGAATGGTATTGGTTTTCAGATTCCATTAAGGTGCCCACTTTAATCGATAAGGCATACGAGAAAAAGCTCATTACATTAAGCATTTCATGGCCGGTAACAGTGGGGGCACCTGCTACATATATGTTAGCAGAAATTCAATCAACATCTGATTCTGTGTCTACGCTGGACTTAGTTCGAAAATATGATGTGCCTGATTTATTTTTAGAAAAAGCAAAAATTCGCGGCGCTATTAAAGGTGATAAAACACCAACGGATTATGATCGTGATTTATTATTACATCAATTATTTCTAGACTCGTTTGAACGTTATCGGCCTCACTTAAGTTTATATCACATTATTCAAACCGATTATGAGCAGCATGATTTTGGAAAAATATCACCGGAGGTTAAAAAAGCCTATATGTTCGCAGATTCTTTAATTGGGAATATTTTAACGCTCATAGATAATAATGATTTGTGGAATACAACCACATTAATTGTAACAGGAGATCATGGGTTTAAAGACCACAATATGGGGATAAATATTAATAGATTATTTGCAGATCAAGGGTGGTTAACTATAAACAATATGGGCCAAGTTGTAAATTGGGATGTTGTGTGCTTGTCATCGGGCGGTTCTGCATTTGTTCGATTAAAAGATCCAAAAAATGAAACTTTAAAAAAAGATGTTCGGCTACTTCTATCTCGACAGTCAGAATTTGAATTATTAGAAAAAAGACATTTAACAGGTACGCTTTCTTCAAGCAATAAAGAAGATTTTGTTTTGTTAGCTAAGGACGAATTCAACTTTATAAAAAATAATAAAAAACCATATATTTATAAATCTCGAGGTGGAAACCATGGCGGAAACCCTGATGAGCCGACTCTTTTTACCGGCTTTATGTCTGCGGGTAGGGGTGTTCCAAAAAATGGTAATATTGGACAAATGAAGTCTGTACAAATTGCGCCACTTGTATCAGATTTATTATTATTAGACATCAATTGTACCGCAAAATCATTAAGCGATTTTCTAAAATAATAATGGATAAAAGGATGAAACAATTATTATTAATATTTTTCTCGGTTTTTCTGTTTTTTTCCTGCAATCAAAACCAAGATAGAGAATCTGTTTTTATCGATCCCACTCAGTGTTTAAGTAATGAATGGGACAATGATTGGTTAAAAACGCATGAATATGATGAATACCCAGCAACGGAAAGTGGTCGTTTAAAAATATTTACCGATTACTATGAAGCGTTAGGTGTTAAAATATATGACGCCTATTCCGAGTGGGTATATGATGCTGTTTGCGCTGCATGTAGTTGCCCTACAGGCGAACGGTATTTTTGCACAGTTAGCGAAGATGATGTTGCGTTTTTATTAAACGCCGGGTTTAGCCTTAATTAAACTATTTTCACCGCAGGTTAAAAATATTTTTTCCAAGCTTCATCTGATTCTGGCCAACGTGATGTTACTTTTTTAAGGTTTGTCCAGAAGTCAACACCGCTTCTTCCTGTAATATCACCGTGTCCATATTTAGATTCATTCCAACCGCCGAAACTGTACGGTTCCCTAGGAACGGGTACACCAATATTGATTCCTATCATACCTGCCGATGCAGATTCAGAAATAGTTTTTGCCACTTGCCCAGATGTGGTAAACACAGCTGCAGCATTCCCATATTGATTCCCATTTTCAATTTTCATTGCATTCTCTAAAGTGTCGGTTCGAATAATTGAAAGGACTGGGCCAAATATTTCATCAGTAGCGCTAGGCCAGTCTGGATCGACATTATCTAATATAGTAGCTCCAATCCAATAACCGTTCTCGTACCCTTCTGGCGGTGTTGCTTTCCTTCCATCAATAAGAACTTTTGCTCCCATCTTTTCAGCTTCGTCTATATAATTGGTAATACGATCAAAAGCAGGTTTGCTTACAATCGTACCCATGTCTATTCCCAATTTAAAATTTTTGGCTTCATCTACAAGTTGGTCGATTATAGGATCAACATCAGCAACACCCACGGCCACACTCGCGGCCATGCAGCGTTGTCCTGCGCTACCCATTGAACTTGCTAATAACCCTTTTGCGGTAGAATCTTGATCTGCATCTGGAACGACAATCATGTGATTTTTTGCTCCACCTAAGCATAAAGCTCGCTTCCCGTTTGAAGCGGCCCGAGAATAAACAATTTTAGCTACAGTCGATGATCCTACAAAAGCAACCGCCTTAATTCCCGGATGATCGCAAATACCTTCCACAATTTCTCTAGCACCATTTACAATATTAAACACGCCGTCTGGAAGACCTGCTTCTTTTAAATATTCAGCTAATTTAAAGGTAGAGAGCGGTGTTTGTTCGGATGGCTTTAGTATAAAACAATTCCCTGTTGTAACAGCCAAAGGAATCATCCATAAAGGAACCATGGCTGGGAAATTAAAAGGGGTTATTCCCGCAACTACACCGAGTGGTTCTTGAGTCATTGTACAGTTTATCCCGGCACCAACTGGAGCAGAATCGCCTTGCAGTAGTGTTGGCAATGATGTAGCAAATTCCACCACTTCTTTTCCGCGCAAAATACTCCCTCTTGCGTCTGGAACTGTTTTACCATTATCAAGAGAAATGAGTTCTGCTAATTCATCTACATTTTTTTCCATAATAGATTTTAGATTAAACATGACTTCAGCTCTGTCTCGGATATTGAGGTTGGACCACGAAGGAAATGCCGCTTCTGCCTTTTGAACAGCATCATCTAAATCAGAATAATTAGACTCTGGAATTGTAGCAATTTCTTTATCAAAATAAGGCGATATAACTGAAATTGTTTTTTCTGATTTTGACGGTTGGTATTTTCCATCAATCCAATTTTTTTGGGGTCCATAATTTTTAAACTGTATTTTATTGCTCATAATTGTTGTCTCTGTTTTATTTGTTATTTCTATATTTTTATTCGTTTGTCTTAATCGACGGCATTAAAAGATTCTGTTAAAATTTCAATTGCTTCATCAACTTCATCTTTCGTGATATTCAATGCGGGGGTAATTCTTACACAGTTTCCATATAACCCGCCACGACCAATCAAAAGTCCGCGACTCTTTGTTTCTTCTAATAGCTGATCAACCACTTTTGTATTTGGCGTGCGGTCATTTGTGGTTTCATTCACAACTAATTCAACACCCACCATAAGTCCTTTTCCTCTTATGTCGCCCATTATTTCTTTATGGTTACCTTGAATTTTCCTTAAACCGTCAAATAAATGGTTGCCCATTTCTTCTGAATTTGAAGTAAGGTCGTCTCTCTCAATAATGTTTACTGTAGCGTTTGCAGCCGCACAACTCACAGGATTTCCGCCAAAAGTTGAAATGGTGTTTTTATCTAATGATGATGCAATTTTATCTGTTGTAACAACGGCTGCAAGCGGCAGGCCGTTTGCAATTCCCTTTGCTGTGGTAATCATATCTGGTTCAACGCCCGAATGATCAATACCCCATGTTTTTCCGGTTCTTCCAAATCCTGTTTGAACTTCATCAGAAATAAAGATACCTTCGTATTTACGTACGATTTCAGCCACAATTTGAAAATATTCATCTGGCGGTGTAATAAATCCTCCCACTCCTTGAATAGGTTCAACTAGCATGCCTGCGATTTTTCCAGTTGTGGTTGTTTTAATTAATTCATCCACATCTTTAGCGCACTCCATTCCACACGTATCTGGCTTTTGTTTAAAGGGACATCTATAGCAATAAGGCGATAGGGCATGTTTTATTGCGCTAACTTGAGTGGGCAAGGCTCTGTATGATGAATGAGCCGTTAAAGATTGGGCCAGTAATGATCGGCCAGAATATCCATGGCGAAGCGCAATTAGTTCTGAATTTCCTGTAAAAACTTGTGCCATCATTACAGCTGTTTCATCTGCTTCTGTTCCGGATGCAGTAAAAAATACTTTTTCTAAGTTGTTGGGCGCGAGTTTTGCCATAACCTCTGCAAACTCTACAACTGGGACACTTTGATACAAAGATGAAATATGGGTTAACTTTTCAACCTGGGCTATTACAGCAGTATTTACTTCTTCGTTTGCATGCCCAACAGATACGGTAAGTATGCCACCAAAAAAATCAAGATATGATTTTCCGTCTAAATCTTTCACGCGAAACATTTTTCCCGATTCGACAACAATGGGTTCTTTATAAAAATTCTTTACTGCCGCAAAAAGATATTCATTGTGTTTTTCGCGTATATTTTGACTATGGCTCATTTATTTTCCTTTTTTTCAATTATTAATACTTTTTATTTGATGTTTTATTCTTAAAATATATTCATGCCCATTGCGCTCGACCGCGCATTGACTGCCTTATTTCAGAACGAGATATTTTAAAAACAAGAAACTTATTTACTGACTAATTCGTCTGTTTCCTTTTTAATATCACCTGTCCAATTATTGTCTCGATTCGCGCTAAGCGCTCCTGCTTTTTTGGCAAGTCGTTTTTCCGCCAAATCGTGATGTGTGGTAAGATATTGTAACGAATGCCCAACAAACTCTCGCACTGTTTTGAAACCGTGTTTATCCATGAAGTTTGATAAGCCTTCACACATTTCATCAACCATTTCATATCCCTGCAACATAACGCCCGTACAGACTTGAACCGTAGAACTTCCCATAAGAATAAACTCTATCGCCTCTTGGCTACTGATGACACCGCCAATACCTGATATTTCTACGCCAGGAATGCCTCTGCCAATCTCCGAAACCATTCGTAGCGCAATGGGTTTTACAGCATAATAGGAATATCCGCCGGGCGTTGAATGTCCTTCTACGGAGGGTGTTGGGGCCAATGTATCAAGGTCGATACTTAAAATAGATGGAATTGTATTGATCGCAGATATGCCGGTGGCGCCACCTTCCATTGATGCTTTTGCCGGTACGGTAATGTCTTGTATGTCTGGAGTCATTTTAGCCCATATTGGCAAGTCTGTTACTTCTGCAACCCAACCTGTTACTTCTTTAGCCATATCTGGATTCTGTCCCATGGCTGCCCCCATACCTTCTTCTGGATGACCGTGAGGACAAGAAAAATTCAGCTCAAACATATCTACGCCTGTTTCTTCTATTCGTCCGACTAATTCCTGCCATGAATCTTTATTGTATTTCTCCATTATGGATGATATTAACACTTTGTCCGGGTGAGCGTCTTTTATTGTTTTAAATTCATCTAGCCATACTTCAAGCGTCCTGTCGGATATTAATTCAATATTTTCAAATCCAATAATTTCGCCCTTTGGGGTTTTTAATTTTCCATATCTTGGCGCAACATTAATAACAGGTGTTTCTGTTAGGCTTACGGTTTTTGCGGACACGCCACCCCACCCGCTATCAAACGCTTTTATGATTGTTTTTGAATTCGTGCTCGGCGGTCCTGACCCAATTACAAATGGGTTTGGAAATTTAATACCATTTACTTCTATACTTATGTCTGCCATAATAGTCTCTTTTATTTGTTTGTTTTAGAGTTCAACTAACTTGTCATAGGTTTCCGGACGTCGATCACGAAAAAATTGCCACGTTGAACGTACTTCATCAATCATATCTAAATCAAATTCAGAAACGATTAATTCGTCTTGATCTCTCGATCCTTCCGCAATAATCTGTCCGCGTGGATTTACAAAATAAGATGTACCATAAAACTCGCCTAAGTTCCACGGTTTTTCCGTTCCAACTCGATTGATGCAACCCATAAAATAGCCATTAGCCGCTGCGTGAGCCGGTTGTTCTAATTTCCATAAATACTCACTCAACCCAGCCACCGTTGCAGATGGATTGTATACAATTTCTGCCCCATTTAAACCAAGACATCTTGCTCCATCCGGAAAATGACGATCGTAACAAATGTAAACACCCACTTTAGCATATTTTGTTTGAAAAACGGGGTAACCAAGGTTTCCTGGTTTAAAAAAGTACTTTTCCCAAAACCCTGATGTGTGAGGAATGTGATTTTTTCTGTATTTGCCTAAATATTCGCCATCTGCATCAATGACCGCCGCTGTATTATAAAACACACCTGCCTGCTCTTTCTCATAAATAGGCACAATAATAACCATATTGTATTTTTTGGCATATTCCTGCATCAACTCTGTGGTGGGTCCCGGAACGGATTCAGCAGATGCATACCACGCATTATCTTGTCCTGGACAAAAATACGGTGTATTGAATATTTCTTGTAAGCATAAAATTTGCACGCCTTGTTTGCCTGCATCTTCAATGTATGGAATATGTTTTTGAACCATTGCATCCATTATTTCCGCAATGGTTCCTTCTCCCTCTGTCATAGGAAGGCTCATCTGAATGAGCCCAGATTTTATATTTCTAGCCATGTTTAATCTCCTTGAATTTTTTTATTTCATACCGCCATATAGACCGCGTTTTAAAAAGCGCCCATCGCCCTTTTTTCCAACATATTCGCATTTATCAATAATGATTTTTCCGCGAGAAAGTACGGTTTCAGTGAACCCGGTTACTTCAAACCCCTCATACGAATTATAATCCACATTCATATGGTGAGTACACGTATTATTAACACTGATAGTTTCTTTTCTGTTTGGATCAAATACAACAATGTCCGCATCGCTTCCAACCGCAATTGTTCCTTTCTTTGGAAAAAGTCCAAATGTTTTTGCGGCGGCGGTTGATGTTAATTCAACAAACTTATTTAATGAAATTCGTCCCGCATGTACACCGCCATTATAAACAAGGCTCATGCGATTTTCCACACCAGGAGCTCCATTTGGAATTTTTGAAAAATCATCCATTCCTAATATTTTTTGATCCTTAAAACAAAAGGGACAATGATCTGTGGCGATGGACTGAAGGTCTCCAAACTTTAAACCTTTCCATAATTCTTCTTGATTCCACTTTTCTCTTAATGCAGGCGTCATGACATATTTAGCGCCCTCAAATCCTTCTTGATCATAATAGGAATCATCTAAAAATAAATATTGCGGACACGTTTCAGCAAAGGCGTGAACACCGCGATTACGAGCTAACATAACTTGTTCTAATGCATCTGATGACGATAAATGAACAATATAAATCGGAACTTGTGCAACTTCTGCAATTGAGATTGCGCGATGAACTCCTTCTGCCTCCATGCGAGTCGGTCGCGTAATAGCATGATATTTAGGAGCTGTTTTTCCATCGGCGACTGCTTGTTTTACAATTTCATCAATCACAATACCGTTTTCAGCATGCATGCAAACGACCGTACCGTCTTCGCCTGCTTTCTTCATTGCGCGATAAATAGTTCCATCATCAACATAGAGCACACCCGGGTAAGCCATAAATAATTTATATGAAGTTACTCCAGCGTCTACTAACAATTTCATTTCATGAACTCTATTATCTTCTAGGTCGGTTACAATCATATGAAATCCATAATCAATAGCTGTTTTTCCATCAGCTTTCGCGTGCCATGTATCCAGCGCTTCTAAGGTTGAATGGCCCTTGGATTGTATCGCAAAATCAATCAATGTGGTTGTCCCGCCGTGAGCGGCAGCGCGAGTGCCTGTTTCAAAATCATCTGCAGATGTGGTGCCCCCAAAAGGCATATCCAAATGGGTGTGCGGATCTAACCCGCCAGGAAAAAGATATTTTCCAGAAGCATCAATAATTTCATCCGCTTCCATTTCAAGTTTTTTTCCTATAAGCGTTACTGTTTCGTTTTCGATAAAAACATCAGCCATATAGTCATCAACCGCTGTGATAACTCGGCCATTTTTTATTAATATAGACATGGTTTTATTCCTTAGGTATTCTCTGAAAATAATTAATTAGTTTTTGTGTTTCCCCAAGCTTTTAACCCTCTCTCTTCATCGCTTCCCGCAATAGTATTGTCTAATATAAGAGCTGTAAAAGCGCCTACAGCCATTCCTGTGCTACCAAGTGTATTTATGATACTTGCAAGCCAAGCCGGTTCAAAAATAATGGGCTTTTGGATAAAATATTCAGGCAAGGAGAGTCCCATAAAAAAGGAAAATCCTAAAATGAATAAATTTCTTGCTGAATTTAAATCCACAAATTGAAGGTTGGATAATCCTACCGCCGCTATCATACCAAACATAGCGCAATACATACCACCAACAATGGGTTGTGGGATTGTGGTAAATAAGGCGCCAAATTTTGACACAGTTCCTAAAAGAATCATTATGACAGCGCCAGCTTGTACAACGCGTCGAGACCCAACGCGAGTAAGTCCAATTGCGCCAATGTTTTCACTATAAGATGTTGTTCCATTTCCTGTTCCGAAGATTCCAGCGATAAAACATCCAATCCCTTCAAATGTTATACCTCGGTTGATTGTTTTTTTATCTGGAACGGGTGCGCCCGAAAGTCGAGCGCAGGCATAATAGTCTCCAATAGATTCTACCATGGATGCGATATAACCTGCCAACATTCCCACAATCGCAGCAGCCCCAAACTGTGGGAATCCCCACTGGAATGGATATGGTACTCTAAACCATGATGCGTTTTTTAAATTGGCTAAACTTGTGTGAGAAGGGTGCCCTTCTGGGAAAACACCCAACATGGTAAATAGCGCAGACACGCCCCATGCAGCTACTATGGCCAACAAGATAGGGTACAATTCAAATGTTCTATGTTTTGTGCGTAAATATTGGCTAAATAAAATGATGAGGAATATTGTTAAGCCACCAATCGGCCAGTGGCGACCTGCTTCCGGTGCTCCAAATTTGAATAATGATAAACCAATTAATGCAATAGTGGGTGCAATAGTTATGGGGCCAATATATTTTAACATTCGACCAACCATTCCGCTTGCGCCTACGAATATTTCAACAATTGATCCTGCAATAATTGCGCCTTGCACGTGCTGCATGCGCACTTCCCAGCCGGCATTTGCTAATGTTGCCATACCGCAAATGGCAAATGTGGGCGCTAAAAAAGAAAAGGTACCGCCTTGAACAATTGGCAATCTGTTGCCAAAAGTAGATTGAAGGAGTGTCGTTATTCCGCTAACAAAAAACATGGTTGCTATTAGCCAACCTTTTTGTACTGGATCTGTTATGCCAAACGCTGGGGCTAATAAAAGAGGAATCGCTACTGTCGAACCAAACATGGTTAAATAATGTTGAAAGCCTAGTATAATTGTTTCAGATATTGGCGGGGTGTCGTCTATGCTATATAATAATGAAGTTTTCCGCATTGCATGGGTATCCTTTTTCTAAATATCTGTTTTGTAAATACCATTTTTTAATGCTCGGGCATCAAAAAATGATCGCTTTGACCTTCTACGAACCCTGAATATATTCGGATATTAAGATATTTTAAAACAAAATAATATTGGAAATAAAATGAACAATAATGATTATTTATCTATGTTGAATGTCGCTATCCAAGAGGCTCAAAAAGGGTTGCATGAGGGAGGCATTCCAATTGGGGCTGCCGTTTTTAATGCAGATGGAGCCTTATTAGGAAAAGGACGAAATCGGCGAATACAAGATAACGACCCATCGGTGCACGGAGAAACGGATGCCTTTAGAAATGCGGGAAGACAGACATCTTATAAAAACATTATTATGGCTACAACGTTAGCGCCATGCTGGTATTGTAGTGGTCTTATCCGACAGTTTAATATAAAAACAGTCCTTGTAGGTGAATCCGTTAATTTTTCAGGCGGTATCGAATGGTTAAAAGAAAATGGTGTTACAATTATAGACCTTCATTCTGATGTGTGTATTTCAATGTTGGGTCAGTATATTCGAGAGAATCCCGAAGTTTGGAATGAAGATATTGGAGAAGAATAACCAAAAGTTTTTGTGGCTGATTGTATTTGTGCTCTCATATTTGTTTGGGCAAACAACTTTCACGTCTGATACTGCCTATACAGATCCCGCTTCAAGTCTAGATGAACGGGAACATATAACATTCACTAAAACATTTCTAAAATATTCTATTGGTAGCTTTGCTACTTTTACATTATTAAATCAATCGTCTTGATGTTCTTGGTAGGCGCGTAATTGGGAGACTCTAAATTTGGGATATTGGCTTAAACCTTCTTCATAAGATTTATACTCTAACGACCACGACAAAGATGCTCCCGGCTCTAATGATATTGATTTTTGTTGTCTGTCGCCGCCGAGTTTAAATGCAAGCGTTGAATCTGTATAAAAATGTCCCTCAATATACCAAGTTGGATAAATGGTATTTGGACCGGTGTTTTTTGCTGTACCTTTTGCATTCAGGCGCGTGGAATCTTCAACGCTATATTCCGTAATTGTAAAAATGACATTTTCAAGTTCAATTACATTATTTGAACCAACCAAATACCGACTATCGTCACAAGAATAAATCGATAATCCAACAATAATGATTAACGCGACGTAAAGAACCCTCATGGTACAAACATACCAAAGATGCCCTATACGCTAAAAGAACTTTTTTAATCTATAAACGGATCAGAAAAATGTGTATTCGTTAAAAAGTCTGGCTCAGAAAACGTTTTTAAGAAATTAATTAAATCTGTTTTTTCTTCATTGGTTAAATTTAAACCTTCAGAAGCATTGTGCATTTCATCGTCAAGGTTGGGTGAATCAGCATGAACGCCACTATTATAGTGCTCAACCACTTCTTCGAGTGTTTCGAATCGACCGTCATGCATATAGGGTCCGGTGTATTCAATATTTCTTAAAGTGGGTACTTTAAATTTGCCTTCATCGGTTGATAGTCCTGTTACGTCGGCGAGCCCAAGATCTGTCAATTCTGAGTCTAGGCCATTATTCCTAAATTCATTATCGGTTAAAATAGGACCGGCGTGACAATGAATGCAGTCGCCTTTTTCAGAAAAATAAATATCAAAACCATTTGTTTCTGATTCTGTAAATCCTGTGAAATCTCCATAAAAATAATTATCATATCTTGAATTGAACGATAATAAGGTACGTTCAAATTGGGAAATCGCTTTTACAATTTGCATTGAATCAATTTCGTATGACCCAAATGCCATTTTAAATAGAGCGGGATATAGGCGATCGTTTGATATTTTTTCTTCAACTTTTGGCCAAGTGGTATTTAACTCAACAGGATTTACAACAGGCCCCAATGCTTGGTCTTCTAATGTTGCGGCTCGTCCATCCCAGAAAAAAGATGTAAACCAACCGGCGTTTATAACTTGCATCGCGTTTCGTGTGCCTCTTTCTCCGGTAATACCTTCACTGAATTGTTCTGGATCTGTAAAGCCGGCAGATTGTAAATGACAGCTGGCGCATGATTTTGTACTATCATCTGAAAGGCGTGTATCATAAAAAAGTTTTCGTCCCAAATAAACACCTTCAACCGTCATTGGGTTATCTTCAGGAATAGGCATGTCGCCTAAATAATCTGTGACCCATGTTGGAATATCCAGCGTTGCGGGGGTAGATATATAACCGTCTAATATAGCATCTTGATTGTCTTCCAACTCTTGAATTATACTATTTAAATCATCTAACTGTTTTTGTAAATCAGAAATTTGATCATCGTTATTATTTTCACAACTTATAAAGAGTAGCGGTAGAATAAATATTAAAATACGTTTCATGGTGATTCCTTTTATTTTAGTAGTGTAATTGTTTTGGTTGTTGTGTTCTGACTTGATGAAGCTTTAACTATATAAATACCTGATGGAACTTGCTGCCCTTGATTGTTCAATCCGTTCCATGTAATAGAATTCGTTCCCCTGACAAAATTCTCACTTGAGAATGTTTTAACTGCTTGTCCTTTCGTGTTGAATATTTCTAAATGAATATCACGAACATCAGCTATAGCAACTAGCAGTGTAATTGCTGGGTTAAACGGGTTCGGGAAAGCGCCTGATATGTTTAATTGCGTTGGTATATTCATTATATTATCCACACCAAGTAATTGCACATCAACTGTGGATTCTTCAGCAATAAGTCCACTTTCATTTGTTTGTGATGAAACGAGCGTCACCGATGTGTTGTTTTCAGATGTTTCGTTTACGGTAAATACCAAATTTGCGATTAGATTATCGCTTTCATTAATTGCTGGGCTCGCTACAATTAATCTTAAATTTCCATTATTTTCTACATTTATCGTGGTTGCTCCATCCCAAGATTCTTCAAAATCAACGCGATCAAGCGTTAGGGATGTATTATCAAAAACAACGCTTAAGTCAATAGAAATAACATTTGATAAAGCGCTGACAGAAACAGGGACGGTAATTTCACCATCAGAGTAAGTGGGTACATCTAATGCGTAGGTGGCGCTTCCGTCTAAAACGCCATCTATGTTTGGGTATGGAAGTTCAATGGTGGTATTGATGGCCATTTTTAATAATGACAAATCTAAAGGTGAAACTGTGCTGTCTTGACTTACATCGGCCTCATACATTTGTTCATCCGAAAATTCCTGCATTCCATAGAAATAAAACATCATATAAGTAATATCTGTAAAGTTTAACATTCCGTTTAAATCTACGTCGCCCATGGGTCCTTCTATAGGAGCTGGCTCCACAATAATGGTTCCCCATAAACTGGTATTTCCTGGGTTGGTGCCACAATGAAAAATATATGTTCCTTCTTCTTCTAGAGAAAATGTTGCAATCGGATTGCTTGAATTAACAGTAACAGTAGGAAAGTGCACGGGAGATGTTGTGCTTCCTTGCCCTGATGTCATTGGGTGGGGGCCACCGCCACCATATTCAAATGTAATTTCTTGCCCGGGCTCAACAGTCATGGTTGATGATGGCGTTATGCCCGAATGGGCAAGATGCATGTATGCTTCTTGAGCAAATGTTATTTGCGTTATTATAATAAACGCACCTATATATTGATAAAATTGTTTCATGGTTTTCCTCCTCAGAAAAATTAATCAGCAGACATTTTGTTGCTAAATCTCTATTAAAACGCTTCCTTTGTGTTTTTTACTTACATCTTATTTATAGTGACTAAAGTCTCTGTTTTAATCGGCAAAAAATATATTATTCAATCTTTCTTAATTTAATATTTCTGGCGTGGCTAATTGGAAAGGTGAAATAGGAACATCAAAAGAGCTGCCCTTATCGTCCACCATTGTAAATGCGCCCTTCATAACACCAAAGGGTGTTGGTAGTGGGCAAAAACTGGTATAGCCAAATTGCTCTCCTTTTTTTAATCGGGGTTGTTCCCCCACAACGCCAGGACCGCGCACTTCTTCGATTCTTCCTTTGCCGTCAGTTATATGCCAATATCGACTTATTAGTTGCGTTGTTTTTTCGCCTATATTTATTATTGTAATGTGGTATGAAAAGAAATACTCATTTCTGTGTGGGTTTGATCTTTCCGGGTGGTACTTAGACTTTACGTTGATTTTGATGTTTTTTTCTTTTTCCATATGATTCTTTGTAGATTGTCTATCTCTTAATACATTGAATCTATTACATTATTAACATTTGGAACATCTTATGAATGAAAAGAAAAAAACATTAATCGCCATGGCCGTTTTGGTCGTCTTGGGATGCGGTTTATTTTTACAAAATAGTGCTGGCATTTCTGCGGGTAATAGTTCCGAAATCACTGAAGAAGAAATATTAGATCATATTATTTTCTTATCTGAAGATAATATGAAGGGGCGTTACCCAGGGACAAGAGAATCTAAAGACGTTATTTCTTATATTGCCAATGAATGGCGTTCAGCCGGCGTAAAACCTGCTGGAACAAATGATTCTTATGTTCAGCCGTTTGATATTGCCGACGGTGTTGAAATTGGAGAAAAAACATCTTTTTCTATTGATGGCGCCGAGTTGATTGTTGGTGTCGATTTCACCCCTTTAACTTTTTCCGGAAATGGTGATTTTTCATCTAAAGCTGTTTTTGCCGGTTACGGATTTAACATGGTTGAAGATAAAAAATGGAATGATTATGCTGGCTTAAATGTAGATGGAAAGTGGGTGATTGTGATGCGCGGCGGTCCCGAACAAATTCATCCCCATTCTATTTATTCCGGACATGCATCTTTAAACAAAAAAATGATGGTTGCGAGAGATTTTGGGGCCAGTGGTATCATTTTTGTATCTCAAGAAAGCGATTCCGAATTAGTGGCTTTTGGACATTCTACTCATCAATCAAAAGGTAATATACCCGCAATTCATCTTTCGAGCGAAATGGCGAATCAAATTTTTCGGCCACACAACCAGTCTATTTCATCTATACAAAAGAAAATGGATTCATCCTTAAAATCGGTCCAATTTGAAATAAACAATATAGAATTAACAGCCCATATTGATTTAAAAGAGAAAACCCTTCGCGGGGGAAATGTTGTAGGAATGATTCGTGGGCGAGATAGAGAATTAAGAGATGAGTATATTGTGCTTGGCGCTCATTTTGATCATTTAGGTATGGGTGGACACCATACGGGATCTCGGAATAAAGACACAACCGCCGTCCATAATGGTGCGGATGATAATGCATCTGGAACTGCGGGTATATTAGAAATAAGTCAAAAATTATTTGCCAATCGAAATAAGTTAAAACGAAGTGTTATTTTTATTGCGTTTGATGCGGAAGAAAAAGGTTTACTTGGGTCTAAGTATTTTATTGAAAACCCAACCGTTCCAAAAGAAAATATTGTTGCAATGCTTAATTTAGATATGGTTGGGCGTTTAGATGATTCCACTTTAAATGTTGGCGCAATAGGAACGTCTCCATTTTTTGAACCCCTTATCGACAGTTTAGCTAAAGATATTGAAATGTCTATTGGGAAATCCTATTCTGGATATGGCCCCAGCGATCATGCGAGTTTTTATGTGAACGATATTCCTGTTCTCTTTTTCTTTTCCGGATTTCACCACCAATACCATTTACCTGAAGATGATTGGGATTTAATTAATGCAAAGGGTGAAAAAGAAATTTTGAATTTTGTTTATGATATTACGTTAACCTTAAATCGAATGGATGAACGACCGTTATTTACTGAAGCGGGTCCAAAAGAAGCGCCAAAAAGAAGGCGATCCGACGGAGTTACGCTTGGAATTATACCTGCCTATGGCGGAGGTGGCTCAGAAGAAGGAATGGCTATCGAAGGCGTTAGCACGAAAGATGGCCCCGCAGGTAAAGCGGGCATGAAAAAAGGGGATGTGTTAATTGAAATTAATGGGAAAAAACTTTTAAACATCCAAGAGTATATGGGAAGAATGGGTGAATTGAAAAAGGGGCAAAAAATTACAGTTAAAGTTCTTCGTGGTGGAAAACCACTAACCTTAGACGTTCAACTTTAAATATAAATAATACTTAATCTCGTTACGTCATTGCGCCGTCATTGATTTCATTGGCGGCTCGAATACCCGATAAAAGCGCTCCTTGCATCCAGCCATGGTATTCTGTGGTGTGTTCGCCCGCAAAATGTATATGCCCTTCTACTAAACCTAAGGACGAACCGTAAGCTTCTTCCTCTTCTTCTGTGGGTGCAGGCCAGCCGGCTCCAGACCATTCTTCTTTTGCCCAAGAATGTGTATAGGCATGAGTTATATTATTTTGTACTCCAGGGAAAACATTTTCCCATCGATTTAATATTTGAATATTCCGGACCGCATCATTAAGAGCGTCTGCCTCAATCGCTTTATCTCTTCGAAGATACGTTAACAATAGTCCAGCTGTGCTGTCTTGATCCCAGCTTGGATGCCATATTTCTTCTGGCCAATCTGTTTTTCCAAACCCGTTTTGACCTTCATTTTCCCAAAATCTGGTTGGAGATGTAAACATGACGCGTGTAGCTGTATTATATGTATAACCTCCGTTTATGGCTTCTTGTTTTTGGGTTGATAGCGACGGAGAAAAAGACACTTTATTTAATACGGGTAATGGAAGGGTACATATAATTTTATCACCTAGATAGGTTGCTCCATTATCTGTCTCCACGCGAACGCCATCGTTCATTTGTTCGATTGATATAGCTGGCTCTGATAAATGGACATTATCCATTAATGTTTCATATAGCGCTTCTGGGAGTTGATCATTTCCGGATTCGATTTTTGAATATTCTTTATGTGTAACGGATGTGGGCCAGGGCCTGTCTTCTAAAAATACATCCGGTTCTATGTAGGATTTTTCACCATCTAATAATTGGGTATAGTTGCCACCATCTGGATAAAAAGGGTTTAGTGAAAGATTGAAATAATCAATATATCCAAGAGTAATATCGTGATTGTCTGGTATTCGTGCTGCGCCCGCCTCCGCAAAAATCCCGTTGCTAAAGGGTTCTCTTACTGTAAAAATTCGCCCCCCAATTCTATCTCGAGCTTCTAGAATAGTTACGTTGTGTCCGGCACGCTTTAATTCAAACCCAGCCACGAGTCCTGAAATTCCTGCTCCAATAATAATAATATCTTTTGGATTGTTCGTTTTTGTCAGTCGTCCCGGCGTGTCGTCAATAACAATTTCTTGATCTTCGCATGAAATAAGCGTTAACCCAGCGGTGGCCAAAAGGCTGGTACGTATAAAATCCCTTCGTTTCATTATTCCTTTATTTCAAAAGAGATATTTTTTTCGAAATTGTGTGTGCACCAAATTTCAATATGACTAAATAAAGCCCGGCTGAAACAGGTTTTCCTAACATATCATTCCCGTTCCAATTTAGCTTGTGAGCCCCGGGTGATATATGCTTTTCCATGAGACTGGTTATCCATTTCCCTGAAATATCATAGACACCAATACTCATGTGTCCTTGCCTTGATACATTAAACTTTATTTGAGTTGAGCTATTAAAAGGATTGGGATATGCGGGATATAAAATTGGTTTTTCTAGAAGATGGGCTTTTTCGTTTTGGGTTCCAACTTGGATTAATTCCTCATCCATCACAATATCAAAAACACCATAAAGGTTACTTCCGCTTTCATCTAGTGGAATAATGAGCCCCTGATGGTCTTCTTCCCATTGTGAATCAATTTGAGCGTCTCCTTCAAAATAACATTGCGTTACAAGTTCAAGGCCGTTGGGTGTTGTAATTTTATAATGAAAATGTTTTGGGCGACCGGCATAATATCCAGGCCAAATAGTTTCAAAGGCATATTCTCCATTTTCATTCGTTATCATTTGACCGCGTAAATTATAAGGATCATCATCTGAGTTTCCTGAATCGCATTCCATAAATATCGTATAACAGCCATTATCGTTTGCATGCCATACATCAACAATTGCATTTTCAATGGGCGTCTCACAGTCGTTAGCTTTTACTGTTCCTGAAATAAAAATACGCGTTCCCGGTTCATCTGCATTTGCCAAAAGAGTTCTGTTTGGGTGGTTCTCTGTCCAATAGGGTCCCAATATATCATTTTGAGTTAGGGGACAGTCTTGACTTTTTAATAGTGCTGTTGGGGTAAAACCGAGTGCCGCTGTGCCTACAATCCCTGTTTTAATAAAGTCTCTTCGTTTCATATGGAAAAGCTAGGTGCTTTTATGCAGAATTTCTAGATGCATTAATATTCCCAAATAGGGAGCGAAAAACATCTTTTTTATAGCGCTTTCATTTAGAGAAAAGGCAAACGTCAAGAATGCCTTTTCTCTATTAATAATGTATTAAATAGTCTATTTCAATAAAACCATTTTTATCGTTTTGTTGAATCCTCCCGCACTTATCTGATATAAGTACATTCCTGCACTCACTGGCTGCCCAATATGATTTGTAGCATCCCAAACAACTGCTTTAAAGCCAGCATTTTGCTCTTCATTGATCAGTGTTTTAACCTGTTGCCCCATAATATCGTAAATAACAATTTGAACATGGGTGTCTTCTGGTAAATCATATCGAAGCGTTGTCGTTGGGTTAAATGGGTTTGGATAATTTTGGTGTAAGGCAAAAGCATCTGGTATCGCTTGGTCATCAATCCCCAGCGTACCAATCACCATTGTGTTTGGGGTATTATCGTTACTTCCAACCATAAACCCATCATTGTCCCGAGCAATTACTCCCCAATAATATAATGTATTATTTTCCATTGAAATTATTAAGGATGTATCTTGAACGTTTTCGCTGAAAACGTATGTACTGCTATCTTGCCAATCTGTAGCATAAACAAGCTGATAATGAATGTCATCAATTGGGTCTGGGTCAATTGATTCGGCCCAAACAAATTCAACTTCCGTTCCTAAGCCAGTTGCTTCATTCTCCGGTGAAAGTGTCACAAAGGCAAGTGGGGGTTCTGGAAATGCGTCTGTATAAAAATGCATCGTATCCGTTAATGATTCGCCGTTATTCAAATCCATTGCTCTTACTGACCAAATAAAAGATGAATTATCTTCAAGGTTTTCTTCGAGGGAAACTCCGTTACTATCCGTATTTATAATATGCGGATTTAACGCGTCTCCAATTTGTTGCCAACTTAACTCGTATGATACATGATCCATAGGATCAATATCGTGTGATCGAGTCCAGAAAAAGCTTGGCATAAGGTTTGTCTGTATACTTCCGCTTAAAGGAGCAACTAATTCTGGGGATGATGGATTATCGTTTGCGGTATTTACCACAAACATACGTGGTCCGCCGATATTTTGTACCATCGCGCCATAATTATCATAAGCATCTACAGACCAATGATATACTTTATTATCCTGGAATTGAGACGCTAAGTACGATATTGAATCTGTTTCATAATGAAGGTGTAACGTATCAGAATTCACGTTAAGCGCAAAATGAACATTGTCATTTGGGTCTGGATCATAACTCGGCATCCATTCAAAAGTGACATCCGTTGAATACAAAACTAATTCTGGAGAAGGTGAAACAAGCTCAAAAGATGATGGTGGATTGTTCCCTGTGTTTATTGTAAACGACCATGTGTCTGAAGTTGAAATACCCCCATCATCATCCACCGCTTCTACCATCCAAAAATATGTAGCATCATCTACCAAATCGCTGGAGATGGTATATGAATTTATTGCCACATTCTCTAAAAAATCTTCTGCAGTTAATGCAGTGTCAGTACCTACATACACATTATAACTTGCAATGGAACGTGAATTAGATTGAGTTTGAGTATTTTTAACCAAATGATCATTGCTACTTCCAGATGTTTCGCCATTTTCGAAATCGATTGGTTCTTCCCAAGATAATGTTGGGTTAAGAATCGAAATGGTGGAATTATCCGCTGGGTGTAGCAATGCCACATCTCCAGGTAAATCGTTTACTGGGTTTATCATTATGCTTAAAGAATCAGCAACAGTTTCTCCCGATTCATCTATGGCAAGAATAACCAATTCAGTTTCTCCGAAAGCGTTTGGATGGAAATAAATGGTTAGGTTTGATCCATTTATTTCAGGAGTTGCAATAGGCGTATCATTATTTTCTACACTAGAGCGCGTCCAAGCAAGTCCTCCGCCATTATTTCCGCCCGTCCATTGATGAATCATCATATTATAATAATGGTTATCATCCACAGTATGCATGACTAGCGGTTTTCCGATTGAGCTTTGCGGAGAATTACTTACTGCCGATATAAATGGCTCAAACATAAGTTCGTTTGATTGACTCGCATAACCAAGGGACCATTCCGTGCCTTGAGGGCTACCATCTGCTTGAGAATAACCATCTTCTCGCATAATATTGAATATAGATTGATTGTTTTTTCTTGTTATCCACACTGCATCATTTACGCGATCCTGGTTTTCTTCAAGGGTCCAATCTGCGTTATTTTCCTTTCGAAAAGTCATAAAACCTTCCGCTAGGTAGATTAACGAGTCTAACTCAATATTCATATCATCATCACTAAATATTTGAGAAAGATCAATCGTTATTGGCTCTGAATCTTCATTAACAACAACGGGTTCAAACCCATTTAGAACAAAAGGACTATCATTGCTATTAATCACAGTCACGGTCATACCAAAAGATATATCCACTGTTCCGTCGTTTAAATTAACTGAAAGTGTGTCCGAATCACTCACGTTTTCATTTGTCGGCATACCTGTAACTTCGCCACTTTCTGATATTGACATCCAGCTGGGTCCATCAACCAATGTATAGTGAATAGTGTCACCATTAGGGTCTTCCCCTACAAGCTGGAATAAATAAGGTTCATCTTCTATCGCGTCTGATAATTGAGCTGTATGCAATACCGGAGATAGGTTTTCACTAGAAACAACCATACTTACATCGATAGGTATTTCTGCTACATTGGGGTCATTAGTCGTTAGGGTAATTAATCCTGCTAAGCTTGTATCCGCTAACTCTGTTGTATTAAACAATATCTCGATTAATTGTGTTTCGCCGGGAAGGATTTCGCCTTGATTTTCTGAAACATGCAACCATGTTGGGTCAATTATATCAAGCATAGCGCTCATAATACTTAATGTTGTTTCATCGTCAACCAGCGCCCCGCCGCTACTGGCATACAATATATAATATAGTTGTGTAACATTGATTAAACCGCCAATATGGTGATAGTCATTATTTGTATCTGTAGAAAAATCATGACTGGCTCCTTCTGTATTTTGAATAATGACCATATGATTAATAGAAGGATCGCCAGCATTATATACACGCTTAACAAACCCGGTATACCCGCTCTCTTCAACAATAATACCGTCAACACTTCCACTTCCATCTGCGCCGAGATTCCCCGTAATATAAAAATCGCTTACAGAATCTAGATCGGCAGCGAAAACAAACAATTCATCATATTTTCGTGTAAAATACTGACCTGTTTCTCCTAAATGACTACTGGCAATAATAACACTATCTGAATATGCAAGTGGATTTTGTTCGTTATCTGTACTTAAATAATTTCCCCCATCGTACATATCGTCCCCACCGTCGTTAATATTATCTCCGGTTACGCCATCTTCAATAACCCACGGATTTGGCACTAGATCAATAATGGTTTGATGTTTTTCTTCAAACATTGAAAGAATGTTTTCTAAAGGGTTGGCATTTATTCGACTAGATAACACACTTTGCATGTGTGGGTCGAGAGGAAAAGACTCATCTGAAAATAAGTTTTCAGGCCTAGGGTGGTTCACATAATCTGATGCGCTTTTTTCAAGGTCACTAAGCGTTCCCGTGCCAAATACGGGGCTTGAGCTTCTTACAGATGAAGTATCTTCCGTAAGAATTGTGGCGCTCCACTCTAAAAGACTTTGACCGTCGTTCCCTAGGGTTAATTGACGCGTACCTTCTGATTCTGCAGGAAGAGTAATCGATGCACTTGTTGTAGAAACAGCCACGCTCGGCGCGTTTAATGTTTCAACAGCAATTTCATTGGACAAGTCCGAAGGTTGACCAATTTCATCAAATGTAATGATGCGGATGTAATAAGCCGATCCATAATCAAGCCCACCTAGTAGAAAAGATTCATTTGTGCCTGACTGACTTGGGTTGATTCCGGGGTTGATTCCCATTACAGTAGATTCGCTAGGATCTTCAAATGTATTCGCACTGTAATAAACCATATATTCCGCCACTGTTCCTATATTTCCATCAGAACCAACAGCAGTCCATGATAGTTGGATACCACCTTCAATAGATGGCGCCCCTGCTAAATCATCAATTGTTCCAGGTGCGATTTGGTCTTCGTGGGGATCTCCTGGGGTGCGTTCAATTGCTCCAATATCTGAATTATAAGGCCAGCTTCGCGGTCTTCCTAGCATATCATAATTAACCGTTACATATTCATCATCCCAATTATACCAGTCTATTCCATTATCAATGGCTAAGCTACCGGGATAAGGAATCATGTAGGGTAATGGTTCATCATTAACAAACGCAAGTTGAGCATTAATTGGTGTATCATAAACAACCACGCCGTGCGCTATTGCAACTGAATCGATAGTCCCCAACGAATCGGGGTTTCCAATCCAGGAGTCGCCATACACATCATTGTATATATAAATTGACCCTTCTCCAATATTTCCAATAATATTGCGTTCGCTAATGTAAGCATAGTCTACATCCGGATAGGAATAATCGTCTCCCGTAACAGTGTTTTGAGCAATAACTGTGGAACTCATATCGTCTACATCGTCAATACCTCCATAATCATATCCTGCATCATTAAATGCTACTGTACAGTTATATAAAAACAAATAATCATCATTTATAATGGCACCACCTTCGTCTGATGCGCTATTATTAGCGATTGTTGTGTTAATCATTATAACGCCAGGAGAATCTGCATCATCATTATAAATAGCGCCACCATCATCCCCGGCTGAATTCCTAACAAATGAAGAATTTTCTATCCAAAGTTCGCCATCATCGTCAATATAGATTGCGCCTCCATCGCTTTCCGATGAATTGCCATCAAACACAGATGAATAAATTTTAATACGCCCATCATAATCATCATAAGAAAAAATGGCACCACCGTCTCCTTCGGCTATGTTTTCTACAAAAGATGAAGAATGAAATTCTACCGAAATATCAAAATCATCTTCATAATTTTCAATATAAAAAGCGCCACCTTCATTTCCCGACATATTTTCGTGAAAATGTGTTTGATAAAAGTACCCATCTGCGCTTTCTTCAATGTAAATGGCGCCTCCAGACGATGTTGCGATATTATTTTCAAATGAAGTGTTAAAAGTGACAAAATCGTCGCCGTAATCCATATATATAGCACCCCCATATGAACTTTCATTTTCAGAGAAATGAGAGTTCCCGATGTATAAGTCACCACTCTCATTATTTATAACACCCCCGTCATCTCCCGATGAGTTGTGTGTAAAAGCACTATTCAGAATCATGCCTTCGGCGTCATAATGATATATAACACCTCCATCATCATTAGATGAATTGTTGGAAAATTCGGAATTATTAATATTATAATTTCCATCATCTATGTAAAACACACCTCCATCGCCATTAGTTGTGTTATTGGAAAATTCGGAATTATTAATATTTAAATCTCCAAAATCTAAATAACTAACACCCCCATCATTAGATGAGTTATTATTAAAAAATTCGGAATTATTAATATTTAAATCTCCAAAATCTAAATAAATAACACCCCCATCATTAGATGAGTTATTATTAAAAAATTCGGAATTATTAATATAAATGGCAGTGTTGTTAGAATAAGATCTTAAAAACCCGCCGCTATGATTTGTGCCGTGTACATTTTCAAATACAACCGTGGTTGAATCATACGTATTTTCATCAATTAAAATACCACCCGGGCTTCCATTCGAACCCGACCCATCAACAATAGATAAATCTGAAAGTTGTAAATATGAAATTGTATCATTTTCACTCGAATCGGAAAGGGAAATCATTGTAGCAGAGAGTGGTAGAGATACTCCTGGCTCTCCTCTATAATAAGCGAATCCTCCGCCTGCACCATTTTGTGTCCATTGTGTAATAACCAGGTCATAAAAAACATCCGAACTATCTTCACCCGCACCGGGGAGCTTTAGAGATAATGTTTGGCCTAAAATACACGGCGGGCACCAGCCTGTCATGGGTGCGAAAGTTTCATAATCAGATGAGTCCACATCCGCCGTCCTGCCCTGCGCCCATAATGTATTTGTAGGCGTAAGATCGGTGTCTGTATCATTATACGCTTCCACAGCAGCATTAAAGATGGGTTGATTGTCGCCGCGGGTAATCCAAACACTGTCTGCAATTCTGTCTTGGTTTTCTTCAAGAGTCCAATCAGCATAATCTAATTTTTCAAAATAAACAAGATTCGAGTCTAGTCCGTCTGGGTTTTCTCCTGTTAAAATTGTTTCTTCTGGGCTTAATCCGCGAATCCAAATAGATTTTTCTTCTAATTGTATATCAGACACATAATATGTGCCCGGCTCAGAAATGAAAATGGTGGAGAAACTTGGAACACTATTAATTGCGGTCATAACATCATCATAGTCGCACCCAACAGAGCAAACAGTATATTCGGTAAAGTTTGTTACAGAACGCGTCTGGGGCGTCTCTATTGTAAATACATCCTGGATCGAAATAACGCCATCTTTAATTTGTTGTACTTTTGATACACGATCATCTTCTCGGGTAGGTTTAACTTTTGGCGCATCTATATCCTCAGAGTGATTTTTTCTTACCCTTTCTACAGGAATTTCGGTTTTTCTGCTCTGTTGTTTTTTTCTGGGGTTATCTTTAACACTTGCTGAAAAAGCAACTTGGATAAAAAATATGGATATAAGACAATACTGTACGTATTTCATGGGATTCTCTCTTCTCGTTTGTTTGTAAATTGAGCAGTTTTTCCTCGCCCTAACAAGTAAAAAACTGTCTAACTGTCTAACTGTCTAACTGTCTAACTGTCTATTTTACTTAATTAATAATAAAAACACAAATTCTATAAAAGTTTTAATGGACCTGTTCACGTCTGTCCAAAACGTTTTGTAAAAGTGTAATAAATATTATAATGACCCCTTTGTATTTCCCCTATTACAGGGGAAAATATTCGGATGTTTTTGGCTGTTTTCTTCCTATTACATTAAAGTCTTCCTCGTTGCGGGGAAGGTGTAGTTGGGGTTTAAAGAAAAGGGGGAAATCAAAGTTTGGGCGAAATGTAAATCCCGAGTTTGTTTAGGGGTGGGTCCATAAAATCATCTCTTGGTAATATTGACTCAAACTTCCACTTATAGAGCCTCTATCGCGCTCATTGGGGGTTTGTTTTTGAAATATGATAAAAAACCTGACTAACAGCACAGGTTATCGCCAGGGCGGTCAGGTGGATTTATCTAAAATATGAAAAATCTAATTTATTTTGGACAGTGCTACAGCCTATCATATCTTATTAAAGATAAATCGAAATTAGACTCTATGCCGAATTTCTAGATGCATTAATATTCCCAAAGAAGGGCTGAGTAGTGGCTTTTTATAGCGCTTTCATTTAGAGAAAAGGCAAACGTCAAGAATGCCTTTTCTCTATTAATAATGTATTAAATAGTCTATTTCAATAAAACCATTTTTATCGTTTTGTTGAATCCTCCCGCACTTATATGATATAGGTACATCCCCGCACTCGCTGGCTGCCCAATATGATTTGTCGCATCCCAAACAACTGCTTTAAAGCCAGCATTTTGCTCTTCATTGATCAGCGTTTTAACTTGTTGCCCCATAATATCGTAAATAACAATTTGAACATGGGTGTCTTCTGGTAAATCATATCGAAGCGTTGTCGTTGGGTTAAATGGGTTTGGATAATTTTGGTGTAATGCAAATAAACTCGGAATTTCATTTATATCATCAATAGAAAGTTCATTTAAATCAATTGTTAAAGAAAAAGGACCATTCGTAGCTAAGGTTGAATCTTGTAAATCTATCGCTATGGCAGACCAATCGCCTTGAATAACACTCAATGAATCAACATAATTGGCAAGCGTTGAATATAAAATCCACACACTTGTATCGCTATCTGCTATGAGACTGTTTTCTAATAACGCCAATGAACCTTCACCGACAAAATCATATGTTATTTCATCATTATCAATATCGTGAGATGTTGTCCATTTAAATCGAAGAGTATCATTAAAGGTGGCGTTGGAAATTGAGATAGTATGAGTGTTTACGGGAGACAGCAACTCAAATGGCTCTGGCGCATCATTGATTGATTCAACCTCAATTGTCACAACACCTTCATTGGAAAGTTCAATTCCATCGGAAGCTGTAAATGTAAAAGTATCTTCTCCAAAATAATTTTCTGCGGGCGAATAAACACCATTATTAAATGTGCCATGTCCTGGTGGCGTTAAAACACTAAAAGTTAAATCGTCTCCATCAACATCGGTTCCATCTAAGCTGATTTCAACAGAATTATCTTCTAAACAAGTAATTTCTAAATCATTAACTATTGGTGAATCATTTATTGGGGTGACAGTAATTATCACAGTTGCCGGTTCAGAGTTGGCGGTTCCATCATGTGAAGCATATTGAAAAGTGTCTTCTCCAAAATAATTTTCTGCGGGCGAATAAACACCATCATTAAGTGTGCCATGCTGTGGGTTGCTGACAATGATGAATGTTAGTTCATCACCATCAATGTCGTTTCCAATAAAATCAAATGCGACAGGTATATCTTCCTGTGTTTCAATTGTTAAATCAGAGGCCGTAGGCGAATCGTTTACAGGGGTTACGTTTACATTAAAATTTAATGTATCATTTAATTCCCCATCAGAAACAATGGCCGTAAAAACAGCGCTACCATACCAATTAGGTGAAACGACTAATCTAAAAAGCTGAGATGTATTTGTTTGCCCTTCATCAGCCCACGAAACAGATTCGTTGTTAGAGCTCAATGAAAATGTTAACATATCGCCATCAAGATCGTTAGCAGAAATTTCATAAACACTGTTTTCTTCTGAATCTTCAACAATATCTAAATCCGAAAAATTATTGAATTCTGGAGCGCTATTATTACCACCGCCATCTATAACTGAAATATAAACCGTTGCCGAACTAGATAGCTCTCCATCTGTAACTGTATAAACAAACTGGTCTCCACCGATGAATTCTGGGTTGGGGGCATACACAAAAGAAGGAGGTGTGCCTGACAGGGAGCCGTACTGTGGCCATTCGTTAATATCATACATTAAATCATCCCCATCTACATCGACTGCATTCAAAACAATTTCTACAGAAGTTCCCTCATTGGTTTCAAAATACTGATCGTTTGCTGTTGGAGCATGATTTGGTGAATAAACGCCAAATTGCGACGCATTACGAGGCACTAAATACATTTCACCTGGGGATACTTGCTCCCAGTAAAAATCACGATGAGGGGAGTTGTTTGGGGTTTGTTGTCCCATCTCTAAATCGCAAGATGCATTACTTGCAATAACAAGACTGTCTCCCATAGAGTGTATATTGCCTTGATTGTTATATGTCCACCACCGAATCCGCAATGCGGGTCCATATTCTTCAACCTGAAGTTTTCCGTACCTGTTTTGATTTGTTCGATAAAGCAAAACCTGACCATCTTCTAAATTATTTTCACCTTCATCTACAGCGGCTATATTAGCATTTGATAAATTTCCAGATTGGTTTTGCACCATTTGTCGAGTAATACCCCAATACCCATATAACCCAAATTGCGCTGAATTTTCAACATTGAACCACCGATCAATTGCATTAACTACATCCCATGAGAAATCTTGTGCGCTTTCGTCTGTTGTTATGCCTCCTTCATCTAAATCGACAGCTACCCCATCACTCACAACGAGAGATTCTCCCGATGAATAGATTTGACCAGAATCATCGTATGTGCTCCAAGCCAATGTTAACGTTTCTCCATAATGACCAATTTGTAATTTCCCAAACCTACCCTCATTCGTCTCGTAAACCATAATAGCATCTTCAGGCATTCTATTTAAGAAATTATTTGAACCATTAATATTGTCTCCAGAAATTGACTCCAATAATATTAAATCATAAGATACGTCATCATAAGGATTATAAAGTTCGTCCGCTTCTTCAATTGTAAATAAAACAGTGTCTGCTACATGAGGCTCTAATGAATTATGGTTATGATCTACCAACCATAAAATGACTGTTTGTTCACCAAGCGAAAGCCCAGATAATTGAACCGCGTTTTCACTATAATGCATTTCAGGATCATTGTTATTTAACTGGTAATGAAGGTGCCCATCTGTTGAGTCAGATTCTGCGCCAATATTAAAGTTTTGTGCAGAAAAATGTATATTCACATCTGATGAGAAAAAAGTAGCATTATTTAAAGGTGAATCAATCGTTAGCTCTGGGTTTGGAGCTGAGTTAGATGTATAATTTATAGTAACAGGGATTTGAAGAGTTGATGCGCTTTGGTCGTTTGATGAAATAGGAATAATGCCCGTATTTAACCCTTCATCAAGACTGTTAATTCTCACGTTAAATGAAATCGTTGTAGAGTCTCCTGGGGGCGTTGCGCCTGAAGATGGGTTGAAAGAGTACGTCCAATTGTTCCCAATAAAATCATCAACTGTCCATATTAAATTTGCGTCACCTGTATTCATTATTTGAAAAGAAAGCGTTGGGTCTGACGCTACTGGCTCAAAGTCTTCTTCAATTGATTCTGGATAGACAGATATTGAAGGTACGAGTAATGTTGCCATGACTGGTACTTCCATGACTTGCGTTAATTCGGGGTTTAAACTTACCCAGACAAGACCAGAATTTTCACCGGGTTGCAAATTAGCGGGGCGAACATTAAAAAATATTTCGACGGAATCTCCAGGAGATGTGGAGCCGCTATTAGGTGTTACGCTATTAACCCAATTAATACCAGTAAACCCTGCGGTCCAATCAACAGCTTCATTCCCAATGTTGAGCATAAAAAATGACGCGGGTGTATCTGGACCTTCAGAAACATCTACAAAAACGGTATCTGGTGAATGTGAAATGTTTGTCGGGCCGCCCGTACCATAATGAATAGTCATAGAGATTGATTGTGATGGTAATAGATAGTCATTAGAATTAAGTGTAATTAAAGCTGAATACGTACCAACGGAAGAATCCGATAAGTCAACATTTAATCCTATTTCTGATTCAGCGCCCGCTGATGTTGTTCCCATGTTTGGGCTCAATGTCAGCCAATCTGCGTTTGAACTTCCTTCCCATTCTAACTCATAAGCGCCCGAATTTGTTACAACTATATCTGCAGAAGCTATGGGTTGAATAAATGATGGAAAATCAAATGAAAAAGTTGACCCAGATAAAGTCATTGTGGGAGCATCAACATTATTAAAAACATCAACACAGTCTGAGAAGGCAGATGTACTGTTATTTTCTCCTGTCGCCGTTGCGGTAACAATATCACCAGACACAACGCTCGCATTAATCGTTTCGTTGATAGAGCCAATGCCGCTTGCATCTGTGGTCACATCGATAAACCCAAGAAAAGTTTCTCCTTCACCAGATCCCGATGCGTCACATTCTGAATTATTAAATAGCTCTATTCGATACGTTGAGTTCGATTCGCCAGATATATTTCCAATAATATCAAGCGTAGTATTCTGACTCATTGCTATTACAATATCGGGTCTGGGGACATCAATTTCTGTCATATCTCCAATACCTGAAAGTCCGTTATTATAAATTGCATTACCAAGAAAAGCGTTCCCTTGTCCGGTTAATCCAGATAGGCTTATCCCAGAACCGCCATTATTGGTTATAATATTTCCTTCTCCAGCAGAAGTTCCGCCGATAACATTCCCTTCAGAGTCACCGCCAACCCAAATGCCTTCTGTGGCAATTGAAATATTATCACCAGTAGGATTCGTCCCGACATAATTCGCTTGTAGTACATTATTATCTACCCCATTTAAGCCAATCCCAACCTCGGTGAGCCCTCCAATTATATTTCCATTATTAACCGTTCCAATCTGATTGTCGTGGGCCCCTGTTTGAACTAAAATTCCGTATAAACCTGCATTTAAGCCTGATGTGCCACTAGCATCTGTGCCAATCAAATTGTTAGTAATTGTGTTTTGATATGAGTCTTGATTTATTTCAATACCATTCCCTGTCCCTGATATTAAATTATCATCAATTGTGTTTAGACTTGCATTATCAGTTAAAACAATGGTCCCTTGTGCAATGGCCGTTAAACCTGTAGAGTTTGTTCCGGTGATATTTTGCTGAATTGTGTTTAGGCTACTATTAATAATGTGAATACTATAGCTAGACCCGGAAATCAAATTTGAATTTATTGTATTAAACGATGCTCCATTATCAACAATAACCATCCCGCTACTAATTGATGTGGCTCCATCTGGCGATGCGCCAATATAATTACCAGAAACTACATTGTTCTCTGCTCCCGTTTCTGTTATTATAACATTACCCGATATTACATTTTGGGATGCAGCGGACGTTCCACCAATTGTTATACTGTCTGTATTAAAAATTGTTACACCCATCTCATCAGCAATACGATTTCCGAGAGCATTAAATCCTAAAAAACAACCTTCAATGCTGGATGAACTTCCATTCTCAATAAAAATCCCAGCATCAAACCCATATATAGATAATCCTTTAATGGCAAAAGATGCTCCATCAAGCACAAACGCATTTACGTCAGTCCCAGCGCTACTTCCGTCTATCTCAATTTGCACCGTCGCATTATTTCCGTTAGCAAGACTGTTAGCATTTGCAACGGCTCCGGCTTGAGAGAATCCATCAATAATCATTGAACCTGTTAATGTTGGGTAACTGGAGCCCGGAGAAATGGTGTGTGGGCCATCGCCGGGAAGATTAAAATTAATTGTAAATGTAGCGCCTGTATCTGGAGAGGCTTTAATTGTTTCAATGGCGGACCTTAAGGTGATTTCATCTTCGCCGTTTGCAATTGTAGTTCCAGTGGATGCATCTCCGATATAAGCATGGTTTGCGCCATCATCTCCTACGCTATTTACTGTAATTGTTGAAATATCTTTTTTATTAAATCGAATTGGAACTCGAACCAAATCCCTGTCATATGTTCCGGAATTCCATTTCGTAAAATAGAGATAACACTCTCTTCCGGGACGTTCAAAATTTCGCGTAGTATCTGTATGATCAACAATATTTGGATAAAATACACCGCCTACGTCCCACCAAGTTTGAATCGGACTTTCATACATCATTACTGGGTGACTCCAGTTAATCAAATCTTCGGATAACGAATAAAAGAATCCATATTTTGCTTGCCCAGATGGTGGATCAAAAAACTCGCCATATTCCACTACCATATATTTTTCAAAATAAGTATTATACGTTAAGCTGCCGCACATTTTTGCGATTTTATTTTTTGAAACTGGCGCAAGAATATGATCTGCTGGATCCGAAATAACATCATGATAGGGATTTTTAAACTCTACATTAAAACCTTCACCGTCCCACCCGCGCCAATTATCTGGGTTGCTTAAGTCTTGAGTACGAATTAAGCCCGCTCCCCAATCTTGTAACCCATAGGCTTCCAAATGAACCATCGCGTAATAATAGCCATCATTCGCATTATACACCGGTGAGCTTCCCCCAAAAATACCGAGTATATTGCTTGTATCTAGTTCGTAAGGAGTTCCCGCCAAATAATGGTCGGGTGATGCGGCTTGAGTGTAAGATTGTCCCGCATCTGTAGATGTAGCAAACGTTAAAGTATTATACCAATAATCATTTCCGGTGTCTGGTGTGTATTCATTATGAACAATTGAATAAATAGTATTTCCGTCAAGGGTATATGAATTAGACAACCATTCGTTGTTATTAAAAGTGCTTGGGTTGCTGTTATGGTCTGAGTCAAATACTGGCGCACTGCAGTCTCGTGTTAAATTATCAAAGTCTGACCCGATCGATCTGTAATTAACATAATGTACCGCAAGCATTTGAATTTGTCCATTTGCATCTCTAAAAAATCGTGCGGGCGTATCAGGGATATCATCTTCAGAGCATGCGTCTGTTGTATAATCAAAAACAACTTCCTCTGTGCCCGTTATATCCACTTCGCCAGGATAAACTACTTGCGCAGCTAACTGGGTTAATGTGGTTAAAATTAAAAAAATGATTGATGGGCGAAATAATTGTTTCATTAATGTATTATCCGTATTTGTTTTAGTAAAAAATTAGCGGGAAAAATATAAAATATAACTTCTATTTCATAATAAAAGTTATATGTCAACCTTAGAAGGAAATACGATAAGGCAAGTATATATAAAAAGTAACCCAACAAAAGAAAAGCGTTGGAGGCTTAATGAAAAATCTCGCAGAATTATATATCTTAAATTCTAAAAATCTGTTCAGCCTATAGGGTCCGCTACTCATTAAGAATAAATAAGAAAATTAGCTCCTAAGCCGAATTTCTAGATGCATTAATATTCCCAAATAGGGAGCGTACAATCATTTTTTCCAGTATGTTTATTTGATCTTTCGATAGGTCGTTTTCTCTTAATCTCATAAGGGCATATTGTTGAATAACCAACAAAGGAAGTACCGTTTCTTCTCTTAATGCAATTGATTCTTTAATATTTTGATTGTTTTCCAGTAATTCTTTTTGACCTGAAACTTTTAAAATTAATCGTTCAGTTAAATCATATTCTTCTTTTAGAATTACCCAAAATTCGCCGTAAGTAGGGTCGTGTTTCATGTAGTCGGTTAAAGGAAAATATGTTTTACACATACTTTGCATTGAATTTCCAATTAGAGCTCGAAAAAACCGAGATTCTGAATAAAGTTGTATTATTTCGTTTAGTTTTCCGTTTTCTTCCATCTCTCTAAGTGCCGTTCCTAAACCATAAAACCCCGGGATATTTTGTTTTATTTGGGACCATGCGCCCACAAATGGGATGGCTCTTAATTGTTGAAATTCTACTTCGTTAGATTCATTTCTTTTGTCTGGGCGAGACCCAATGTTGGTTCTGCTGTAATATTTTAATGGAGACATATCAACAAGGAAAGATGTAAAGAGTGGGTGGTTTTTTAATTCTGTATATGTCTTTAAAGCTGTTGAACTCATGTGCTCTAAAAGGGTATAATTCTCTTCTGAAAGTTTTTTGTGTTGATCGTCAAAAAGTAAATTATCTAGACCTGCGGTTAATAGTTGTTCTAAGTTTAGACGAGCAGATTCTTTGGTTCCAAATTTGCTCGAAATCGTTTGCCCTTGAACCGTAAGTTGAATTTCGGTCGAAGCAATTTTGGGTCCCAAAGATGCGTAATAATTGTGGGTATTTCCACCACCGCGGGCGGGCGGGCCGCCGCGACCATCAAAGAAAACAATGTGTATTCCTAGTCGCTCGGAAAGGTTAGATAATTGTTTTCTTACTTTATACATGTTCCAATTGGCGCTTAAATAACCACCATCTTTTGTGCCATCAGAAAACCCCAGCATAACAATTTGCTTATTTCCCCGTTCTGATAAATGGTTTAAGTAATCTTTATTGTTCAAAAGAGCTGTCATGATTTGTTCTGCATTATTTAAATCGTTAATTGTTTCAAATAATGGAATAAAATCAACGGGCATTGGTCCATTTTGAAATGCGGTTTGTTTTGCGATAAAGAATACGCTTGCTACATCTTTGTCGCTTTGGCAATTTGAAATAATGTATCGATGACTTCCTTTTTCGCCGTTTGATTCTTGAATCTGCTTCATGGTTTGAAACGATTGAAGCGTATCCTCAATTCGGTCGTTTGTGGATTGAGATAAATCGTTTATCAATTCATGTGAAAAAAGTGTTTCAGCGGTAATGGTTTTCCCATCTTTTTTCGGCAATAGTTGATTTATTGTTTCTTTAATGATGCTACTGTCTTGCCTAAAATCGAGTGTTGCGAAATAAAACCCAAACATGGAGATTCGATCAATATAATCTTCCATTAAATCTTTAAAGACGCCATTATGGTGAGTATTAATGTCATTTAAAATAATATGCAATTCATCCAATAATTCTTGCGCAGACCATAAATCATGACCCCGAATGCATTTTAAGATTTTTTGTTCAATCTTGAGCAAATTGTCATACACCCCAGAAAAGGAAATGCGTCGACGAATTTTCCGAATATCGGTATAATAACATTTTAGAATCGTTTCTTTTAATCGGCGAGCCACATTTAATGTAATTGTTGTATTCACATAAGGGTTGCCGTCTCGATCCCCGCCAGGCCAAAACCCAAGTTGGATTGATTGAATGTAACCCGGTTTTTTGGATAAATGTTTTCTGAGAGAAGTGGCAATATTCCCGGCAGAACTATAAAAAATATTTTGTAAATACCACGTTAGGTTTACCGCTTCATCGTAGGGCGATGGTTTGTTCTTTTTAAAAAATGGCGTCATACCTAATTGCATTAAATAGGTGTGAATTAAATCAATATCATTTTTAGCAATTGCATCGGTTAAATCTGTAATAATGGCTAATACGCGACCCGGATAAAATTGTGTTGGATGGGCGGTTAAAACGGGGCGGATGGAAAATTGGCTTAAACTGTTTTCAAGTTTATTCTTTTTATTTTCCCTGCTTGTTCTGGATAATAAATCTGTAACAGACCCATCGCCATCAAGATTGTTTAATGTTTCAAAAGTTGCATCTTCTAAAGCATCAATAAGAACAACTTGTCGCTCTATGAATTGAATAACACGAAATAAAAAATCAAACGAATCTGATTCGTTCTTATTTTTGAATTGTTCTTTTAAAAAAGTGTCTATTATCTGTTTTGGGGATTCGCCTTTGGATAATTTATTTCGACAAACATCCGTTAATATTGGAATAAGAACACCAATATCTTTGATGCCTCCTAAAGGAAGCGTCAGAAATATTGAATTATATAATTGATATTTTAAGCCAACTACCTTTTGGTAATCAGATGGCGGTTCGCGTTTTGGTGGATTCAATCTGTGGCGCCTTTTGGCTCTTGGGCGCGCTTTTGTATTTTCTCAGCAAGTTCTATTACAGCCATGACATAATTATCTGAATGATTATATGCTCGAATAGATTTATATATACTTCCTGTTTTGGAATAATCATTACTATTTTTTTTATATCCATGGCGAACTAAATAATTTGCAATGCTCCCTAACACATCGGGCCAATCATAGGGTCGACGTACACCATCTTCATCAAAGTCAACGGAATAAGCCACAAAACTTGATGGAATAAATTGACCAAAACCAAAAGCACCCGCATAAGAACCTTCAATTGAATGAGGGTCTACATGATCTTTGTAGCAATAATCAATATAAGAGGCTAATTCTTTTGATGCCCACTTGGCTCGTTTGGGCATGGTGTGGATTTGGGTATAGAGAGAATTAAAAACGGTAAATCCCTTATGGTGTGTTCCATAATTACTTTCTATTCCTGCTATGCTACACACAATAAATGGATCAACATTAAAGCGTTCTATTACGCGGTCGAATAATGCTTTATTTTCATTATAGAATTTGGCGCCGGCAACAATGCGAGATTCTTTTACGAATAATTTTCGATATTGCTCCCAGGTTTTCTTTTCCCATGGACGAGCAAAACGATCTGGAATTTCTTGATGTGTTGTTATAAGACTATTAGAAAAAGCTTTTTCAATAAAGTCTAATGGTACATTTTTGCCTTCTAAACGATCTTTAACCATACGAAAAGCAAGGTCGCCTTGTATATCATCAACAGCCAATAAGCCGGTCGCGATACTGAATAATATAATGAGTGATTTTTTCATGATTCCCTAAATAGTGTCGGGGAATTTATTATAACAGTTTGCGGATTAGAAGTGCTGTTTTGTTTGTTTGATTCTTTAAGGGTAGAACATTGTGCCTATAATAGGAATCGCAATGCCGGCATGTAACGCTCTAAAGAAGGGCTTTTTCTCACCAATCAATGATTCGCTTACGCCGCCACCAACTAACCAACCTCCATAATACTTATACTTTTTATATTGTTCCCCATCCATAAAAACTAATCCAGCGCCAACCCCTACCCAAACACCTGCATATCCCAAATATGTTATTTGGCCATCAATATAAGTATGGGGCTTTTTTGTTTTGAATGAATATCTTTTTCCAATAGCAAAACCTGGAAATAAATAATCCCCCGTGGACGGTTCTCCCAAACCCGGAACGGCTACGCCAAAACTTCCTTGAACTCCAACAGTAAGATCTGTTCCAAATTGTGCGCTTAGTCCTATATATCCGCCCGGGAAATTATCTGGAAGGTTGATATCAGCCGCATAATAAAGGTTAAGCGTAAATAGGAGAAAGAGCGTTTTTTTAAACATTGTTTTATATTGGTGTAAGAACACTCTTAAAAAAGTCTCTTTTTTGCTCCAAACTCCAACCACCCATAAAGACCGTGGTTTTGTTTTTTTCTGTGATTTTATGTTTTGTTTTTAAATAGGCATACCGTCCAGATAATATTGCGCTCGATAAGGCCATAAAGGCAAACCCCACAGACTGGCCAGAATCTCCAGACATAACTTCTGGAAAAACAATGATCCCCAATAGGCATCCAGGAAAATAGCCAAGATACCCACACCCAACGGCACTAAGGATTGGCAATAAAGGCTTTGATGCTCCATAAGCCAAAACACGGTTGATACTCATTAGTGATATAGAATTTCCACCTGCCATTATTACATCTGTATCAGACGCTGAAATAATGGTGGGATAATGAATCGTTCCCTCTGTTGTTTGTATATTGATAAATGTGGGGCGTGTAGCCATTAAGGCGCCCATCAAAGTAAAACTTAATATAAAACCCTTCATGAGACCTTTACCTTTTTATTGTATATTTTTTACACATCGAAATCCTTGAACGTCTTGCCACCGTTCTATATCTGGCGGATTATTTCCTCGATTATATACGCGTAATCCTTTATGCCAACTATACCAATTGCCTCCGCGGGTTACTTTTGTTGTTCCAGTTTTTGGCCCCTTAGGATTTTCTATATCTGATACTTTATAATAATCATCTTGATACCAATCTTGACACCATTCAGAAACATTTCCAACCATATCGAATAATCCATATTCATTTGGACGAAAGCTGCCGACAGGAGACGTATATCTCCATACGTCTTTTCTGTTTATGGACTGTTGAACGTATTCTTCATCCTTTTTCCAGTATTTATGAAAATTCGCATCATCTTTTGTAATGAAATTCCCCCAAGGATATCGTTTTCCTTCTAATCCGCCTCGAGCGGCATATTCCCATTCTGCTTCTGTGGGAAGGCGTTTTCCCGCCCATTTTGCATAAGCGGTTGCATCATTCCAATTCACGTGCGCCATGGGATGATTATCGGACGGCGACACAAAATGTTTTTCCCACCATCCCCAATCATACTTATACCCCGTTTCTTGGATAAATTTATTAAACTGGCCTACTGTTACTTCATATTTATCCATATAAAATGAATCAATTTTTACCGCGTGGATTGGCGTATTGTCATATTCGGGTTTTCCGTCAGATCGACCCACTTCAAAGGATCCGCCAGGAATCAACACCATTGAATAGTTTAATTCAGGTACAAAAGTCCATGTAACAATATCGGGTAATAATATATCGTGAAAGATAGTTCCATCTTTTCCGCGATGCCAATACCCTTTAACGTCTTTTATATTCACGCCGTCATATAACCCTTCCCATTCCATATATCCGCCATCATATTTTACATCCCCGTGCGCAAAAAAATAGAGTTGTTCATTTTCTATCGCCATTTTATAGAAAAAGGTATCAATAGGTTCTGCTCCAAACGGGATAAACATTCCATCTTTAAAAATGAGCGTCGATTGCCCTTGAAAAAATTTTAAAATACCTGACGGGTGAACACGACCGGGAAAAGATTGCCCATCTAAGGTTATTTCGTTGGGGTGACCGGTTTGGGTGTTTGTTTCGGAAGGTTGAGCTGAAACTAAACAAAAATACAATACGCCTATTAAATAATTATATCTCGTTTCCCGCATTTATTTTGATATTTTTAATATCGATAATTAAGGTTAATTGTTGGTAGGTTGACAAAATCCAACCCCGCTTCAGAATGAGGCCGTATGGTTGAATTGAACCCTCCATTGATATATAGTTTTTTCCATATATTTTTCTCTAACCCGACTGAAATAAAAGGCGCCTTAAAACTACCTCCCATACCTGAAATACCATGAATCGCCAAAACAACATAAGGTCGAACGGGTGTATTGCTAAAATAATACTTCCAACCGAGTGATGCGGTAAATGCGGCAATTAATGTTCCGCCACCGATAAATATTTCATGATGATCTTTTTGCCATAACGTTTTTGCAAGCCCAACCAAACTTGTGCCCGTTTTATGGTCTAGAAACCCAACCGCTAAATAGCCTTTTGTTCGTGTTGAGCCTTGGCCAAATAAAAGCCCTAATAACAAACAGATTAAAATAATTTGTTTAATTATTTTCATAATAGATTATCTTTTTATTTCATTAAAACCATTTTTTGAGTTTGAGAAATAGGGCCATTTTCAGCGCGCAATATATATACACCACTAGATCGATTTTCGCCACTCCACTGAATTTCATGGAGTCCGGGTTGTAGTTTTTCATTCACCAAAACATCCACAACGCTACCGGTTATATCAAATATATGTAGAGACGTAGCATGCTGCGTCTCTACCGGAATATTAAACCGGATGGTTGTTGTTGGGTTAAACGGATTTGGGAAATTTGGTTTCAATTCAAACATTGTTGGAATAGCGTCTCGGATAATGGATACTGTTTCTCCGTCTAAGTAACCAACGCCGCACGAAACACTGTCTGGTGTTTCGTGATGACAATGATCAAATGATTCGCAATATCCGGGCGCATAAAAGTCATCGGAATATAAACCATCAGCATAATTGTCCCAGGCCGCAGATGACATCCAGCACGAATTACATATATCCCCACTAATGTTTTGGTCTGATTCTTCGGGCCAATCTAATGTGTCTCCGGGCGCTAAACAAAAACGACCTACGCGCTCTAAGCATTGGTGGCTACCAATATTACCATCATCGTCCTCACAATCTTCGCCATACCATATAGACGCCTGAACGGTTCCCGGACATGCTTCGTGACCAATAATATCAAAATATGCATAATTGCCAGATGCATAAACAGCTGTAGGACTTAAGCACGGCCAAGACGCCCTTATGACAAACTTATTTGCTGTTAGCCCAGAATATTCCCACGGAAAATAAAACCGAAATCGTGATCCGGCTGTATTTGTATCGCCTATACTAGAATCCACCACAATTGAATATATTTCTTCGGGGTGGCATGGATTGTCATCATCTTCACTGCAAACATAAATACAAGAATCAACTAAATCGGGACATGTTCTTAAAAAAGCCGTATTATTATCCAGCTGAATTATATTTCCAGACCATTCTTGAAACTCTTGAGCTGATATTATGGTTGTAAAAATGGTAAATAAAAACACTGCCCTTTTATTCATTTTGTTTCTCTCTTTCCGAACCTTATTAAAAGTTGCTGCTTATTTTATTTCATTAAAACCATTTTTTGAGTTTGAGAAATAGGGCCATTTTCGGCACGCAATATATATACACCACTAGGTCGATTTTCGCCACTCCACTGAATTTCATGGGGCCCTGGTTGCAACTTTTTATTTACCAGCGATTCAACCAATCGTCCAGATATATCATATATTTGTAAAGATGTTGTATGTTGTGCCTCACCCACATTAAACCAGATGGTTGTTGTTGGGTTAAACGGATTTGGGAAATTTTGATATAGAGCAAATGATTCTGAAACTATCGCTTTTTCATTATCTGTGGAAACAGTTCCTACCCAGCTTGCAGAACTTTGCGAATAAATTCGAAATTCTTCTACGTCTGTAAATTCAGTAAAAAAGAATAAATCTCCATCTACAAAACACTCTTCATAAGAATCATACTCTTCATCGCAGGGATAATAATCTGCACCAGCATATAGCGTATCGCCATCGATCATATAATCTAATTCAACCCATTCTTCGTAACCTTCATCATCTTCATATATTAAATAAAGAGAGTCCGCTGTGGCCCACCATTCAAAAGAATTTGTATCAACCCACGTTTCATGTGATTCTTCATCAAATTCTACAAAGCGCTCCATACCCGTAGAGTCACTATAAAAAGATAAATACAAATCACTGTTTTCGTCCCCAGGCCCTTCGTTAAAAAGTTCATCTGGGAAAGGAACTAATGTTTCTACGCCCGCTAAATAATCCACCATTTCCGGGCCGAAAGTGCCTGATAATGATACAGATAATTCTCCAGATTCATCCATTAATTCTAAATCTGAAAAAGTAATCGTGTAATTGGCTGTGTCGATAGATGTGAGCGATAAAGCCTCGTCCATATCTGCCATTAATTCAATTATTTCATTGTCAATAAGTGTAATACATCCAACCATGTCAATATTTTCATCGTAAGCAGAAGACCCAAACAAAACAATTGTTGGGTTTTCAACCATAGGTTCTTCTCCAAACAGGAACATAAAAAATTCCATAAAATCCATATTCATAATATAGGCGTAAGGTTCTCCTTCTTCGCCGCCACCATCTTCTAATTCAAATGATGTTCCTTCGTTGGCGCCTCCTTCTGCCAATAAATCATAATCATCATATAGAGTCCAAGAAATTTCATCATCTTCATCTGTTCCAGTTCCAACGCACGTAAAAGTATAATATCCCGGCTCTAAACAAATATCGACATCGCCATAACACCCATTATCCGAAAGAGACCCTTCGTCTACCGACTCGCCCATATCATTTGTGATAACCCAATAGGCATCACCCCAGCCGTTGCATTCTGAATCAAACATTTCAAGATAGAGACAGATTTCTCCATCGCCTCCACCGCCAGTCCATTCGCCTTCTAGTTCTTCAGCTACATATCCATAGGATTGGTCAGAATAATAATCAAAATAACACCCAACACTTCCGCCTTCATAAAGAACATATTCAGACACAAAAGAATAAACGGCTGCTTTATAGGGATCGGTTGGCCAATTTATTTCGCAATTATCCGGATTATTTCCGCCCAAACCGCCAGACACTTCTTCGCCA
Source organism: Fidelibacterota bacterium (assembly GCA_016784605.1). GTDB lineage: Bacteria > Fidelibacterota > Marinisomatia > Marinisomatales > UBA1611 > JABHGY01. The sequence continues at coordinate 44,512 of JADHUI010000001.1, read as the reverse complement.
TCTATTGTTAAGTTAAATTCTGAAACTAAATCAAAAATACTTTGGCCGTGGTCTTCCGCGTTATCGTTAACATATGTTTGGGCAAAATCTAAAGCCTCCGCGTTTCTGGAATTTCTAGCTCCTTCTCCAAATATGGATGCATCTAAAAAGTATGTTAAATCTGTTTCAAAAGATTCTGTGGAAACATGAATATTTCCTTCCCCTTCTTCAAGAGCCATCATTTGAGATACGTTTGGATGAGACTGGTCTTCTCCCACTGTAATGTACATATCAGCTGACTGTTCGTCTATATGCCATTCACCAACAATATCACTCATATCTCGATTCGTATTATTTCTGATTTGGTGGGTGGGCGTTCGATCTTCACCGCGGGTCATGTTTGGGTATTGTGCTTCAATCGCTTTAGCTATCTGTTTTAAGCGTGGTGTTAATTTTATATTTCCAGCAAATAATGTGCTAAACATTATAATAATTACTAGACTTAACCTTTTTAATTTTCTCATCGTTGTTCCTCTCTTTTCTTTGTTTGTTAACGCGGGAATCCCTTTCCGCGTTATTGTCACACTGCCGTGTGTAGCTTTTATTAGTTTATTATATTTTCTTGGCCTAAAAATGTATCAATCGGTTTACAGACTACATCTACCAGGTCCTTTTCAACATCCACATACCAGACCATACTTAATAAGACATATTTTCCTGTAATGCCGTGTTTCCAGCGCTGAATGGTGCTGAATTTTGTTTCACGAATTCCTTCCGATTGTCGAATGGTTTCTTGGTGTTTTTTTGTTTTTTCAAATTCTTCCGGATGAATCAAATCTTCCCGATCGTATCGATGGCCAAGCAGCTGGTCTTTATTGTATCCCATCAACTCAAACCATTTACCGTCAATACTTGTTATCATGCCATCGGAGGCTCTTCCGGAAATCAATAAAGATTCCGATACAATTTTATCAATTAAATGTCCTTTTTTTGAATTTTTTTGATGTTGCGTTTTAGTCGATTTAAGCGATTCCAATTCTTTTTTTAAGGCTACATTTTCTCGCATGAGATAATTAATAACTGCCTGCGTTTCATCTTGCGTTTGTTCCTTTGCGGCTTGACTTGCGTGATATTGGTTTTCTTCTCTTGTAAACTTTAATATATGTTTGGCCGGAATATCATCTTTAGAGATCCAAATACTTAAGGCTTGCGGGGAAACGCCAAAATATTCCGCCACATCTCTTTTCCGACGAAATCCTTTTGTGTCCATAATAGAATTAATTATTTCTAAAGCTTTTGTCATATTCTTTAATTTATTTTTATTATTTTCTTGTTATTTAAGTATTTCTTAAAATAAATTAACATTAACTTAAGTTATTCGCAAACAAAAAGATTGGGAGATTATTGTGTTGGGTGGAAAAAATATATTAAAAATTTTTATAGTATTCGCTATTGTTGGGGTTGTTTTTTCTCAAGATCAAAAAACGTTTCGACTAAAATCAGGAGATAAAATAACAGGCCAGGTTATGTCTGAAACGGATGATACAATTACAATTATTAACCCGCTTATGGGCGAAGTTGTGCTTAATAAATCTGATCTAAAACAAAAAGTCGTTATTGTTTCTTTAAAGTCTGGCGATGTTGTTCGAGGTGAATTGCTAAGTCAGGATAATGATATTTTTGTTATTCAAACAAGATTTGGATCTGTTTCAATTCCTTCCGATCAAATAGAAAAAATAGATTCTGAAAATTCGCCTTCCCCCGTAATCCAACATACGCCATACGGCGTTCAGGTTACATCTGTGCCTACGCCAAAAGAGGAAGAATGGTTTTTTAGTAAAGAGCGTCTCATGGATGTGTGGTTTGATCCAACGGGATTTATTATTGAAAAAAACACTTTATATCTAAGCGGTCTTTCTTGGGGTTTTGGTATAACAGATAAAATTCAAATAACATCAAAATGGTCAAATTATTTCTACCAAGATTTTAATTTACGCCCAAAGGTGACCCTATTTCAAAGTGGGAATGTTGAATCACAATCTTCGTTTGCTGTCGGGGCGCATCTTCATACGCGCGGATTACCCGGGAAATATAAGTGGGTAGAAGATGCTAATCGGGATTGGCATTGGGACAATGAAACTGGGGAAAACTATTATACAACAGAGGGTGGCTACATCAGGCTGGGCGCTGAAAAAAGTGATGACGGAGACGACTGGGAACAGTATAGAAACAGTCCAAGCGATGGAGAAAAAATGTGGTTTGAGCTTTTTAGTGCCTACACTGTTTCAAAATTACGCGCTGGAGGAAATGGCCGTATTAATACAACTGTAGGGGCCAGTGCTGTTCTTTATCCTGGAGAAGATGTGGCTCCGCGATTTTATGGCGCAGTTGATATTGATGTAACGCCGAATGTAAAAGTTATGTCAGAAGTTTTTTATGACGCATATCATCCAGAATTTATTGATTTAATGGAGGGCAATAAAAATAACAATGCTCTTCATTTTGATGTGGGTTTTATGACGAATAAAATTCCATTATTATGGATTTTAGGTCAATCAGATAATTTATGGATAGGATACCATTTCCAGAGGCCTTTTATATCGTTTTACTGGAAAATTTAATTCGTACTAAAAAGATCTAAACTGGTTTAAGTTAGGTCATGTTACAAAAAATAATTGTTTGGTTTATCCAATTCTCCCCTTCCACAAAACGATGGTTCTGGAAAAAGTGGTATACTGTTTTTGCAAATAGAGCACAAAACCCTGATTTTAAGTTTATGAATTATGGGTTTAGTGAAGATGGGTTTTTTCCAGAACTACACACCGAAGATGAGCTTGAGCGATACCCTATTCATTTATACCATCATGTAGTCTCCCAAATAAATGTAACGGGAAAAACGATATTAGAAATTGGGTCGGGTCGTGGTGGGGGCGCATCCTATGTGTCGCGCTATCTTAAACCCTCTTCAGTTGTGGGGATGGACATCTCGGAATCTGCAGTAGAATTATGTCAATCAATTCATAGCGTTGACACTCTTTCCTTTTCTGTGGGTGATTCTGAAAATATACCTTTTGACGATCATTCTTTTGATGTGGTTTTAAATGTAGAATCATCTCATTGTTATGGAAATGTAGATCAATTTTTATCGGAAGTAAATCGCGTATTAAAACCAGGGGGGCATTTTCTTTGGTGTGATTTGCGCCCTTCTGATGGTCAAGATGATGTGTTTAATCAATTTGAAAAAGCAGGTTTTAGTCTTCTTCAAAAGTGCGATATTACTTCAAACATATTATCGGCCCTTAGTCAAATGACGGAAAGTAGAAAAAAAGCTATACGAGAAACTGTTCCTCGTTTTATCCAAAACGTGTTTGAGTCTTATGCGGGTGTAGAAGGAAGTAAAGTATATGATTCATTTCAAGATGGGTCTCTCGTTTATTTAAGCGCTGCTCTATCTAAAAAAAAATAACGGTATCATCCATTAGACTTTTTAGATAAAACCGTCTTTCATAAAAAATATAGTCATCTATAAAATAATTCTTTCTGGGAAAAAACTATGGCTTCTCAATAGATAGATTCCGGATATTTTTTAAAATTCCGGAATGACAACACTTACTGCGTTAAACGAGTAAAATATAAAAAGGATCATGCGTAAATTTTCCATGAAACAATTGTACTCTACTCACCTTTTATACATTGAGAAAACACATGAATAATGAAGCATTACAAAATTACTTAAACGCCTTTTGGGACAATGAAATTACTCCCGCACTTATTGATTATATTAAAATTCCTAATAAGTCGCCCGCCTTTGATGCGAATTGGGAGGCCAACGGACATATGGATCGTGTATTAGATATGGCTGTTGATTGGACAAAAAATCATATGCCAAAAGGTGGACAATTAACTATAAAACATACTGTGGGTCGGACGCCACTTATTCTTGTGGATATTCCTGGCGAAAAAGATGGAAATGTTCTTATGTATGGTCACCTAGATAAACAACCGGAAATGGAAGGTTGGGACGAGGGCCTTGGACCGTGGAAGCCTGTATTAAAAGATGGAAAATTATATGGCCGAGGTGGAGCAGATGATGGATATGCGCTTTTTGCGTCTATTGGGTTGGTTAATGCGCTTCAGGAGCAGAATATTGCTTTACCAAGAATTTTAATTTTAGTTGAATTCTGCGAAGAAAGCGGTTCGCCTGATTTGCCCCATTATATTGATTTATGTTCTGAAACAATCGGTTCGCCCAATTTGGTTGTTTGTTTAGATTCTGGGGCCGGTGATTATGAACGTTTTTGGACCACCACTTCTTTACGAGGGTTGGTTGGGTGTTCTATGCGAGTTGATGTATTAAGCGAGGGGGTGCATTCTGGAAGTGCAAGCGGTTTGGTGCCATCATCGTTTCGCGTGGCAAGAGAGTTGTTATCTAAAGTTGAAGATCTAAAAACAGGAACCGTTCTCGTGGATTCTCTCCATACAGACATTCCTGAGCATCGCATTAAAGAAGTTGAAAAAATGGTTTCTATTTTAGGAAGTGGTGTTGTAGAAGAATTCCCTTTTGTGGAAAACATGAAACCATCTACAGAAGATTTGGTAGAAGCAGTGCTCCGAAGAACGTGGCGGCCGGCTCTTTCGGTTGTGGGGGCAGATGGATTGCCGGAAGGAGAAAAAGCGGGTAATGTTCTTCGCCCATATACATCATTAAAATTATCTATGCGAATTCCTCCAATGGTGGATGCGCCAAAAGCTCAAGACGCTTTGGTAAAAGTTCTTACTGATAATCCTCCCTACGATGCAAAAGTTGCAGTAGAAACAGAAGAAGCGGCTTTTGGGTGGAATGCCCCAAAAACAGAACCGTGGTTAGATTCGGCCATCGAAAAAGCGTCTACTGACTTTTATGGTCATAGCGCCAGCGCATTAGGTGAGGGCGGAACTATTCCATTTATGGCCATGTTAGGAGAAAAATTTCCAGAGGCGCAATTTATCATAACGGGCGTTTTGGGTCCCGCTTCAAACGCGCACGGTCCGAATGAATTTTTACATATTCCTTATGCAAAAAAACTATCTTGTTGTGTAGCATCCATATTAGCAGAACACCCTTAATGCGTGTCGTTTAGAATTGTTTTTTTAATGGGTGTTGCGCTTTTTTCTGTAAGCACATCGTCCCTTGTTGTTCGCCATTTGGCGGATGTCCCTGCGGTTGTTATTGCTTTTTGGAGAATGGCCATTGCTTCTGGGTTTTTGTGGATATATAGTTTTTACCACAAGAATACTCTTTCATCGCTAAACCGAAAACGGGTTTTTTATTCTGGCGTATTATTGGGGTTTCATTTTGCTTTATTTTTTGGGGCAGTCAAATTAACATCCATAGCCAACGCAACTGTGTTGGGAACTTTGGCTCCTATTTTCACCTTATTTGTAGAAAAGTTTATTTACCGCCGATCTTTCAATAAAGTTCTTATTCTTGGTTTAGTTATAAGTCTTGTTGGGGCGTTCGTTATAAACGGAAATCAATTTTCTTTTAATAATGAACCATTTGTTGGAAACCTTATGGCTATTTTAGGCTCCTTATGTATTGCTCTTTCTTGGATGATCGCAGAAAAAGTAAGGGAGGGTTCCAGCGCAATTACTTATAGCAGGAGTGTCTTTTTTGTGGCTGCGGTTGTATTATTTTTAATTTCAACTTTTCGGAATGAAGCTGTTTTAAACATTAACCTTCAGCACCTTAGTTGGTTTGTTTTTTTAGGGTTAGTTCCAACTATTTTTGGTCATGTTGTGTTAAGTTTTATTCTGAAATTTGTTTCGCCAACGATGGTGGCTTCTATTCCACTGGGCGAACCTATTGTTGCCTCTGGGTTGGCTCTCATTTTGTTTAATGAGTCTTTTTCAATCGCTACGTTGAGCGGTGGAGCATTAACACTTGTTGGTTTATATTTTATTATTCGGGAACAGGTAAGTCGTATTTCTTCCTAATATCAGAAATGCGTTTATCGCCGGAAAAAACGCCATGTCTATCGTCGGGTAATAGTGCGGCTATCTGATGCATAATTTCTTTTCCCACCCTTTCAATTTTTCGTTTCTTTTTTTCTTTTTCTTTCGGGAGCTCAAATGGACCGAATGGTTTACCAATTCTAATTTCGATATCCGGGCGCAATCCTTTCCCGAAGCCGGGCAATGCTGTTTCTCCGCCCCAAATTGATACGGGTATAATAGGCGCATTCGTTAAAGTAGATAAAAACACCACACCATTTCTTGCGGGCCTTAATACGGGATTACCTAAATACCCTTCTGGATAAATACATAATATTTCTCCGTTTTTTAGAGCCTTTGATGCCATTTTAATGGTGGATGGTGCAACGCTTTTTCTATTTACAGGAATAAAGCCATACAAAATAGGCACCCACATATAATACCATTTAATTATTTGATCGCTTGCGCCAATAAAATTGATTGCGCGACGAATGGCATATACAATCATTGGTGGGTCTATATAACTAAAATGGTTTGATGCGATAATAAAAGGTCCGTTTTTTGGAAGATTGTGTCTTCCTTTTACGGTGACTTTTGCTGCAACAGCCCCTAAGAATAGTCCTAAAAAACCAGATAAATATCTTACGTTATGATGTTGGGGTGAGAATTTATTTAGCTTTTTTAAGTCTGCCATTGGTTGATGGAGGGCGGAGAACCGCCCTCCATTTTTAAGATGATTTAAAAGGGGAGATCGTCGTCTGTGGGCGCATCTGATTTAGGTGCACTTTGAGATGTTCCTCCTGAATCTCCTTTTTTTCCTAGCATGGTGAAATTATCTACCAGAATTTCTGTCGAATATTTTTTAACACCATTATTGTCTTCCCATGAACGTGTTTGCAAACGTCCTTCTACATAAACGAGGCTACCTTTTTTCATATACTCGTTTGCTGTTTCAGCCATTTTTCCAAACATAACAGCGCGATGCCATTCTGTTTTTTCTTGGATTTCGCCATCTTTTCCTCTCCAAGATTCGCTTGTAGCGATACTTAAATTGGAAACAGCTGTTCCTTGTGGGGTGAATCGTCCGTCTGGATCTTGTCCTAATCGACCAACGATGATTGCTTTATTGACACTGCTTTTTTGCATAGTTCAACTCCTTATTTACTTTGATTACATTTCATTAAGCGCCATGTTTTTTACATGCGCATTATTATTTACACATAAAAATCAAAACGACGCAAGTCTTTTTTTTCGTATAACAAAACAGGGGCTCATAGAGCCCCTGCTTTTTTTGTATTTTATGTTTGATTCAGGTTTATTTCATAAAAATCAGCTTCTTCACATTTGTGAAGTTGTTGGCTGAAATTCTATAAATATACATACCCGAAGCTAATCCAACACCAGCATCGTTTGTTCCATTCCACATTATTTTATGGAAACCAGCATCTACATTTTGGTTAACGAGCGTTTTAACACGTTGACCTGTTACGCTATAGATTTCAACCAATACATCTGATTGTTCTGGAACATCAAATGCAATTGTTGTAACTGGGTTAAATGGGTTTGGATAATTTTGATGTAATGCAAATTCATCCGGAAGTCCAAACTCGTCAATGGAAAGCATTGCGCTAATATCCCAAACGACAGTCATATACTGCGGAGTTGAGCTTGTGGTATCCACACCGTCAGATGCTTCAACAAGCCACCACCAACCGCCAGCTGAATCGCCGTGTGTTGTAATTTGCTCATATGCATATGAATAAGGAATCACAATAGAGTTAGCTGTTGTAACAGAATCGTCACCATACCATGCGCCTGGCTGTACCCACCCAAAGGTGTATTCAACAACGTCGCCATCGGCATCTGCGGATGGTGTCCACATAAACATTGCTTCGCCTGTAGCCACATTATCTGGAGTGATTGTAATCACTGTATTGTCTACTGGAGAAATAAGGTTAAATGCGGATGGTGCATTATTATGCGGTGTAGCATCTGCTGTGTTTGATGGCTCTGATTCGCCTTCATCATATACAGCTGTAACATAATAAGAATATGTAACATCATAATCCATATCAGCATCTTCAAAGTTCAACATATCTGCTGGAACAGATGCGACTGATTCACCATCTCTGTAAACAGTATAACTTTGCAGTGAACGACTTACACTGTTAATAGATGGAGACGCTTCTTGGTTTATTTCACCATGAACTACATTAAGATTCGATGATAATTGGCGATTTCCTTGGCTTAGCGCTACAGGTTCAAGAATGTCTGTGCGACCTCCTGCCTGAGCAACAAAACCCTGAATATTCCAATTATAGTCTAAACCATAATCTGTCGCCATTGAAACCCAATCCATGCCACCTTCATCGTTTGGCCAACCAATTAGGTCGCCTTGGAAAGGAACAGCGGGACCGGCATCGCAACCTGCAGGATAACCTTCTTGTGTATTTACGCGGTATCCAACCCAAAGGTCAACAGTCATATCAATCGAAACGGGATCGTCTAAAACAATTTCGTTCCAGTCGCCAATAACGGGGGACGTAACAAGTTGATCAACAACCATTGTTTGTCCATCGCCTGTATAAACACGGACAGAATATTCACTGTTTTCCACTAATGGGAAGAATCTAACTTTTTCAAGAACAGCGCCATTGAAGTCCATTAACTCGGCTTGGGTAAATCGTGCAGATACATCAAAATCTGCTGGACCGTTCACACCAATACCTGTTGCATTAATGCCATCATCATAATGTAACCATGCAGCGGTTCCTTGAGGTGGATCCCAATTCAGATACACATCGTTCCCCATTGCTTCTGCAAAAAGGTTCATTGGAGGATGAAGTACAAGTGGTGGTTCCACAACTTCTACATCAACCGTATTACTTGGTTCAGATTCGCCATATACAGCATAGATTGCTGTTACGTTGTAACTATATGTACCAAGATCATACACGAATTCAGAGAAACCAAGTGCATCACCAGGAGCTTGTCCGACGACTTCACCGTCTCTGTAAACATTATATCCGATGAGCGGACTTGGAACTGTTATGTTTAACTCATAATTGCCCGCGTCACTTCCATACCCATCTACAACAATGTAGTAGGTATTACCGGCCGTCAAAGAAACGCCCGGTATGAAACTTAACCAGTTGGTGGTTGAGTTTGCGCACTCATCATCGTTACACGCATCAAAACCGTCTACTGTTTGGGCAAGTGTTCCTGCGGCATTCTCATATACATATACTTTTGTATCGTAGTTTGTGCCTTCACCGCAGAGACTAACATCCATAACACCATCTTCTGTTGCTGTATAGCTATATACAACATCCGGAGATTCACTGCCATCGTAAGGACACACTTCATCATAATCGTGTGTATAACCTTCCGTTGTTCCGGAGTTAGAATATGGAAGTGATTCAATCACAGTAGCATCATCAACCGTATCGCCACCCTGACGACTTCTATCTGGATAGTCAGATTTATTATAAATCGGATAATCCATAGGATCGTCGATTTTTTCTTCCATATCAAATGCGCTATTAGAACGACCCAAACCATCTAAGTCTGGAGCTGTCCAACTTAACATAACTTCCCAGTTTGCATATTCGCCAACCAAGTCTGTTGGTGCCGGCAAATTAACAGCTGGAACAGGTGTTGCGCATGCTGTGTTAGACGATGTTGATTCAGGCGCATCTTCTAGAATTTGTGTTACATAGTAACAATATTCTACATCGCCTACGACTGTTTCGTCGCTAAACATTGGATCTGTTTCAGGTGTAGCAACTAAAGCAAAGTCAGCGCCCGCATCACTGCGATATACATTCCATTGTACGCCGTCAAGTGGGTTTACAACATCAATTGTACTTGTGATTGTGTTATTATCCTCATTGCTTTCTTCAACACTGCAATACCAATCAGCAAAAGCGCCCATTTCAAACGAACCCCAACCCATATAAGGTTGTACGCCCGCAACGCCAGTGACTGTTGTTGCGCCCGCTGCGAGACCATCAATAGAGCCCCACGCTTCATATGTTTCGTTTAAGCAAGTACCGTCTGTCGGATTTTGAAGATAGTAAGTCACATAAAACTGACCCGCATCTGCATCGCCTGTATTTGCAATTTCAATCATTAAAGCATCTTCATAACCATCATACCACATGCTTGTGATAGAAATGTCGGCTTGCGGAACGGGGCCATCACCCACAGCAAAATATACTGGAGTTGATACTCCGCCTTCAGCTAGAATATTGCCATCAACATCTGTTGCTTGCCATGTTGTTTCAGATGCCCAACTTGCATCATCGAAATGAACAACATAAACACCATCTACTAAAGTAAAAGGTCCGTATGCAGCTTCGCTTCCCCAAGCACCGCCCGGGAATGTTGCAATATTAGTTCCATCTTCTGTGTCTAAATATCCATTTCCGTCGTAACCGTCGCCATAAGAATCATAAAGCGTTACATAAACATCTAAATCGCGACTATTCGCTTGAGATGCATAACGTTCTATTAGTTCGGCTCTTGTATTTGATGGAATCTGTGCTTGTTCTTCTTTTTTAAGTTCAAGTTCAGATAAATATTCATCAATTGTTAAACCGTTTGGATTACCCATATGGTTTTCATAAGAAATACTCGGCTGATTAGAGCGTCCGTCATCACCTGCTGGCGCTAAAGGTGTCCAAGCTAAATCAACAACTTCTACACCGCCGACAGCTACAAGGTCTTCAGGACCTGCAGGAGGAGGTGTTTCGTATAGATACCAAGTAAAAGCATCTGGGCTCCAAGTATCATCCCAGAAGAAATAATACGTTTCTCCTGCTGTGATTGGAAATTCTACATGTGATGCATAATTGTTTCCGCCTGTTACGTCACCGCAACCAGCATCATCGTTTGTTGCAACAAGGTTTCCGTCACATGCGTCAAAGACATCTACATCTGTGTCTTCTGTTTGACCCTCATAACATGTTGTTGCTGTTATAAACCCATCCATTGTCGCTGTATAAGAAAACCATTGTTCTGCGCCCGTTGCGCCGTTTCCTTCTTCGCCAGCGTTGGCGGGAATAGCAACCGAACAAGAATCGCCTTCATAATAACAAGAACCATCATTTAGATTTGCATCGGCGTTGTAGTTAATAGCGCCTGGGTCTGTACAGCCAGGTACTGTTGCTACATTAATCGCAACATCTGCATCAAACGGCGCACCGCCCTCTGCAACTGCAACGTCGTTGGTATTATCATAAATTGTCCAACTCACTTCACCCATATAGGATCCACCGCCCACAACTAAATTATAAATACCATCAGCAAGACATAGAGCATCTTCTTGAAACTCTCCTGATTCGAGTCCGCCTGTAGCTACAACCTCACCCGCATCATTTGTGAATGTATATGTGCTACCATTCCAACCATCACCATAAGAATCAATCATGGTAAATGTAATATCGTTTGATTCACAAGGAGGTGTTGGCTCATTAATGTGCCAACCTAATGTTGGAGGTGTATAATCTGCAGATGGGCGTTCGCCAACCAACCACTCAGAGTCATCAGCTGTTGTGCCCGCAGAAGCAGCCCAGTCGCCACCGTTTCCACTTGTTATTTCATCTTTTCGTACTAAGGTATAATCTTTTGTTGCGTTATCTGTACCAGCAACGTTAAAGCCACTACCGGGATCATCTTCAGAACCTTCGCCTGATACGCCATCGCCATCGCCATCAAGTGTGCCAATTATATCAAGAATTGTGGTGTCTGTTCCACTTACATGACAAAGTGCTCGTACGTCATCACCATTAAAAGCCGCAGTATACCACGGGTCTCCGTAAGCTAATAATTCATCTGCAAGCGCTTGTATGGCATCTGTAGAGCTTGAATTTGCAATAACGTAAACGTCGCCACTTGCAAGCGTTGCTCCTGAAGCAAATGTAAACGCCTCGCTCCATGGGTTACCATTATAATTACCACGAATAACAAATTCGTCTAAATTGATAACAGCATCTGTGCCGTTATATACTTCTAAATATTTATTATTACTTGAACCTTCAGCATATTCAGAAAAGAAGACGGCTGGTGGAGGGTTTAGTACAACGGTTACTGTTATACCGCTGCTTGGGCTTGGGCCATCACTCGCAACTAAGTTACCATTGTGGTCATAAATACCGTAAGCGTGTTCGCTTTCATAATTACCTGGTGTGTAGGCTGTTTGAATAACATCGCCATCGTTTACAGATAATGTAAAGAATGCTTCAGACGCATCAACTGTTATGTCGTCATATACTAACGTGCCGTTAATTGAAACGTCCATATATGCGCCATCCCAGCCGTCGCCCCAAGAATCAACCATATATAATGTCCAATCCTCCGTTCGCGCATTATCATCCAAGCTAGAAGGTAGCTGAATTTCAGGTGCGCTTTTGCCAAGTCCATATTTTGAATCATTGCTTTGTGCAAACAAAGTAATGCTCATCATAAAGACCGTTAAAAAAGCTATCGCTTTTCTCATAACAAGACTCCTTTTGTTGTTGTTGTTGTTTTTCAAGTTTGTTTTGTTTGTGGGGGGGTAGTGCTTTATCCCCCGCGTAACGCCGAATAGAAATATAGAAAAGGGGTTCTACATACGCAAGCCTTTCTTGCTCCGTATTTAATTGGGTAGGAGTAAAAATTCTTGTTTTAATCCTTTTACTAAATCTCCCACCCTAATATCTGCATTTCGTTTTCTTTCAATTGTTTTTACGGCATGTAAAACGGTTGTATGGTCCCGCCCTCCAAAATAAACGCCAATATTGGCAAACGAAGAGCCGATTATTTGGCGACATAAATACATGGCTATTTGTCTTGCTTCTACTATTTCCTGTTTTCGGCTTTTTCCTACTATATCTTTTTCCTTTATATCTAGCGTGTCGGATACTCGGCGAACCACATCTTCGACCGAAACAGTTGATGTTGGTATTTTCCCTACACGTTCCTTTACCACATTTTTAACCAAGTCAAAGTCAATATCTCTGTTCATTAATGACGAGTGGGCTAATAAACGAATAATAGTTCCTTCTAAGTCTCTTACATTATTCTTTATATGGGTTGCTAGAAATTCTATCATATTATACGGAAGGTTTAATCCGTTTTGTTCTGCCTTATTTAAAAGAATGGCAACGCGCATTTCAAAGTTTGGCGGCTGAATATCTACAGCAAGACCCGATTGAAACCTCGATAATAGGCGGTCTTGAAGTCCAACCATTTCGCTTGGATATCGGTCCGCGGTTAATACAATTTGTTTTCCGTTTTGGTATAATTCATTAAATGTGTGAAAAAATTGTTCCTGCGTTTGTTCTTTTCCTTGAAAAAATTGAACATCATCAATAAGAAGCACATCGGCGCTTCTGTATTGCTTTGCGAATGCGACCGTTTTGTTGCGCTGGATACTAGAAATAAAGTCTTGTGTAAATTTTTCGCTTGAAGCGATTACGACGCCTGCGTTTGGATTTAATTCTAATATGGAATTTCCAATTGAATGAAGAAGGTGTGTTTTTCCAAGGCCTACGCCTCCATATATAATGAGAGGATTAAACGATTTTTCTCCTGGGGACTTAGAAACTGCGGACGCTGCCGCTTTTGCAAATTGATTATTTTCGCCCTCAATGAATGCGGAAAAGGAAAAATGCCTGTTGAGATTCGGGGCCGTTGTGGGCTTTTTTATTATATATTGTTGCGGTGCATCTTTGATTTCTGGCGTTTCATCGTTCGTCACCACAAACTTAACATCCGTATCGCCCGAAATTGACTTTACCGTACTCCTAATCGTTGACGCATAGTGAGATTCGATCCATTCATAAAAAAATTGATTTGGGACATTTAGTATAATCGTATTCCCGTTGATTGATTCGGGCTTAATAGGCTCAAGCCACGTGTTATAAGCGTGTTGTGGAAGCGAAATTTTCAACTGTTTTGTTGTTGTCGCCCACAATTCTGTCATATTGGTCATTAATTGGTTATCCCCAAGTTATCCACAGGTATTGTTAAGTAATAAATTATGAGAATTTTCCTATATGGTTCTACTGGATTTTTCAAAAATAAATTAATTTTATGAAAAAATGTGTTTTGGACACTCATTTCTCTTTTATATATTCGCGGGCTATTTTGGAGCCGAAATGAAACGAACATATCAACCGAGTAATAGAAAACGAAAAAACAAGCATGGCTTTCGATCCCGCATGGAAACTGTGGGCGGGCGCAATGTTATTAAGAGCCGCCGCAAAAAAGGGCGCAAACAGCTTACCGCCTAGTCATTATGCTTTTTAAGCCCTCTGGGCCACATTGTTTTCTTTTTACAATCCTTACACACATAATTAACCAATACAGTCATCATGGATAGAAATACGCTTGTCGCTTTTTTCTTAATTGCGCTTATAATGATATTTACTCCTTATTATATACCGCCGCAAGAACAGCAACCGATTGCTCAAAAAACACATATTGACTCTTTAATTGCACAGGCGCCTGCGCCTGTCATTAAAAAATCGATTGCCAACATCCCGCAAATTAAAGCATCCCGAAAACCTGGCGCTGAAGAAAGGGTTGTAAAAATAGAAACAAATCTTTATCGTGCTACTTTGTCATCTATTAATGGTGGTTCTCTTAAAGCTTTCTCCTTAAAAGATTATAAACAAAAAGACAGCTCTTTTGTTGAGCTTATTAATGGGGTAAATAACCAAAACTTACTTTTGTCCTATTTATCTGAAGATGGAGAAATTGTTGAACTTTCTGAGCCGTGGGAGCTGTCTTATGAATCCATAAGCTATGGAAGCAAAAAACCATCTAAGGTCTCTTTTTTAACTTATATTGGTCCAAATAATAATCTTCCGGTTGAAAAAACACTCGTGTTTTATCCTGATAATTATTCGATTGATATTACCGTTGATTTCTCTGGCGCAAAAGCCGATCTATTAAATGGGAATATTATTCTTTCTTGGAACGGCGGGCTCACTTCGACTGAACCAAACATCAAAGATGACCAGACATATTTTTACAGTTATGCCTTTCAGGGGGGCGAATTACACGATTTAAAAGTTAAAAAAGATGAGTCGCAAAAAGATGATCTTCCCGGGAAAACCGACTGGGTTGCTATTCGATCTAAATATTTTGTAACAGCCCTTATCCCAGAACGCCCCGAATTAACATTGGGCGCTGGTGTTTACGGCGAATATAAAGAAAAAGAAACATATAGCGCGTCTCTTATGATGGTTGGCTCTGCCCCAACGACAACTAAGTTATATTTGGGGCCATTAGAGTTTAATCGTGTGCGCGACTTGGGCGTTGAACTAGAACGCATTATGAACTTTGGGTGGGGCTTTATAAAGCCGATCTCTAAAGGGATTTTATGGTTACTTAAAAAAATGTATACCTGGATTCCAAACTACGGTTTCGTATTGATTATTTTTTCTTTCCTTGTGAAAATTGTTGTTTTTCCTCTTACAAAAAAAAGCTACCAATCTACCCAGGCAATGCAGGCGGTTCAGCCCGAAATAAACGCATTGAAAGAAAAATATAAGAGCAACCCAAACAAGCTAAACCAAGCAACCATGCAGCTTTATAAAGAGAAGGGCGTAAACCCGCTTGGCGGCTGTATTCCAATGTTAATTCAAATGCCCCTTCTTTTTGGTCTTTTTACGGTGTTTCGAACAACCATCGAGCTTCGCGGTAAACCGTTTGGGTTATGGATAACAGATTTATCGGCCCCAGACACCATCTTCCACCTACCTTTTACTGTTCCTATTTATGGTGATCAAGTAAGCGTACTGCCTATGTTAATGGTCGTGTCTATGTTTATACAGCAACGCATGATGGGCGGAGCAGGGCAGCAGGCACAACAAAAAATGATGTCTTATTTTATGTCTGGCTTTTTCTTTTTGATGTTTAACAATTTTCCATCTGGATTAAATTTATATTATACGTTATTTAATGTATTAACAATCGCTCAACAAAAGTTTGTCCCCGCTGCGGGTAAACCCGCAAAATAATGTTCCCAACAGATACGATTGTTGCGCCATCAACGCCTTTTGGCTTTGGAGGTTTAGCGGTTGTGCGAATGAGCGGTGATGGTGTAATACCTGTCGCTGAAAAGCTTATTCCGAGAATAAAAACAAACCCTCTTGTTGATCGCGTTGCCACAACATTATTAATCGTAGCGCCTGACGGCGACCCTTTTGACGATGTTGTTGTAACGCTTTTTTGTGCGCCAAACTCCTATACGGGAGAGAATATTATTGAAATATCCTGTCATGGAAGCCCGGCTATTGTTTCTTCTCTTGTTTCTTTTTGTGTTGATTTTGGGTGTCGGCTTGCGGACCCGGGCGAATTTACTCGTCGTGCTTTTTTAAACGGAAAACTTGATTTAATTCAGGCGGAGTCCGTCGCATCGCTAATTCACTCAAGGTCGCTTGATGCGGCTAAATTAAACGTGCGGTTGGTGCGGGGTGCTTTATCCAATAAGCTCACAGACCTTCGCAAAGACTTGGTAGAAGCTTTATCTTTAGTGGAGTTTGAGCTGGACGTGTCTGAAGATGAGGCTGACAAAGACAGACTCGAAAAAGCCTATTCTTTACTGGCGTCAGTATTAGACGCTTTTAATGGTTTGTTAAAAACCTACCACGATGGGAGGATTTTATCGTCGGGCGCTCGAGTTGTTATTTCAGGCGTTCCGAATGTTGGAAAATCAACACTGTTAAATGTGTTGCTTGGAAAAAACAGAGCAATAACAAGTGATATCCCCGGCACCACAAGAGACACAATTGAGGTAAATACTGTTGTAGGTGGAATACCTGTTTGCTATGTTGACACTGCTGGAATTCGAAACACAGAAAACGTCATTGAGTCGGACGGCGTTAATCGATCTGTTGAGGAAATTGAAACCGCTGACTTGGTTTTGCGCGTAATAGATAGTTTGTCGTATCCTGTTGATACTACTGATGTTAAGCGCGTTATTGTCTTAAACAAGTCGGACACCTTTTTAAAAAAAGAACTTAGCTCTTTTTTAAAAAAACATAATGATGTTGTTTCAATTTCCGCTATCAACGAGAATGGGATTGACGAGCTTGAGAGCGCCGTTTTAACCGGGTTGCTTCGGAAAAGTTTTCATACATCTGACTTATATTTAACAACGTCTAGACAAAACAATACAATTAAAGATTGTAGAAATAATTTGGATCGCATCGTGTCTTCTTGGAAAAAAGACACTCTTGTGGCGGATATTTTGGCGTTTGAAGTTCGCGAAACAATTAATGGGTTAGATTTTTTAATGGGTCCAACATCTGCGGATGATGTGCTTGATAAAATGTTTAATTCTTTTTGTGTTGGTAAATAGTTTCACGTGAAACAGCCTCTTTTAACATTTGACGTTGTTGTTGTGGGTGGTGGCCATGCGGGCGTAGAAGCAGCTCACGCTGCATCAAAAAGGGGTGCGTCAGTAGGGCTGGTTACAATGGATGTAAATGCGCTTGCAAGAATGTCTTGTAATCCCGCTATTGGCGGATCCGCCAAGGGGCAGATCGTTCGTGAAATTGATGTTTTGGGTGGCCTTATGGGCGCAACAACAGATCACTGCGGTGTTCAGTTTAAGTTGTTAAACAAGTCCAAAGGACAGGCCGTTTGGTCTCCGCGGGCTCAAATTGATAAAAGAAAATATGAGTCATTTATATCGCGGAAAATAAAAGGCAACAACCTAATAACCTTGGTCGGCAATGAGGTTGTTGAAACAATTACCGAAAACAATGTGTTGGTGGGGTGTGTTCTCCGGTCTGGTCAAAAAATCTTCACAAAAAGCTTAATAGTCACTTCGGGTACTTTTATGGATGGCCTTATCCATATTGGAGATCGAAAAATACCCGCCGGGCGCATGGGGGAGCCAGGTTCTGTTGGGCTTACTTCAAACTTAATTTCTTTGGGAATTAAGACCGGAAGACTAAAAACCGGAACTCCGCCCAGACTAAAAAGAAACTCTGTTGACTGGTCTAAAACTGAAACCGTTCTAGGGGACGACAACCCCACCCCCTTCTCATATTCAACAAAAAATTTTTCTCCAACCAACCAACCTTGCCACACGGTTAGAACGGTAGAGAGCACGCATGACTTGATAAAGAAAAACATTAATCTTTCCCCAATGTTTTCCGGAGACATCGGGGGCGTGGGGCCTCGATATTGCCCATCAATTGAAGACAAAATACACCGGTTTTCTCATCACCCGTCGCACCTTCTTTTTCTTGAGCCTGAGTGGGAAAACTCTGATCAAATATATTTAAACGGGTTTTCAACAAGCTTGCCGGAATCGGTACAGCTGGGTTCGTTAAGAAAAATTCCCGGATTCGAAAAGGTTGATTTCTTTAGGCCTGGCTATGCGATTGAATATGATTTTTTTCCACCATCACAATTAAAATCAACCCTGGAGTCAAAAATTATTCCCGGTTTGTTTTTTGCTGGACAAGTAAATGGTACATCTGGGTACGAAGAAGCCGCCGCTCAGGGGCTTATTGCGGGCGTTAACGCAGTGTCTCGCTTACGCGGAGAGGCTCCTTTAGTTTTTGGTCGAGACGAATCATATATAGGTGTTTTAATCGACGATTTGATAACAAAAGACACATTAGAGCCCTATAGGATGTTTACATCTCGCGCCGAACACCGCCTGTCTCTTCGTTATTCTAATGCCGACTCTCGTCTTTTTAGCTTTTCAAACCGTTTTGGCTTATGTGACAGCGCCTTATTTGCCAAGCACAATAAAAAACAAGGCGTTTTTAACGACACCCTAAATCTTTTGTCAAAAACCATAAACTCTAAAATCTTAACCGCGCCCGGCCTTACGGACAGCTCCATGCCTGCAATCCGGTTTATTAAACAACCGGCGGTTACTATAGATAGTTTTCCTCGTGACTATTTTTTAAACATTAAAACGCCCTTCTTAGAGCCGTGGGAAAGAAGAGAGTTGTTTCACGAGGCGTTTGTTTCAATAAAATATAAAGGTTATATAGACAGGCAAAATGTGCATATTCAAAAAAACAAAAAATTAGAAAAAGTATTTTTGCCTAAGGATATAGACTATAGGTCTTTAGCGGGCCTGTCGAACGAAGCGGTGGAAAAGCTTGTCTTAATCCAGCCCGAAACAATGGGGCAGGCAATGCGCATATCTGGAGTAACGCCATCTGATATTTCTGTTTTAATCGTTTATCTGAGAAAATAAATGAACGTTTCACGTGAAACGCCAACAAAAAGAACTCCGGCTAATCTGAGCGATGTATATAACGCCATTAGCGACAAAACTTTGTCTAGCGGTTCTTTTGAAGAGATTAACCAGCCGTCTCTTGTTGTAATAATATCATATATCCAATCTCGTGCTCTAGAGCCAACGGTGGTTCTGTGTGACGATAGCGCTTCAGCGCTTTCTCTTTATAGTTCTGTCTACTACACTTTTCCTGAAACCACTTTTTATTTTCCAGTTTCCCAAAAGTCTGATGTGGGTGGGTTTGTGGGGGAAAACGATAGGTACAGAGAAGAATTGCTTCAACGCCTATCTGTTGGTGGGCGTGAAAACATTGTTATAATCACAACAAGCGAGTCTCTTAATGAAAATAATATTAGTCTCCCGGCGCGAGAAAAGATACTAAAACTGTTCCTCGGGCACGAGATGGATGTGGGTGATCTTTCTGAACTGTTGAGCTCTTGGAAATATGAAAAAGTTGTTGTTGTTGAAAACCCCGGGGAATACTCAACGCGCGGTGATATTGTTGATTTTTTTCCATTGTTTTTGACAAACCCAATTCGAATAGAGTTTGAGTTTTCCGCTATCGTATCCATCAGAACCTTTGATCAGTCATCTCAGTTAACTTTACACATGCTAGAGTCGTTTTCGTTAACACCTGTGATTACAAATGTCGCTCAAGCGCACAATTATCAGTCACTTGGGTCTGTTTTACCGCACTTTGTTGAATATAAATATCACAGCCAAGCTCATCATTTTTATCGCGCTGGTGACGATGATTTAAGCGGCTGTTTTAACGTTGGGGTTGGTGATATAAATATTAAAACATTGCCCTTTTTAGCAAAGAAAGAAGCTTTGGCTTTAATTGTGGGTCGTTTTGTGGGGCAACAAATTTTTTACTTTGGCAATAATGTTGGCCTTATTTCAAAGTACATAGATTCCTCGCAGTTAACACATATTAATGCTGATTTAATTTGCGGCTTTTATTCTGAATCTCTTGGCCTGTGTTGTTTGTCGGAAAACGACTTTATTGGCGGGGGCGCAAAGTCTCGTTGGGAGCCTACTCAAAAAGCTGTTTCAAATGTTGGGCTTAATAGTCTGGCTGAAATCGCCGTTGGTGATTATTTGGTTTATCGACCTTTTGGCGTTTGTAAGTATCGCGGTCTTTCGGTGGTGGGAAGCGCCGGTGGTGAGCAAGAGTGTTTGGAACTCGAGTTCGCTCATGATTCGAAAGTTTTTGTTGCGTTAGATAAAATGGATCTCGTACACAGGTATCTTTCGTCTAGCGATGCGCCCGTTCTTTCCGTCTTAGGCGGTAAGCGTTGGGCTAACGATATTAAAAAAGCAAAAAAATCTGTTGAGCTTGTTGTGGGTGAACTTATAAAGCTTTATTCACAAAAAAATCAAAAGCGCGACTTTTTGTATGATCAGCCCGGGGAGCTCTATCATGCTCTGGTCGACACTTTTCCTTTTAACGAAACAGATGACCAGGCATCTGCTATTGGCGATGTTTTGAACGACATGTCTCTACCTGTGCCGATGGACCGTTTTATCTGTGGCGATGTTGGGTTTGGAAAAACCGAGGTGGCTCTTCGCGCCATTATGCTTGCGGTTACATCTGGGAAGCAGGCTTTTTTCTTGTGTCCAACTACTATTTTAGCAGACCAGCATTATATTACATGTAGGGAAAGGCTTGAACATCTCGGGGTTGTTGTTGAGCTTTTGTCGCGATTTAAAACACCCGCTGAGCAGAAAAACATAATCTCTCTCGCGTCGCGTGGGCGCGTTGACGTTCTCGTTGGAACGCACAGACTGTTAAGTGAAGACGTTTTTGTTCCAAATCTTTCTTTGTTGGTCGTTGACGAGGAGCATCGTTTTGGGGTAAAACATAAAGAAAAAATTCGTTTATTAAAAACCGGGCTAGACATTTTAAGCCTCTCTGCAACGCCTATTCCGAGAACATTGCAACAATCCCTTTCTGGGATAAAAAATATTAGTAAAATATTAACACCGCCTGTTTCTAGAAGGCCTATTTCTACTCATATAAAATATTTTAGTTTTGACGCCGTCTATTCTCAAATTGACCTTGAATTGGCGCGTGGCGGTCAAATATTTTTTTTACATAATGATATTGACTCTATTCCGTCTTTTTATGACAAAATTATAAAAAAATACCCAAGTAAATCTGTTGCTTTTATTCATGGTCGACTCGAGTCCCGATTGTTAGAAAAGACCATTCTTTCTTTTTTTCGTGGAGATGTAGATATTTTAATATGCACAACAATTATTGAGTCTGGACTAGACGTAACAAACGCAAACACGATTATTATTAATAACGCCCAAAATTTTGGCTTGTCGCAGTTATATCAAATTCGCGGACGCGTCGGACGCGGACACCATCGAGCGTCTTGTTTGTTGTTGGTGCCACATGCGCATCTAGAAAAAAATGCTTATCGTCGCCTTAAAACGATAGAACAACACACATCCTTAGGTTCTGGTTATGAAATTTCACTTAAAGATCTTGAAATTCGGGGTGCGGGTGCTTTATTCGGATATAAACAGAGCGGTCATATTTCTTCTGTGGGATTCCAAATGTATTGTGACTTATTAAAGGATGCGATGCGTGGCGCCAATGATAACTTTGTAGAAGAACTTGTTTTTCCGACTGTTCTTTTTGATGGGAGCGCCCTTCTTCCGGATAATTATATTGAAGAAGCATCTGCTCGACTGTTTTATTATGATCAACTATCAAAAGCAACAACCCGTAAAGAGATCGAAAAGGTTGAGCGAGACGTGCAAGACCGGTTTGGGGTATTGCCTCTTGACGCTGTTCAGTTAATATTGATCGCAAAAATAAAAATTAATTTAGCCAACTCAATCGTTTCTTCTGTTTTAATAAAAGAGAAAAGGGTCGAATTTGTTTTTTCTGCTTTAGGTCACTTTGAAGATGTGAATAGTTTATTAAGTTTGTTTTATACTGTGCTTGGTAATTACGCGGGAGAAATAAAGCTTTCTGAAAAGAAAAATGGTTTTATCGGTCTTCGGCTGCCTGCGGCTTCTCTTGGTGGCGGTTTAGATATAGTAAAAAATTCTGTTCCTCTATTATTAAGGTCTTCGGGGGATTAATTTTCAGGCCATGAAATTTCTATTATTATTAAGCGTGTCTATCTTTCTGGGCGGGTGTTCATCAAAGAAAGACTTTGATTCGCCGCCTGTCGCTCGCGTAAACGACGCTTTTCTTACTTTAAGTGATGTTGAAAAAGGGTTGGGGGAAAGTATGGTTTCGGGTGATGTTGCGGCGAAATTTGCACAAGAGTGGATTGATGATGAGTTGCTTTATCAGGCGGCCTTAAACGAAAAGATTGATCTCGACGTGTCTTTAATTAAGAAAAGAGACCGTTATTATCGCGGGTTACTCGGTTCTTCGTTTTTGGCTTCTGCTGTTTCTCAGAAAACAAGTATTAAAAATGACGCTATAAAAAATTACTATCAGAAAAACCAATCTTCTTTTATCAGAAAATATGAAGAGGCTGTTCTTTATCACTTTTTTGTTTCAAAAAGGAAAGACGCTTTAGCCATTAAAAAAACATTACTTTCTCGCTCGGCTGGCAAAAAGCGTAAGGCTCTTTTTTTGAAGTATAGAGTTGAGCCCGTCATCGTTAAGAAGGGGTTTTTAATCGACGATCTAGATAAAAAAATCTTTTCAAGAAATAATAAATCTGTTGTGGGTCCGGTGTTTGCTGGCTCAGGTTATCATGTTGTTCAAATTATTAAGAAACATAAAAAAGGATCCGTCGTTAGTTTAGATCGAGCTTATGATGAAATTTATAATCGGTTTTTACAATTAGAAAAAAACACTGCTATGTCTGTCGTTATGGACAGCCTCAGGCGTTCTTCTACAATTTATATAAATAAGGAAATAACACTAAAATGAATAAAAACAAACTTTTAACCATTTCTGTTGCTTTTGCGTTTTCGTTTTTGGCTTCACAAGAAATTGCCGACAAACAGTTTATTGACGGCGTCGCTGCTGTCGTTGAAGATAATATCATTTTAAAAAGCGACTTGGTTCAGCTTGTTAATATGACAGCGCTTCAGTCAAAAATTAATCCCCAAACCCATCCAAGAGAGTTTGAGTCTTTGCAAGAAAATGTAATTGCCCAAATGGTAGATCAAAAAATTATTTTAGAAATGGCTGCTTTAGATTCAATTGAAGCAGAAGAAAAGGAAATAAACACAGCTTTAGATCAACAAATCTCCAACATTATTGCTCAAGCGGGCGGAGAGGCTAAGGCAGAAGAAATGTTAGGTCAAACTCTTAAGTCCTTTCGGAGAGAATTTTGGTATGACATGAGAGACAGGCTGGTTTCAGAAAAATATCAACAACAATTGTTAAATAATATTTCGGTGACTCGAAATGGTGTTTTTGATTTTTATACTCTTTTTAAAGACAGTCTTCCAACCGTACCTACAACGGTTAAAATGCGGCACCTTCTTATAAAACCGTCGCCAAACAAAGCGTCAAAAGATGCGGCATACGACACGCTCGATAGCTTGCGTTCAATTATTCTCACCGGGGGAAACTTTGAAGACTTGGCTAGACAATATTCAATGGATCCTGGCTCTAAAATAAAAGGAGGTCATCTTGGGTTTGTAAACCGGGGTTCATTTGTTAAGCCTTTTGAGGCGGTGGCCTTTTCTCAGGATATTAACGAAATTAGCTTTCCGGTCGAAACAGATTTTGGTTACCACCTAATCGAAACGTTAGAAAAAAAAGGCGACAAAATAAAGGTAAGGCATATTTTAATCCAGCCTCAACTAACGCCAGATGACGAAAAGTTGGCTTACGGGTTTGCTCTTTCTTTAAAAGATTCATCCAAAACGTTTGACGAATATAAATCTTTTGTTAAAAAATATTCCGCGGACGAGCGCACATCTGAAGTTGGTGGAGATTTGGGGTGGATAGACCCTCTAAATTACCCAATACCCGAAATAGGTCAGGCTGTGAAATATATAAACATTGAAGAATGCAGTCCCCCCATCAACTCATCAATGGGCTTTCACTTGTTGTGGGTAGAAAAAATTAAACCCGGAGGAAAACCTACTCTCGAAACGCATTGGTCGGAAATCGAAGGTATGGCTCTTAATTATAAAAAAATGCAATGGTATGATAATTGGATAACTGATGCGAGAAAAAACTTTTATATTTCAATTAATGAAAAATAAGTTATCCACAGGAGTTATCCACATAGGGATAACTGTGTTTGTTAATAACCTGATTAACTTCCGTTTCAGGCGCTAATAACGACTTTTAAACAAAAAAGATTATTATTAAAAAGTTATACACCTAAAGTGTTTCTTAAGGTTTGCGTGTTTAAAGCGCGAACTAATAAAGTATTTGATTATACATCTGTTAATTATCCACCGTCTTACGCTTATTATAAATAATAAGTATTTAAATTAGATTTACTAAAAAATATTTTTTTCTAATCAAAGAGTGTTATTATTTGACTTTCAGTTAGAAAAATACATTGAGAAATACACCTATTTAGAGTAAAATTATCGGTCTATTTTCTACTTGAAAATACATATTTTTTCAATCCACAAAATAATGGATATAGAATGAAATTTTCCACATCAAAAACAGAGTTGCAAAATGTTCTCCAAAAGCTTTCAAAAGCAGTGCCTACACGGTCAACACTTCCTATCCTTGGTTGTGTTTTGTTTGAAGCGTCCGAAGAAAAAACAGTCCTAAGGGCAACCGATTTAGAAATTACAATCATTACTGAAATACCTGTCAGCATAGAGGAGCCTGGTTCTGCTGCTATTCCTCTGAAAACGCTACTAGACGTCACGAACGAATTACCCGAAACAAGAATCACGCTTATTGTAGACAGTAATAATAAAATTGAATTAAGAACAGAAATGGGCGTCTATGATTTAATGGGAAAACCTGCTGAAGAATTTCCGTCTATACCAGATACAAGTGACGGCAAAGAATTATCGTTGGGTTCCCGCCTATTTAAATCAGTCATTGAATCTACCGTTTTTGCTGTTAGTCGAGACGATCTTAAGCCCGCATTAACGGGGGTCCTTTTTAGGTTTAACGCAAAAAACTTGACAGCGGTATCTACCGACGGCCATAGACTTGTTAAACACATCAGAAAAGATTTTGCGTCGACAGGGTTTACCGGAGATGTTATTATACCGAGGAAATTTTTGAACTATATGACTCTTCAGTTAGCGGGCGACGACGAAACAGTTGGTTTGGTTGTTGGCGAAAATCATATGACCGCAGTGATGGATAAAGTAACGGTATTGACCAGAACCATTGACGAACGTTTTCCGGATTATGAAAGCGTTATACCGAGTGATAATACCAAAAAATTAAAAACAAATAAAAGCGACCTTTCTGGGGCAATTAGGCGTGTTTCAATTTTTTCTAACAAAACAACACGACAGGTGGCCTTTAACCTTTCTGATAAACAATGTTTGATTTCTACGGAAGACCCAGAAAAATCATCCAAAGCGCAAGAAGAAATTTCAGCTGAGTACACAGGCGAATCTCTTACAATTGGATATAATGCAGAATATTTAAAAGATGTTATAAATCACGTTAGTGGCGAAACAGTTATAATAAGCCTAAATACACCTATTAGTGCGGCATTGTTTAGCCCCGAAAGCGCGGATGAAAACATTGAATCAACGATGTTGTTGATGCCTATTCGGCTTAACGATTAAAATATTCTTAATGATCAATGGCAATTATGGAGATTGAAATGGTTTCATTTAGAAACCACTCAAGAACGCACATTGAGTTTGGCAAAGGTTTAAATGTAATTTGGGGAGAAAACGGGTCTGGGAAAACGGGCGTTCTTGAAGCGATACACAGTTTATCGTTTGGAAAAAGTTTTAGAACAAACAGGCATAAAGAATTATTAAAAGCAGAAAAAGATTTTTTGAAAATCAGAGGACTTTTTGTAAAAAATGGAGACAAGGATGTTATAACGCTTCATCAAAACAAAAAGGGGGAAAGAAGATTTCATATTAACAAAAGCCCCATTACAGGATTAAAAGAATTAATGGGTGAAAACCTTGTTGTTGTTTTGTCACCGGAAGAGCAAGGGGTCACAAAAGGACCTCCAGCAAACAGAAGACAGTTTTTTGATAAAATCTTTTCAGTTATTTCAAAAGAGTATATAGAAACATTGGTTCAATATCATCGAATACTGAAACAAAGAAACGCAGCGCTTATAAAAGCAAGAGACAACAAAGCAAGCGCGGAAGAAATAGATATTTGGGATGAGCCGATTGGGCGGGAAGCTCTTTCACTTTGGAGAAAAAGGGACGCATTGTTAGCGGAATACACAAAAGAATTAACAAGCGTAACAAAGAATTTTAGTACAGAAGAAACAGTTAGGATTGAATATTCGACACCAGCGCTTAACAATGAAAACATGAAAGAACATCTAAGAAAAAACAAAAAAAGAGACATTGTAACAGGAGTAACAAATTTTGGTCCACACAGAGACGATATTAAAGTTTTGTGGAAAGAGAAAGATGTTAAAAAATATGGATCACAAGGAGAACACAAACTTTCGTTGGTATTAATGAAGCTTGCGGAACTGTTTTATATTTCAAAAAGAACACAACAAACGCCAACGCTTTTGTTGGACGACCTATTCGCAAAGCTTGATTCGGGAAGAAGTCGCAAGATTGTAAGCCTTATCAAAAGTTTTGAAAAAAAAGCCGGACACGAAATACAAACAATCATTACTACAACCGATTTAATAAATTTAGAAAAAAGCGGAATTAAAATTGAAAATACTGAAACACCCACATTTCACCTAAAAAGAATATGCAACGCCTAGGCATAGCGCTTGAGAATTTTTTAAAAACAGCCGGTTTAGAAAAAGGCGTTACACAACAACAAGCACTTCTGATTTGGAACGATGTTGTTGGAGACGCCGTTGGCAGAAATACAGAACCAGAAAGCGTTGAACACGGGGTAATAAAAGTTAAAGTTTCAAACCCAACATGGAGACAGGAACTCCAGTTTAAAAAAAAAGAAATAATTGAAAAATTAAACAAAGAATTAGATCAAAACATAATTAAGGATATTTTATTTTTATGACAACACAACAATATAGCGCAGAAAGCATTAAAGTTCTTGAGGGGCTAGAAGCTGTAAGAAAAAGACCCGCAATGTATATTGGAGACGTCGGAAAGCGCGGCCTCCACCACCTTGTATATGAGGTGGTAGACAATTCTGTTGATGAAGCGCTAGCGGGACACTGTTCTGTTATTAAGGTGGCTTTCAATAAAGACGGTTCCGTTTCTGTGGAGGATAATGGGCGAGGCATCCCAGTTGATATACACAAAGAAGAAAACAAGCCTGCGGTTGAGGTTGTTATGACGGTTCTTCATGCGGGTGGAAAATTTGACAAGGGATCATATAAGGTTTCTGGTGGCCTTCATGGTGTTGGTGTTTCGGTCGTGAATGCTCTTTCTGAAAAACTATACGTCGAAGTCCATCGTGATGGAAAAGTTCACAGGCAAGATTATAAAATTGGCGCCGTACAAAACAAACTTAAGGTAATTGGCACAACTAAAAAAACAGGTACAAAAGTTTGTTTCTTTGCAGATAGTACCATTTTTAATACCACGACATTTGAATATGAAATTATTGCAGACAGATTAAGAGAGCTCGCCTATTTAAACAGAGGTCTTGAAATTCGATTAAAAGACAAAAGATCGGAAGACGGAGAATCAGATGTGTTTAAGTTTAAGGGTGGGTTAAGTGATTTTGTAAAATTTTTAGACGAACACAACAACCCGATTCATAAGAAAATAATTACTATTTCGAAGGAAGACGGTGAAATACCCATTGATGTCGCGTTTCGTTATGGCACAACATATAACGAAAACATACTAACATTCGTAAACAACATTAATACGATAGAGGGCGGAACGCACCTTTCTGGGTTTAGGTCGGCTCTAACGCGAGCCATGAACAATCACGCCGCAAAAAACAATTTAATAAAAGCAAAAAAGAATGAAAAAATTAATTTATCCGGAGAAGATTTCCGAGAGGGATTAACAGCCATTCTTAGCGTTAAAGTTCCAGAGCCGCAATTTGAAGGACAAACTAAAACAAAACTAGGGAACGGCGATGTTAAGGGAATTGTTGATGCTGCGGTATATGAAGGTATATTAGATTTTTTAGAACAAAACCCATCCATTGGTCGCAAAGTAGTCGAAAAAGCTTTATTGGCTGCGCGCAGCAGAAGCGCCGCAAGAAAGGCACGCGAACTTATTCGAAGAAAAAGCGCACTTGGAGGCTCTTCTCTTCCGGGTAAATTAGCGGATTGCTCTAACAGGGATCCCGCTTTTAGTGAGCTGTACCTCGTTGAGGGTGACTCTGCGGGAGGCTCTGCTAAACAAGGCAGGGATAGAAGAACGCAAGCTATTTTACCCTTACGTGGAAAAGTAATTAATTCCGAAAAAGCGCGCGTCGACAAACTGTTATCAAACAACGAAGTTCAATCCATTATTACAGCGCTTGGCGCTGGTTTTGGCGGAACAAGCGAAGATACCGGCGAACGCTCTGCGGGAGATTTTGATATTGAAAAACTTAGATATCACAAAATTATTATTATGACTGATGCCGATGTTGACGGCTCCCACATTAGGACACTTTTATTAACGTTTTTCTTTAGAAGGATGCCCGACGTAATTCATAATGGAAATTTATATTTAGCACTTCCTCCGCTTTACCGACTCCACCAGGGCAAGAAAGAATTTTATGTTTATGATGATAATGAGCGCGACCTTGTGATGGAAAGAATGAAAAAAGAAAACAAAACGACAAAAGTAGGTATTCAAAGATATAAAGGGCTCGGGGAAATGAACCCGGAACAGCTTTGGGAAACCACCATGGACCCAGAAAGAAGAACGTTGATGGAAATCACGGTTGAGGATGCCGCCAAAGCAGCTGAAACGTTTCAAGACTTAATGGGGCACGACGTTGAACCGCGCAGGACGTTCATTGAAAAAAACGCAAAATTTGTTGT
Source organism: Fidelibacterota bacterium (assembly GCA_016784605.1). Taxonomy (GTDB): domain Bacteria; phylum Fidelibacterota; class Marinisomatia; order Marinisomatales; family UBA1611; genus JABHGY01. Next base: position 15,250 of record JADHUI010000001.1, on the reverse strand, counting down.
TAATCTAGATATTTGATAAAAATTAGGAAAAAATAATTATGGTTGATTTTAATCGCGACAACACCATTAACCGCGACATTGTAGATGAAATGAGAGAAAGCTATCTCAACTATTCTATGTCTGTTATTGTCTCAAGGGCTCTTCCGGATGTGCGAGATGGGCTTAAACCTGTACACAGGCGCATTCTATTTGGAATGAACGATCTCGGCTCACACTGGAATAGAGCATATAAAAAATCCGCGAGAATTGTTGGCGATGTTTTAGGTAAGTATCACCCCCATGGCGACAGCTCTGTCTATGATGCCCTTGTAAGAATGGCGCAAGATTTTTCTATGAGGTATGAGCTTGTAGACGGCCAAGGAAACTTTGGGTCTATTGATGGAGATAACGCTGCGGCAATGCGTTATACAGAATCAAGAATGACAAGGCTTGCAAGCGAAATGCTTAAAGACCTTGATAAAGATACAGTGGATTGGGTACCAAACTTTGACGAAACGCTTAAAGAACCAGCTGTTTTACCGAGCATGGTGCCAACACTTTTAGTAAATGGCTCCGAAGGTATTGCTGTGGGAATGGCAACAAAAATTCCGCCACACAATCTTACAGAAATTATAAATGGACTTATAGAGCTGATTGACAATAAAGAAATCACTGTAGAAGAACTACAAGAACATATTAAGGGGCCAGACTTTCCAACGGCGGGGCTGATCATGGGAATGGACGGCATTAAAAATGCTTACAAAACCGGTCGCGGAATTGTAAAAATGAGAGCCAGAGCTCACATTGAAACAGCTAAAAGCGGTAAAGACAGCATTATTGTAACCGAACTTCCCTACCAGGTGAACAAAGCAAGGCTTATTGAAAAAATAGCCGATCTTGTTCGGGATAAAAAAGTTGAAGGTATTTCGGACTTACGAGATGAGTCCGACAAAGACGGCATTAGGGTTGTAATTGAAACAAAACGCGATGCTGTTCCGGAAGTTATTTTAAACCTCCTTTATAAACACACTCAGCTTCAGGAAACTTTTGGTATCATATTACTTGCGCTTTTTAATGATGTTCCGAAAATCATGAGTTTAAAAGAAATTCTTCAACATTTTATTGATTTTAGACACAGTATAATTGTGAGAAGAACAGAGTTTGATCTAAAAGAAGCAGAGTCTCGCGCCCACATACTTGAAGGATTAAAAATCGCCCTAGATAATATTGATGAAGTAATTGCTATTATTCGCGCAAGCAAAGATCCGTCGCAGGCAAAAGAAGGGTTAATGAACGCATTCAATCTTTCTGAAAAACAATGTCAAGCCATTTTAGATATGCGCTTACAGAAACTGACGGGGCTTGAGGTTGGAAAAATTGTTGCTGAATATAAAGAAGTCATTCAATTAATCGCTCACCTAAAAGGAATTTTGGAAAGCGAAACCCAGAGAATGGATATTATTAAGTCTGAACTGATGGAAATAAGAGAAAGTTACGGCGACGAAAGACGGACAGAAATATTACCTGTTGATGCACAATTTTCAATGGAAGATATGATTGCCGAGGAAGAAGTTGTTCTTACAATAACCCACCAAGGGTATATTAAAAGGACAGCATTAAACACCTATAGAACGCAAAGAAGAGGCGGACGCGGCGTCCAGGGCGCCATGAGCAAAGATGAGGATTTTGTTGAACATTTATTTATTGCAAATACGCACAATTACATGCTCTTTTTTACAGACCAAGGAAAATGTTATTGGCTAAAGGTTTATGACATTCCGCAGGGAGGTCGAGCAACGCGAGGGCGCGCAATTGTAAATTTAATTGGGTGTGATACGGGTGAAAAAATTAAAGCTTTTGTTAGCGTTAAAGAGTTTGACGAAAATCACTATATTGTAATGGCGACCAAAAAAGGCATCGTGAAAAAGACCGTTCTTTCTGCGTATGGCAATCCAAGAAAAGGTGGAATATATGCTATTGAAGTTCGTGAAGGAGACGAACTAATCGAAGCGCGAATCACAAACGGAGATCACGACATTCTTTTGGGAACATATGAAGGTAAATCGATTCGTTTTTCGGAAGGAAATATCCGACCGAGCGGCAGAAAAACCATGGGCGTTAAAGGAATAACATTAAGTTCTTCTACCGATTATGTGGTTGGCATGCTTGTGGTAAAAAGAGAAGGAACTATTTTAGTTGCTACGGATAAAGGATACGGAAAAAGAACCGACGTTATTCAATACAGAACCCAAACGCGCGGCGGAAAAGGGGTTCTTACAATGCGCTGCACAGACAAAACCGGTAAAATGGTAAAAATAATGGAGGTTGTTGATTCGGACGATTTAATCGTTATTACAAACTCTGGTGTATTAATGAGACAGCCCGTTAGTGCAATACGAACGATTGGGCGAGTAACTCAGGGCGTTCGTTTAGTCAAGCTAGACGCCGGGGCAAGTATTTCAACCATTACTCGCGTTATTAGTGAAGAAAAAGCCACTGAAGAGCCAAAACCGGAAGATAATCAACTTACAATTGAAGATGCGGCAAGCAGTTCAAATGAAGAATGAGCCTATCGGACAACCTTGAAAAAATCTATCATAAGATAGAAAATGCTAAAAATCGGAGCGGCTTAAACCGCTCCGTTCAGCTTATAGCTGTAACGAAAACACATCCTTTTTCTTCCATTGAAGAATGTTATGCTCTCGGGATTAAAACTATCGGCGAAAACAGGATTCAAGAGGCGCTTCAAAAATTTAATTCCTTCGACTCTATGCCCGGCTTAACAAAAAGATTTATCGGACACCTACAATCGAACAAAATCAATAAATGCCTCGAACTCTTTGACGCAATTGATTCTGTAGATTCTTTAAAACTTGCGATGAAAATTGGAAATAAAAACAAATCAATTCCAGTTTTGCTGGAGGTAAACACAAGCGGAGAACCCCAAAAATACGGTTTCAATCCAGACGATGTTGACAGTATGATTGCAGCCACAAGCACTCAAAACATTATTGTAAAAGGGTTAATGACTGTTGGGCCCCTAACGAGAAACGAAAAAAAGATAAGAGAATCGTTTTCCGTATTGAGGGAATTAAAAGAGAAAATAAATACACATTTTTCAACAAATAAATTAACCGAACTTTCTATGGGAATGAGCGGCGATTATGAAATAGGAATAGAAGAGGGAAGCACAATGGTGCGAATTGGTTCAGCGCTATTTGGAAGGAGAAAATTTTGATGGAATATATTTATTTACCCATGGGCCCAGCGAAGCTTGGCATAAAAACCCCCAACAAAACAGACGATAAAGATCACTATTCTTCTACAGAAGAAAACAAAACATATATTTGGCCAAAAATTTTTGATAGTGACCACATTTCCCCCAAGTCTCTTCATGAGCTTAAGCTTAAACATTCTATTGAAAATATTATAATTATTGATCGAGTTAAAAATATCCAATCAGATATACAAATAAAAGATCACATAAATAAATCAGGTTTAAATTTTTTAAAAAGCAAAACGCCCTACAAGTCATTTCCAACATTTCCTGATGTTACCCACATATACAATCATGCAGAAAAATTTGACATTATTGTTCAAACTTTAGGGCCAGATAGGTTTAATACAACAACAAAATCAGAAGAAATTATATCTGAGACTATTGGTATTGTTGCACCCGTTTGGCATTATATTGGCGTTGCGGTCCGCGGGGTTGGAACACCCACATAAGTCGATATATTTAATCCACACTACCTGATAGTTTTTTATTTATAAAGTGTCTTAAATTCAGCACAAGCTGAGCATATTACGACATGAAGGTCATAATTTCAAACAACCGCCCAACCCACTTAATAAAAATGACCAATCAAAGCGCTCTTATAGCGCTATTAAAATCGATTCAACCTTAAGGCAAATTTATGAAAGCAAAACATTTTGTTTTATCCATAATAACCGTAACGCTTTTAATGGGGCAAGCTGAAAAAAAAACCACAGCCGTTTTAGATTTTGACGGACTGGGTATTGAAGCATCCGAATCTATTGCATTGACCCAGCGCCTAGCAGGAGAAATGGTAAACACCAATGCCTTTATTTTAGTTGACAGATCTCAAATGGAAGAAATACTAGAAGAACAAGGCTTTCAACAAACGGGTTGTACAACATCAGAATGCGCTGTAGAGATTGGAAACCTATTAGGCGTTCAACAAATGGTATCGGGTTCATTTGGGAAGATAGGAAAAACATACACCATTGAAACAAAACTATTTTCAGTGGAAACCGGGGAAACAATTCAAGCAGTCAATAAAACATATAAAGGTGAGGTAGATGAATTAATCACCCAAGTCGAACTCGTTGCTTGGGAGCTGGCGGGCCTTGAACCGCCCGACGCATTAAAGAAAAAAGCAGGACTTTCTATTAAAAAACAAAAAGTAGTTTCTAGCGGAAAAGGAAAAAAATGGCTCATTAGAGGATTAACAACCGCCGCCGTTGGTGCGGGCGTCGCCTATGCGATTAGCCAAAAAGGCGAAACGCCCTCAACAGAAGAACTTGGCGAACCCCCATCTCCGCCACAATCCCCTCGTATTTGGATGGGAGGCCGAAAATGAGAAAATTTATTATTATAAATATACTTTTATTAATAGGCGCGCTTTATGGTGGACATATAGAAGGTTTTGTACAAAGTAACAATACAGTATATGGACAAACTTATGTTGGCCTATTTCAACCAGGATCAGATCACAATTATTGGGTAAATCGATCTGCAGAGACCGCCCTTGGGGATCACTCTTACCCAACTGGAACTGATTTAGCTTTTAATTTTGACGCCACGTGGATCACTGACGGAGACGGTTGGCATGTTGTTGCATATATTGACATAAATGGAAATTCTCAACCAGACGCAGGCGATCCCATTGGGGCGTTTGGGCCTTTTTATGTTTCAGGCGGAACTTTTAATACAGGCACAATTTGGATGTCCAATTCAGACGCAACTGACTATTCATACGATTTTGAACTTGGAGCCCCGGTTAAAGTCTTTGAGGAGGGTTCAAACGCAAATGAATTAGACGGTGCGACAGACTTTAGTATCGAGTTTTTTGTCATGTTTCATTACAATACAAACAACGATCAAATTATATTTGAAAGAGAAGCAGATGGAGGAGGCACAAAAGATTTATCGCTACAATGGTTAAACAACACTCAAGAGTTTAGGTTAAACCTTGGAACAGATGGAACTCATTATGGTTCGTTGCTTGCGGGAGGAATGGATATTTATGACAATCAATGGCACCATATTTATATTCAATATTTAAGCGGGTTAAACAGACTGGAATTTTTCTGGGACGGTACTTTGTTTGCAAATACTTGGCCCTCCGCACCAAGCGCATATATGCCAACATCAGATCATCCATTAATATTTGGCGTGGATGTTTTCGCATCAATGGATGAATTTCGTATTCGTACCACAAGTGAAGATTATGGCGCCAACGCACCCGTTCCCGGGGACCCTTGGATTCCATCAGATCTAGACCCAAACACCTTATTGTTATGGCACTGTAATGAAAACGGCGGAAACGAACTTATTGATGATGGGTATTATAATACCAACAATGGGAACATTGATGGAAACGGCAGCTGGGATATGTCAAATCCTTGGGACAACACATCTATGGGACATGTATGGTGGGATCCTCCAAACCCACAACCAGGCGACTTTATAAACATTTATTACAACCTTGAGAGCTATGACGCCTTACCACCTCAAACGAACCCGGTATATATTCAATGGGATATGAACCAATCAGGATCATGGTCGGGTATTTATTCTATGAATGATTCGAATGGAGACAATATTTGGGAATATACGATTCAGTCACAACAAGAAGATTCTGATGTTCGAATACGATTCTGGGAGGGGCCAAATGAAAGTTTCGGGTATGACGATAATTATGGAATGTTTTATAATATTTTACTAGGCGGAGATAATTTTACAGCAGAACCTCTATATCCAATATGTGGAAGTGGCGACAGCCAAACCTGTAACCCCGCAAACGCTTCTATCATGGAAGCGATGGTAGATGGCAACCCAGGATCATCATCTGGAATTGGAGGAAATCCAGATTTTTATTTAGAGTTTGGATTAGAAAATGGGCATCAATCTATTAATGAAATAAAGCTGGAAAATGGTTTTCCAGAAACGGACAGTAATGATGATGCGTGTTTTTGGGCTGGAGAAGGATATCTTGAAGTATGGGATGATGGCAGTCAAAATTGGGATTGGGTGGTAGATATAAATAACCCGACACCAGAAAAGGTAATTAAATATTCATTTCAAGAAGTATTTACAGACAAAATAAGATTAACGATAACTCAAGTAGGCGGAAACCAAAACAATGGGTGCCACCCCGAATTTACAGAAATTAGCGTAGGTAAAAATAATGATATAGGTGGCGGTGATTTTTCATTTGATTTTGGAACAACATCCAATGGAGCTGATGTTAATAATTTTTATTATCCGGCCGGCAATCAAATAACAGTGGAAATGTTTATAAAGCTTCACACGAACGACACGACGTTTGACTTGTTTGACGTAGCCGGAGCAAATGACTGGTTGTTGTTTGCTTACGAAGGTGGCGAATTCATTTTTGAGCTTGAAGGTACAGGCTCAGCAACATGGAGCACAAGCTTCCCAGCAAACGAATGGCATCATTTAGCGGCCGATTATGATGGAACTCAAATGAGCATTTATTTTGATGGTTTGCAGATGGCATCTGTTCCTGCGTCCAATCCAATTCAGGGACCAGTTGACCCACTTACGGTTGGTTGGAATTTAGACGGACTTGGTGATGTAATTCGCATTAGCACGTTTGCTCAATATTCTGGAAATAGTTTTGACCCATGGAATAATAATTATTCCCCAGATCAAAATACACAACTTTTATGGGACTGTAATGAGGGTGGCGGTGAAACGCTTACCGATATAAGTGCGCACGGCCTAGATGGGTCTGGATTTGGAACAGGAACATGGAATACCGATACCCCGCTGGGAGGAGTGGGAACAACTGTTACTCTTTGGTCCACATCTCAATCTTCAAGCGGTATAAACCTTATGTGGGATCGGTGGCCGGACGATGATGGAGATTTTAATAAATATGAAATTAGGTGGAAAAATTCTCCCGGAATAAATGAAGGCGATATGAGTATTTTAACAGAAAGTAATCCGAATATTGTTAGCTGGCTTCACGACACCCCCAATATGGGAGATAATTATTATAAATTATATATGTATGATCATAGTGGCGTACCCAGATATGAAACAAACGAACAACACGTATTTTTACAATCTGGAAATGGACGTGTTGATTTCACAATTGAGTCTCCAACAAATTCATCCGGAAATATTTATGCTGGCATTTTTTATTCTGGGAATATAGAAACAGGTGAACCCGATGTGGGCGTAGGTCCAATTTGGCATGATTTTAATACTGGGTCTAAAACAGATTTTATTGACGGAATTGTTGAAGGAAACAATTACGCCATTGCTTTCTTCTTTGATGAAGATGGATCTCAAAATAGCGGACCGGAATTTTGTGACGCAGGTCAAGACTTAGGCGCATCATTAACAAATATTAATGTATGGGGTACAAGCAATATTGGATCCATTATGTTAGGTAATTGTGACGGCGGACCGCCGGCAGAAGGAGAATTTTCAACAGAATATTCTCAATTCTATTGGGTAGCTGAAGAAGAAAATATAGACACAACAAACATTTCGGTAACAAACATTGGCGACGGGGAATTAAACGTCACTCAAGTTTCGTCAACAAAACCATCTCAAATATATGTAATAGAAGATGAACACTTCCCGGTTACTCTCCTTTCAGGCGAAACGAAAGAATTTTTAATTGTGTTAGATTATACAAGTGGCGCTGGAGTACACACAGGCACCATTACATTTAGTTTAGATAATGCGATTACAACATCAGCGTCGATTGATTACCAAATCGAAGTTTTTGAATCTGGCGAAATTGAAATATCTACAGAGGAAATTGAAGATGTAAGTGATGGGACATACGACTTAACAGAAACAGCTGCGCTTTCTTTTGATTTTAGCGATGTATCAACGGAAGGGAGCGTGGAAGTAACCTATGTGGACGGAACGTCTCCACCCACCCCCAGCGGAAGTTCGGGTATTGTTGTGGGTCCAAGATATTGGGATATTCAATCTTCTCTTGATGATGATACATTTATAGCAGACATTTGTTTTGATATTAGCGATCTTGGCGAAATAGATAGTTTTTCAGAATTAATAATTATTAAAAGAGCGCTTAATTCAAATGACGCATGGATAACCACGACAGAAAACGATTTATCTTTCAATGAAGAAGATGGGATTATTTGCGCTGATAACCAAACGTCGTTTAGTCAGTGGGCCATCGGTAGCGACTCATCAGGAACCAATTTTTTACCCGACCCACCAACGCTCATCCCGGAATTTGATTTTAGCGGTAGCAATATACCCGAAGGTGAAGATTTTGTTTTGAATGTTTCAATTGAGGCTGAGGCCGGCATCCAAGATGTAACATATAATTGGATTTCGGGTAAGGAATTGTTTTCAGGAAATACATCGTCAGGCTCTATGGTGTTTTCAAATAACACCACCTATACATCATCCATAAATGGAGATAATATAACATTAACAGGTGGCCTTTTGTGGATAACAGCAACAGATTCTTTAGACAGAACAACCACTTCAGATACATTTGATGTTGCCGTGTCCTTTTCGACGATTCCATTTCTTAATACAGAGGCTGAGAAATACCAAATGACATCTATACCAAACGTTTTATCATCAAACTCTATCCCAAGCGTTTTTGAAGATGAGTTGGGTGAATATGATAAATCTGTTTGGCGACTTTTTAATTGGAATGGATCTGATTATGGTGAAAATAATTTTTCTATAGAACCAGGAAACGCCTTTTGGGTTATTACGAAAGACCCAACATCATTATCCGCCGGAAGCGGCACATCGCTTTCATTAAAAGACGGACACACTGTTTCTCTAAATGAGGGCTGGAATATGATTGGAAATCCATATGGAATCGATTTTTCTTTTCCAAACCAAGTTACGATCAACGGAAATGTAGAACTCATTTTATGGGGATATAATGGAAATGGATATATTCAATCCACAACGCTTTATAACACAAAGGGGTATTGGCTTTATTCAAATGAAGCTGGAGCGTCAATTGATTTTTCACCAACAGACCAATCGGGTTTTAATGCTAAAACAGTAGCAGAAAATTGGTCGTTTAATCTTTCTGCGAAAAGTGGATCTTTTGTTGACGCACAGAATCGAGCGGGCGTTCATGCTGTATCACTAGACGGATATGACGTAAACGATTTTCGAGAACCACCTGTAATCGGATCTTTTGTTCAACTCGCCTTCCCGCATAATGAATGGGTAAAGAGCGGATTATTCTCAACAGATTATAGAGAAGACGGGAAACTAAAATATATTTGGACTCCAACCGTTAAAACGAATATACAAGGACGAGTAGAAATTCAGTGTTCTGATTTTCAGTCTATTCCAGTTGAATACGAAATATATTTAATTGATTTGCAAAATAGAAGCCATCAAAATATGCGTGAAACTAATATTTATACATTTATATCTAGCGGTAACGAAACAGAACGAGAATTAATTATTTTGGTTGGAGAATCAAATGAAATAGAGAAATCATTAGAAGAGCTTGACGTTTTACCGAGCAAATATATGGTTGAACAAAATTATCCAAATCCTTTTAACCCAACCACGTCTATTCGACTTCACCTTCATGAGCCGGCGACTGTTTCAATAAATATATTTAATATACTTGGGAATGAAGTAAACACATTATTAAAAAGCGTAGATTTGGGAAGCGGGTATCATACTGTAACGTGGGACGGAACAAACCGCCAAGCGTCACCGCTTTCATCGGGCGTGTATTTTTATCAAACCATTATGAAAAACAAGAAAGGAGAGTTACTTTACCAAAGCTTTAACAAAATGATTTATATGAAATAATGAAAAAATATATATACTATATTCTCTGTGTGGGCTGTTTGCTTTCAGCCGCATATCCAGAAACGACGCCCTTTGGAAAAATATCTCTCCCGCTCGGAAAAGTATCCATAAAATCATCTACAACACACACATGGGAAAAGGCAAAACCCAACCGAAAAGTTTTTGTAAATGATATTATTAAAACAGCCCCAAAATCTAGATGTGAAATTTCATTAATGGGTGGAGGAAAAGTGCGCATAGGCGAAAATTCTGAATTAGAATTAAATAGCGCATCTGTGAAGCCTATGGAAAAGAAATTTGACGCACATCTAAAAAAAGGAAGTGTGTGGGTATCTGCCAAAGCCGCTTTTGGCGAAAAAAAGAATATTGCTATTCGAACACCCATCGCCGTTGCGGCGATTCGCGGAACCATATTTAAAGCAAAAAGCAATGACACAGAAAGCTCCGTTCAGGTTTATGAAGGAAATGTGGATGTAAATAAAGCCAACAATTTTCTTAAAGAAAGAAAAGAAAAAAGAAAAGGGTTTGGGCAAGGAGCTCCCACAGGGAAACCCAGGTTTACCCTCGGGCCTGTTACGGAAATTAAGGCACCCACCCAAGTATCCGGACCTTATGAAATTTCATTGGAAGATTGGATCAGTTTAGCTGAGGGAATGCAAATCAACATCAGAGAAGACGGAAAATATCACTTGTTTAAATTTGACCAAACAAAAGACGATGAAGATGAATTTGTTCGTTGGAACAAACAGCAAGACGGTCAATAATCCGAAGAGTCGCACCCCGCCGAATGTCTGATAGAAAAAAGAGAATAGTATCAGGCGTTATTTTTGCCCTTCTCTTTTCAGCTTTGATTCATTTTGGCACACGAACCAAAGGTTTTGTGTTTACCCACATCATTGATCGCTATGAATATCAATCTTACGACGCCAGACTAAAAGCCGTCGCTTCAAATACAGAAGAAATGTCTATTGATAATGTTGTTATTATTGACATCGAACAAAATTCTGTTGAAACGTTGGGAAACTATCACGAATGGCCACATGCATACCACGGGCAATTAATAGATGTCGTTTCTTCCGGAAACCCAAAGGCTCTTTTGTTTGACATTATTTTTGATGAAAAAAACAGCTATACACATTCACTTATTGATGCCTTGTCTCAGGAAACGACCCCCCCAGAATTACAAGCAGCTACGGAACAATTCCTTCTTAACACGGATCCAAACCGATTTGTTGAAAGCACATCTCAAAGCATAAAAATTCATCACGCATTAGTCTTTGAAAGGGAAGATACACTGAACTTTTTGTATAAAATGACGGATGTACCCGATGGATATAATGATCGTAAACATACATTAGTTTTGCCAGATGACATTGCCAACCAACTCCCATCAGCAGACAGGTTGGGAAATACCTACACGAAACTACTGAGCGCTTCTTATGGCGTTGGGGCGGCAAATTTTCCCCAAGATGAAGATGGAATAATTAGAAGAGTTCCTACAGCCATCCATTTTAAGGGGCCAAAGAAAACATACCCATCTCTCGCGCTTTCAGCTATAAAGGCTATTTTAAATATCCCCAATGACGGATTTAAATATGACTTTGAAAATAAAATATTAAGCCTGATAGATTCCACAGGAAATACGGTAAGGGAAATTCCTATCGATGAGCAAGGGCGTATGTTTATCAACTTTTTTGGTCCGCATAAAACTTTTTATTATATCCCATATATGTATGCTTTTGACGCAGACATGTTAGACCCAACTTACTGGGAAGGAAAAACGGCCATTGTTGGATCTTCACTTCCGGGCCTCATGGACCTTAGAAGTGTCCCCGTTCAGGAAACATTTTCTGGGGTTGAAATTCACGCCAATGTGATTCACGGTATCTTGGAAAATGAATTCATTAAAATTAAAACGCCCGCGGATAATTATTTTGGAGCCTTATTTCTTTCTATATTGATTGGTGCTTTTGCGGGCGCGCCAAAAAAGCCCATGTTTGGTTTTTTGTTTTTAGGTCTTGGTGCGATGTTTTGGGTATTATTTGCCTATAGTCAATATTTAAATAATCTTATTATTTGGGAAATGATTCGACCGATTCTTTCTGTTTCCCTAACTCAATTAGGCGTTTTTTCATATACATTTTTAATTTTAGATAAAGATAAACGATTTTTGAAAAGCACATTTGGTACATATATTTCCCCACAGCTGATTGAACAAATGATTGATGAAAAAACCGAACCACAGCTCGGAGGAGAAGAAGCGGTTCATACAGCCCTTTTTACAGACATACAAAGTTTTTCACGTTTTTCTGAAAAACTGCCGCCAACAGAATTGGTGGAACTATTAAACGAATATTTAACCGAAATGACCAACATTCTATTAGACAATAATGGCACATTAGATAAATATATTGGCGATGCTATTGTTGCATTTTATGGTGCGCCGGTTCCTGTAATAGACCACGCATATAAAGCCTGTTTAACAGCCATTCTTATGCAAGACCGATTAAAAGAATTAAGGAAAAAGTGGTTGTTGCAAGGGGAGCGATGGCCGGAAGTTGTTCATCATATGCAAATGAGAATTGGTATTCATACGGGGAATATGGTTACGGGGAATATGGGATCAGAACATCGAATGAATTATACCATGATGGGCGACACGGTCAACATTGCATCTAGACTCGAAGCATCCGCAAAACAATATGGTATATATACTCAAATTTCAGAAGAAACATATTTCGCAGTCAAAGATCGTATATCTGTTAGAGAATTGGATAATGTTCGGGTGGTTGGGAAAGAAAACCCCGTTAAAACATATGAACTTATATCATTAAAAGGTCAAGAGCCGGAATGGTATAAAGAAATCAATGAACCTTTTTCTCGGGGAATTGATTTTTTTCAAAAAGGAGAATTTAAAAAAGCAAAACACCTATTTGAAGAAACAACAAAAACGGAAAACATGTTTCCCGGCAGAACAAAAACCCCATCGTTGCTTTATGTTGAAAGATGTAATGCGTTAATTAAAAATCCGCCCAAAAAATGGGATGGCGTTTGGTCGCTTACATCAAAAAAATAAACAAACAAAAAAACCCAAAAAAAGACAAAAATTGGCACTACTGTCCAAAATAGGGTAAAAATACTGTCCCAAAACACCCAAAAATACGTAGATCACCCCATTGTAGAACGAAAACACCCTTTTGTAACTTTTACATAATTTAAACATAAGAAGGTTTTACAATGGTTCTACGATTAACACCCGCTCTTTTAATCTTCATTTTTAACACCTATTTGTTTGGGCAAAACACGACCCTGACCGACGAAACAAAACAATTGTTAAGCGAAGGGAAAAAAACAACAGCCGTTTTAGACTTCGAGGCTCGGGGGATCAACCCAAAAGAAGCGGCAACATTAACGGATCGTTTCAGCTCTGCTCTAGGCAAAACAAATGCTGTTATTTTGGTTCAGCGAACCATGATGAAAGAAATCCTAGAAGAACAAGGATTTCAACAAACGGGTTGTACAAGCGATGAATGTGCCGTAGAGGTGGGAGCATTATTGGGATGCCAATATATGATAAGTGGCGCTATTGGAAAAATAGGAAGCTCTTATACGATTGATGTAAAAAATGTATCGGTTGAATCTGGCGCAACAGAAAATAGCCAAAGCGCAACTTATGCCGGACCTAAGGATGGACTCATTGTTGAAATTGAAGTATTAGCTTGGCGAATCATGAATCTGGAGCCACCACAAGATTTAATCGAAAGACAGAAAAAGGGAGCACAAGTGTACACAGGCGGAGAAAAGCCAAAAACGCAGATGGGCGCATTAATGCGGTCTTTAGTTATGCCTGGGTTTGGTCAAATTTATAGCGGAAAAAAAGGAGCAGGATATACCCTGTTTTTATTAGAAGCGGGGATTCTTGGAATGGCGGCAAAAAGCAACAGTGATTACACATCGTTCCAAACGGAATATAACACACAACTGACCAACTATCAGTCCGCAACTGTTCCCGCCGATATTGCCAATTACAAGGTATTGGTTGATGAAGCTAGAAATAATATGACAAAGGCTAATGACCAATTAATGCTTTTTTCTGCAACCGCGGGAGGTGTTTGGTTAATAAATACGATTCATGCATTTTTAACTGGGCCTAAAAACGAGGATGAAGCATCCAACGCACGCCCCCTTCAACTTGCTATTACCCCATCCACAAACCAAATCCAACTTAGCTGGGAGTTTCCATTATGAATTACTTAAAATACTCCTTATCATTCTTCTTATTCTTTATGGCTTGCCAAAATGAAATTCCACCAGAAGATGGGGTTTTTGACAACCCCCTAGATGAGGAAGAAGTAGAATATGAAACACCCGCCCTTACTTTTTATCCCATAGAAATTAATACATCCCCCGGCGGAAGTTTTCCTATAGATGTTTTTGTTTTGGGCGTAGAAGATTTAGCTGGGAGCTATGTTCAATTTCAGTACGATAAATCAAAACTACAGGTTGTTTCTATAAATGTAGGATCCTTTTTTAATGACGCATCTCAAGCGCCTATTTTTATGACAGACATAGATGATAATAATGGAATTATTCATTTGAATACATCTTTTTTAGGGAGCGATTCTATAACGGTTGCAGGCACAGGGAGTTTAGCCCAAATTGTATTTACATCCTTATCAGCGGGAGAATCAAACTTAACCTTTGATACCACCTGCGAATTAGTGGACCCGGAGGATGTTGCCATTGAGATTAAAGGTTTTGGGGAAGGGGTTGTACATGCGAACTAACCCTTATTGTCATTGCGATCCCGCATTTGCGGGAGAAGCAATCCCGTTTTTTGGATTGAACAATCAAACCCAATCTTTCAAAACCCTCACAGAGTTTAATCGCCTATCCCACACCGCAGCACGGGAACGGAGCCAATTGAAAATAGTCAATTCAAAATTATCAATTCTCAATTAAAAAGGGAGCGGTGAATGCGTAGTAAAAGCATAATCACGGACCCGGTCAAAATCCAAAAGCTGATTTACACCATTCGGGGTGAACAGGTGATGCTGGATAGTGATTTGGCTAAAATTTATAATGTGGAAACAAAACAGATTAACAGGGCTGTGAATCGCAATAAAGTTAGGTTTCCTAAAGAATTTATTTTTCAGTTGACCAAAAAAGAATGGGAAAGTTTAAGGTACCAGATTGGCGCCTTAAAGA